>NZ_JAJPWR010000028.1:0-117825 GCF_046548995.1 Amycolatopsis sp. lyj-109
CTCTCAGGCGGCTCCCAGCGTCAGACTGAATGACGGCCTCGACCCAGCGCCAAGGACACACGACGTCACGCAAGCGACCAGACACGATTTTCACCCCAGCACGGACGTCCCGCCAGGGACACCGACACTGAATGACTCATTCAGGACGTCCGAGGTCCTGAATGAGTCATTCAAGACCTTGCCGAGCCTGTCCGGCCCGCGCTCAGAGTTCGATGGCCGGCGTGCTCACCGTCCTCGCTCGGCCGGCCGTGCGCACCAGCACCTGGACCATTCCGTGCGGCACGCCGCTGACGGCGAACCGGCCCTCCGCGTCCGACGTCGTCGTGAGCGGGCCGGTCGCCGTGCGGACCTCGATCGGGTGCTCGGCCGGTGGGGTGAGCCAGCCGTCCAGCCGGATCGTTCCCCCGGACTCCGGGCTCACGTTCACCATGATCGTCAGGCTCTCGCTGTCGAACGTGATGAGCCTGCCCTGTTCGGCGGCACTGCGCGCATCCGCGAGCTGCTCCTGCTCGCGGATGCGCATCACCTCCAGGTCGACGTCCTCCAGCCGGATCGCGAACCGGATCTGGTCCACCAGCGTGGCGGGCATCGGGTCGGCGTCTTCCCACAGCTCGCGCACGCCGGCCAGCAGCCGGAAGTCGAGCTCGTCCAAGGGCTCGTTCGCGCCTGGTGGTTCGACGGTGGTCACAGCCAATCTCCTTCGCCGTTGGCGAGTAGCTGCTCGCG
Organism: Amycolatopsis sp. lyj-109; assembly: GCF_046548995.1. Taxonomy (NCBI): domain Bacteria; kingdom Bacillati; phylum Actinomycetota; class Actinomycetes; order Pseudonocardiales; family Pseudonocardiaceae; genus Amycolatopsis; species Amycolatopsis sp. lyj-109. The sequence goes on from NZ_JAJPWR010000028.1 coordinate 727, forward strand.
CAGGCGCGCGAGACAGCGTCCCCTGGTCGGGCCGATACTCCCCCTCGGCATACCCAGCCGGGCGCCGACTTCGGCGTAGTCCGGCCGGTGCACGAACGCCACGATCCGCAGCAGGCTGCGGCAGCGTTCGGGCAGGTTGTCCACCGCGCGCCACAGCCGCACGCGCTGCTCCTCACGCAGCACCCCCTCCTCGGGTGCCGGCGAAGCTTCGGTCAGCCGTTCCGGAAGTTCCGGCAGCGGCCGTTCGACCTGGCGCTTTTCCCCCGTGCGCCAGGCCTCCCGTTTGGTGACGGTGATCAGCCAGCCGGTCAGCGCGACCGGCGAGCGGATTTCCGCGAACGACCCCAGCAGCCGCAGCCACGTCGTCTGCACGACGTCGGCCGCCTGGTCGACGTCGAGGCCCTGGTCACGCGCCACCTGCCAGAGCAACGGCGTGAGCAGGGAAACCAGCTCGTCCAGCGCCGCGCGGTCGCCCTCCCGCGCGGCGTCGAACAGGGTCGCCACGCGAGCGTGGTCGGTCTTGGCCACGTTCACAGCGAGCCCAGCGCGGTCCAGGCGCGTTTGACGACGGTTTCGCGGTCGACCGTGGCCAGATCCCCGGACTGCAGCAGCGCCTTGCCGAGCTCGGCGGCGGCGAGCGGCGCGGCGAACGACGTCCCGTCCCAGACCGCGAAGCCGGCGCTGTAGTCGTCGGGGTCGAAGGAGTTGCGGCCGAAGCCCGGCACCTCGTGGTCGGCGGCCGCGGTGCCGCGGACGTCGGTCGGGTACGTGCTGACGACGCCGGCGCCGGTCGCCCAGCAGTGCACCCACGGGCCTTCGTTGGAGAACAGTGCCTTGCTCGTGGTGACGTCGGGGTTGAGCGCCCCGACGCTGATCACCTGCGGGCCGCAGCCGGCGCCGAGCGGCTGGTCGGCGAAGGCCGCCGGGTAGAACCGGCGCGTGGTGGCGTCGTTGCCCGCGGCGGCGACGACGAGCACGCCGAGGCCGAGCAGCTCCGCGATCACCGAACCGAACTGGCCGGTGAAGGCGACGTCCGCCGGGTCCTCCACGTAGTAGCCCATCGAGATCGAGACGACGTCCACCATGTCCTGCGGGCGGTTGTTCGCCTGCGCGTTCCGGACGCGGTCGGCGAGCAGGTGCAGCGCGAGCAGCACGTCGGCTTCGTACGCGACGCCGTCGCTGTGCACGACACGGATCGCGAGGGTGTCGGCCTCCGGGCAGGCCTGCCGGACGATCCCGGCGATGAACAGGCCGTGCCCGGTGTCGGTGTCGACGTCGCCGATCAGCGGCTGGCCGGTCGTCGGCGCGTCCCAGTAGTCGGTCAGCAGCTGGGTGGGCACGGTCGTGGCGGAGGCGAGCTGGGCCTGCAGGATCGCGGCCTGGATGTCCGGGTCGACGGCGAGCCCCGAGCCGGCCGGCGGCGGGCCGGAGCGGTCGGCCAGCCCGAACCACGGGTGCGGGCCGATACCGGTGTCGAGCACGGCGATCACCGGCCGCCGGTGGGCGGGCTTCCGGTTGCGGTAGGGCGGGGCCGCGGCCAGCGTCACCGGGATCCGGTTGGCGCCGTGGGTGCGGCCGTACGAGCTGCCCGCGCCGAATCCGCTGGTCTCCCACGGCGTGCCGCCGAGGCCGCTGGTCTCCCACGGGACCCCGCCGAACACCGGCGTCGTGAACAGCAGGTGCTCGACGGACATCTCCCGGACGACGTCCGGGTCCAGCTCGGGCCGCTCGCCCGAAGCGGCGGACCGCAGCAGTTGCAGCGCCTTCCAGCAGTCGACGATCACCGGGTCGGCGTCTTCGCGGACGCGCAACAGGGCGCGGACGGGCAGGTCGTCGAGCTGCCGGACGCGGGCGGCCTCCTTGGTGTCGCCGTCGCGGCCGGCCGCCGTGGCGAACAGGCCGATGCGGGCGAGGACGCGGTTGATCGCGGCCAGCGTCTGCTGGTCGCGGAGGTACCGCTGCGGGACGAGGAACGCGCCCGGCCGGTACACCGTCGTGCGCGGGGCCGGCTGCCCGGCCGCGACGACGGCCGTCGCCGGGTCGAGCACCCGGGCACCGTGCCGGTCCAGCAACTGCCTTGGCGGGGCCGGGAGCTCGTTGAGCGTGCTCGCGTCCTCCACCGCTGCTTCCGCGGTCTCGTCCCGTTCGAACCTGACGACCATCGGGTCCACCCTCCTGCTGCCTCTGCCCCCGTCACTGATCACCAACGGCACCCGGGAAAGACCGGTGGGCCGCCATTGGGATACGACACTGAGATCACGAATGCGTAACGACGGCGGCAAACGGGTGAGGACGTATCTGGCGCCCCCGGCTCACCCACTTGGCCTCCGGAAGTCACGGATCCAGTCGGGGAGATCACCATGGTTGTGCTCGGGACGAGCACGCACGAAGCCGTCTTCACACCGGAACCGGCGACCGGCGGCGGCTGCTTCACGGTGCCACTCGACCTACCGCCCGGTCCCGGCGGCAGCGCACCCGCGCTCGCGCTGCGCTACGCGACCGGCGTGCCGAACGGCCCGTTCGGCGGCGGGTTCACGCTCCCGCTGCCGCACGTCGGGCCGGCCGACGGCCACCCTCCGTCCAGTGCGGCGGGCCGGCTCGTCCGCCGCGGCGACGGCTTCGTGCTCACCACCCGATCGGGTCTCCGGCACTTCCTCGGGCCGGGCGACGCCGCCACCTGGTACCTCGACCGGACCGAGGACGCGTTCGGCGCGACCGCGACGTTCGACTGGGCGCACCACAGCGGCCAGGCCTACCTCACGCGCGTCTCCTACGGCCCGTACGAAGTGGAGTTCAGCTACGAGCCGCGGCCGGACGTGCTGCGCCGGGGCCGTGGCGGCACGCTCGTCACGACGGCGCTGCGGTGCGCGCGGATCGACCTGCGGGTGCCCGCCTCGACGCGGCCGCTCGTCCGCCGGTGGACCCTCGGCTACGACGCCGACGACGTCACCGGCGCGTCCCTGCTGACATCGGTGGCGCTCACCGGCTTCGACGTGCACGGCGCCGAAACCGCGGCTCCGGTCGTGCGCCTGGCCTACGCCTCCCCGGAAGCCCCGGCGCCGCGGCGGGTCCAGCTGGCCGCGCGGGCGCGATCGGGCGGCGGGGTGACCGTGCTCGACGCGGTGCCGTACCACTCCTTCGAAGACCCGCCCCGCACCGGACGGCTGAGCGAAATCGACAACGGGATGGGGCTGCGGACCGCGATCGAGTACGCGACCGTCGAATCGATGCCGGTGGTCCGGCGGGTCTCGCTGCGCGAGTCGGTCACCGGCCACGTGGGCGTGACGGAGTTCGAGTACCACGACAGCCGGCCACCCGGCTTCGGCCGCGTCGTCCAGGACGACCTCGGCGACGAGTACGCGCCGACCCTGCGGACCGTGCGCTGGTTCGGCGGTGAGGGGCTCCTGGCCAAGGAGGAGACCTACGGCCTCGACGGTTCACCGGCGGCGGACCGGCCGTACCGCCGCGTCGAACACCTCCGCCGTCCACAGTGGACCCGCTCGGTGACGACGGAGTTCGAACGCCGGGAGACGCCGGTTTCGGTCACCACGAAGGAGACGGCGTTCGACTCGGCCGGGAACCCGATCCGGGAGGTGGAGACGACCGAGCGGCCCGGCCGCGAGCCGGTCGTGCGCGAGACCCGGACGAAGTACGCGGCCGATCCCGACCACCGGTTCGCCGCGCTCCCGGCCCGGGTGCGAGAGCTGGACGGCACCGGAAAAGTGTTGTCCGACAAGATCTTCCGGTACGACGAAGAGCCCGACGGCGTCGCCGGTTCGCACGGCCACCGCACCGCGCGGGAGGAGCTGGTGCTCACCGACGCGCTCGTCGCCGACGTCTACGGCGCGCACCCACCCGACCTGCGCCACCACGGCTACCACCGCCGTCCCGGCGAAGAAGGCTGGTGGATCACGACGTTCCACGGGCGGCTGGACACCGTCGCCGGGCTGCGCACCACGACGACCGATCCGCTCGGCCACACCCGGGAGGTCCGGTATTCGGCGGACCGCTGCTTCCCCGAGGTGGCCACGGACCCGCTGGGGAACGTGACGATCACGCGCCACGACGTCCGCACGGCACAGGTCTGCGAGGTGACCGATCCGGCGGGCGCGGTGACCACGCTGACCCACGACCCGCTGGGCCGGCCCGAAACGGTCGTGCGGCCGGGTGACTCGGCGGACCTGCCGACCGTCCGGTACCGCCACGACGGCACCCGCGTCACCACCGAGCAGCGGGCGGTGTCCGGTGAGGCGGAGGTGCTGGTGACGGCGGAACTGCGCGACGGCGCCGGGCGGCTGCTGGAGCGGCGGCACGCGGAACTGCTCGGCGACGTCGTCGACGAGCACCACGAGTACTGCGCGCGCGGCCTGGTGTGCCGGACGAGCCGGGCGTTCCGGGACGGCGATCCCCTGCCACCGCCCACCGAGTTCCGCTACGACGCCCTCGGCCGCCCGGTGCTCGCCGACGTTCGTGAAGGCCACCTTGAGGAAGTTAAAGTTCGTGAAGGCCACCTTGAGGAAGTTAAAGTTCGTGAAGGTGGCCTTCACGACCTGCTCGGGCGGGAGGTGCGCGGCGAGGACGGCGCCGTGCACGTCCGGGACGCGGCCGGGAACGTCGTCGAGTCGCGGAGCGCGGGCGGGCGCACGGTGTTCCGGATCCGCGACGCGGCCGGCCGGGTGGTCGCGGTGCTGGTCGACGACCCGCGCGGCACGCCGATCATCACCTTCACCCACCACGACGGCGGGCTCGCGGTGCCGCTCGGCGCCGGGCCGCACAGCTGCGGACGGCTGGTGCGCGTCACCGACGAATGCGGCGTGACCCAGTTCGGCTACGACGCGCTCGGCCGGCCGGCGGAGAAGCGCTGGCGCCCGGCGCACGTCGCCGTCGAGTACCGGCTCGACGTGACCCGCCGGGCCGACGGGCGGGTGTCGGAGGTGGCCTACCCCGACGCCGGCGACGGGCGGCTGACCGTGCACCACCAGTACGACGAGGTCGGCAGGCTGGTCAGCGTGCCCGGCTTCGTCGACGCCGTCGACCACGACCTGAGCGGCCGCCGCACCGCGGTGCACTACACGAACGGCGTCAGCGAGCACTGGGCCGACGGGCGGCACGTGCTCACCGGCCCGAACGGGCTGGTGCGCGACATCGAGCCCGGGCCTGCCGCGGAGACGCCGTCCGGCAGCGAGATCCGGGACGCGTTCGGCCGGCTGCGCGGGGTCCACGGCGACGACGGCGTCAACGCGTTGTACAGCTACGACCACACCGGCCGCCGCGTCCGCACCCTGGTCACCAACGGCGCGCACATCCACGAAGTCCTGACCCCGGACGACCACTACACCATCGAAGACGGCGAACTGGTGGTCGTGGTGGCGGGCATGGTGCGGCGCTACGCGGACGGCCGCACCCGTTACCTGCACTTCGACGACGCCGGCGAGATCGCCCTGATGACGGACGAGCAGGGCGCGGTCAGTCCAGCACGGCCAGGTCCAGCCGGCTGAGGCGGTCCGGGTCGGCGAGGATGTCGATCTCGACGATCCGGCCGCCCGCGACCGTGAAGCCCAGCACCGAGAACGGCCGGCCTTCGCGCGTCGCGACCACGCCCGCCGCACCGTTGACCAGCGCCCGGTGCACCACGCCGCCGCCGGCGCCGAGCCGGGAGAAGGTCAGCGCCTGGTTCGCCACCGCCGCCGCGCCACGGACCTCGGTCGAGCCGCCCTGCGCCGGGCCGCGGTCGGCGCGCAGCACGACGTCGGAGTCGAGGACCGAGACGAGCGCGTCGAAGTCACCACCGCGGGCGGCCGCCAGGAAGGCGTCGACGACTTCGCGCTGGCGGGCGAGGTCCGGGTCCGGCGCGACCGGAGCACCCTGGACCCGCCGCCGGGCACGGCTGGCCAGCTGCCGGGTCGCCGCCTCGGACCGGCCGACGACCGAGGCGATCTCCTCGAAGGGCATCGCGAACATGTCCCGCAGCACGAACGCCAGCCGCTCGGCCGGGGTGAGCGTGTCGAGCACGACCAGCAGCGCGAGACCGACCGAGTCCGCCAGCAGCACCTCGTGCTCGGGGCCGGCGTCCTCGCGGCTGACGATCGGGTCGGGCACCAGGGCTTCCCACGGCTCCTCGCGCCGGGCCTTCCGGGAGCGCAGCATGTCGAGGCAGACCCGCCCGACGACGGTGGTGAGCCACCCGGCCAGGTTTTCGACGGCCGCGGTGTCGCTCCGGCTCAGCTTCAGCCACGCTTCCTGGACGGCGTCCTCGGCCTCGGTCACCGAACCCAGCATCCGGTAGGCGACGGATCGCAGGTGGTGGCGGTGGGTCTCGAAGCTGCGGGCGAGGAGCTCATCGTTCACTGGGTTCGTCCTTTCGCGGGTGCGATCACCACCCTGACGAACACGGCCGCGCGTTTGTGACAGACCTCCGAGACCGGTGTCCACTTCTTGACCTGTTTCACAGCAAACGGAACTCCAGTGTGAATGAGGTTCGACGCTTCTCCGGCACGAGTGGATAACGGCTCGGAGAAGCTCCCGAGGGTTACCAAAAGCCGTCAAGGCTATTTGGAACTTCACCCTGTTGCACTAGCTGACACGGTCTGACCTGGCCTTAATCTGATGATCGACGCAAAGGTCGACAGCAGACCCGGCGTCGCTCGCTCGTTTCGGTCGCACGGAAGGAGGCGGGGCGTATGTTGAAGAGCTTCGTCTCCTGGCTCGATTCATATACTGCTCAGCGCGGCGCATCAGGCGTGATCGGCAGCCTTGTCGGATTGCTGGGTTTCGCGGGCCTATTGGGAACACTGTTCGGCAGTCAAATGGTCCGCGCGGGCGCGTTCCTGACGGCGGGCCTGCTCATGATCGTCGGGATCCTGGTCGTCTTGGCGAACAACCGGCGCTTGCGGCGGGACTATGCCGTGTACCGGGATCTGCTCGCCCAGTACTGCGATTTCATCATCGACCACCGGCCCGAGCCGTTGGTGCTGGTGAACGACTGGGACCAGACGGTGTTCATCCACCGGAACGGCGACGTGCGCGAGAGGCTGATCATCAAGGCCGTGGCGCTGCGCGAAGAAGTCCACTTCATCAGGTTCTATGCCGGCAGCCAATGGGACCAGCCGGAGAAGTACCGGGACAAGGTCCGGATCAACGCCCGTAGCCTGAAGGTGAACGGCAAGCCCGGGCCGCACTGGAACGTCACCAAATCCTGGTTGAACAACAAGGAGATGGCGATGATCGTTCACCTCCACGCACCCTTCCGACAGGGCGAGGAGATCCGTCTCGACATAGAGCGATTCTGGCCGAAGAAGTGCAAGCCGATCATGTGCGACGGGGTTGCCGAGGATTTCCACTTCCACTCGGGCAAGGTCCTGCAGATCGACAAGGTGACTCACCGAGTCGTCTTCCCCGGCGAATTCACCGTCTCTTACGATGCCATCGGGTTCCAGGACGACCAACCGAGCGGCACCTTCATCACATCGGACACCGACGCCGACGGCCGCACGGTCATCACGCTGCACATCGACCACGTGCCCACTGACGCCACGTACGGCATGAAGCTGGACTTGGGGTAGCCCGTCCAGAGGCGGCGCGGACTACCCCACGGCAGTCAGTCGCCGCCTTCGGAACCGCCCATGGGAAGAGTCACCTTCGTGTCACGTGCAGGGCTCACGTCCACCCGGGAATGGGCGAACGATGAGTTGCGGGGATATGGATTGTCGTGCGCCGCGGGGCAAGAAGCCCGAGTTGCGGCACGCGGCGACGCTAGCGCAAAGTCGGCCGGAGTGTCCACAATGAACACTGAGCGTCGAACTTTCGAGTGATCTTGCCCGGAAGGCATAAAGCTCCGGCGCACACCTCTGGTCAGGCGCTTCGCGCGAACCTGCCCACCGTCGGCAACACTGGGTGCGCATGCCGCAACTGTGCGCATTCGCCGACCGGTAATCGCCCCTCCAGCACAACAGTGCATCGACACCTCCCGGATCGACTACACCCGTGTGTCGCCCAGACTGGGCGGTTGGTTACAACTCACACCGAGAGCTCCGGAACTCTTCACCAAGAGTGGGTACGTGACAGATCAGACGACTGTGTGCCGATGAGCGGAATCTTCCCTTGACGTACGATATATGAGGAACGAATCATCGGATCTCTCCGGACGAGGAGGTCCTTTGAGAATCCGACTGCTTGCCTGCCTCGCCGCCGCCGTCGCGCTGGTGGCGAGCCTGGTCAGTCCCGCGAACGCCGAGTTGTACCATCCGCGCCAGGACTGGCTGCGGGCCTCGACGGCCGGGCTGTTCCTGCACTGGGGCATGTTCACCGCGCCGCGGCACACCGACTGCGCCGCCTGGGAGCGCGACGTCACCGGCGGCGGCTGGACGCCCGACTACTGGATCGACGAGGCCAAGAAGCTGGGCGCGTCCTACGTCGTCCTCACCACCTTCCACAGCCGGCTGGGCTACGCGCGGCCGTGGCCTTCGAAGATCCCCGGCAGCTGCTCGACGCAGCGCGACTTCCTCGGCGAGCTGATCGCCGCGGGTCAGGCCAAGGGCGTGCGCGTCATGCTCTACATGACCGACGATCCCCAGTGGCACAACGAAACCGGCCACGAGTCCCTCGACTCGGCCGCCTACTCCGCGTACAAGGGCAAGCCGGTCGACCTGACCACCCGCCCGGGCTTCGGCGAGTACAGCTACGACCTGTTCGACGAGGTCATGGACCGCTACTCCGGCCTCGCCGGCTTCTGGATCGACAACGACAACGAGTACTGGGAGCAGCACGGGCTCTACGAGCGCATCCGCGAGAAGCGGCCGTCCTGGTTGCTGAGCAACAACAACGAGGACACGCCGATCATGGACACGGTCAGCAACGAGCAGAAGACCGGCATGACACCGTCGTACGACTACCCGCAGGCCGTCTACACGCCGATGCCGCGGCTCACCGAGGCGGACTACAAGCTGCCGACCAACGGCGACTGGTGGTACAGCGGCGGCGACCAGGCCGTCGACTTCCGGCTCTCCACCGGCCGCTACATCACGAACGCGGGCTCGTCGATCAAGTCGCTGATGGCCGAAACCGCCATGCTCAACGGCAAGTTCCCGCCGCAGCAGGAGGCGTTCAACAACTTCATGGCGTCCTGGACGCAGCCGATCCGCGAATCGCTGGAAGGCACCGAGGGCGGCGGGTACATGTACGGCGGCCTGCAGCCCGGCTTCTGGAACGACGGCGCGCACGGCGTGATCACCGTTCGTCCCGGCGCCAAAACACAGTACGTGCACGTCGTCACGCGGCCGTCGACGAACCTGGTCCGGCTGCGGGACAACGGCTACCGCGTCACCGGCGTGTCCGACCTGCGCACCGGGAAGCCGATGCGCTTCGCGCAGTCCGGCGGCTATCTGTCCATTCTGGACGTCCAGAACTGGGACACCTACGACACGGTGTTCAAAGTGGACTCCGCCGGGCAGCAGTACTTCTACGACAAGAGCACGATCAAGGCCACCGCGTCCGCGAACGGGGCAACGGCGGCGAACCTCGTCGACGGCAGCTACCTGAACTACTGGGACGCGGGCGGTCAGCTCCCGGTTTCCGTGACGCTGGACCTGGGCCGGAAGCGGTCGACGGCCTACCTCGCGGTACATGAGCGCGAGTCGTCGCCGACGTCCGCGCGGGAGTCGTTCGGCCGCGCCGAGGATTCCGCGCGGATCAAGGACTACCGCGTCCACGCCAGCGACGACGGGCAGAGCTGGCGCACGGTGCGCACCGGCGCCCTGCCCAGCAACCGCGGCGTCCAGTTCATCGACGTCGGCGAGGTGCACGCGCGGTACCTGAAACTCGAGGTGCTGAACACGTGGTCCGGGCCGCAGGCCAAACCGTACTACCGGCAGCTGGCGCTCGACGAGATCGACGTCGCCTACGGCTACCCCGACCCGCGCGGCGAGGTGCCGCTGGAAGCGGAGTCGTGGCGCAACGGCTTCGAGGGCAAAGCGACGCCGGTGTGGTGCGAGGCGTGCTCGGGTACGAACGCGGTGACCGGCCTCGACCGGGGCGCGGTCGTCTTCCGTGACGTCCAGGCCACGGGTCCGTCCCGGCTGCAGCTGGACACCACGGGGCCGGGCACGCTCTCGGTGAGCGTCAACGGCGCGGCGCCGATCGCGGTCACCACGCCGGGGGCGATCCCGGTGCCGCTGACCGCCGGCGCCAACACGATCAAGGTCTCCGGGACGGCGGACCTCGACCGGATCGCGGTGGCGCCGATGCCACCCGAGTCGTACACGCCGAAGACGACGTTGACGGTGAAGCCCGCCGGTGTGCAATGGGTTTCGCCCGGTCAGCAGTCCCTGCGGATCGAGGCGTCGCTGCGCCTCGACGTCGACGACCCGATCGACGCCGTGTCGCTGGCGCCGGTGGTCCCGGCGGGCTGGACGGTCACGGGCGACCCGGCGACGACGTCCGCACTGGGGCTCGGCCAGGTGCTGAGTGGGTCGTGGACGGTCACCGCACCGGCGGCCCAGGACGTGAGCATCCCGGTGACGGCGTCGTTCCGGACGCTCGGGCGCGCGAAGTCCGTCAGCAAGCCGGTGCAGGTCAAGCCGCGGCCCGCGGACCGGGTGTTCATGCGCGAGGCCGAGGATTCGGCCAACGACATCGGCGACGCCGGCGTCACCAACTGTTCGCCGTGCTCGGGCGGGCAGAAGGTGCGCAACATCGGGCCTGGTGCGGCGGTCACGTTCCCCGGCGTGACGGTGCCCGCGGCGGGCCAGTACACCTTGTACCTGGACTTCACCGTCAACGGCGACCGGTCGTACTTCGTGTCGGTGAACGGCGGCACGCCGGTGGAGGTCAAGGTCAGCGGGGCCGGGAACAACACCCCGTACACCACCTCGGTCCCGGTGCCGCTGACCGCGGGCGCCAATACGATCCGGATCGGCAACGACCGCGCCGGGGCCCCGGATCTGGACCGGATTTCAGTGGGTTAGCTGTGTCGATGGTTGCCAATCCGACCACAGCCACGGCCTAATGGCTTTGTAGCAACGGTTACGTGCCAAGTGGGGCTCGGCCTGCTTTTGGTCGGCTTGTCAACTCCCGCAGCACCCGGGCCGCGTCGACGTCGACGGCGCGGCCCGGGTCCCCACCCGGCGCACTCCACGCGACGGACACCCACAGCTCGGCGTAGTCGCCGCGGTCCACGCGCGGCAGCCGCCAGGTGAGCCGGCCCCCGGTCCGCTCGACGACGTCCCCGCCGACCAGCCGCGACCAGTACGGCGGCACGTGCTGCCCGGCCAGCGAACACCGCCGCAGCAGCTCGGCCCCGGGGCCGCCGACGCTCACCACGGCGTCGGCGGTCTCGGCGGTGAAGGCGCTTTCCCAGACGCGCTCTTCCTCCGGCGCGCCGGTCAGCTCGGCCTGGACGACGAACTCGCCGACGTCTTCGCGGGCGAGCACCCGGAGGATGGTGGTCTCGCGGGTCACGCCGGACAGCCCGGACGCGGTGGTCCCGCCCAGCACGTCGAGCCGCGCGGAGTCGGATCGCCACCGGCACAGCCGCGCCCCGGACGCGAGGCCCCACGTCAGCTCGGGTCTCGCGGGCACGTCCCAGTCCCCGACGCGGACGGCGAACCGCACGTCCCCGAGCGGGGTGACGACGTCGAGCGCCCGCGGAGCCGTCCGCGAGAGGACTTCGGTGTCCACCATGGACACATCCTTACCCCGCGGGCCGACCGGCGAAAACGCGCTGCACGAACGTCACCCGACCGGGGATGATCGGTCTCGTGAACGACGCACTGAACCGCCGGTCGCAGCTCCCACCCGTGGGCGCGGTGATCGAGCGCGACGGCCCGGTGGTACGAACCCACTACGGCACCCACGGCGAGGTGAGTCACGGGCCGCTGCCCGAGGGCGACCTCGAAGCGCTGGTGTTCCGGCAGGTCGAGGCCTTCGCGCAGCGCACCGAGCCGGTGGTCTGGCCGGTGTACGGCGACGCCCGGCTCGCCGAGATCCTGGTCGCCGCAGGCTTCGCGGCGGAGCCGGAACGTGCGGTGCTCAGCTGTCCGATCGGGACGGACACCACGGCGCTCCCCGTGGTCGGCCACGACTGGGCCGGGCACCAGCGGGTTGCGGAACTGGCCGCGAAGACCGGCCCGCACCACCGCCCGTTCCCGGAGTTCCTCGCCGACGCCGCCCACCTGCGCCGATCGGCCGAGGTCGTCCTCGACGGCGATCGCGCCGCCTGGCTGGAAGAACTCGGGGAGTTCATGGTGGTCGGCGGGGTCACCGACCCCGGCTTCGCCACCAGGCTCGTCGCCCACGACTGGCGGCTCGCCGGACCGCACCGGGACGTGCGGTTCCTGCTCGCGGAAGCCACCGGCGACCTGCGGGCTGCCTTCGAAGCGGCCGGCATGCGGGCGATCACCGCGGTCACCCGCTACCACCTGCCATCACCCGGCGAACCCGCGCGGACCCGGCCGGTCCGGCGGCTGTTGGCGGAGCCGGAGCACCACGACATCTGGGCGCGCTTCTCCGGGGAGTTCGCCTTCCGGCCCGGCACCCGGGCGTTCCCCGGCATCACCGAACCACCCGGCTCGGCGACCTGGCACGTCGGCGACCTCGACGACCCACAGCTGGACGCGCTGTCCGACATCGTCCACAAGGGACTCCGCGAGTCCGTCGAGCCGGGCGAGGAGCTGTACTGGCTCGACTGGCACCACGTCGGCTACCGCTTCGACCCCGCGCGGGTCGACGGCACCGGACCTCGCTGGCCCGGCGCCGTCTTCCCGGACGGGGATTACCACAGCTACCTGACCCGAGACCTCCGCCTGGGCACTTTCGGGCACCCGTGGGAGGAGACGGTCTGCGTCTTCGGCGACCTGCTCACCCGGATCGACCCGGAACTGACCGCGGCGCTCGGCAACCCGATCCGCCGCTCAGAACCCTGACGTCCCGTTCGGCGTGCCGAGCCCGGTCGGCCCGTCGTAGCCGGCGCCCGCGGTGCACAGGTACGTCCCGCCGCAGCTGCCGTTCGAGCCCGACGTCACGTCGTACAGCCCGCCGGTGTGCGCGTACGGGTACGAACCCGACGTCACCGAGTTGCCCGCCAGCGCGTACACGCTCGCGATCACCGGGGACGACAGGCTCGTGCCGCCGACCTGCACCCAGCCGTCCGCGCCCTGGGCCAGGCCCAGCGACAGCAGGAAGTCGCACCACGACGAGCTGCCGCAGCTGTTGTACGTGTCGTACACGCCGAGCCCGGTGGCCGGGTCCGCGACCGCCGAGACGTCCGCGACCGTCCGCTTCGCGCAGGCTGTGTCGTGCTGCCAGGACGGTTTCGCCTCCAGGGTCGAACACCCGCTGCCGCTGCCGTTCCACGCCGTTTCGGTCCAGCCGCGGGTGGTGGTCGCCGCCTTCTTCAGCGTCGTGCCGCCGACCGCCGTGACGTACGGCGAGGAGGCCGGCCAGCTGACGCCGTAGCCGGAGTCGCCCGAGGAGGCCGTGACCGCGATGCCCGGGTGGTTCAGGTGCGCGTCCGCGGCGAGGATCGTCGAGTCCTCGGCGCCGCCGTAGCTGTTGGAGATCGCCACCACGCCCGGTGTCGCCGCGGCCGTGTCGACCGCCGTCATCAGCGGGTCGGTGTCCGGGGTGTTCGCTTCGACCAGCAGGATGTGGCAGTCCGGGCAGGTCGCCGACACCGCGTCGAGGTCGAGGCTGATCTCCTCGGCCCAGCCGTAGTCGGGCGCGGGCAGCGGGCTCGCCGCGCCGTTCTGGTTGACCTTCTTGAAGCAGCCGTTGGCCGTCGTGCACGGCGAAAGTCCGCGCGCCGACCGGAACTTGGCCAGGTCGGCCTCCGCGGTCGGCGCGTCCTGAGCGTCCACAATGGCCACCGTGCGGCCGTTCGCGTGCAGTCCGCCGAGGTTGTACGCGGCTTGGATCTCGGCCGGTCCGTAGCCGACCGGCGTCGAGACGACCAGCGGGCCGTTGCCCTTCGGCGACCGGATCGCCTTGCCGAGGCAGTGGAACTTGCCGGAGGTGGCGCAGCCGAAGTTGACGATGCCGCCGCTCTGCAGCGACGCGGCTTCGGCGGTCGAGGTCGTGGCCACCGTCAGCGGAGCCGCGATCAGGGAGAGGACGACGAGGGACCGGAACACCCGTGGAGACGCCATGGCCTACTCCTCGGTAGGGGACGAGGTGGCAGCGGATCGTCGCATGTCACCCGGTCGAGGTCACCCGTCGGAAGAATGTTTCTCGGTTCAGTCATTCGCCCACCGTGGCCGCAATCCGACGAAGAGTGACGAACCGGCTCACCCGTTTGCGTATTGGTCCAGACAAGTGTTATCAAAAAGTGATCGAAGCCTCGCTGAGTGGGAGCTACTTTGTTGCGACTGGCAACAAATACCTCGTGGATCCCCAACGGCGGAGGTGTCACGGCGTGAACCGGACCTTGGACAAGTTACGACGACGCGGCCCGGGCCTCGCGCTCGTCGCCTCGGCAGTGCTGGTGGCAGCCGGGCTGAGCGCCCCGGCCGCGCTGGCCGCGGACGACTACACCCAGAGCGTCACCCAGCCCAGCGCCAGTCAGGTGCAGATCAGCTTCACCCCGACGACCCCGGCGCTGTACGTGGACGTCCACTACACCGGCGTCCCCGGCGTCGGCCAGCAGAACGTCCGGATGACCAACGGCTCCGGCACCTGGCGGGCCGGAGTCAACGGCCTGAGCAGCGGAAACGTCCTCGACTACTGGTTCACCTACGAGAAGAGCGGCCCGCAGTACGATACCCCGCACTTCAGCTACACCGTCGGCGGCGGCACGTCGACGGTCGCGGCGCCGACGTTCAGCCCGCCCGGCGGCACGTACTCGTCCGCCCAGACGGTGACGATCAGCAGCGCCACCTCCGGTGCGACCATCCGGTACACCGTGGACGGCTCGACGCCCACCGCGTCCTCGACGCTCTACAGTGGACCGATCAGCGTCCCGGACTCCCGCACGGTCAACGCGATCGCGCTGAAGTCCGGCTCGACGACGTCCCCGGTGTCGAGCGCGACCTACACGATCGGCACCCAGGCGGGCTGCCCGGCGCAGTCCGACACCCCGAACTTCGGTTCGAACGTGCGGATCTTCGACCCGGGCATGCCGGCGGCGACGATCCAGGCGCAGCTGGACACGGACTTCGCCAACCAGAAGGACACGCTGACCGCGCAGATGGCGGACCGGCGGGTCGCGCACCTGTTCAAGCCGGGTACCTACAACAACGTGCACGACAACGTCGGCTTCTACACCTCGGTGGCCGGGCTCGGCCAGAACCCCGGGGACGTGCTGATCAACGGTGACGTCACCGTCGACGCCTTCAACGCCTCCGACAACGGCGTCGCGCTGCAGAACTTCTGGCGCTCGGCGGAGAACATGGCGGTCAACCCGTCCGGCGGCAACGAGCGCTGGGCGGTGGCGCAGGCCGCGCCGTTCCGCCGGATGGACGTCCGCGGCGGGCTGCAGCTGTACCCGGCGAGCTACGGCTTTGCCAGCGGCGGCTACATCGCCGACACGAAGGTGGCCGGCCAGGCCGCGTCGGTCTCGCAGCAGCAGTGGTACACCCGCGACTCGCAGCTCGGCAGCTGGAACGGCGGCGTCTGGAACATGGTCTTCTCCGGTACCGGCGGCGCGCCGGCGAACACGTTCCCGAACCCGCCGGAGACCACGCTGGCGACCACCCCGGTCTCCCGCGACGTGCCCTACCTCTACGTCGACGGCACCGGCAAGTACCGCGTCTTCCTGCCGTCCCTGCGCACGAACGCGTCCGGCCCGAGCTGGGCGAACGGCAGCACCCCGGGTACGTCGGCGCCGATGAGCCAGTTCTACGTCGTCAAGTCCGGTGACACGGCCGCCTCGATCAACAACGCCCTCGCCGCGGGCTGCAACCTGTTCTTCACGCCGGGCGTCTACCACCTCAACCAGACCCTCAACGTGACCAAGGCGAACACCACCATCCTCGGCATCGGCTACCCGACGCTGGTGCCCGACAACGGCGTCAACGCGATGCAGGTGTCCGATGTGGACGGCGTCCGGCTCAAGGGCCTGCTCTTCGACGCGGGCACGACGAACTCGCAGGCGCTGCTGACGGTCGGCCAGTCCGGCTCGTCGGCGTCGCACGCGTCGAACCCGACGACGGTCCAGGACGTGTTCTTCCGGATCGGCGGTGCGATCGCGGGCAAGGCGACGAACAGCCTGATCGTCAACAGCGCGAACACGATCATCGACCACATCTGGGCGTGGCGCGCCGACCACGGCAACGCGGGCACGTACGGCTGGAACACCAACACGGCCGACACCGGGCTCGTCGTCAACGGCGTGAACGTGCTGGCCACCGGCCTGTTCGTCGAGCACTACCAGAAGTACCAGGTGATCTGGAACGGCCAGGGCGGCCGGACGATTTTCTTCCAGAACGAGATGCCCTACGACGTGCCGAACCAGGCGTCGTGGAACGCGCCATCGGGCGTCGCCGGGTATGCCGCGTACAAGGTCGCGTCGAACGTGACGTCCCATGAGGCTTGGGGACTCGGGAGTTACTGCTTCTTCGACACGAACCCGGCGGTGTCCAGCTACCACGCGTTCGAGGTGCCGAACAACTCCGGCGTGCGGTTCCACAGCCTGCTGACGGTGTCGCTCAACTACCGCGGCACGATCACGCACGTCATCAACGACACCGGCGGCGTGACACCTTCGGGCACGGTGCCGGTCAACCTGGTCAGCTACCCGTAACCCCCGAGCGCCCCAAGGCGGCCTTGGTTGCGTCTGACGCACCGAAGGCCGCCTTGGGTGCGTCAGACGCACCGAAGGCCACATTGGGGCGCTTGGGGCCCGCCGCGGTCAGGCGATGTGCCACACCGCGGCGGCGCCGTCGAGCACGTCGGCGTCGAGGCCGAAGTAGCCGCGTTCGGGTTTGGTGTCGGTGCGCTTGCGACCGGCCGGGAGGTCGGCGGTCAGTTTCCAGGTCTTCGTGCCGTGCTGCAGCAGGCCTTCGTAGGTGTCCGGCGCCGGCTCGCCGAGGCCGATCGCTTCGCTGTGGCCGAGGCTGCCGGCGATGAAGGCGTACCGCTCGCCGAGCAGTGCTCCGACGATCGCGCCCGTGCCCGACCCCGAGCGTTGCAGGTGGCCGTTGTGTGCGAACACCAGCGTCGGGCCGCGGCGGGCCTCGATGGCCCGGATGTCGAGGAGGTTCTCGGCCATGAGCACCGCGCGCATCCCCGCCAGCCGCGCGATCCGCGTGTCGCGGTCACCGGGCCGGGCCGACGCCGCGTGGTAGCGCAGCAGGCCGCGGCCGGCGGTGGCGTTGGCCTGGGCCCGCCACCAAGCCGTGTCCAGCCGCGGTGCCTGGGCGTGCAGGGCGACGAGCAGGTCGTCGGCAATGACCCGCAGTTCACGGGCTTCCGCGGCGGCCCCGGGCGACCGGTCCGGGTCGAGGATCGCCTCGGACCGGCTCCACCGCTCGTCGTCGCCGGTCAGCGCGGCGATGTCGGCGTCGAAGCCCAGGTAGTCGCGGACGTGCTCGAGGTAGGTGCGCGGGCTGGGGGCGCTGAACATCTCGGCCGGGGCGTCGAAGCCGTGGCAGGCCAGCGGTTCTTCGGCGGTCTCGTTGTACTCGCGCAGCCAGTCGAGCAGCTGCCGGTTGGCGGCCACTTCGCCCAGGTCGTGCGAGAAGCCGCCGTCGAGGGCGGCGACGCGGTCGGTCTCCAGCGCGATCGACCGGAAGCCGTGCTCGGCGAGCTGGGCGAAGAGGTCGTTGCGGAGCCGTGCGCAGGCCGGCTCGAAGTGCGTCGGCTCGCCCAGCGCGAGCAGTTCGGCGGTGAAGTCGGTGACGTCCATGTGGTTGAATCGTATCCTTGAAGACTCGGTTGAGACCTGCGGACCTCGCCCGCGAGCACGGTATCTCCACGCAGGCGGTCCGCAACTACGAACAGGACGGCTTCCTCCCGCCGGCCGCGCGCACCCCGAGCGGCTACCGGGTTTACACGGAGGCGCACGCGAGAGCACTCCGGGCGTTCCTGGCGCTGGTCCCGGCCTACGGGCACGCGACAGCCGGCGGCATCATGCACGCCGTCAACGACGGCGACCTCGCCCGCGCGCTGACCCTCGTCGACCGCGGCCACGAGCAGCTGCTCCGGGACCGCGAAACCCTCAACACGGTCCGCACCGCGATCGGGTCGCTGACCACCGGGACGGCACCCGGACCGGCCACCACCGGCTGGTCGATCGGCGAACTCGCGCACCGGCTCGGCGTCACCGCGGCGACCGTGCGCGCCTGGGAACGCGCGGACATCCTGCGCCCCGAGCGCGACCGGGCGACCGGCTACCGGGTCTTCCGGGCGGCCGACATCCGGGACGCGGAACTCGCCCACCTGCTCCGCCGGGGCGGCTACCCGCTGGCCCACATCGCGACGGTGGTCGCGCAGGTCCGCACCGCGGGCGGCACGGACTCACTGGCCGAGGCGCTCGCGACCTGGCGGGACCGGCTGACCGCCCGTGGCCTGGCGATGCTCGACGCGGCCGCCCTGCTCAGCGCGTACCTGGCCTCACGGTCGTGAACCCGGGTGCAGCCGGTCGTACTCGTGCGCGGCGGCGCGCTGGGTGCGCACCGGCAGCGCCTTTTCCTCGTTTTCGTCGTCGATCTCGTTGAGCCCGAGCTGCACGGCCAGCCGGATCTGCTCGCGGTTGTCGCGGACCACGGCGGAGAAGAAGTCGTCGATCCGCGGGTCGAGGAGGACTTCGAGCAGCACGCGGAACGAGGTGTCGACGCAGGCCCGCACGATCTCGTCGTGGAACGGCAGCCGCTTGAGCTTCCCGAGCTGCGGGTCCGCGGCGATCTTCTCGGCGATGATCGAGCGCAGCTCGTCCTTGTGCGCCCCGAGCGACTTGGCCAGGTTTTCCGGGTAGTTGCCGGTTTCCAGCACCTTGACGACCTCGTCGAGCACCGCGACGGTGATCGGCTTCTTGATCGCCTTCACGATCGGTTCGGAGAGCTTGTCGACGAGCCGGTAGGTGAACTGCTCGCCGACGGCCCGGTCCGCGGCTCGTCCGATCCGCACCAGCAGCAGCACGACGCTGACGAACTTGTGCGCGGTCATCGCGGGGTGCGCGACCGGGATCATGGCGAACAGCTCGTACCAGTTGCGCACGAGGAACTTCCTGGCCCACCGCCGTTTCCGCCACCGCAACAAGAACTCGAGCAGGAAGATCCCGCAGATCCCGCAGTCGACGTAGAAGATGATGAGCCCGACGTCCCGCGCGGGCGGGCTGAGCACCATGAACCCCAGCAACCCGACCGACCCGGCGGCGAGCACGAGCATGATCCAGTCGTCGGCGCGCACGTTCCCGGGCAGCACCCCGCTGTTGAGCTCGGGTTCAGTGGTGACCATGCCCGATGATGGCACGGACGCGGCTGATCAGCCGGTCCGGACGGCGCTCGAAGTGTCGTGTTTTTGTCGCGTCGCAGCTCCGCCCGATACGGCATCGTGGACACCGGCGGTCACGGCGAGGAGGAGCATGGAGCGCACACCGCACCGCCGGTTCGCTCCGGCTCCCGGGGAAGCGGCTGGCGGTTCAAGAAGCGGGCTGCCAGCCCACCCCGTAGGACCTCGCCGGCCGCAGGTCGCGGAAGCCGGTGTGGACCTCGCCCGCGTTGTCGAGGAAGAGCGGCTTGCGCGCGGTCAGCGGATCCTGGGCGTCCTTGGAGAACTCGCCGTCGATGCGCCAGACGCGCTGCGGTGGCTGCCGCCGGTCGAACCGGACGTTGAGGTCGAAGCTCTGGCACGGGAACTCCGGCGTGCAGCAGTAGAACGGCGACGGCAGCTCGTCGACCCGGATGCGGAAGAAGAACTCGTGCTCGTCGCCCGCGTCCAGCGGCTGCGGCGGGCGCAGGCTGAAGGCGACCCGGGACGAGCTGACCATCCGCACGGAATGCACTTCGCCGCCGGCGACGACGTCGATGCCGAAATCCGAAAGGTCCGGCTGGCCGGTGGTGCTGGCCGGGCGGGCCAGCGAGATCGCGTGCTCGACGTCGGCGAGGCCGGCCACGTGACTGACCACCCGGCGCGTCTCGAAGACCTCGGCGGCGGCCACCCCCGTCAAGGTCAGCCGGACCGCCAGTGCCGACGTGTGCCACGGGCCGTCGTCGCTGATGGCGGACACCCCGTACGGCGACGGGTCCCCGTACGCGGCCTCGGCGATCAGGTAGATGACGTCATCGGCGCGGCGCTGCATCGTGCGGACGTTCCGGTCGGCTCCCGTGCCCAGCAGTGCGAGGCGCTGGGTGTAGCGCTCGTTCGCGCCGGTGCCGAAGCCCAGCACGATCCGCGCCGTCCGCCGGTGCGATTCGGACAGGCTTTCGATCAACCGGCGAAGCGTTTCGACCACCTTGCCGCGAACCGTTCCCGGGGTGTCGTCTTCCTGGACACCGCACACTTCGCGCAACTGTTCCCCGATGAGCGCAGGCAGGTTCTTCGCTTGGATGCCGAGCCCCTTGCGAAGCAGTTTCAACTCCGCTGAG
Source organism: Amycolatopsis sp. lyj-109 (assembly GCF_046548995.1). Classification (NCBI taxonomy): domain Bacteria; kingdom Bacillati; phylum Actinomycetota; class Actinomycetes; order Pseudonocardiales; family Pseudonocardiaceae; genus Amycolatopsis; species Amycolatopsis sp. lyj-109. The sequence continues at coordinate 21,240 of NZ_JAJPWR010000028.1, forward strand.
AGCGCGTTGATCTTCGCTTCGGCCGCCTTCTGAGCCAAGCCGTCACCTCCGTCTTGGTCGTTGCGTGGAAGTCTACCCACCTTCGCGGCACTCCACGACGCCGTCGCCTGTTTCCGTTGTTTCCGGATCCGGGAAACCGTGCAGGTCAGCGATTTCCTTTGAGAGGCAACGGGAAACGTCTGTCGCCGGACAATTCGCCGGGTCAAGCTTGGTGTGCCGGAATCCTTCGGCAACCAAGTAAGTCGCCGCTGAATTGACCGCGGCGACGGCGATCCGGAAAGGGGAACGCGATGCACACGCACCTCGTCATCGTGCTCGGCCAGCTGGTCTCCCTGCTGGGCTGACCAGCACGTCGCCGGCGGGCCCGGGCCGCCGGCAGACCTTCCCCCCGTTCGCTGATTACAGGATGATCGAGCCATGCCGGACTTTGGAGCGGAATTGAAGCGTCGACGGATGTCGGTCGGCATGTCACTGACCGGACTCGCAGCGTCCGTCCATTTCACCAAGGGCTACCTCAGCAAGGTGGAGAACGGCAAGGCCCGCGTGAACCGGGACCTCGCCAAGGCCTGCGACCAGGCACTGGGGGCCGGCGGAGAACTGCTCGCCCTCGTCGCGGAATCGGCATTCCCCGCGCGCCGCAGCGCCGGTGGCATCGTCGGGCTGCCGGACAGCGGCCGGTACTTCGTCGGCCGCGAAACCGAACTAGAAGCGCTTTCCGCGCTGCTCCTCGGCCCGGACGAGGCCCGGGTCGGCGTGGTGCACGGAATGGCGGGAGCCGGCAAGACGGCACTGGCCGTCGCCGCGGCCCGGCAGGTCGCGGGCACGTTCCCGGACGGCTGCCTGTTCTTCGACCTCCGGGGGCACACCCCCGGGGCCGTCGAGCTCTCGTCCTGCGAAGCCCTGCACCGGCTGCTGTGCCTGCTGGACGTCTCGGCCGATCAGCTCCCCGTCGACGAAGACGGCCTGGCCAACCTCGTCCGCGACCAGCTGCGCGGGCGGCGGATGATCCTCGTGCTCGACAACGTCCGGTCCGCCGAACAGATCCGGGCCATCGCCGACGGCGAGACGTCGTCGCGGATCCTGGTGACCAGCCGCGGCCGGCTGCCCGCACTCGACGACGCCTGGCACTTCCCGGTCGGGGTGCTGCCGCTGGGCGACTCCGTGCGACTGCTGCGGTCCGTCGCCGGCGACCACGCACCGGCCGACGACGACGTGGCGACCGAGATCGTCCGGCACTGCGGCCAGTTGCCGCTCGCGGTCCGGATCGTGGCCGCCCGGTTCACGGCCGGCGGCTGGACGGCGGCGAAGCTGCGCGACCGGCTGGCCGACGAAACCACCCGGCTCGGCGCGCTGGAGGACGGCGAGCGAAGCGTCGCCACCGCGTTCGCCGTCTCGTACGAAGCCCTGCCCGGCGACCAGCGGCGGCTGCTCGGGTTGCTCGCCCTGCACCCGGCGGCCGCCGCGGAAACCAGCGCCGTCGAAGCGCTCGCCGGTCTCGACCCGGGCGAAACGGACCGGCTGGTCGACCGGCTGCACGACGCCCACCTGGTCGTCCGCGACGAACGGGGGTACGTCGAACTCCACGACCTGATGCGCACCTTCGCGGCGAAGCACGCCCTTCCCCAGGTGGAACCGGACGACCGCGAAGTCGCCGTACGCCGGCTGGTCGAGCACCTCGTCGCGCTGACGGTGGCGGCCGACGAGCTCGCCGAGCCCTACCGGTTCCGCCCGCCCACCGGCCTGCCGGCACCGGCCGCCGTGCCCTTCTCGGACGCCGAGAGCGCCCTCGCCTGGCTGGGCGCACAGTGGCCGACGCTCGCCGACATCGTCGAATCCGCGGCCCGGCACGGGCTGCCGGACCGCTGCTGGCAACTCGCGTTCGTGCTCCGCGCGTTCTTCTTCCGCGAGAAGCTGTTCGAGCCCTGGATCCGGACGCACGAGTGCGCACTCGAAGCCGCGCGCGCGGCCGGCGACCCGAGTGCGACCGGCATGATCCTCAACAACCTAGGCATGGCTTACATCGAGTCGGGCCGCGCCGACGACGCGGTCCGCTTCCACCAGCAGGCGCAGGAGCAGTTCGCGCTGGCCCGCGACGACCGAGGCACGATCGACGCGCTGTCCAGCCTGGCGTGGGCGCGCCTGTACCGCGGCGAGGCCGAGCCGGCCCTGGCCGATCTGACGACGGTGCTGGCCGTCTACCGCCGGACCGGCCGCACCCGGAACGTGGTCATCGCGCTGCGCGGCATCGCGCTCGCTTCGGTGGCCTTGGACCGGTTTCCCGAGGCGCTGGCCGCGGCGCAGGAGGCGGCCGGGCTCGCCCAATTGCCGGTCGACCGGGCGATGTCGGCCAGTTGCGAGGCCTGGATCCACTTCCGCGCGGGCCGCTGGGAAGAGGCCACGCGCGGTTACCACCGGGCGGCCGAGGTGGCCGACGACGCGGGCAGCGAGTACGAGCGGGCCCGGGCGTTGACGGGCCTGGGAAACACCGCGGCCGCCCGCGGAGACCGGACGGAAGCGGATCGCTGGTGGGCGGAGGCGGCCGCGTACCGGGTGACGCTCGACCCGGCGGTGCTCGGCGAGGCCGAATACCGGAACCGGCCGGCGTTCGCGGAGTAGCGCCACCGGCCGGGGGTTTCCCCGGGGGAAAGCCGGTTCAGGTAACGGGAAACGCCTTGTCGCACCCCACTTCCGGCGCGCACCATCAAAGCAGAACGAATTTCGCCGACACCGCGAAATCCACAAAATCCCGTTGAGCGGGGAATTCCGAGGAGCCTGCCATGATGGTCGTCTGTTCCCTTTCCGCCCTCGTCCGCACCGCCCTGGGCATCGTCGCGCTGGCACTGGTCGCCGGGCTGGCACTCGCCGGGCCGGCCGCGCCGGAAAGCACGCCCGGCTCCGGCCCCGCCATGTCCACCGCCACCGCCGAGCCCGTCACGCACTGAGCGCCGTCACGGCCCCAGGTGCTCGATCAGCCTGGCCAGCTGGTCGGCGTACCGCCGGACGAACTCGGGCGAGTCCGCGCCGGTCCCGGTCAATCCGTCCACCACGTGCGGCAGCGTCACCGGGGCCATCGCCGCCGCCATCAGCAGCACCGTCAGGCACTCCGGGTCGACCCAGTCCGGCAGGCGGCCCTCGGCCTTCAGGGCGCCGATCTGCTCCACCGTCCCCGTCAGGCGCTGCGAGCGCGGCGCGTGGTCGGGGTCGGTGTCCGGGCCCTCGTACTCCAGGCCGGACCACGCCAGCAACCGGACGCCGTCGCGGTTGGCCGGCGCCTCCAGCGCCATCCGCCGCACCTGTTCGGACAGCGGCAGGTCCGGCGCCATCAGCTCGCTCTGCCGCTGCCCCCACCCTTCCGACATCGCCCGGTACAGGCCTTCTTTGCCGTCGAAGTAGTACGAGATCAGCTGCTGGTTCACCCCGGCCCGCGCCGCGATCGCCGCGATCCGCGCGCCGGCGTAGCCCTTCGCCGCGAACTCCGCGCCCGCCGCCTCCAGGATCAGCCGCCGGGTGCGCTCCGGATCCCGCTGACGCTCCTGCGGCTTCGGCGAACGGCGGGGCTTCGACGCGGTCACGCCGCGAACTATACGTCAACCAACCGCTTGACTCTGCGGAACGGACGGTTGAGGCAGTACCGCCGTCAGGACCAGGGCCGGCACGAGCACCCCGGCGCTGACCGCGAGCGCGCCCGCCGTCGCGGTCGCCGATCCGCTGTCGAGCCGGGTGAAGAACACCGTGCCGAACAAGGCGATCCCGGTCGCCGTGCCGAGCTGGACGGTCGTGTTCACGACGCCGGACGCCGCACCGGCCCGCTCGGGCCGGATCCCCGCCATCGAGGCGGCGAACAGCGTGTTCAGCACCGCGCCCAGGCCGAGCCCGACGGCGATCACCGGCACCACCAAGGCCCACCCGCTCAACGCGGAGTCCATGAAGGACACCAGGACCGCGAGCAGCACCAGCCCGGCCAGGAGCACCGCGACGGCGCCGGCGGTGAACGCCCGCCCGAGTTTCGGGGCCAGGCGCATCGCCAGGACGTTGCCCACGACGATGCCCAGCGTCGACGGCGCGAACGTCAAAGCCGCTTCCCACGGCGTGAAGCCGAGCCCGAGCTGCAGGTGCAGGGTCAGCACGAAGAAGACGCCGACCGCGGTGTTGACGCAGAACAGGACGGCCTGGCTGCCGGCGACGTGCCGCAGCAGGTCCGGCGGGAGCAGCGGTTCGCCGCCGCGGCGGAACTGCCGCCGCTGGTGCCAGGCGAACACGCCGAACAGCGGGACGGCGGCCGCGAGCAGCACGACCGACCACATCGGCCAGCCCAGCTCACGGCCCTGCACCAGCGGGTAGAACACCGCGAACAGCGCGGCGGTCAGCAGCGCCAGCCCGACGGGGTCCATGCGGTGCCGGAAGAACCCCGGCCGGGCCGGCATGGTGACCAGCGCGCCGGCCAGGGCGAGCACGCCGATCGGCAGGTTCACCAGGAAGATCGCCCGCCAGCCGGTCCCGAACAGGTCGGCCTCGGTCAGCGCGCCGCCCAGCAGCGGCCCGGCGAGCCCGCCGACCGGGAACGCGGCCGCGTACCAGGTCATCGCCTTCGGCCGCTCCCGCTCGTCGAACTCCGCGTGGACGAACGACAGCACCTGCGGCACCATCAGCCCGGATCCGACGCCCTGCACCACGCGCGCGGCGATCAGCACGCCGACGTGCCCGGCGAGCCCGGCGGCGAGCGAGGCGGCCGTGAAGACGAGCATGCCCGCCACGAACAGCTTCTTCGGCCCGTGGCGGTCGCCCAGCCGTCCGCCGGTGATCAGCGTGAGCGCGAAGCCCAGCGCGTATCCGGCCGAGATCCACTGCAGCGCGGACTCGCCGGTGCCGAGCTCCCGCCGGATGGTCGGCAGCGCCACCGCGACGATCTGGTTGTCGATCATGTCGACCAGTACCGCGAGCACCGCGACCGCCAGTGCCCACCACCTGAGCGCGTGCTTCTCCACGACGTACCTCTTCTCCCCGCAGTGACCGTGCCGCAGCCATGGTCAACCAACTCGACGACTCTGTCAACTAAACGTTTGATTGAGTCCGTCGAGTGGCGGAGAGAGGTGAAGGTCAGCCTTCGAGCACCTCCCGGAGTTTCTTGGCAAAGGCTTCCGGCTGGCCGGCGTAGCCGAACTCGCCACCGAGGAAACCGCCGTGGTGACTCGGGAACACGGTCGCCTCCTGCCCGAGCAGCGCGGCCGTCCCGATCGCGGCCCGCCCGGTGAACACTTCCCGGGACTCTTCGCCGACCGCGACGACGATCCGCGTCGGCGCCGCGGCCAGTGCCTCGACGTCGAGCCGGTAGGCGGTCACCGCGAGCGAGCGGTCGGTCAGCAGCGGATCGTCGCGGCGGCCGTCGTCTTCGGTGGGCAAGCCGAACTGGGCCGGGTCCGCCGGTGGGAGCGCGAAGTAGGCGTCGGTGAACTCGCCCTGCCACGACGTCATCGCGAAGAACGCCGCCATCCCGGCGCCGAAACCCTTGGCCTGGTAGGCATCCCGCATCGCCTGGCCGGCGCGCTCGGCCGCCGCGGCGTCCGGCAGCGACCCGGTGAGCGGCGGCTCATGGGCGACGAATGTGCTCACGTCCGCCGGGTACGCCGTGACCAGCGCGAACCCGGCGACCGCACCCCCGCTGCTGCCGAACACCTCGACGGCGCCGGCCCCCAGCGCCTGGACGACGGCATGGATGTCCTCTGCCTGGACGGCGGGCACGTGGTCCTCCCGCCCGTCCTTGCGGACGCTGCGCCCGAGCCCGCGCGGGTCGTAGGTGACCACGGTGCGATCGGCGAAGTGCGACGCCAGCGAGCCGAACCCCTCGGCGGTCATCGGCTGCCGGAGCATGAACAGCGGTGGCCGCGGGCTCTCGGCGGGCGCCGGGGCCATGGACGTCGTAGACGATGTCGGCTTCGGGTGTTTCCAGTGTGTGCGTGGTCATCGGGACTCCCCTCGTCTGGTCTCATCGAGACGGTAGACCGGGGGACCGACAATTTCCGTCGCACGGATCCCAGGGATCGGTGGTCGCGCGCCGTGGTGTCGAACCACGTCGGCGAGGCTTATGAAGCCCCGCTGGCTGCCGAGCCGCGCGCGTGGGTTGGCCGACCGGACTCGCACCGGCTTCGCCCGGGGTCACAGCCCGGGGCCTCGTCTCCTTCGGCTTCGGCCAAGGTAGCGCGTCCGGGAGTCGAACCCGGGTCTCCCGGGTGAGAACCGGGGATCCGTACCGCTGGACCAACGCGCTGGGCGCGCCCGCGTCCGTGCACTGATTGCGACGAAGACGAGCGCTGGGGAAAAAAGCTCAAAAAGAAAGCCGCCCGGATCGGTTTCCCGATGGGCGGCTCCCTCGACCACGACGCGGCTACGTCATGGCGGGAACCCCCGAGGAATGCGGCATGTGTCGCCATTCCATGGCCATCATGCTGCCCTCCTCGGTTCGGGTGGCACCCATCCTCGCCGCCGCCGAGCGCCGGCGTCAACGCAATTAAGCGTCTTCCCGGGCTAGCCGCTGTGCCGCGCGCCCGATGGCCGTCTCGACCGCACCCACCCGATCGGCCAGCAGGCCCACCGCGCCGACCGCGCGGCTCAGCGGGTCCGCGCCGTCCCCGCCGAGCGCCTGCGCCCGCAGGTACGCGGCCTTGACGTCGGCCCACCGCCGGGCCTGCTCCGCGGACAGCCGTCCCCGCAACTCGGCCAGCTTGAGCAGGTTGGCCTCGGCGCCCGAGGTCAACGTCTGGGCCTCCCCGGCGTAGTGGTCGTCGATCAGGGCCTCGAGCTCCGCGTCGTCCATGACGGGCACGATCCGCTCGGCCAGCTTGTTCATGTTCCGGTACGAACCCTGCAGCTGGAACGGCGGTTCGGTCCGCGAAGCATCCGCCTGCGCCGCCGAGGCGATGTAGGCCTGGTTGTTCGCCAGCACCGTCCGCTGCACCCGCAGCAGCTTCCGGAGCACGGCGAGGATCTGCTCCAGCTCCGTCGCCGAATACGCCTGCGAAAGCTGGTCGGCGCGCACGGAACCGTCGCCGCGCGCCATCCGCACCAGAACGTCCACATCGGACCGCTCCCGGGCCACGAGCGGAGCCAGCACGGCGTTCGACGTCAACGAGTTCTCGACGTAGCTCAGCGCGAAGAGCTCTTCCTTGCCCGACAGCACGTCGCCGAGGTTCCACACGTCCGCGCGGTTGGCGAGCATGTCCGGGATGCGGAACCGCTTGCCCTGCTCGGTGTACGGGTTGCCGGCCATGCACACCGCGAACCGCTTGCCGCGCAGGTCGTAGGTCCGGGTGCGGCCCTCCCATACGCCTTCCATCCGCCGCTGCGCGTCGCACAACGAGATGAACTTCTGCAGCAGTTCCGGCGAGGTGTGCTGGATGTCGTCGAGGTAGAGCAGCACGTTGTTGCCCTGCTCCAGCGCGAACGAGATCTTCTCGACCTCCTGCCGCGCGGTCGCGTTCGGCGCATCGGCCGGGTCGACCGAAGTGACGTCGTGGCCCAACGCCGGCCCGTTGACCTTGACGAAGACGAGCCCGAGGCGGCTGGCGACGTACTCCATCAGCGTCGTCTTGCCGTACCCCGGCGGTGAGATGAGCAGCAGCAGCCCGGACTGGTCGGTGCGCTTGGCGTCCCCGGCCGCGCCGAGCTGCTTGGCCAGGTTGTCGCCGATCAGCGGCAGGTAGACCTCGTCGAGCAGCCGGTTCCGCACGAAGGCGCTCATCACCTTCGGCTGGTACTCGGCCAGCCGGAGCCGGTCGCGTTCGGCCGCTACCAGCTCGTTGCGCAGCCGCTGGTAGGCGCGGAAACCCGGCACGCGGTCACGCCGGAAGCGGTGCGTCCTGGCGAGTGTCTCGTCGAGCCGGACCGGCACCGATCGCCCGGTGATCCGCGGGTGCGCGCCGAGCAGGCCGTCCACAGTGGCCGTCAGCGTCGCCGACGAGTCGTACCGCGGCAGGTCGCACAGCTCGATCGCGACGGCTTCGGGCAGCTCGTCGACCGGCAGCCCGACCGAGTCCACAAAGGACCGAAGCCAGGCGTCGGCGAGCTGGTACCGGTCGGCCAGGTCGTCGAGGGAACCCAGGTCTTCGGCGAAGCTCCGCCGGTCGAGCCGGAACTTGTCCAGCACCGCCCGCGCGCCGCCGCTGGTGACGAACCCGGACGGGGTGACGGCGAGCTCCTCGACCAGGTACTCCCCGGAAAACTCGGTCTCGAGCCCAAGTCCGCCGGTGAACGCCGTCACCGCGTCGGTGAGCTCCCGCGCCAGCTCGTCGATCGCCCGGGTGGGGCCGAACGCCTCCCGCACCCGCGCGAGCGACGCGGCCCGCGTCGTCCACGCGGCCTTGGCCCGCTCGTCGGCACCGAACGCCCAGAACAGCTGGGCCGCCGCCCGAGCGGTAGGCGGGTAGCGCAGCAGCCCGGCGGCGGACCGCAGCCGCAGCAGCGCCGCCAGGATCGCGGCGGCGTCGTGGTCGTGCACCCCGCGCGCGTACCCCTCGTCGTAGCGCTCCCCGGCCACGCTCCGCACGACGTCGAGCAGGTCGGCCTCGACCAGCTCGGCCACCGGCCGTTCGGCGAGGATCGACGTCGCGAGGTACTCGGCCCGGTAGACCTCCGGCGACTCCGAGACCAGCAGCTGGTCCCAGTACGGCCGCGTCGCCTCGAACGAGGAGTCCCGCACCGGCGCCCGGTAGTCGGTGCCGGTGATCGCGAACTTCATCGTGCCTTCGTGCGGCACCAGCGTCAGGTCGATGTCCTGGGTGTTGACGGCGAAGGTGTGGCGGCCGAGGCGGATCGTCTCGCCGCCCTCGCCGTAGAGGTCGAGCCGGTCGCGCAGGGCCCGGCCGGCCTCCTGGCGAGCGGCCTTCACCCGGCCTTCGAGCTCCTCGGCCCGCACCTGGTCGCCGAGCGCCCGCAGGTCCGCGACGACGCTGCGCAGCTTCGAGACCATCGGATCGGCCGCGAAGTAGGTGTTGATCTCCTCGGCCGAGCCGAGCGAACCGACCCGGCGCGTCACGCTGCCGAGGATGCGTCCGGCCGACTCGACCAGCCTGTCCGCCCGGCGCGCCCGCTCGTCGAGCAGCGCCTGCTTGCGCGAGGAGAACGCCTCGTAGACGTCGGTGCGCTTCTCGCCGAGCGCGGTCAGGAAGTCGTCGAACTCCCCGAACCGCGATTCGAGGTTCTCCAGCTGCAGCAGCAGCCGGCCCAGCTGCTCGTCGCAGCGCTCCGGCGTGTCCGCGACCGCGAGCCCGCCCGTGATGGCCTGCGCGAGCAGCGCGAACTCGGCCGCGAACTCCGCCCGGCCCTCGGTCTCCAGGAGCTCCTTGCGACGCGCGTCGAGCGTGGCCCGGGCGCGGTTGACGGCGCCGATCACCTCGCCGACGCGCTCCAGGATCTTCGTCCGGACCACGGCGTCGGCGATGTCCAGCCCGCCCACGACGTCGGTGAGGACCTCCAGGCCGGCAGACTGCTCGTCGAGCCGATCGGCGACCGGACCGGCCTCGGCGACGGTCTTGATCGCGCCCGCCGCCGCGATGAGCCCGTCTACTTCGGCGTGGTAGCCGGTGAACGCCTCCTCGCCCTGCAGGAACCGCACGGCCCGCTGGGCGGCCTCGGCGAACTCGCGATCCAGTTCGGCGATCAGCGTGTCCACGCGCGCGGTGTCGGCGTACCGCAGCTCCCGCACCGTGACCAGGCGCCCGCGCGCCCGGTGCATCTCGGCGAGGCGGCGCACCCACGCGTCCGCCGCGTTCAGCGCTTCGCCCCGCACCCGCCGCACGAGCGACGCGGTGTCGGCCGCCGCGGTGTCGACCGCCTCGGCCGCCTGCGCGGTGAGCGAGGTGACCGTCTCGAACTCGTCCAGCACCTGCTCGGCGGTGACGCGGACGTCGGACAGCGGCGAGCGCAGGTCGCCCAGCTCGGTCTCGCCGAGCCAGTGGTAGTGGTCGAAGACCCGGGCGCAGGCGGCGATCAGCGCCTCGAACACCGCCGCCGACGGCGCCATCTCGCCGATCATCCGGGTGACCGACAGGCAGTCCGAGATCCCGCGGACGAGGTCGGCGTTCCCGACCCGCTCCAGCGGCCCGGTGCCGGCCGGCTGCGCCGCGGCGTAGGTGTCGGACTGGAACGGCGTCCGCCAGACCTGCATCGGGTGGACCCGGCTCGGTTCGTCGGACAGCGCGCGGAACAGGATCATCGTGCCGTCGTCGAACAGCGAGTACCCGTGGCACGGGATCGGGTTGGCGACCTCCTTGCGGATCACGTTGTACGGCAGCAGCAGCGAGCGCCCCTCGGCCCGCGCGTGGAAGACGTACAGCACGTCCTCGCCGTTGGGCGAGCGGATCACGCGCTCGAACTCGAGACCGTCCACAGTGGTGTCGAACGTCTTGCTGACGCCGGTGTCGAGGTAGTAGCCGCCGGGGAAGATGATGCCGTGGTCCTCGGGGAGGCGCTGGCAGGCCTGCCCGATGCCGTCGAGCCGCACGACGTCCTGGGTGCGGGTGTTGAACACCAAGTAGCGGTACGTGGTTTCCTTGTACGGCAGCATGCGCAGCAGGATCAGCGGGCCGATCCGGGCGTAGGAGACCTCGGCGTCGGCGAGGCTCTGCAGCGGCTCGTCCACCGGCTCGGCGTACACGCCGGCTCCGGTCTCGGTGTTGTTCTCGACCTTGACCGTCAGGTTGCCGCCGACGGTCTCGACGAACACCTCGTCCTCGATCGAGATGTGCGGGTGCCGGCCGAGGACGTGGTCCTCGCGCGTCGTCTCGATCCACTCGAAGTCGTGCGACGGCGGGAAGACGTGGTCCCGCTCGCCGCGACTGTCCAGGTAGGACACCGTGCCGTCGGCCGCGATCGCCCACCGCAGCACCCGGATGTCCTCGGTGCGCGGGCCGATCTGGAACACCGCGAGCAGCTTCCCGTCCAGCCGGCGCAGCTGCAGCAGCTTCGCCTGCCGGTAGTACCGGTAGAGCTCCCCGAAGTCCCGCCCGAACTGCTCGTCACGAAGCAGCTCGGGCAGCTCTTCCGCGCTGACGTCGTCGAAGCGGAATGCGTCTTCGTCGCGGCTGAAGCGCTGCAGCGAGAAGACGTCGTCGATCGCCGTCTCGGGTTTCAGCCCGATGAAGACGTTGTAGCCGAACAGCATCCGCCCGTCGACCGCGACGATGTCCCGGGGCACGCAGTTGTTGGCGGTGCGGATGCGTTCGGTGCCGACCAGCGCGAGCTGCGCGCTGCCGAAGACCGCCACCCGCCGCGCGTTGAGCTCGTCCGCGCGTTTCGCCAGCTCGGCGGCCTGGGCGGCCAGCCGGACGCGGAGCACGTCATAGGTGCCCGCGTCCAGCTTCGTCTCGGCCGCCGTCACTGCTTCGCGGCGACGACGGTGGCGACCGACGTCTCGGCGAGGCCGAGCCGCTGCGCCGTGGTCATCAGCTCACGGAGCTTGTCGCTGTCCGGCCCGCCGGCCTGCAGCTGCTTCGCCAGGAAGGCCGACAGCGTCAGGTTCTTCACGTCTTCGGTGCTGACCGCGCCGATCAGCTTGGCGAGGTCGTCGGTGAAGTTCGCCGACCCGTTGAGGTAGGGCCGCGCGAGCGATCCGACGACGTCGGAGTGCTCCACGAAGCCGTCCACGCTCTTGCCGAGGCCGATCGAGCCGACGATCCGGTCGAAGAACGTGGTCTCGCCGCCGACGATGTCGATGTCGGCCTTCTCCAAGCCGGCGCTGAGCACGACCGCCTGCGCCTCGGCGACGTCCCGCTGCACGTCGAGCGCGGCCAGCCGGATCTCCTTCTCGGCGTCCAGCCGCAGCCGGTACTCCTCGTGCTCCCGGCTCGCGCTGTCGAGCGCGGCCAATGCAGCGGCCTTCTCGGTGAGCCCCTCGGCCTCGCCCTTCAGCTTGTCGCGCAGGGCATCGGCGAGCACGGTCGCCTTCTCGCGTTCGACGATCGCCTCGGCGCGGCCGACCTTCTCCAGCGCGACGGCGTCACGCTCCCGGACCTGCGCGGCGGCGAGACCCGCGGCGGCCTCTTCGGCCTGGATGCCTTCGGCGAGCCGGATCTTGGCCCGCGTCTCCAGCTCGGCTGCCTGCTGGCGCGCCTCGGCGAGGGTCAGCTCCTCGCGGGCCTTGAACTTGGCGGCCTGCTCCGCGGCCTCGGCGGCCTTGATGCCCTTGACCAGGTTCTCCTGGGCTTCGGCCTCGGCGCGGATGACGACCGCCTCGCGGTTACGCTGGGCCTCCTCGACCACGCGCAGCTTCTTGATGTTCTCTTCCTGCTCGGCGACGGTCTTCTCGACGGCGATCCGCTCCCGGATCACCTCGGCGATCGACCGCTTTTCGGTCTCGAGTTCCTTGTCCTTGGAAATCCGGGACAGCTCGGTCTCGCGCTCGCGGCCGATCACTTCGAGCAGGCGGTCCTTTTCGATCCGCTCGGACTCGATGGCGATGACGCGTTCGCGGTTCTTGCCCGCAACTTCGATTTCGCGCTGCTGGTTCTGCTGCTGGATGCCGAGCTGCTCGTCGGTGCGCAGCTGCGCGGCCTGCGACTTGAGCCGCTCCTCCGCCTGCACCTTGAGGGTTTCCGCTTCTTCGCGCGCCCGCATGGTCTCTATTTCACGACGCTGCTTGATTTCCGCGTCGGCCTGGCGCCGCTCCAGTTCGAGGATCGCCTCACGCGCGTCGACGTTCTGGCGCGTGATCTCCTTTTCTTCGTGACGGCGGAATTCGTTGGTGCGCACGTGCTCGATCGCCGTCAGCTCGGTGATCTTGCGGATACCCTGCGCGTCCAGGATGTTCGCCGAATCGAGCGACGCCATCGGGGTCTGCTCGAGGTAGTCGATGGCCGCGTCTTCCAGGCTGTAGCCGTTGAGGTCGGTGCCGATGACACGGATGATCTGGTCGCGGAACTCGTTGCGCTTGGTGTAGAGGTCGACGAAGTCGAGCTGCTTGCCGACGGTCTTCAGCGCCTCGGAGAACTTCGCGTTGAACAGTTCCTGCAGGGTGCCCTCGTCGCTCGCGCGTTCGGTGCCGATCGCCTGCGCGACCTTCACGACGTCCTCGACCGTTTTGTTGACTCGCACGAAGAACGAGATCCGGATGTCGGCGCGGATGTTGTCGCGGCAGATCAGGCCTTCCCGGCCGGTGCGCTCGATGTCGATCGTCTTCACCGAGATGTCCATGACCTCGGACTTGTGCAGCACGGGCAGCACGACCGCGCCGGTGAAGGTGACGTCGACCTTGCGCACCTTCGAGATGATCAGCGCTTTGCCCTGCGGCACCTTGCGGAACAACCGGCTCACGACGAACAGCAGCACGAGGACGATCAGGACCACGACGGCGATCAACACGCCGGCCCCCAGGCCGATGGCATCCATTCAGTTCAGTCCTTTTCTGCTTCGAGTTCCATGGGGCTGACCCAGAAGAACTCACCCGCGGAGTCGTAGTCGTAGATGACAACGCGGCTGCCCACCCCGAGGTTGCCTTCGCCGGCCAGTCGAATTTGGACGATCGCCGACGACCCGTCGGCAGCGGTGGCCTCGGCCTGCCCGAAGTCCTCGGTGACACTCGACGTCCGCACGACGGCAACCCGGCCGACGAAGTCCTGCCGCGTCGGCTCGGCCCCGGCGAAGACCCGGCGCAACGGCAGGATGATCACCCGGGTGGCGAGCGCCCCACCGACGAGCGCGGCCAGGAGCACCACGAAGCCGAGCAGGATCCGTAGGGGCGCGCCTTCGATGAGAACCGTGCCGACGAAGCTGAGGAACCAGCTGAACGCGACGAGCAGCGACAGCGAGATGGACAGCGGGACGCCGCCGAAGAACCCGATCTCCCCGTCTTCGATGTCGAGGACGCCGAGCAGCGCCAGCGCCCAGTAGCCGACCACGACGACCAGCAGGAAGCTGAACAGCACGGCAGGAAAAGCCAAGGCCGCGGTGACGAACCCGCTCATCGTTTCCATCCCCCCATGGCGGGCCCGGCAGCACGGGGCCCTGGCCAGCGACTATATCCGGCAGCGGGGAGAGGGGACGAACATTTCGGACACGAGCTCATCTCGCCACGGTGTCGCCCGGCTCGTCGGTTAAGCCGCTACTATTGAAATCAAACCATCGACATGTTGGTATACTATCCGACATGGAGGCGGTTAGCTGACCATCACACCGATGGCGCCTATCCGAGTTACAGACATGTTGTTCGAGGCACCGGAACTCGACGAACGCGAGCGGGAGGTCCTGGCGCAGGTCGAGGAGCTCAAGGCGGCCCTGCGCTTCCAACTGACCGAGCCCCGCCGCTGGGCGGGTTCCCTGCGCCGGGTATCCCTCGCCCGGGCCATCCAGGGATCCAACAGCATCGAGGGCTACGAAGCCGGCCTTGACGACGCGGTCGACGTCGCCGCCGGCGAGGAACCACTCGAAGTCGACGAAGAAACCCGCCTGGCGCTGCGCGGCTACCGCGAAGCCATGACATACGTGCTGCAACTGGCCGAAGACGACGGATTCCAGTACAGCGACCAGCTGCTGAAAAGCCTTCACTACATGATGACGAACTACGCGCTGAAGAACCGCCCTGGCCGTTGGCGGGCCGGGAGTATCTACGTTCGGAACGACAAGACGGGTGAGATCGTCCACGAGGGGGCGGACCTGAGCCTGGTGCCGGTGCTGATGCGGGAACTGGCCGCGGAGTTGAACACCGCAAGCGAGTGCCCGGACGTCGTTCGCGCCGCCATGGCCCACCTGAACCTGGTCATGGTGCACCCGTTCCGCGATGGAAACGGGCGCATGGCCCGCTGCCTGCAAAGCCTGGTACTGGCGCGGAGCGGGGTGCTGAGCCCGGTGTTCATGAGCATCGAGGAGTACTTGGGGCAGCACACGCAGGCTTACTACGACGTACTCGGCGAAGTGGGCGGCGGTTCTTGGCAACCTCGGCGCGACGCGCGCCCGTGGGTCCGGTTCACGCTGACCGCACACCTGCACCAGGCACGCACGATGCTCCGGCGCGTCAAGGAAAGCGAACGAATGTGGGCGGAGCTGGAAACGCTCGTCCGCGGCCGGAGCCTTCCCGAGCGGAGCTCCATGGCGCTGTTCGACGCGATGATCGGCCTCCGCGTGCGCAATGCCACTTACCGTTCCTACTTCGAAGACAGCCCCGACGAAATCACGGAAGCCACCGCGAGCCGCGATCTGCGCGCCCTCGTCGCCGCCGGCCTGCTCGAAGCGAAAGGCGAAAAGCGAGGACGGCACTACGTCGCCAAGCCACCCCTGGTCGAGATCAGGCAGCGGGCGCGGGCAGCGCGTGCCCCGGAAGACACGGCCGACCCGTTCGCAACCTGAACTGCCTCGGCGGCCGATGGGACCGAAACCGACCAGGGAATTCCCGCACCACGGAGACTCCCGGATCGGGACTGAGCCGCCAAGGGGGCTCGAACCCCTGACCTTCTGTTTACAAGACAGATGCTCTACCAGCTGAGCTATAGCGGCCTGGCGCCAAGAC
This sequence comes from Amycolatopsis sp. lyj-109, assembly GCF_046548995.1. NCBI lineage: Bacteria > Bacillati > Actinomycetota > Actinomycetes > Pseudonocardiales > Pseudonocardiaceae > Amycolatopsis > Amycolatopsis sp. lyj-109. The sequence goes on from NZ_JAJPWR010000028.1 coordinate 36,730, forward strand.
GCCGGACACAGTGTACCGAGCCGCCGTCCGTGATCCGCTCGGGAGGCAGGATCCGCAGGTCCAGCCCACCGTCGGGCAACGTGGTGGACGCCACTCCATGATCCGTGCAACGGTCGACGGGTAGCCGTCGATGGTCATCGAGGAACGAGCGAGGAGGTGGATGGATCATGAAGATCAACGAGCGCACCAACGGGGACTCGGCGACCAGATGGCCGCTGCTCGAACCCCCCGCGCAACGACCCCGGGTCCACCGCCCGAACCTGCTCAAAAGAAGGCCGTGGCACGTCCTCGAAGCGCCCACCGGCGAGTTCCCCGCCGTCGACGCCGAAGAGGCGATGGGGCCGCAGCTGCCCGACGAGGCCACCGTCAACTTCGTCCTCGACCTGAGCCTGCGCATCGGCGAGGTCCAGATGGCCAGCGGCGCCGGCGCGTCGGACGTCACCGCGACGATCATCGCCATCGCCGGCGCCCTCGGGCTGCCGCACTGCGAGGTCGACGTTATCTTCACGTCGATCACCGTGACCTGCCACCGCGGCACCGACCTGACGCCCATCACCGCGCTGCGCGTCGTGCGGAGCCGGAGCCTCGACTACACGCGGCTGACCGAGACCGAGAAGCTCGTCCGCCGGATCGTGCGCGGCCACATGGGGGCCGAGCAGGCGCAGACCGAGCTGGAGCGGATCACCTCCGCGCCGCACCCGTACCCGCGCTGGGTCGCGACGCTGTCGTGGGGTGGCGTGGCCGCGTTCGTCACCATCCTGCTCGGCGGCGGGTTCGACATCGCGCTCGTCGCGTTCGTCATCAGCGGTGTCATCGACCGGGTCGGCCGGGTGGTGAACCGCTACGGGCTGCCGTTCTTCTTCCAGCAGGTGATCGGCGGCCTGGTCGCGACGCTCTCGGCCATGGTCATCGTCAGCAGCAACGTGCTGACCACCGACAAGCCGACGCTGGTCGTCGCGGCCGCGGTCACCGTGCTGCTGTCCGGGCTGTCCACCGTCTCGGCCGTGCAGGACGCGATCACCGGCTACAACGTCACCGCCGCCGGTCGCACCATGGAGACCGCGCTGATGTCGGCGGGCCTGATCGCCGGGGTCGTCCTCGCCCTGCGGATCGCCGTCATGCTCGGCCTGCCGCGCACCCCGTTGCCCGAGGTGACCGGGTCGACGCCGCAGCAGTTGCCGCTCGTCGTGCTCGGCGGGGCGGGCGCCGCCGCGTGCTTCGCGCTCGCGAGCTACGCCAAGATGCGCGCGATGCTGGTCGCGGCGGCCGCGGGCGGCATCGGCGCCGCCGTCTACGGCGCGCTCATGCTGGCCCGGCTGGACGGTGTCAGCTCGTCCGCGGTGGCCGCGACGCTGGTCGGCTTCTGCGGGGGCGTGCTCGCGCGGCGACTGGGCGTTACGCCGCTGGTGGTCGCCGTGTCCGGGATCACTCCACTGCTTCCGGGCCTGTCGACCTACCGTGGTCTGTACCAGATCGGGGTCGACCCGAGCGGCAACATCTCGACGCTCATGACGGCCGTCGCAATCGGGCTTGCCCTGGCAGCGGGCGTGGTACTCGGGGAATGGCTCGCCCAGCCGGTCCGCACCGGCCTGGGCAGGCTCGAGCGGCGGTTCGCCGGACCGCGCATGGCTGGTCCGCTCGAACCGACCGAACGAAGCTTGGAGTAACCCAGACGTCACGGGCTGTTCATCGCTCACGCGATAGGGTTTCACTCTGGGGCCGCGACCCAGGACGCGAGGAGCAGCAGCTGTGAGTGAGCAGAAGGAGAACGGGAACCAGGCCGATTTCGTCGTGGTGGCGAACCGGCTACCGGTGGACCTCGAACGCACCTCCGAGGGCGACCGTCGCTGGACGGCCAGCCCCGGCGGGCTGGTATCGGCGCTGGAGCCGTTCCTGCGGTCGCGCAAGGGCGCCTGGGTGGGCTGGCCGGGCGTGCCCGACGTCGACGTCGAGGAATTCGACGACGACGGTCTCGTGCTGCACCCGGTTTCGTTGAGCGCCGACGAAGTCCGCGACTACTACGAAGGTTTCTCCAACGCGACGCTGTGGCCGCTCTACCACGACGTCGTCGAGCGCCCGGTGTTCGACCGCGCGTGGTGGAACAGCTACGTCAAGGTGAACCGCCGGTTCGCGCAGGCCAGCGCCGAGGTCGCCGCCCCGGGCGCGACCGTGTGGATCCAGGACTACCAACTGCAGCTGGTGCCGGCGATGCTGCGCGAGCTCAGACCGGACCTGCGCATCGGCTTCTTCCTGCACATCCCGTTCCCGCCGGTCGAGCTGTTCATGCAGATGCCGTGGCGGGCCGCGATCATCCGCGGCCTCACCGGCGCCGACCTGGTCGGCTTCCACCGCCCCGGCGGGGCCCAGAACTTCCTCTGGCTGTGCCGCCAGCTGATCGGCCTCGAGTCGACGCGCGGTGCGGTCGGCGTCCGGTCGCGGCCGGGCACCATGCAGGTCGGCGACCGGACCGTGCGGGTCGGCGCCTTCCCGATCTCCATCGACGCCGCCGGCCTCGACAGCCTCGCGCGCACCAAGGGCGTCCAGGAGCGGGCCGCCCAGCTGCGGCGCGACCTGGGCAACCCCAAGACCGTCATGCTCGGCGTCGACCGGCTCGACTACACCAAGGGCATCGACCTGCGGCTGCAGGCGCTGCACGAGCTGCTGCACGAGGGCAGGCTGCAGCCGGACGACGTCACGTTCGTCCAGCTCGCCACCCCGAGCCGCGAGCGCGTCGAGCACTACCAGCGGATGCGCGGCGAGATCGAGCAGATGGTCGGGCGGATCAACGGCGAGTTCGCCCGCGTCGGCCACCCGGTCGTGCACTATTTGCACCAGTCCGTGGACCGCACCGAGCTGGCCGGCTTCTTCTCCGCTGCCGATGTCATGGTGGTGACGCCGCTGCGCGACGGCATGAACCTGGTGTGCAAGGAGTACGTCGCCACGCGGCACGATCTGGGCGGAGCGCTGGTGCTTTCCGAGTTCGCGGGTGCGGCCGCGGAGCTCTCTAGCGCATTCCTCGTCAACCCCCACGACCTGGACGGGGTGAAGGACGCACTAGTGGCTGCCATTACCCTCGACCCGGCAGAGGGCCGTCGCCGGATGCGCGCCATGCGTCGCCAGGTCCTCACGCACGATGTCGATCGTTGGGCGCGCTCCTTCCTGCAGGCTCTGGGTGCCGAAGCGGTCGATTGACCCGAACGACCACGCACGAGCTCCCGAGGAGGAGTGTTGACTGCCGAGGCCCTGCCCGCCGAGCTGCGGCGTGCGATCGTCCAGATCGCCCGCACGCCGCGCCTGCTGGTCGCTTGCGACTATGACGGCACGCTGGCACCCATCACCCTCAACCCCGACGAGGCACGCCCGCTGCCCGAGTCCGTCGGGGCCCTCAGATCGCTCGCCGGTCTGCACGAGACCACCACGGCGGTCATCTCCGGCCGTGCGCTGCGTGATCTGGCCACGCTCTCGCGGCTGCCGTCCGAGGTGAACCTCGTCGGCAGCCACGGCTCGGAGTTCGACATCGGCTTCATCCACGCCCTCGACGAGAAGGCGCGGGAGCTGCACCGGCGGCTGGAGTCCGAGCTCGAACAACTCGTGCTGGACGTCCCGGGGGTGTCGCTGGAGGTCAAGCCGGCGAGCATCGCGGTGCACGTCCGCCGCGCCGAGCACGAGGCCGGCCGCCGCGTGCTCGCGGCCGTCCACTCCGGACCGTCCACGTGGGAAGGCGTCTCGACCACCGACGGCAAGGAGGTGGTCGAGCTGGCGGTCGTCCAAACGGACAAAGGCCGCGCACTGGACATTCTGCGCCACCAGGTGGGCGCCACGGCGGGGATCTTCCTCGGCGACGACGTCACCGACGAGAAGGCCTTCGCCCGGCTGTCCGGCCCCGACCTGGGCATCAAGGTCGGCGACGGCGAGACGCTCGCCGCGTTCCGCGTGCCCGACACCGTCGACGTCGCGCTGGTGCTCGGCTTCCTCCTCGAGGAGCGCCGCAACTGGCTGTACGGCGAGTCGGCCCCGCCGATCGAGCGGCTGTCGATGCTGGCCAACGAACGCTCGGTCGCGCTGCTGACGCCGGACGCCAAGCTGACCTGGCTGTGCCACCCCGGGCCGGACGCGCCCGCGGTGTTCGCCGACCTGCTCGGCGGCGAAGGTGCCGGCCACTTCTCCATCAAGCCGCACCGCAACGGCCTCCCGCTCGGCCAGCGCTACCTGCCGAACACGATGACGGTCGAGACGCGCTGGTCGCGCCTGCTCGTCACCGACTACCTCGAGCCGGAAAGCGCGCCGCACCGGACGGACCTCGTCCGGGTGATCTCGGGCGAGGCGGCGGCGAGCGTCAAGTTCGCGCCGCGGCCCGAGTTCGGCGGTGTGCCGGTGAAGCTCGAAGTCACCGAAGGCGGCGTGCGGGTGCTCGGCACGTCGGAACCGTTCGTGCTGTATTCGCCGGGCGTCGAGTGGACCATCACCTCCGACGGCCTGCACGACACCGCGTCCGCGCTGGTGCAGCCGACGCCGACCCAGCCGGTCGTGCTGGAGCTGCGCTGCGGCACCACGGACCTCGGCCCGCACGAACTGTCCGAAGTGGAACGCCGGGACCGCGCGGGCCGCTACTGGAGCGAGTGGACGTCGAAGCTGCAGCTCCCGGCCGTACAGACCGACCTGGTGCTGCGTTCGGCGCTGACGTTGCGCGGCCTGGTCAACACCGACACCGGCGGCGTGCTGGCGGCGGCGACGTCGTCGCTGCCGGAGGAGATCGGCGGCGTCCGCAACTGGGACTACCGCTACTGCTGGATCCGCGACGCCGCGATGACCGTGCGGGAGCTCGTGCACCTGGGCTCGGTCGAGGAGGCCGAGGGCTACCTGCGCTGGCTGCACGGCGTGCTCGCCACGCTGGCCGGCCCGGAGCGCCTGCACCCGCTGTACACCCTCGCCGGCAGCGTCATCGGCGCCGAAGCGGTCATCGAATCCCTGCCCGGTTATGCCGGTTCGCGCCCGGTTCGCGTCGGCAACCTGGCGAACCACCAGGTGCAGCTGGACGTGTTCGGCCCGGTCGTCGAGCTCGTGCAGACGCTCGCGTCGGCGCGCCACGAGCTGCGCGACGAGGACTGGCAGCTGGTCCGCGCGATGGCGGAAGCCGTGACGCGGCGCTGGAACGAGCCGGACCACGGGATCTGGGAGGAGCGGCACGTGCCGCGCCACCGGGTCTACTCGCGGGTCATGTGCTGGGTCACCATCGACCGCGCGATCAAGCTGGGCGAGCAGTACGGCCGGGAGATCCCGGGCAACTGGCACGGCCTGCGCGAGGAGATCAAGCACGACGTCCTCACGCACGGCTGGAACGACGAGGTCCAGGCCTTCACCACGGCCTACGACGGCACGGACCTCGACGCGGCCTCGCTGTTCGTCGGGCTCACCGGGCTGATCGACCCGGCCGACGAGCGCTTCCAGCAGACGGTGACGGCGATCGAGGCGGAGCTGCGCAGTGGGTCCACTGTGTACCGTTACCGCCGCGACGACGGCCTGCCGGGCGGCGAGGGCGGCTTCCACATCTGCGCGGCGTGGCTGATCGAGGCGTACCTGCTCACCGGGCGGCGCACCGAGGCGCAGGAGCTGTTCGACCAGATCGTCGCGGCGGCCGGCCCGACCGGCCTGCTGCCGGAGCAGTACGACCCGATCGCGGAACGGTCCCTCGGCAATCATCCGCAGGCGTATTCCCACATCGGGCTCATCCGGTGCGCCAACTTGCTGGCGGCGAGTTAGCCCTTTCGGTCCGAAAGCCTCCGAAGGCCACCACCAGGGCATCCAGTGCCCTTATGGTGGCCTTCGGAGCATTCGGAGGTGAGCTGGGTGCAGGGGACGTTCGGACAGGTCGAGTTCGTACCGCTGCCGCCCCGGTTCGCCGGCCGGGTTCGCGTGGGCTCGGTGGTCGTCGGGTGCTCGATGATCGCCGGAATGGTGCTGCTGTTCGGCCTCACGACGTACCTGCAGGGCATCGTGCACGGCCACGCGTTCCCGGACACCCTGCTCGGCAAGGCCGCCGCGGTGCTCCCGCCACTGGGCGTGCTGGCGATCGCGGTACTGGTCCTGACGTGCCGCCGCTGCCTCCGCGGCGACTACCTCGTGGTGGCCAGCGCCACGGCGACCCGCAGCGCACTGCTGTTCACGTACGTCCTCACGCTGGTGCTGATCCTCGGCTCGTTCGCGGTGCCGATCGTGTTCCGGGTGTGGCGCGACACCTCGGAACTGCAGGCTCCGGACCTGCTGACGACGTTCTCGACGCTCGCGTTCGCCACCACGGGCTTCCTGGCCGGGATGCTGTACGTGCGGCCGTCCGTGCAGACGCTCAGGAAGTTCAGCGACCACCCGATCTGGTGAGTCCACTTTAGACACCCGCCCGCCCCGAGGTCTTGAATGACTCATTCAGGACCTCGGACGTCCTGAATGAGTCATTCAAGACGCTCCCGGGCACCGGCCTGCGCCAAGTTGCAGACTTTTCTTTGCACAAACTTCTTTGCACGGCTACAGTGGGGCCATGACCAGCGCTCCACCACCGGAAGAGCTCGACCCGGACGCCCTCAAGGCCGTCACGCACCCGCTGCGCCGCCGGATCCTCGGCGTGTTGTCGGCGGGCCCGGCGACAGCCACGAAGCTCGCCCAAGCGCTGGGTGAGAACACCGGCGCGACCAGCTACCACCTGCGGGAGCTGGCCCGGTTCGGGTTCGTCGAGGACGTCCCGGAGCTCGCGCGGGGCAAGGAACGGTGGTGGCGGACGCGGCGGCGGGACATCCGCTGGCCGCGTCGCAGTGAGCAGAGCGCCGAATCCCGGATGCTGTTCGACGACATGCAGCGGCAGGGGTTCGAGGACGACCTCGAAAAGCTCAACCGGTTCGCGGAAGAGCGCGAAGAGCTGCCCGGCGGCTGGCCGGACGCGCTGCTCTTCGCGCGCGGCGCCACGTGGCTCACCGAAGAGGAGCTGCAGCGGCTTTGGCACGACTACATGGAGCTGTTCCGCCGGTACTGGCGAACCGAAGGCGACCGGTCAGACGACCGGTCACCGGAAGCGCGGCGCGTGCTCGTGCGCTGGCTCGCGTTCCCGGATCCAGGGGAATGACATGACACCAAGGGGATTTCCATGCGTAGAGGAGTTCTACTGGCCGGGGTGATCCTGGCGGTCACGGCGCTCGCGCCACCGGCTTCGGCCGCGGACGTGACCAACGACGACGTGACGTTCCAAAACGGCGGGGTGACCTTGCACGGCACCGTCGTCGCCCCGCCCGGCGGCGCGAAACTGCCGGGCCTGGTGATGGTCCACGGCTCGGGGGCACACAGCCGGGACGACTACCGCGAACAAGCCGAAGCCTTTGCACGGCAGGGCATCGCGACGCTCATCTACGACAAGCGCACCGACGGCTACTCGCAGTTCGAACGGTCGTACTCGACGCTGGCGGACGACGCACTGGCCGCGGTTTCCTTACTGCGCAAGCGATCCGACGTCGACCCGGCGCGGGTCGGCGTCTGGGGGCTGAGCGAAGGCGGCTGGGTGGCACCATTGGCGGCTTCGCGTTCCTCGGACGTCGCCTTCGTCGTGACGCTCGGCGCGAACGGGGTCGAGCCGTCGCGGCAGCAGTCGTGGGCGATCGAGAACCAGTTGCGGCGGCTGGGGATGGACGGTTCGCTCGTGCGGATGGCGTCGTCGACGATGCTGCGCCAGCTCGCCGGCGGCGGGGTGTTCCCGGAGGCGCACTACGACCCGGTGCCGGTGCTGAAGAGCCTGCACCAGCCGGTGCTCGGGATCTGGGGCGCGAAGGACATCCTGACGCCGCCGGGCGAGGCGGTCCGGATCTTCCGGGAATCGGTGGCGCACCACACCTTGCGGGTCTTCCCGGACGCGCAGCACCAGCTGCGCCGGACCACCGACGGCTTCGACAAGCTGCCCGGGTACGCGCCCGGCTACCTCGAGCTGGTGGGCAGCTGGGTGAACAACCCGCCCGCCGCGTCGACGGCCGACGCACCGCCGGCGCAGGACCGGCCGAGCAACGCCGTGACGCCGCTCGCCTGGTACGAGCCGACGTGGCTGCAGCTCGCCGCACTGGCGTTCCTGCTGGTGGCGTTCGCCTGGTACCCGCTGGTCCGGCGCGGTCCCGGGGCCCGGGCGGCGCGCTGGCTGTCGGCGACCGGGCTGCTCACCGTGCTCGGTTTTCTCGTGGTCGACGTGCTGATCCAACTGACCATGGGCAAGGGGCTGGGCCCGGTCGTCGCCGGCCGGCCGCTGCCGTGGCCGGCGCTGCAACTGCTGTCGATCGGCGCGGTGGCCGCCACCATCGGCACGGCGGTGGCGTGGTGGCGGAACCGCGGTTTCCGGCTCGGCCTCCCGCTGGCCGGCGGCGTGGTGTTCGTCCCGTGGGCGGTCTATTGGGGCCTGCTGGGCATTTAGGCGGCGCGCGTCCGAGGTTCGTTGACACCGGCACCGGCCCCGGCTCAAACGCCCCAATGTGGCGTTGGGTGCGTCCAACGCACCGAACGCCACATTGGGGCGCATCGGCCCGACGTCAAACAACGGGCGCGACGATGTCGGGGACGATCGGGTGGCCGTTGTCGATGCCCAGCACGGCATGGCACAGTTCGCCCGTGAACGCTCGCGAGCGCTGCGGGCAACTGGGGGCATGCAGGTGATCCACGAGGGCTCGGAGCTCTGGGGGCACGATCGCCCGGACCTGGGCGGACCCGAGCCCGGGCCGGCGTTCGGGCGGCTTTTCGACGCCCATGCCGCGCAGCTGCGGCGATACCTGGCGCGCCGCGTCGGGGCCGAACCGGCGAACGATCTCGTCGCCGAGACCTTCCTCGTCGCGCTGCGGCGGCGGGAGACCTACCGGCCCGAGCTGGGCACCGCCCGGTCGTGGCTCTACGGCATCGCCACCAACCTGCTGCGCCACCACGTGCGGTCCGAACTGCGCGGGCTGCAGGCCACCGCGCGGCTCGCCCGGACCGGCGAAGCCAGCCACGCCGGTCACGACGGCCGCGTCGCCGAGCAGGTCGACGCCCAGGTACGTGCCGCACAGCTGGCCGGGGCACTGGCCCGGCTCAACCCCGCCGATCGCGACACGCTGCTGCTCGTCTCGTGGGCCGGGCTGGAACCGGCCGAGGTCGCCGAGGCCCTCGGTATCCCGCCAGGTACCGTCCGGTCCCGGTTGCACCGGATCAGACGCTGGCTCAGGACGAACGCCCCGGCCCAAGAGGAGGTGCAGGACCTTGCGTGAAGACAACAACGTCCGGAAAGTCTGGTCCGAAGCCGAACTCGACGAGGCGCTCACGGACCTGAACAACGACGTCGGCGAAGACGACGGGCTGGCCTTCGCCCGCGCGTCCCTGCTCGCGGCAGCCGGCGTCGAGGAAGCTCCGCCCGCCGAGCCGCGGCGCGCCGGGGCGTGGCGGTGGCTCGCGGTGGCCGCGGCCGTCGTCACCCTGGTCGGCGGGCTCGGCGTCGCCGCCGCCCTGTGGACGCCGGACCCGCCGGAGACGTCCCGGCCCGCCGCGCTCGTCGACCTCGACCGCCCGCTGGTGCCCGGCGAGTTCCGCTACGCGCAGAAGCTCGGCTGGTCTCCCGAGATCATGTTCGGGCGCCCGGCCTGGGTCCAGCAGAAGGTGGAGCTGTGGATCCCCGCCGACCCCGCGGGCGTCTGGCACCGGCGGACAATGTGGACGGGGGTCGTGCAGGGCCTCGGCCCGGAGGCGAGCAAGGACGTCCAGGTGAACCTGACGCCCAAGGACGAGTTCGGCCCGGGTGGCTCGTTCCCCGGCGATCCGCCCACCGGCGTCGTCGATCCGCGCTGGAACACGCCGCTGCAGAAATGGCTGCAGCCCGATGCCGCCTTCGTCGCCGCGCTGGTCCCGGACCGGGGGAGGCTGGCAAAACGGCTGGCGCTCGACACCATCACCCGCACCGACAACGGCCGGCAGCACACCCCCACCGAGTCGCTCACCATGGTGCGCAGCGTGCTGGAGCTGGGGCTGGCGCCCAAGAACGTCCGGTTCGCGCTGTCCGACGCATTCGGCGACGTCCACGGCGGATTCGTGACGTCGGGGCACGCCCCGGACGGCCGGGCCGCCATGGTCCTCATCGCCAAGGACTCGGACCAGCGGCTGTACCTCGACCCGTCGACGGCTCAGCTGCTCGCCTGGGACGCGGCGCAGCCCACTCCGGCGATCATCCGCTCCGACCAGGTGCCGCTGACCACCACGTCCATCCCGCCGCCGAGCGCCCCGAACTCGCGAACGACGACTACGGAACGGCCGAAGCCGCCGACACCGGAGATGCTGGGCGAGCCGGCGGCGACGTACTCGTTCGCCATCACGCGGACCTCGGGGTGATCAGCGTGCGTGGCCGGCCGCGTTCAGCGCGTCCGCGACGTTCGCCACCTCCAGCACCCGGATCCCGGCGGGCGGCTTGCCCGAGTCGGGTGGGACCAGCGCGTGCGTGAACCCGAGCCGGGCCGCCTCCGCCAGGCGGCGGCCCACGCTCGGCACGCGCCGGATCTCACCCGCCAGCCCGACCTCGCCGACCGACACGAGCCGTGGCGACAAAGCGACGTCCTCGAACGATGACGTCAGCGCCAGCACCAGCGCCAGGTCGATGCCCGGCTCGGTGATCTTCATGCCGCCGACCGTGGCCGCGTAGACGTCCTTGTCGCCGAGCTTCAGCCCGCCGCGCTTCTCCAGCACCGCCAGCACCATCGCCACCCGCGCGGAGTCGAGGCCGCTGACCGCGCGCCGCGGCTGCGGGGCCGCCGTCGACGACACCAGCGCCTGCACCTCGCCCAGCAACGGCCGCTTGCCCTCCATCGAGACGGTGATCGCCGTGCCGGACACCGGCTCGGCCGTGTGGCTCATGAACAGCCCCGACGGGTCCGGCACCCCGACGATGCCTTCTTCCTGCAGCTCGAAGCAGCCGATCTCGTCGGACGCGCCGAACCGGTTCTTGATGCCGCGGAGCATCCGCAGGGTCGAGTGCTTGTCGCCCTCGAACTGCAGCACGACGTCCACCAGGTGCTCCAGCACGCGCGGGCCGGCCACCGAGCCATCCTTCGTGACGTGCCCCACGAGCACCACCGGCAGCCCGCGCTCCTTGGCCAGCGCGACCAGCCCGGACGTCACCGCGCGGACCTGCGTCACGCCGCCGGGTGAGCCGTCGACCTGCGGGGACGCCATGGTCTGCACCGAGTCGACGATCAGCATGCCGGGTTTGACGTCGTCGACGTGCCCGAGGATGGCCGAAAGGTCGCTCTCGGCGGCCAGGTACATCCGGTCGTGGACGTTGCCCGTTCGCTCCGCGCGCAACCGGACCTGGCCCGCGGACTCCTCGCCGGTGACGTAGAGGGATCGGTCGACCGTCTTGGCCCACTGGTAGGCGACCTCGAGCAGCAGCGTCGACTTGCCGACCCCCGGCTCACCCGCGAGCAGCACCACCGCGCCCGGCACCAGGCCGCCGCCGAGCACCCGGTCGAGCTCCGGGACGCCGGTGTGCCGGGCCCGCGCCGTTTCGACGTCGACCTCGCCGATCGGCCGCGCGGGCGCACTCGGCGCCCCGGCCGCGACGCGCTGGATGGCCGGCCTGGCCGGCGCCCCGCGCTCCTCGAACGAGCCCCATTCCTGGCACTCCGGACATCGGCCCAGCCACTTGGCCGCTTCGTACCCGCAGCTGCCGCAGCGGTAGGTGGTCCCCTTCTTCACCCCGCGAGGCTATCGGCGACCACCGACAAAACTGGGGACCTACTCCTTGGCGTGCGCCGGCGCCGCGATCGGCAGCTCGACCGTGACCGGTCCGGCGTTCTGGAAGACGAAGGTGACCTTGATGACCTGGCCCGGCCACAGCGGCTGCTTCAGCGGGGGCAGCGTCACGGAGGCCTGGCCGATCTTCTCGGGCGCGGTCGGCGTCGCGGCCGGGCCGGACGACGGCACCTCGGAGGTGGCCGTGGCGGTCAGGTTGCCCGGGCTGTTGCTCGCCGAGCTGCTGCCGGCCGGGGTGCTGCTGGAGGCCGGAGCGCTCGACGACGCCGGCGCGCCCGAGGACGTGGCCTGCACCTCGTTCGTGGACTCGACGGCGTCGTCCGGGCCGATCACCAGCGAGTGCATGGCGACGATGGTCTTGGACCCCGCGATGGTCGCCTGGGCGCCGTCTTCGGTGGTCACCGCGACGAGCGTGTCGTCCTGCGCACCGCGGTTGACGATCGTCAGGGTCAGCGCCGGGGTCGCACCGGCCGGGTAGCCCGGGCCCGACTTCGGGTACTGGACCGCGGCGTTGCGCAGGTCAATGGTCTTGACCTGGGCGTGCGTGCCGTTGACCGCGGGCTGCTGCGAGTCGGTCTGGGTGATCTGGCCGGCCCCGCACCCGGCGAGCACGAGCGCGGCACCGAGCGCCAGCACGCCCGCGCCGAGCACGCGACGATTCTGCAGCCTCACGTCGCAGTCCTTCCCTTTTCACGGCCTCGTCGCCCCGAAGACTAGCCGGGGTCGATCTCCGCTGCGGAACGGGTGTGCGTTGCCGGGACGGGGCGACCAAGATCAACCGTCCACAAAGGAATTCCCGGCCTGTGACGAAACCCTTCCCCGCTACCTGCGTGAGCACGGGGGTCCGACGTTTGTCAACCCCCGGCCAGGCCGCTGACCTGCGAGGACAGTCCGGCCCGCTAGGTGGGCACTGGCGGCCCGTGCTAGGATGGAGTCAGCGAAAGGGGCAGAGGACACATGGTTTTCAAGGTCGGAGAGACCGTCGTCTACCCGCACCACGGTGCCGCACTCATCGAAGCCATCGAGACCCGCGTGATCAAGGGCGAGGAAAAGAAGTACCTCGTCCTCAAAGTCGCGCAAGGGGATCTCACGGTTCGCGTGCCCGCTGACAACGCCGAGATCGTAGGCGTGCGCGATGTCGTCGGGCAAGAAGGACTGGACAAGGTGTTCGACGTGCTGCGTGCTCCGCACACCGAAGAGCCCACCAACTGGTCTCGTCGGTACAAGGCCAACCTCGAGAAGCTCGCCTCCGGCGATGTGAACAAGGTGGCCGAAGTGGTGCGCGACCTCTGGCGGCGAGAGAAGGACCGCGGACTTTCAGCCGGTGAGAAGCGCATGCTGGCGAAGGCGCGGCAAATTCTGGTCAGCGAGCTCGCGCTCGCGGAGGGCACCGACGAGGACAAGGCTGAGGTCCTCCTCGACGAAGTTCTGGAAACCGCGACGGTTTGAGCCCAGGGGCATCCCGCTCGACGGGCGGGTGGGTGCCTCTACGATCGCGAACCGATGAACGTCCTCGCGATCGTGACCGTCGCACATCATGCCTCCGACGGAGAGCTCGCTCTCACGCCGGTCCATGGTGAGCCGCTACTCACGCACACCGTGCGGGGGCTGCTCGACGTACCGGAGATCGATCTGGTGCTCGTGGCGGCCCCCCAGCGGTGTGCTTTGTCGTTTTCCGAGGCCGTCCGCGGCCTCGGTTGCCGGGTCGTACCCGGCTCGCTCCGGCAGGCCTTCGCTGCCGTCGAGCCGGAACTCGCCCGTGATTCAGTTGTACTCCTCCACGACGCGCTGCGGGCTTTCATTCCTGCGCAAACGGTGCGTGACGTGATCAGCGCGGTCCGTGACGGCGCGCCCGTGGTGGTGCCGGTGCTGCCGATGGCCGACACGGTGAAGGTGACCGACGCGGCCTCGCTCATCGTCGGCACGGAGGACCGGACGCGGCTGCGCACGGTCCAGACGCCGGTGGGCTACGCGCTCGCGGCGTTCCGCCCGGACTTCGCGCCCGCCGACGCGGCGACGGTTCCGGGCCACCCGGACGCGATGCGCGTCACCACCGGGTTCGAACTGTCTCTGGCCGAGGCGATCGCGGCGGCACCGAAGAACGAGGAGACGCTGTGAGGATCGGCAACGGGGTGGACGTCCACCCGATCGAACCGGGCCGCGAGTGCTGGATGGCGGGCCTGCGCTGGCCGGACGCCGACGGCTGCGCGGGCCATTCGGACGGCGACGTCGCGGCGCACGCGTTGTGCGACGCCCTGCTGTCGGCAGCGGGCCTCGGCGACCTGGGCGCGGTGTTCGGCACGGGCGACCCCCGGATGGACGGCGCGCACGGCACGGACATGCTGGTCGAGGTCCGGGGCCTGATCGAGGCGGCGGGCTGGCGGGTCGGGAACGCGACGGTCCAGATCGTCGGCAACGCCCCGCGGGTCGGGAAGCGCCGGGACGAGGCCCAGCAGGTGCTGTCGGAGGCGGTGGGCGGCCCGGTGAGCGTCTCCGGCACGACGTCCGACGGCCTGGGCCTGACCGGCCGCGGCGAGGGCATCGCGGCCTTCGCGACGGCATTGCTCCTGGCTCGGACGTCGGGGACGGAATAGGCCCTCGCCCGCGCCGGTTCGGCGTGATATGTCCCTCACACTCCCGGACGCCGTCCGCGCGCTGGTCGACGGCCGGAACTTCGCCACGGTCGCCACCCTCGACCCGGACGGCGGCCCCCAGACCTCCGTCGTCTGGGTCGGCCTCGACGACGGCGAGCTCGTCTTCAGCGCGACCGAGGACCGCCGGAAGGTCCGCAACCTGCGGCGCGATCCCCGCATCAGCGTCTCGATCACCGACGCGGAGAACCCGTACCGGCACACGCAGCTGCGCGGCACCGTGACGATCACCCCCGACCCGGACAAGGCGCTCCCCCGCGCGCTGAGCCACAAGTACCTCGCCCAGGACCCGCCACCCGAGAGCGCCGACGTCCAGCGGGTGGTCGTGCGCCTGAAAACCGAAAAAATCGCCGGCAACGTGAAATAGGGTCCAGACCATGGGTGTGACTTTCAACGAGGCCACCAAGGCCCTCTTCGACGGCAAGAACTTCCCGGTGGTCGCCACCATCAACGCCGACGGCTCGGTGCAGACCTCCGTGGTCTGGGCCAAGCGGGACGGCGACACCGTCCTCTTCGCGACCCTCCGCGGGCGGCTCAAGGAGCGGAACATGCAGCGCGACCCGCGAGTCTCGCTGTCGGTGTTCGACCTCGAGGACCCGCTCAAGTACGTGGAGGTCCGCGGCCGCGTCGAGATCACCGAGGAAGGCGGCCGCGAGCTCATCAACGAGCTCTCGCACAAGTACGACGGCAAGGACTTCCGCACCGAACCGCCGGAGGCCGTCCGCGTGGTCGTGCGCCTGGTCCCCGACAAGGTCACCGGCTACGCCGCGTGACGTGACGCGGGTCGCGGGCGCCGCTCGGGTGCCCGCGACCTCGCTAGGCTGAACGCCATGACGATCAGGGCGGTGTTGTTCGACTTCTCCGGCACGCTGTTCCGGCTCGAGCAGGACGAGTCGTGGCTCACCGAGCTCACCGACCACGCCGGCTCGCCGCTCGACATCGAGGCGCAGGCCGAGCTGATGCGCCGGATGACCGCCCCGGTCGGGCAGGTCGTCGAACTCGACGCCGAGCACCTGCACGCCTGGCAGCACCGCGATCGCGACCCGGTGCTGCACCGGAAGGTGTACCTCGAGGTGCTCAAGAAGTCGGGCGTGCCGCGGGCCGAGCAGGCCGTCGCGCTGTACGACCGGCTCATCGATCCCAGCCAGTGGACGCCGTACCCGGACACCGAAGCGGCGCTCAAAGCCGCCGCCGAGCGGGGCCTGAAGGTGGGCGTGCTCAGCAACATCGCCTTCGACATCCGGCCCGCCTTCACGGCTCGCGGGTGGGACGCCTACGTCGACGAGTTCGTGCTGTCCTTCGAGGTCGGCGCGGTGAAGCCGGAGCTGGAGATCTTCCGCAAGGCCGTCGGCAGCCTCGGCGTACCCGCCACCGAAACGCTGATGGTCGGCGACAGCGAAGAGGCCGACGGCGGTGCCCGCGCGCTCGGCTGCGAGTTCGCGCTGGTCGATCCGCTGCCGACGGCCGGCCGGCCGGATGCCCTGCTCACGGCGTTGCGAGGCTTCGGCATCGGCTAGGGGCTGCGACGTCCCTCACGCCGACCCCGTACCCTTCGAGGGTGGCCCTTCACCTTTTCGACACAGCGACCCGGAGCGTACGGGAGTTCCACCCCGTCCGTAGCGGAACGGCGTCGATCTACGTGTGTGGAGCCACCGTGCAGGGCGTTCCGCACATCGGGCACGTCCGCGGCGTCCTGAACTACGACATCCTGCGCCGCTGGCTCGTCCACAGTGGACTGGACGTGCTGCTGGTCCGCAACGTCACGGACATCGACGACAAGATCCTGACCAAGGCCGCCGAGAACGAGCGGCCCTGGTGGGAGTGGGGCGCGACGCACGAGCGCGCCTTCGAGACCGCGTACGAGCAGCTGGGCTGCCTGCCGCCGTCGATCAACCCGCGCGCGACCGGGCACGTCACCCAGATGGTCGAGCTGATGGAACGCCTCATCGAGAGCGGCCACGGCTACGTCGCGGACGGCGACGTCTACTTCTCGGTGAAGTCGTTCGACGGCTACGGCAAGCTCTCCGGCCAGGTCCTGGAGGACGTCCAGCAGGGCGAGACGCCGACCCGCGGCAAGCGCGACCCGCGCGACTTCACCATGTGGAAGAGCGCGAAGCCGGGCGAGCCGTCGTGGCCGACGCCGTGGGGGAACGGCCGCCCGGGCTGGCACCTCGAGTGCTCGGCGATGGCGACGGCGTACCTCGGCGCGGAGTTCGACATCCACGGCGGCGGCATCGACCTGGTCTTCCCGCACCACGAGAACGAGCGTGCCCAGTCCAACGCGGCGGGCGACGAGTTCGCGCGGTTCTGGCTGCACAACGCGTGGGTGACCATGTCGGGCGAGAAGATGTCGAAGTCGCTCGGCAACACCGTGTCGATCCCCGCGATGCTGGACCGCTACCGGGCCCCGGAGCTGCGGTACTACCTGGTCCAGCCGCACTACCGGTCGACCATCGAGTACTCCGACGCCGCGGTCTCCGAAGCCGCACAGGGCTACCGGCGGATCGAGACGTTCCTGCGCCGCGCCGTCGCGTCGGGCGAAGTGCCGGTCGGCACGGTCCCCGCGGCGTTCGCGAACGCGCTCGACGACGACCTCGCCACCCCGCAGGCGTTCGCCGTGGTGCACAACACGGTGCGCGACGGTAACGCCGCCCTCGACGCGGGCGACACCTCCAAGGCACTCGAATTCGCCGCGGCCGTCCGCGCGATGACCGACGTGCTCGGCCTCGACCCCCTGTCCGCGCGCTGGTCCGAGGCGGGCGGTTCCGAAACGCCCACCAAAGAAGCGCTGTCCCGGATCGTCGAAGGGCTGCTGGCCGAGCGCCAGCAGGCCCGGGCCGAGAAGGACTTCGCGCGCGCGGACGCCGCCCGTGACCGCCTCCAGCAGGCGGGCATCGTGGTGGAGGACACCCCCAACGGTCCTCAGTGGACTGTGAAGTCCGACTGAACCGGCTTTCTACGCAAGGAACTTTCACCATGGCAGGCAACTCGCGGCGCCAGGGCGCGATCCGCAAGACGGGCACCAAGAAGGGCGCCGTCGTCGGCTCGGGCGGTCAGCGCCGCAAGGCTCTCGAAGGCAAGGGCCCGACCCCGAAGGCGGAGGACCGCCCCGGGCACAAGGCCTACCGCCAGAATAACGCCCAGGCCAAGCGCGACCAGGCCCGGCAGAAGAAGGCCGACAAGCCGGAGCTGATCGCCGGGCGCAACCCGGTGGTCGAGGCGCTGCGCGCCGACGTCCCGGCGACGGCACTGTACGTCGCGCTGAACATCGACGTCGACGACCGCGTCAACGACGCCGTCCGGCTGGCCGGCGACAAGGGCATCTCCATCCTGGAGATCCCGCGCGAGGAGCTGGACCGCAAGACGAACCGGGCCATGCACCAGGGACTGGGCCTGCAGGTCCCGCCGTTCGAGTACGCCCACCCGGACGACCTGATGGCGGTGGCGCGCAACTCGGGCGAGGTCCCGCTGTTCGTCGCGCTCGACGGCGTCACCGACCCGCGCAACCTGGGTGCGGTGATCCGCTCGGCGGCCGCGTTCGGCGCGCACGGCGTGCTGTTGCCGGAGCGGCGCAGCGCGGGCATGACGGCGGTGGCGTGGCGCACGAGCGCGGGCACGGCGGCGAAGCTGCCGATCGCGGTGGCGACGAACCTGACGCGCCAGCTCAAGACGTGGGCGAACGACGGCCTGATGCTGGTCGGCCTGGACGCGGACGGTTCGGTGGGCATCGACGAGCTGGAACTGGCGGCCGACCCGCTGGTCATCGTGCTCGGCTCGGAGGGCCGCGGCCTGTCCCGTCTGGTCCGCGAGACGTGCGACGCGACGGTGTCGATTCCGATGGCGGCGGGCGTCGAGTCCCTCAACGCTTCGGTGGCGGCGGGCGTCCTGCTCGCGGAGGTCGCGCGCCGCCGTCGTCTCACCGGTCGAGTCTGACGCGGCTCCTCGTGAGTGGTAATTCGGGTTAGAACCCGAATTACCACTCACGACCCCGGCCGCGGCAGACCACCCAGTCGGGTTAAGGTCACCGTCGGATAAATCGAGGGGACCCGATGTCGTTCGTTTCGCCGCTCTTCCTGTGGTACTTCATGCCGGCGGTGCTCATCGCCGTGCTGGTGTGCCCGCGGAGCTGGCGAAACGGCATCATCGCGGTCGCCAGCCTGCTGTTCTACACGATCGGCGCCGGCGGCTTCGTGTTCCTGCTGCTCGGCTGCATGGTCGTCAACTTCCTGGTGGGGCCGTTGCTGGCCCCGAACCCCTGGGATGTCCACGGCGTCCGAAGGCGCCGGATCCTCATCGCGGTGGTGTCCCTCGACGTCGCGGTGCTGCTGATCTGGAAGTACGCGGGCTTCGCGACCCAGCAGATCGCGGCGGTGGCCCACTGGTTCGGCGGCAGCGTGCCGGTGGCGAGCCTGGTGGTCCCGATCGGCATCTCGTTCTACACGTTCCACCACATTTCGTACGTGGTCGACATCTACCGCGGCGAGCGCCAGGCCCTGCGCAACCCGGTGTCGTTCACGGCGTACATCGCGATGTTCCCGCAGCTGGTGGCGGGCCCGATCGTCCGGTACCGCGAGATCGCCGACCAGCTCCCCCAGCAGCGTTCCCACCGCCTCGACGACATCGCGGCGGGCTTCCCGAGGTTCGCGCTCGGGCTGTGCAAGAAGGCGATCATCGCGGACTCACTGGGCCCGCTGGTGGACGCGTGCTTCAAGGTCCCCCCGGACCAGATGACGTTCGCCACGGCCTGGCTGGGCGCAATCGGCTACACCCTCCAGCTGTTCTTCGACTTCTCGGGTTATTCGGACATGGCCATCGGCCTCGGCCGGATGCTGGGCTTCCGCCTCCCGGAGAACTTCGCGAGGCCGTATTCCTCGGTGACGATCACGGAGTTCTGGCGCCGCTGGCACATGAGCCTGAGCCGCTGGTTCCGCGACTACGTGTACATCCCCCTGGGCGGCAACCGCCACGGAGCGGCCCGCACCTACCGAAACCTCTGCATCGTGTTCGTCCTGACGGGCTTCTGGCACGGCGCCCAGTGGACGTTCCTGGTGTGGGGCTGCTACCACGGAGCGCTCCTGGTGATCGAGCGCCGGTTCGGCCTTGACCTGAACCCGGCGACCCCCTGGAAGCGCTATCTCCGCAGGGCCCTGACCATGCTGCTGGTGGTGATCGGCTGGGTGTTCTTCAGGTCAGCGGACCTGACCCACGCATGGTCGATGCTCGGCCACATGCTGATCCCGGACGCCGACGGCCTGGGAGCGGGCGTG
This sequence comes from Amycolatopsis sp. lyj-109, assembly GCF_046548995.1. NCBI lineage: Bacteria > Bacillati > Actinomycetota > Actinomycetes > Pseudonocardiales > Pseudonocardiaceae > Amycolatopsis > Amycolatopsis sp. lyj-109. The sequence continues at coordinate 56,432 of NZ_JAJPWR010000028.1, forward strand.
GAGCAGGCATTCACGAACCAGCGCCTGGTCCTGCTGCTGGCCGCACTGGCGGTGTTCCTGCTCCCGGCCCACCCGGTGACCGGACCACTGCTGGAGTCGTCCCGAAGCCGCTCGGCGACGGCCCTGCGCATCGGCGTGATGACGGTGGGCTTGCTGTACGCGGCAATCCTGATAGCGACAGGGACGTTCAGCCCGTTCTTGTACTACCAATTCTAGCGCCGTCGTCAGACGGCCGTTGAACAATCCGGCGCTCGGGTCGGTGGGGGCTCCTGGCGGCATGATCCAAGCAATGAACCGCAGGTCGGCTGAGTATGCCCAACCCGCTCACCCGAACGGCCCATGCGTGACACCCTGACCCCGTGCTGACCACGCGGTACCTCTTCCTCACCCGCCACGCGGAAGCAGGCCGGGACGGAAGCCTCACCGAAGCGGGCCGACGCCAAGCCGTTCTGCTGGGCCGCCGCCTCCGGGACGTGCCGGTCACCTCGATCCACCACGGCCCCCTCCCGCGCGCCACCCAGACCGCCCACCTCATCGCCGACCAGCTCCCCGGCGTGCCGCTCCACGTCGACAAAGCGGCAGACGACTTCGTCCCGTACACGCCGAAGCGAGAAGAACTCCCCGAGACGTCCGGCGACCTCCTGCTCGCCTTCACCCGCCAGTTCCCCCCGGCCGACGAAGACCTGGCCACCGAGGCCGAACGCCGGTTCACCGGACCGGTGCCGGGAAGCGAGCCGAGGTACGAAGTCGTCGTCACGCACAACTTCCTCGTCGGCTGGCTCATCCGCGCCTCGCAGGACGCGCCGCCGTGGCGCTGGCTCACCCTGACCCACGCCAACGCGGGCCTGACCGTCATCCGGTACTCCCCGGGCCGCCCCGCGGCGCTGCTGACCTACAACGACCTGAGCCACCTCCCCGCCGATCTCCGCTGGACCGGCTTCCCACCCGATTTCTACGTTCCGTAATCGCCGGACGCGGAGCGTGGCCGCCCCGGAAAAACGGCTCTCGCCCGAATGGCCGAGCCTGTCAGGATGCGTGGATGAATCCCACCCCGACGCCCACGTCCGATCGGCTGAGCGACTACCTCGCCGCCGACGCCGTCGTCGATCACGGGCACCCGTCGATCCGAGCACTGGCCGACGCGTTGCGCCCCGCCGGGGGCGACCCCGCCGAAGCCGCGTTCCTCTTCGTGCGGGACGAGGTCGAACACGTCATCGACGCCGCCGATCCCCGCGTCACCTGGCGGGCATCGGACGTCCTGCGCGAGCGCGTCGGCATCTGCCACGCGAAGGCCCACTTGCTCGCCGCTTTGCTGCGCGCACAAGGGATTCCCGCCGGCTTCTGCTACCAGGAGCTCTCCGCCCTGCACGGGCTGAATGCCGTGTACCTGCACGGAAAATGGTCCAGACTCGACGCCCGCGGCAACCGCACGGGGGCCGGCGGCGAGTTTTCGCTCGACGAGGAAAAACTGGCCTGGCCGGTCGACACCGCCCGCGACGAACGCGATCACCCGGAGATCCACCCGGTCCCCGCACCCGTCGTCGTGGAATTCCTGATGACCACCGAACCGGGCACCGGCTGGTACGAAAACGGGCTGCCGCGCACACTTTGATCATGGTTTTCCGGCATTTTCGGAAACCCGATCGACTCGGTGAATCATTGCCGAGAGTGACGTCCGTCCGTCAGTCCTGTCCCCCGAACTTCTTATTTCGCGCACCCCAGTAGGCGCGTAAAGTGACTCCCCGCGCTCGAACAGACACTTTACGCATACGTCCGTTCGGGTGGTTCGAGGGAGGTGAAGTACGTGGCTGCGGCTGGCGGACGCCTCCGCCGTACCCCACTGCAAGAGATCTTCTGGACCAGGACGAGCCTGCTGCTCACGGTGCTCGTCGTGGTCGCCGGCCTGAGCCTGTGGATCGCCGGCCTGATGGACCCCGGCACCGGGAAGAACCTGGTGGCGTCGCTCGGCACCGGCACCCTGATCTCCGCGATCGTCGGGTTCGGCCAGACCCTGATCACCGCCAGTGCGTCCCAGAAGGCGCTCGTGACACCGGTGATCGAGGAAAGCCGGCGCGCGCTGGAGGACCTGAGCGCCGAATACCGCGCACTGAACAAGGAGTTCTTCCCCACCGACGTCTTCGAGGCGACGACCGATCCCGACCCCGCGTTCAACCGCGCGCTGATGGCCGACCTCGACGCGACCCGGCAGTACTTCTTCCGCGGTTTTTCCGGTCGGCACGCGGCCGCCCGCCTGTTGCTTTCCCGCACCGAACGGGAACTGCGGGCCGTCATCGCCGATCCGCGCGACGCGAGCTCGATCAGCGGGCGCGCCCGGTACCTGCTGCGCCGCGAAGCGGCCGACGTCGACTCCGAACAGATCCAGACCCGGCTCGACGAAGAGATCCGGATCGGGCTCGTCGGTCTCTTCCTGGCGCGCAGCCGGTGCGCGCAGGTCGACATCACCGTGGTCGCCGACCCGCCGCTGGACCGGCTCGAGATGTTCGACGACAGCGTGTGGGTGACGCTCTACAGCGACGTCCGCGGCGCCACGAAGCTGTACCCGCGGTCCCTGCGATTCACCGAAGGTTCCTTCCTCTACAACATGGAACGCGCCGAATTCGTGCGCGTTTCGCAGTCCCGGGCCGGCCGCCACTTCCGCATCACGTCCGCGACGACGCGGACGGATTTCCTGGCGCTGTTCGAGAAGATCACCGGATCCCCGTTGTCCGAGGAGCAGTTCCGCGAGCTGGAGGGCAAGTTCCACGCCTTCCGCGCGGAGTTCTCCGCAGTCGCCGAGCTAGGGAGCTGACCTTGCTCACCCGCCTGTCCCCCCTGTCCGAACTGGCCACGCGCCTGCGCACGGCCGGTTTCCCGCTCGCCGCCGAGTGGCGCGCGGTCGACGGCTGGTTCCGGCCGTGGGCCGCCCAGTCCGGGCTCCGCGCGGAGCTGCGCACGCAGCTCCGCGCGCTGTCCGCCGCGCAGGCCACCAAGGTCCTGCGCTCGTCACGGGAAACGACCACCCATTTCGCCTGGTGCCTGCTCGATTCGCCGGCCGACCCGTTTTCCTTCTGGCTGCACGAATACAAGGCGCAGCAGGACTGGCGGGAGGGGTACGCGGATTCCGTGCACAACCACAGGTACCACTTCTGCACCACGATCCTCCGTGGTGACTACCTGCACGAAAGGTACGAGACGACGATCGACGCCGGCACCGGCCTGATCGCGTCCGCGCGGTTGCGCCGCCGGACGCTCTGCGCGGCCGGCGCGTGCGCCACGATGCTGGCCGACGAATTCCACCGCATCCCCGAAGCGGCCACCGGAACGATGACTTTCCTCGTCAAATCACGCCCGGTGAGCAGTTTCAGCTTGTCTTTCGACCCGGCCAGCGGAATCGGTCATCGTCACGTTCCGGTCGAGGTCCGATTGGGGGAATTGGCCGACCGCATCTAGCTACACACCGGCGTCAGCGGCGCTTACCATTACTCCACCCGTCTGAACACCACGGCCGGGATGGGAGAGGTGTATGCGCACGCAGGAAAGCACGATCGACCACGCCGTCGTCGGTACCGTCGAAGGAAGGGTCCACCGGCTCTGCCGGCAGTACGCCGAGCGGCTGCCGTTCCACGGCTGGCACCACGTGAGTTTCGTCCGCGCGAAGGCCGCCGGTTTCGCCCGGCACAACGGCGCCGACGAACCGGTGGTGGAAGCGGCCGCGCTGGTGCACGACGTCAACTACCTGGTGCTCCGGAACTCGCCGGCCGCGGCGGGCCGGAGCCTGCGGCTGGAAATCCTCGCCGAATGCGGCGTCCCACCGCGGATCGCGCGGTGGATCGACGAGATCGTCGACGAAGCGGAAATGGCCACTCGCGGCCGCGACATTTCCCTGGAAGCGCAGGCGCTGAGCGACGCGGACACGTTGTTCAAGGCTTTGCCGGTGACACCGGTGGTGCTGGCGCACCGGTACCTGCGCGAGAACGGCCTGAGCCTGCGCGAGCTGGCCCACAAGATCGTCGGCGAGCAGTGCGACGCCCACGACGAGGGGTACTACTTCTACAACCCCGAGGCGGCGGCGACGTACTCCCGCTGGGCGACCGCGAACCTGCAGCTGTGGCAGTGCATCAAGGAGGCGGTCGACGACCCGACCGTGGCCGAACTGCTGGACGCGGTGGCGTCCTAGCCCTGCCCGTACCCACGCAGCCGCTCGACGACGTTCACGACCTCGGGCGGCGGCAGCAGGCTGGGCCGGCCGGCGCTCTGCGCGAGCAGCCACACGCGGCAGGCCCATTCGAGCTGCTGGGCGCGGTGGTAGGCGGCCTCGAGGCCGTCGCCGTAGGTGAGGGTGCCGTGGTTGGCCATCAGGCAGCCACGGCGCCCTTCGAGCGCCTCCAGGACGGCCGCGGCGAGCTCCGGCGTGCCATAGGTGGCGTAGCGCGCGACGCGCACCGACGGGCCGATGGTGGCGACGATGTAGTGGATCGGCGGCACCTCCCGCACGAGCGTGGAGACGGCGGTGGCGTGCGGCGAGTGCGTGTGCACGACGGCGGTCACGGGCTCACCGTCCGGGTCACGGACGTCCCAGTACACGGACAGGTGCATCGGCAGTTCACTGGTCGGCCTGAGCGACCCGTCGACGACCTGCCCGCCGAGATCGACGATGGGGATGTCGGCGGGGGTGAGGCTCGAGTAGCCGACGCCGGTGGGCGTGACGGCGACCAGGTCGCCGGCCCGCATGGACACGTTGCCGGAGGTGCCGACGACCAGGCCGTCACCGACCATCCGGCGCGCGTAGGCGCACACGGCGGCCCGCTCGGTCTCGAGGATCATGCGCAGGTCCTGTCTCGTGGATGATCGGCAACTGCCATGCAGATTGCCAGTCACCCCGAGTGTCGGCCACCTCCCCGTCCGGGGGATTCATGCGCTTTGCCGGGACTAAGCCTTCGCCGGAGCCGCGGGAGCAGCAGGAGCCGCCGACGACTTCGGCGCCGGAGCCGGCTTGCGGTCTCCGTTCGCCTCCGAAGCGGCCTTCGCCGCCGGAGCGTCCTCTGCCGGTGCCAGCAGCCGCATGGCTTCCTTGACCGCCTCGTCCGTCGCCGCGATGCGCTCGGCGACCTTCGCCCGCAGGTCCAGCGCCAGCTTCCGGTTCTGGTCCGCCGTCGCCTGCTGGGCCTGGGCCGAAGCCAGCGCCGCCTCGGTCTCCTGCTTCTTGCGCGCGAACTCCTCCTCGAAGGCCTTCTTCCGCGCCGCCAGCTCTTCCGCTGCCTTCCGGTCCGCTGCCTCGCGCACCGAAGCCGCCTCCGCCTCGGCCGCCGCGTCCGCTTCCTTCCGGGCCCGCTCGGCCGCCGCCGCCTGCTCGACCCTCTTCGCTCCCGCCGCCACGTTCAGCCGCTCGACCTCGGCCTTGGCCTCCGACCGCAAGCGGGCGCGCTCCTCCTCCGCGTCCTTCGCCAGCTTGTCGGCCGTGCGGCGAGTCTCGTGCGCGTACTTGTCCGCCTGGTCGCGGGTCGACGCCGCATCCGCCTGGGCGGCCGAGCGCAGGTCCGCGATCTCCTCCTCGGCGAGCTGCATCATCATCCGGACGCGCTCGGCCATCGCGCCCGCGCCGGACGGGCTCGAGCTCATCCGGGCCAGGGCGGCCTTCGTCTCGGCCAGCTCCTTCTGCGCGTACGCGAGGGCCTTCGTGAGGTCGGAGGACGTCGCGACGGCGTCGTCGCGGTTGCGGGACGTCTCGCGCAGCTCCTTGGTCAGCTCGGCGAGACGTGCGTCGACCTGGCGCTGGTTGTAGCCGCGGACACCCACGGCGAACTGGGCAGTCTTCGAGGCGGACTGGGGCTTCTCAGGCGCGACCATCGGGCCACCTTAATGAGCAAGGGTCCTTCGATGCGTACCGCCAAAAGGATGCATCACGGATATTGGAACCCCCGGTAACGCATGGCATCCTGAATCGCCGACCGGACGCGAGGAGTTCACTGTGGACATACCGGCGATCCTCGCCGACGTCGGCGCGCACTGGCACGTCTACGCCACCATGCCGCTCATCGCCGCGCTGATCGGCTACCTCACCAAGCGGGTCGCCATCGAGATGATGTTCCGGCCCCTGGAGTTCGCCGGCGTCAAACCCTTCGGCTGGCAGGGCGTCATCCCGGCGAACGCGCGGCGGATGGCCACCACCGCCGTCGACCTGCTGACCCGCAACCTCGTCGACCCGCAGGAGATCTTCGCCAGGCTCGATCCGGAAGAAATGGTCAAAGAGCTCGAACCACCCCTGCTGAAGGCCGTCGAAGAGGTCACGCGGGAGGTCATGGAGACCTACCAGCCGCGGCTCTGGGAGATGCTGCCGGCGCGGGCGCAACGGCTGCTCGTCGACCAGGTCCGCGCGCAGGCGCCGGTCGTCGTCAAACGGCTGCTGCGGGAGGTCTCGACCAACATCGACGACGTCCTCGACGTCAACGACATGCTGATCGGCGCCATGGTCCGCGACAAGTCGCTGACCTGCCGGCTGATCCGCGAGGTCGCCGCGCCCGAATTCCGGTTCATCGCGCGCTCGGGGATCTGGTTCGGGTTCGTCATCGGCCTCGTCCAGTTCGTCGCCTGGGCGCTGACGAAACAGCCGCTGATCATGCCGATCTTCGGTTTCGTCACGGGCTTCGTCACGGACTGGCTCGCCCTCAAGATGATCTTCTACCCCCGGGAGCCGCGCGGGTTCGGCGTGTTCCGCTGGCAGGGGATGTTCCAGAAGCGCCGCCAGGAGGTCGCCGCCGACTACGGCGCGCTGATCGCCGACGAGGTGCTCACCGTGCGGAACGTGATGGAGGCCGTGCTCACCGGGCCGCGCGCGGACAAGCTGTTCGCCATGGTCACCCGCGAGGTCCAGCGCACGATCGACGCGCAGGCGAGCATCGCCAAGCCGCTGGTCGCGCTGACCATCGGCGGCCGGCAGTACCAGGAGATGAAACGCGCGGCAGCCGCCAAAGCGATCGAGTTCCTCCCCGAAACGGTGAAACACGTCGAGAGCTACGCCACCGGCGCACTCGACGTCCGGAACACCATCGTCACGAAGATGCAGCAGCTGACCCCGCTGGAGTTCGAAGGCATCCTGCGGCCGGCGTTCAAGCAGGACGAGTGGAAGCTCATCGCCGTCGGCGCGGTCATCGGTGGCCTGGTGGGCGAACTGCAGGTGCTGCTCCTGCTGCACTGACGCCCCGCTCGGGCGAGGCGGCCGCCCCGGGAGGGGACCGGGGCGGCCGGGCTCGTCAGCCGATGACGGCCTTGAACCAGACGTAGGCGAGCTTGACCTTCTTCAGGATGATGGCGTCGACCACCGCGACCCCGATCTGGCAGATGATGTTCGCCGAGCACTTCCGGTAGAGCTCCTCCAGGCTGTCTCCGTGCAGCTTCATGCCGGTCTGCAGGGCGTACATGTCCAGCTTGCCCTTGACCTTGCCGTCGTAGGAGCTGATGAACTTGATCACGCCGTAGGAGCACTGGCTGGGCTTGGTGACGTAGGAGTGGATGCCGGTCTGCGAGGTGCATTCCATGCTGTAGGTCACCGGTTCCGCGTTCGCGGTGCCCGGCACGGCGAGGGTGAACAGGCCGATGGAGAGCACGCTCACCACGAGCGCGACGGCGGTTCGCTTCATCCTGTGGAGCACAGACATCGTTCCTTCCGATGTGGACCGGGCCCCCGGCCCGGTCGATCTCTTGCAGGCTCCTCGCCGGACCTGGCAACCGGGTGGCAAATCGGTGGCAAGATTCCCCTGGTGGAGATCCGCTTGCTCGGCCCGCTCGAAATTCGCGACGATTCGGGCGCAACCACGCGAATCACGTCGGCGAGGCAACGCGTCATATTCGCCGCGCTCGCCATGCAGCCGGGACAGGTGGTCTCGGCCGAAAGCCTCGTCGACTGCCTGTGGGGCGACGATCCGCCGGTCACCGCCCGGGAAACGGTGCACAGCCACGTCACCCGGCTGCGAAAGAACCTTTCCGCGACGGGCCGTGCACGTATCGTCACGCGGGCGCCCGGTTATTCGTTGGACGTCGCACCCGGCGACGTCGACGTTTTCCGCGCCCGCGAGCTGCACAAGACGGCGACCGAATGCGGCGATCAGGAAAAAGCGGGCATCCTGCTCGCGGAAGCACGCGCGATTTCCCGCGGCGATCTGCTCGCCGACGTCGATTCGGAGTTGCTGCGGCAGCGCCACGAGCCCACCTGGGAGGAGTTCCGCAGCCGACTCGCCGAGGCGTGGATCGACGCCGAAACGGCCGCCGGGAACCACGCCGGGATGCTCGGCGAACTGCGCGCGCTGGTCGCCGGCCGGCCGCTGGCCGAGCAGTTCCGCGGCCGGCTGATGCTCGCCCTGCAGGCCACCGGGCAGACCGCCGAAGCACTGCGCGAGTACCAGGAAGCGCGGCGAGCCCTGATCGACGGCCTCGGCGTCGAACCCGGCCACTACCTGCGTTCGATCCAGCGGCAGATCCTGACCGCCACCGGGCGGGCCGCCGAGGAACCCGCGCCGGCCCGGCAGGCGGCGCCCGCCGAGCTGCCGCACGCCCGGCGCGGGTTCGTCGGCCGGGGTCCCGAGCTGGCCGAACTGACGGCGGCGACCGCGGACGCGGGCATCGTCGTCGTCCACGGCATGGGCGGGATCGGCAAGACGACGATGGCGGTCCACTGGGCCCACCACGCCCGCGACCGCTTCCCGGACGGCCAGCTGTACCTGGACCTGCGCGGCTTCGACCACACGGAGGCGCCGATGCGGCCGGCCGAGGCGCTGCCCCGGCTGCTGCACTCCCTCGGCGTCCCACCCGGCTCGGTCCCGGCGGACGTCGGCGAGCAGGCCGCCCGGCTGCGCAGCCTGCTCGCCGACCGCCGGACGCTCGTGCTGCTCGACAACGCGGCCGACGCCGAGCAGGTCCGGCCACTGCTGCCGGGCGGCCGCCGGTGCGTCGTGCTGGTCACCAGCCGCACGCGATTGAGCAGCCTGATCGCGCGCGAACACGCGGCCGCCGTCCGGCTCGGGCCGTTCCGCCCGGCCGAGTCCGCCGACCTGCTGGCCGGCTACCTCGGCCCGGCCCGGCTGCGCGACGACCGGGCCGGCGTCGACGCGCTCGCGGCCTACTGCGGGCACGTCCCGCTGGCGCTGAGCATCGTCGCGGCCCGCGCACTGGAGGAACCCGGCGTCTCGCCGGCCGAGCTGACCGCCCGGCTCCGGGCGGGGCAGCGGCTGGACGCCTTCGACCTCACCGGCGAGAACCTGCGCACCGTCTTCTCCTGGTCCTACCGGGCGCTGAGCCCGGCCGCGGCGCGGCTGTTCCGGCTGCTGGCCGTGCACCCCGGCCAGACGGTGAGCGCGGCCGGCGTGGCCGCGCTGGCGGGCGCGGAACCCGGGAAAGCGCTTGCCGAGCTGACCCGGGCGAACCTCCTCGACCCGGACGCGCCGGGCCGCTACCGCTGTCACGACCTCCTGCGCGACTACGCCGCGGAGCTGGCCGCCGAAGATCCCGAAGAACGGCTTGCGCGGCACCGGGTGCTGGACTGGTACCTGCACACGACGGTCGCCGCCGAGGGACGGCTGCGGCCGCACCGGCCGCCCTTCGAGCTGGTCGAACCGGTCGCCGCCGTCACGCCGGTCGCGTTCCCGGACCACCGCGGCGCGATGGGCTGGTGCGACGCCGAACAGGCCAACCTGGTCGCGGCGATCGACGGCGCCGCGGCCCACGGGCTGCACGCACACGCCTGGCAGCTGGCGCTCGCCGTGTCGTCGTACTGCTACGCGGGCAAGCGGCGGCGCGACTGGCTCGAGACCAGCGAAGCCGGGTTGCGTTCCGCGCGGCAGCTCGGCGATCCGAAGGCCGAAGGCGCGCTGCTGGCCAGCCTCGGCTCCGCGCACGCGGTGAACGGCCAGTACGACGAGGCCATCGCGTACTTCCGGCAGGCGCTGGACCTGCACCGGGCGACCGGTGACGACGACCGGGCGCCGGTGACGCTGAACAGCCTGGCCGTCGCCTACGCCGAGACACGCCGGTTCGAACCGGCGCTGGCCGCGTTCACCCAGGCCAGGCAGCTGCACCGGGACCGCGGCAACACCCTCGGCGAGGCGCTGGCCCTGATGAACATCGCGCTGGCGAACAGCTCGCTCGGCCGCCTGGAACCGGCAACGGCCCGCAACCGGGAGGCACTGGCCGTGTTCCGGCGGCGCGGCGACCGCTACCACACGGCGATCTGCCTGGCGAACCTCGCCGAGACGTACGCGCTGCGCGGCGACCACCGCCGCGCCGTCGACCGCTACCGCCAGGCGATCGCGCAGCACGTCCTGGCCGGCAACGACTACGGCCGGGCGCGGACACTGATGAACCTCGGCCGGTCCCTGGCCTTCCTGGGCGAACCGGACCAGGCCCGCGACTGCTGGCGGCGCGCGAGGACCGTGTTCGAGGAACTCGGCGACCCGCAGGCGGAGGAGGCTTCGGCGCTCATCGGGTAGCCGGTACGGTTTCGATCTCGGGACCGTGAGGGAGGCCGGAATGGACGCTGTCCTGCACGACCTCGCCCGGCACTGGCCCCTGTACGCGGCGATGCCGTTCGTCGCCGCGCTGATCGGGTACGTCACCAAGCGCGTCGCCATCGAAATGATGTTCCGGCCGCTGGAGTTCGTCGGGATCCCGCCGCTGCTCGGCTGGCAGGGCGTCGTCCCGAAGCACGGCGGGCGGATGGCCGCGGTCGCGACCGAGTTGCTGACGGCGAACCTGCTGGACCTTCGCGAGGTACTGGGGCGGATCGACCCGGTGATCATCACCAGCGAGCTGGAACAGCCGCTGCTGAAGGCGGTCGACCACATCGCGCGCGAGGTGCTGGCCGAGCACCACCCGCGGCTGTGGGAGGTCTTGCCGACGCTGGCGCAGGAAATGCTGATCAAGCAGGTCCAGGCGGCGGCGCCGCGGCTGGTGCGGGAGTTCCTCGACGACGTCCGCGAGAACCTCGAAGAGGTGCTCGACGTCCAGCACATGACGGTTCAGCGGCTGACCAGGGACAAGAAGCTGCTGGTGCGGCTGATCCGCGAAACGTCCCGGCCGGAGATGGCGTTCATCGCCCGGATGGGCATCTACTTCGGCTTCGGGCTCGGCCTCGTCCAGACGATCGTGTGGGCGTTCACGCGTGAGCCGTGGGTGCTGCCGGCCTTCGGCGGGGTCATCGGCCTGTGCACCGACTGGCTGGCGATCAAGCTGATCTTCGTCCCGCGCGAGCCGGTGCGCGTCGGCCGGGTGATCTTCCAGGGCAAGTTCCAGCGCCGCCGGGCCGAGGTGGCGCGGCAGTACGGCGAGCTGATCGCGAACGAGGTCCTGACCGTCCAGAACCTGCTGGACGCCATCCTGCGCGGCCCCCGCGCGGACCGGCTGGCGGCCCGGGTGGAGCACCTGGTGTCGGAGACGGTCGACGCGCAGATGCCGCTGGCGTGGGCGGTGGGCGGCACCCGCCTGCGCGAGATGAAGCACGCGGCGGCCCGGAAGGCCCTGGAGCAGCTGCCGGACACGGCCCGGTACGCCGAGGGGTACCTCACCGAAGCGATGGACGTCGCGAAGGTGATCGAGCAGCGGATGCTGGCGCTGACGCCGCTGGAGTTCGAAGGCCTGCTGCGACCGGCGTTCCGGCAGGACGAGTGGAAGCTGATCGCCGTCGGCGGCGTGATCGGGTTCGTGGTGGGCGAGTTGCAGGTCCTGCTGATGCTGGGCTGATCAGGTGACGAACGCGGACGCGCCTAAACCCGGCGGTCGTTCGTGGGTGTTCCGAGCAGCCATCCGGCCGATCGGGACACCCACGAGAGGAACTCAATGAAACGGTTCGTCACCGCAGTCGTACTTTCGCTCGCCGGCCTGTTCGCGGGCGCGGGCGTCGCCTCCGCCGACGTCACTGTGCCCCCAGGCAAGTTCGGGCACGTGTGCAGCGACTACCAGTACGCCGCCGGCAACTCGGCGCTGTACTGGCAGTCCTGCGCATGGGCTGACAACAACGAGGTCTACTTCACCCTCCACCTCGGCAACGCCTCGGACTACAACTGGATCCCGTCCCGGGTGAACATCGGCTTCTACAAGTCCGGCAGCTACTACCCCTGCGCCTACATCACGAACTTCGCCGTACCGGCTCGTTCGGTCCGGCAGACGCCCAGCAACACGTGCGTCCTGTCCCGTGCCCGCGCCGCGTACCAGTCCGTCGGCTATCCCGCCGGGGGCAACGCCGCGATCAGCGACACGCTCCAGGTGCAGTAGCTCAGGCCGCGGCGACCAGGTCCGGAGCCGGGTCCACCGAGCGGACCCGGGTCCGGCGGTCGCGCTGCCAAGCCAGTACCCGGCAGACCACGTAGATCAGGAACGAAATCGCCGTCACGAACGCGCTCACCGGCAGCCCGGGCGCCAGCGACAGCACGATCCCGCCGATGGCCGACACCTCGGCGAACACCACGGACAGCACCGTCGCCTTCCAGGGCGACGCCGTCACGCGAGCAGCGGCCGCGGCGGGCGTCACCATCAAGGCCACCACCAAAAGCGACCCGACCACCTTCACGCTCAGCGCCGTCGAGACGCCCACCAGCAACGCGAACACCACCGTCAGCGTCTTGACCGGGACCCCGCGCGCCACGGCCACGTTCCGGTCCACCGAAGCGAACAGCAGCGGCCGGTACACCAGCGCCAGCACCGCCAGCACCACCACCGACGACACCACGAACAACGTCAGGTTCGTCGAATCGATCGTGATGATCTGGCCGGTGAGGATGCCGAACTTGTTCCCGGACCGTCCTTTGTAGAACGACAGGAACAGCACGCCCATGCCGAGCCCGAACGAGAGAATCACGCCGATCACCGAGTCGCGATCGGCGTCACGCGCGCCGAGGATGCCCAGCAGCAGCGCGGCCACCACCGCGCCGATCAGTGCGCCGTACTCGACGCCGATCCCCAGCAGCAGGGCCGCCGCGCCGCCGGTGAACGCCAGCTCGGACGTCCCGTGCACCGCGAACGACATCCGCCGCATCACGATCAGCGGGCCCAGGACCCCCGCCACCAGGCCGAGGATCAACGCCGCCAGCAACGCCGTCTGGACACCCTCGAGCTCGGTGATCAGCTCCCAGGTCTTGCCGAAGTCGAACAGATCCAAGACTCAGCCCACTTGCTCTTCGACGTCGTGTTCGTGGTGGTGCGGCTCGCCCTCGCACAGCGAGCTCTGCGCGCCCGCGATGTGGATCTGACCGCCGACCTTGAGCACCTCGACCCGGGTGCCGTACAGCTGCGACAGCGTCTCGGTCGTCATGACCTCGTCCGGCTTGCCGATCCGGAACTGGCCGTTGACCAGGTACAGGACGCGGTCGACGAACGGCAGCACCGGGTTGATCTCGTGGGTCACGAACAGCACCGCGGTGCCGGCCGTGCGCCGGCGGGAGTCGATCAGCTCGCTGATCGCGCGCTGGTGCGCCAGGTCGAGCGACAGCAGCGGCTCGTCGCACAGCAGCACCTCGGGGTCGCCGACCAGGGCCTGCGCCACCCGCAACCGCTGCTGCTCGCCGCCGGACAACCGGCCGACGGGCTGTTTCGCGTACCGCGTCGCCCCTACCGCGTCGATCGCTTCGGAAACGAGTCGACGGCGTGCGGCCATGCCGGCCAGCCCGAAACCCCAGCGGTGCCCGTCGAGGCCCAGCCCGACCAGGTCGACGCCCCGCAGCGTCAGCGACTCGTCGATCGCGCGCTGCTGCGGGATGTAGCCGACCTTGCGGTTCGCGCCGCCCGGACGGCCGCCCGCGATCTCGACCGTGCCCGCCGACAGATCCTGCATGCCGAGCAGCGCCTTGAGGAAGCTGCTTTTGCCGGAGCCGTTCGGGCCGAGCACGGCGAGGAACTCACCCGGCTCGACGACGAGGTCCAGCCCCGACCAGAGGGTGCGGGGGCCGAACGCGAGCCCCGCCCCGCGGACCCGGACCGCGGGGCGTACGTCGTCGGATGCGGGTGCCATGGCTACTTCAACGCCCCAGCCAGCTCGTCGACTTCCCCGGTCATCCAGCCAATGTAGTCCGTCACACCCGCGGGGAGCGTTTCGGTCACGCCGACCACGCCGATCCCGGTGTCCTTCGCCTGCTTGACGACGTCCTGGGTCAGCGGCGTCACCGTCTGCTCGTTGTTGATCAGCGCCTTGACCTGCTTGGTCGCGATCAGCTGCTTGTAGGCGCTGACGGCGTCGGCCGGGACGTCGGTGTCGTTCTCCACCGCGTCCGAGAACGCCTTGGGCGTCGCGTCGGTGATCTTCGCGCTCTCCAGTAGGTAGTGCGCGACCGGCTCGGTGACGACGACCTTCGTACCCGGGTGGGCGGCCCCCAGCTCTTCGAGCCGCTTCTCGAGCGCGTCGACCTTGGCCTTGAACGCGGTCGCGTTGTCGGCGAACTGCTGCTTGGCCGCCGGTTTGAGCTCGCCCAGCTGCGCCGCGAGCTGGTCGGCGACCTTGTCGACGCCCGGCAGGTCGTACCAGACGTGCTCGTTCTCGTCGCCGGTCGCGGCGATGTCGTAGGCGACCAGCTTCTTCGCGCTCCCCGACTGCTCGGTGAGCTTGCCGAAGAACTCGTCGTACCCGCCGCCGTTGGACAGCAGCAGCTGCGCGCCCTTCGCCGCGAGGGCGTCGTCCGCCGTCGTCTCGTACGAGTGCGGGTCGGCCGACGGGTCGTGGATGATCGACTTGACCTCGACGTTCGCGCCGCCGACGGCGGTGACGACGCTGCCCCAGACGTCGGTCGAGGCGACCACCTTGATCCTGCCGTCGCTGCCCGCCTGCGCGCCGCCGCCGTCGGAGGACGTCCCGCCGCCGGAGCACGCGGCCAGAGCGAACACGGACAGGGCCGAAGCGGCGGCGAGCGCGCTCCTGGTGCGGCGAGAACTCATCGAAGAACCCCTGTAGACGCTAATGGAAACCGTTGTCAGATTCACCTTACCCCATCCGGATGACTTTCTGGCCATGAGATCCCGCTTTGGTGTATGCGTCTCCGCGCATGCGGATCGAGACATCGACCACGCGGGGTGTCTCTTCAGGAAACCGTTCTGAACCGTTACGGTTTGCAGATGGGACGTCCTATTCGCACCCGACGGCAGGCGACACTGGCGTCGCTCGCGGCAGAGCTCGGAGTGTCCAGGACCACCGTGTCCAACGCGTACAACCGGCCGGACCAGCTTTCGCCGGAGCTGCGCCGCCGGGTCCTCGAGACCGCGCGGCGCCTCGGCTACCCCGGCCCCGACCCGGTCGCCCGCTCCCTGCGCACGCGCAGGGCGGGCGCGGTCGGGCTGCTGCTCACCGAAAACCTCTCCTACGCCTTCCGCGACCCCGCCGCCGTCGGTGTCCTCGAAGGACTGGCGCTGGCCTGCGAAGACGCCGGCGTCGGCCTGCACCTGGTGCCGGCCAGCCCGGGCCGCGAGGACGTCGCCGCGGTGCACCGCGCGGGTGTCGACGGCTTCGTCGTCTACTCCGTGCCGGACGACGACCCGCACCTGGCCGCCGTGCTCGAGCGGCCGGTGCCGACGGTGATCATCGACCAGCCGAGCATCGAGGGCATCGACCGCGTCGGCCCGGATGACGCAGCGGCCGTCGGCAAGATCGCCGGGCACCTGGTGTCCCTGGGCCACCGGCAGGTCGGCGTGATCTGCATGCGGCTGGCCCGCGAGCGCAACGACGACTTCGTCTCCACGACCCGGCAGAGCGGCGCGCACTTCCACGTCCAGCGCACCCGGCTGGAAGCGCTGGCCGTCGCGTTCTCGGCGGCGGGCGTCGACTGGGCGAGCGTCCCGGTGGTCGAGCGCTTCGACCACACGGTGGACGACGGCGCGTCCGCGGCCCGCCAGCTGCTGGACGCGTACCCGCAGATCACCGCGGTGATCTGCACTTCGGACATCCTCGCGCTCGGCGCCATGGCCGAGGCCGAGCGGCGCGGGCTGCGGGTGCCGCAGGACCTCACCGTCACCGGTTTCGACGGCATCGCCGAAGCCGAGCGGATCGGGCTCACCACGGTCCACCAGCCGGTCCTCGAAAAGGGCAAGACCGCCGGCCGGCTGCTGCTCAGCTCGGGCGAGCGGAGCGCACCCAAGACGATCACCCTGCCGACCGAGCTGCGCATCGGGCGGACGTCGGCGCCGCCGAGGACCGTCGAGGAGCCTTGGTTCGGAGGCTGACCTCGTGACATTGCCCTTAGTGCATTGCTCATCGGGGTACTGACCCGGTCAAATGGAGTGGTTAGCCCGCGCCGCGGGGCCACTGGCCGGAAGGTGACCGATGACCTCGATCGACGTACTGCTCAAGCGCAACCAGGAACTCGGCGAGGTGACGCCCGGTGACCGCTCGTCCCCGAAGCCGTCGCTCCAGGTGGCCGTCCTGACCTGCATGGACGCCCGGATCCGGGTGTTCGAGCTGTTCGGCCTGCTCCAGGGTGAATCGCACGTCCTCCGCAACGCGGGCGGCGTCGTGACCGACGACATGATCCGTTCGCTGGCCCTTTCGCAGCGCAAGCTGGGGACGCGCGAGGTGCTGATCGTCCAGCACACCGAGTGCGGCCTTTCGATGGTCACCGAGGACGACTTCAAGGACGAGCTGGAGACCGACACCGGACTGCGCCCGACCTGGTCGGTCGAGGCGTTCCGCAACGTCGAGAACAGCGTCCGGACGTCGGTGGAGCGGGTGCGGCGCAGTGCCTACCTGCCGCACACGGAGAACGTGCGCGGGTTCGTCTACGACGTGAAGACCGGGAAGCTCACCGAGGTCAAGTAGCATTTCTATCCAGATGTTGCCGACATCCGGATGGGAACAGCATGCGCATTCTCTTCGCCGGGCTGGCGTCAGCCGGCCACACGTACCCGATGGTCCCGCTCGCGGTCGCGGCGCGGGACATCGGGCACGAGGTGCACTTCGCCGCCGGTGAGCACGTCCACGCGCCGCTGCGCCGGCTCGGCCTCAACCCGTTCCGGCCGGCGGACTCGTTCTACGAGATCTACGCCGAAGACCTCGAGCCGGACCTGAAGCGGCTGCGTCCGGACCTGGTCGTGCACGGGTGGGGCGTTCCCGAAGCAGCCGTGGCCGCCCGGCGCGCCGGGATCCCGTCGCTCTGGCACGGCTTCGGCCGGATGTTCCCCGACGGGATCGGCCTCACCCGCCCGGACGGCGGCACGCACCTGGACATCTGCCCACCGTCCCTGCAGGACGCGGGCTTCCTCGCGACCGCGGACCGGATCGCGCTGCGTCCCGTGCCGTTCGCCGAGCCCGGCGACTTCCGGCGCCCCCTGGTCTACCTGACGCTCGGCACGGCGTTCGGCACCCCGGAGGTGCTCAAGACGGCGATCGAGGGCCTGGCCACGCTCGGCACCCACGTCGTGGTGGCCACCGGCCGCGTGCTCCCGGCCGAGCTCGGCCCGCTGCCGGAGCAGGTCACCGCCCGGGCGTGGGTCCCGCAGGCGGCGGCGCTCGCACACGCGGACCTGGTCGTGCACCACGGCGGCAGCGGCACCACGCTGGGCGCGCTCGCGGCGGGCGTGCCGCAACTGGTCCTGCCGCAGGGAGCCGACCAGTTCGCCAACGCCGAGGCCCTCCTCGCCGCGGGTGCCGCCCTGCGCATCCTGCCCGGCGAGCTGACCGCGGACGCCGTCGCCGAACAGGCCCGGAAGGCGTCCTCCTGCCGCGACGCGGCCCGTGCGAGTGCCGAAGAGATCGCCGCCATGCCGTCACCGGACGAGGTCGCTCGCGAACTGCCGAAGCACGCGAAGTAGCCTCCCGGCGTGGCTGTGGACGCTGACGTACTGCTCGACTGGTTCTCCGCGCACGGCCGGGATCTCCCCTGGCGCGAGCCCACCTGCTCGGCCTGGGGTGTCCTGGTCAGCGAAATCATGCTCCAGCAGACCCCGGTCGTCCGGGTGCAGCCGATCTGGCACGAGTGGCTGGCACGCTGGCCGGTGCCGTCCGCGCTGGCCGCGTCGTCACCGGGCGAGGTCGTGCGAGCCTGGGGAAAGCTCGGCTACCCGCGCCGGGCGTTGCGGCTGCACGAGGCCGCCGGGGTGATCGCCAAGGAGCACGGGGACGTCGTTCCGTCCGATGTGGACACTCTGCTCGCGCTGCCCGGGATCGGCGCGTACACCGCGCGCGCCGTCGCCGCCTTCGCCTACGGGCGGCGGGCGCCGGTCGTCGACACGAACGTGCGGCGGGTCGTCGCGCGGGCGGTGCACGGGGCCGGGGACGCCGGGCCCGCGTCCACCACCCGGGACATGGCCGACGTCGAGGCCCTGCTGCCGGCCGGAGACGCGCCCGCGGCGAAGTTTTCCGCCGCGATCATGGAGCTCGGCGCGCTGATCTGCACCGCGCGCGCCCCGAAGTGCGCGGACTGCCCGATCTACGACGAATGCGCGTGGCAGCTCGCCGGGCGGCCCGAGTACACCGGCCCGGCCAAGCCGGTCCAGAAGTTCGCCGGCACCGATCGCCAGGTCCGCGGGCGGCTGCTGGACGTGCTGCGCGGCAGCGAAGGCCCGGTCGAGAAAGCGAAACTGGACCTCGTCTGGCACGACGGCGGCCAGCGGGACCGCTGCCTGGACTCCCTGCTCGTCGACGGGCTCCTGGAGCAGACCCGCGACGGCCTCTTCGCCCTGCCAGGTGAACACTAACGCGCTACAACCAAAGTTGGTCAATAGTTGTCATCGGCGCGCTGCGGAGTTACCTTTTTCGCATGGTCACTGTTGACCGCCGGACCCTGCTCAAGGCGGGGGTGACCGCAACCGCGGCCGGCGCACTGGGGATGACGACCACGGGAACGGCCGGCGCGGCCGTTCCGGTACCGGCGATCCACCCGACGTCCGACTGGGGCGCCCGGCCCGCCACCGGCACCATCGTGGTGGAGAACCACAAGCCGACGTACATCGTCGTGCACCACGCGGTCGACCCGCCGATGAACGACGACTTCTCGCTGGCGCGCGCGTACTACGTCTCGCGCTTCATCCAGAACCTGCACATGGACAAGAACGGCTGGATCGACAGCGGCCAGCAGTTCACCAACAGCCGCGGCGGGTACATCACCGAAGGCCGGCACCGCAGCCTGGAGATCCTGCGCGGCGGCACCCGGCACGTGCAGGGCGCGAACGTCGGCAACCACAACAGCGAGGTCATCGGCATCGAGAACGAGGGCCTCTACAGCACGGTGGACGTGCCGCCGGCGCTGTGGAACTCGCTGGTCTCGCTGGTCGCCTACATCGCCAGCCAGTACGGCATCGCGCCGGAGTTCATCAAGGGCCACCGCGACTTCAACTCGACGGAGTGCCCCGGCCAGGTGCTCTACAACCGGCTGCCGGAGCTGCGGACCGCCGTCGGCCGCGTCCTCGGCGTCGCGGTGACGCGGGCCGAGGCCGAGTGGCCACTGCTCAAGCCGGGTGACGCCGGCCGGAAGGTGCAGCTGGCGCAGCAGTTCCTGCGCGCCTCCGGTTTCGGGGTGCCGACGGACGGCGTCTTCGGGCAGTCCACAAAGGACGCCGTGGCCGCGTTGTCCGTTCAGGCAGGGTTGGCCCGCGACACGTGCACGGCGGCGAAGGTGTCCGACGAGACGGGCTTCCTCGGCGCGGACGTCTGGCCGCTGATCGTCCCGGCCGACCGGTCGACGGCGGCCTGGCGGGCGGATCTGGCACGGGCCTGAAGGGTCGACACGCGTGATCGGGAAGCCGACACGCGTGATTTGAGGGTCGACACGGCGATACAACGGCGTGCGGCGTGTCGTCCCTCTGATCACGCGTGTCGACCCGACAATCACGCGTGTCGACCGGTTCAGCGGGCCAGGACCTGGCCGAGGAAGGCTTCGACGGCTCCGCGGTAGGTCTCCGGGGCCTCGTCGTGGGGCAGGTGGGCCGAGCCCGGCACCACCAGGTGTTTCGCGCCCGCGACGCGGTCGGCGACGAGCGCCTGCTGGCCGTGCGGCATCGCCGTGTGCTCGCCCTCGACCACCAGCAGCGGGCAGCGGATCGCCCCGACGACGTCCCAGTAGTCCCGGCGACCCCATTCCGCGGCGATGCCGTACAGGTCCTCGAGGTCCGCGACCAGGTGGAACCCATCGGAACGCTCCTCGACGCAGTCCGCGAAGTACCCGCCCGCGTCGCCGAAGAACTCCCGGACGTGGTCGAGCGAGGAGAACGGGACCGGCCAGCTCTCGAAGTACCCGCGCCAGGTCTCGACGGTCCGGCCGCGCTGGTCCGGCGCGAAGTCCTCGGAGACGACCGCGCGCACCAGCTCCGGGTGCCGCGCCGCGGCCGCCCAGGCGTGCAGCCCGCCCATCGAGTGCCCGATGAGCACGGCCGGGCCGGCGTCGAGGCTCCGCAGCGCGTCGGCGACGTCGTCCGCGAAGCGCTCGGTCGTCCACGGGCCGACGCGCGGGGCGTTGCCGTGGCCACGCGCGTCCAGGCCGTAGACCGCGCCGTAGGGCCGGAGCCACTCCGCGACCCGCCACCACGTCCGCGCGCGGCCCATCAGGCCGTGGAGCAGAACGATCGGCACGCCGCTGCCGCCGAAACAGAGCACGCGGCCACCTAACCACAAAACCCCTGGTGCGGAACGTGACCGAACGATCGCTTTCCATCACCTATGGTGGTCGTATGCGCCGCCGACTCACCGCCCTGGCCGTCTGCGCCGCCGTGGTGCTCGCCGCGGCGTGCGGCGGTGACGCCGTCGCGTTGCCACCTCCGCCGCCGCCCATGCACCCGGTGCCGGGCGCGTCCGGCGCCGGTGATCCCTACTACCCGGACGACGGCAACGGCGGGTACGACGCCCTCGCCTACCAGGTCGACGTCAAGTACGACCCGGCGAGCGGGCACCTCGACGGCGACACCACGGTGACCGCGAAGGCCACCCAGGACCTGAGCCGGTTCGATCTCGACCTGCGCGGGCTGACCGTGCAGAGTGTCGAGGTCGACGGCAAACCGGCGACGTTCAGCCGCGAGAAGGCGTTCGAGCTGGTCGTCACCCCGCCGGCACCGATCCGGGCCGGGACGGCCTTCCGCACGCGGGTCCGGTACGGCGGCGACCCGGCCAAGACCCTGCACGACGGCGGTAGCGAGAACGGCTGGAAGCACTCGGCCGACGGCGGCGCGTACATGGTCGGCGAGCCGCATTCGGCGGCGTTCTGGTACCCGGCGAACGAGACCCCGCGCGACAAGGCCACCTTCACCCTCACCGCGCACGTCCCGGCGGGCTGGACGGTGCTTTCGAACGGCCGCGAGGGCCCGCCCGGCACCTGGACCGAGACCAACCCGGTGGCGAGCTACCTGACGACGATCGCGATCGGCAAGTTCGATGTCGACAAGTCGGCCTTGCCGGACGGCACCCCGGTGGTCTCCGCGTATGCGCCGGGCGCCGAAGCCCGCCGCGCGATCGGCGACCGCCTGCCGGAGGTGCTCGGCTTCCTGAGCAGCAAGTTCGGCCCGTACCCGCAGTCGGCGGCGGGCGGGATCTTCCTGAACGAGGACGTCCCGTTCTCACTCGAGACGCAGACCCGGCCGACCTACGCGAAGTGGGCCGACCTGCCGACGCTGGTGCACGAGAACGCCCACCAGTGGTTCGGTGACTCCGTGTCGCTCAAAGACTGGTCCGACGTCTGCCTGAACGAGTGCTTCGCGTCGTACTCGCAGTGGCTGTGGACCGAGCGCGAGGGCCAGAACCTGGACGACCGCTACCGCGCGGCCATCGAGATCACCCACGGCAGCACGGACTTCTGGGCGCAGAAGCTGGTCGGCATGGGCCAGGGCCACGAGTTCGAGGGCGTCTACAACAAGGGCATCCTGGCCCTGCACGCCCTGCGCCGCGAGATCGGCGACCCGGCGTTCGGGAAGCTGCTGCGCGAGTGGCCGGCCCGCTACCGCCACGGCAACGCGACCTGGCCCGACTTCGAGGCGATGGCGACGCGGATCAGCGGCAAGAACCTGCGGGCCTTCTTCGACAGCTGGTTCCGCGGCACGACGCTCCCGGCCGACACCGACCTCTTCCCCGGGTCACTGCGCAGCTGAACTGCCCAGCAGCGACCGCGTCAGCGCGTTCCGGGCGTCCTGCATCTCCCGCAACGCCGTCGTCAGCTCCTCGTCCCCGACCACGACGTCCTCGTCCGGACGCACGGCCAGTGCCAGCAGCGACGCCCGGCGCAACAGCTCCTTCGCGAACGACGCCGTCATCCCCGCCGTCGCCTCGACGACCGGGCCCAGGTCCGCCGTCAGCTTCAGGCCGCGCGCGTACAGCCGCAGCAGCGCTTCACGCCCGGCCGCGTCCGGCAGCGGGATCTCGACGGCGAGGTCGACGCGGCCCGGCCGGTCCGCGAGGGCCTTCTCCAGCTCGCTCGCCCGGTTGGTGGTGAGCAGGAACGTCACGTCGGCGTCGCCGCCCACGCCGTCCATCGCGTCGAGCAGGGTGAACAGCAGCGGCTGGACCATCGGCCCGAAGCTGCGGTCCTGCGCGATCAGGTCGACGTCCTCCAGCACGACCACGCTCGGCTGCAGCCGCCGCGCCAGCTCGGCCGCCTTGGCCACGAGCTTCATCGCCGGGCCGGTCAGGATGATCACCGTGGTGTCCGGCAGGCGGCCCATCAGGTAGCGGACCGTGTGCGTCTTGCCGGTGCCGGGCGCGCCGTGCAGCAACAGCCCGCGCTTGAGGTGCTGGCCCGCGGCCAGCAGCCGCTCGCCGTGCTGCGCGATGCCGATCGTGTGCCGCTCGATCGCCTCGAGCACGCCGTCCGGCAGCACGACCTCCTCACCGGTCAGCGTGGGCCGCGGGAGGAACGTGAGCAGCTCGTTGCCGCGGTGCTCGCTGGTGCCGAAGGCCAGCACCTGGCCACGCAGGAGATCGCGCTCCGCCATCAGGCGCTCGACGCGGTCGCGCACTTCGGTGGCGGTCGCCCGCGACGTCGCCAGGACCTCCAGCCGGCACTGCTCCAGCCCCCACTGCGGGTTGGCGCCGCGGATCGCGAGCAGCACCGGCTCGCCGCCCGGGGCGTGGGTGCCGGCCAGCCCGAGCTGCACCGCCTCGGTCGCGTCGTCGGGGCCGATCGCCGTGGTCGTGTAGTCCACCGAGCCGAGCTCGTACATGCCGTGCCTGCGCGCGGTGGCGAGCATCCCGATCAGGTCTTCGTGTGTGCGCTGGCCGCCCGCAATGCCGAACCAGCCCACCGCCGTGCCGTGCTCGGCGAGGTAGGCGTCGACACCGCACTGGATGGTGGCGTGCTCCCACATCGGCCAGTTGCGGGTGACGACCACCACCTCCGGCAACGGCGCCCCCAGGTGGCCGGTCACGCGTTCGACGAGTTCGCTCCCACCGCCGCCCGCGACCTCGTCGGCGGTGGCGCGGACGATGCGGGCGAGGTCGATGGCCAGGTCGCGCTCGGTGCTCCCCATGCCCTCAACAGTGGCACGGGTCACACACCTGAGCCAACTAGGCTGGGAGCCATGAGTGTCGTGAAGATCAACGCGATCGAGGTCCCCGAGGGCGCCGGCCCCGAACTGGAGAAGCGGTTCGCCGCGCGCATGCACTCGGTCGACGAGCAGCCCGGCTTCCTCGGCTTCGAGCTGCTGCGGCCGGTTTCCGGCGAGACGCGCTACTTCGTGTACACGAAGTGGGAGACCGAGGAGCACTACCAGGCGTGGGCAAAGGGCGGCCCGGCCGCCGCGGCGCACTCGGGCGAGCGCGCCAAGCCCGTGTCCACCGGCGCAAACCTGCTGGAGTTCGAGGTCGTCCTCGGTTCGCAGCCGGGTGCGTGAGCTGGCCGCGAAGCTCCTGGACGGCGCCGGCGCGCTGCTGATCTGCGCCGGCGCCGGCATGGGCGTCGACTCCGGGCTGCCGGACTTCCGCGGCGGCGAAGGCTTCTGGCGCGCGTATCCGCCGTACGCCCGGCTCGGGCTACGGTTCGAGGAGCTCGCCGACCCGCGGCACTTCGCCGACGACCCCGAGCTGGCCTGGGGCTTCTACGGGCACCGGCTTTCGTTGTACCGCCGGACGGTGCCGCACGACGGCTTCCGGCTGCTGCGCGAGTTCGGCTCGGCACTGCCCCACGGCGTCCGGGTCTTCACGTCCAATGTGGACGGCCAGTTCCAGAAGGCGGGCTTCGAGTTCGTCGCCGAGGCACACGGCTCGATCCACCACCTGCAGTGCCTGGCCGGGTGCACGTCCGACATCTGGCCGGCCGACGTCGACGTCGTGGTCGACGAGGACACCATGCGCGCGGTGCCACCGCTGCCGTCGTGCCCCCGCTGCGGCGGCCTCGCGCGGCCCAACATCCTGATGTTCGGCGACTTCTCCTGGGTCCCGGACCGCAGCCAGGCCCAGCTGGACGAGCTGACGGCGTGGCGCCGGACCGCCCGTGACCTCGTCGTGGTGGAACTGGGCGCGGGCCAGGCGGTCCCGACGGTCCGCCGCTACGCCGAACTGGCCAGTGCGGCGACCGGCGCGTTGATCCGCGTCAACCCGCGGGAACCCGAGATCCGCCACGGCCGCGGTGCGTCGATCGCGGCCGGCGCCTTAGAGACGGTGCGGGTTCTCGTGAGTGGTAATTAGGGTTCTAACCCGAATTACCACTCACGAGCGTCACGGCAGACGGACTTCGGCGAACACCGCCCGGTGGTCGCTGCCGGCGACGTCGAACACGCGGTAGTCCAGCACCGCCGCGCGGTTGTCCACCGCCACGTGGTCGATCGTCACCACCGGCATCGACGACGGCCACGTCGGCGCGAGTCCCTCGCCGCGTTCCTCCGCCGCGTCGCGGTAGCCGCGGGACAGGATCGTGCGGTACGCCGCGTGGTCCAGCGTCGCGTTGAAGTCGCCCGCCAGGATGCGCAGGCCGTGCTCGCCCGCCGGACGCGAGAGGTCCTTGATCTCCCGCTCCCATTGCGGGGTGTCGACGTCCGGGGAGATCGGGTGGACGGCGACGATCTCCGCCACCACGCCGTCGCCGAGGTCGGCCTCCGCGCCCGGCTGCTTGGCCGCCGAGTCGCCGGTCAGGTTGACCTCCTTCAGCGGGAAGCGCGCGGCGATCCCCGAGCCGAACGCGCCGGGCGCCGGGTGCAGCACCCGGTGCGGCAGCAGGTCGAACAGCCCGGCCGCGGTCAGCCCGTCGACCACGGACGGCGTCATCTCGACCAAGTTCAGCACGTCGATCCGCTGCTCGCGCACCAGGTCGACGACGGCCTTCGGGTCCGCCTGGCCGTAGAGCAGGTTCGAGGAGAGGACGCGCAGGGTCTTGCCGTGCAGGTCACGCTGCTCGCTCGCCGACATCCGCGGGAGGACGAGGACGGCCAGCGCGAGCGCCAGCACCAGCGCGACCCCGCCGGTCCACCACCGCCGCAACGCCAGCGCGGCGCCGCCGACGAGCACGCCCGCGGCCGCCGCGTACGGCGTCAACGACAGCGCGATCAGCGTGTACCAGCCGCCGTCGAAGCCGACCAGGCGCAGCGCCGCCAGCATCGCCAGTGGCACCACCGGCACCACCAACAGGCCCGTGACCAGTGGGTTCTTCCGCCGCGACCGCGTCTCTTCCGCAACCACCATGCTGCCGAGTATGCCGAGATCGGCGCCGCGCGGCCGGGCTTCGACAACTCCTCCACAAGATCTCCACCAGCGCCTGCCAGCCGCTGACAGCGCGCTGTGCGCGGGCTACCAGCGCCGCCGTCCACTGTGATCCCAGAAGCGACGAGCGAAGGAGGACGCCCATGTCGCACGCGATCCAGGCCGAGGGCCTGGTCAAACACTTCGGGGACACCAAGGCGCTGGACGGGGTGGACCTCGAGGTCCCGTTCGGCCAGGTGGTCGGGGTGCTCGGGCCGAACGGTGCGGGCAAGACGACCGCCGTCCGGATCCTGGCCACCCTGATGAAACCGGACGCCGGCAGAGCCACGGTCGGCGGCTACGACGTCGTTACCGATCCGGTCCGGGTCCGCAGCCTGATCGGGCTGACCGGGCAGTACGCGTCGGTCGACGAGGACCTGAACGGGATCGAGAACCTCGTCCTGATCGGACGGTTGTACGGCCACTCCCGCGCCCAGTCCAAGGCTCGCGCCACCGAACTGCTCGAGCGGTTCGAGCTGACCAAGGCGGCCAAGCGGCCGATCCGGACCTACTCGGGCGGCATGCGGCGGCGGCTCGACCTCGCGGCCAGCCTCGTCGGCCGGCCCGAGGTGCTCTACCTCGACGAGCCGACCACCGGGCTCGACCCGCACGCCCGCAACGAGGTCTGGGACGTCGTCCGCAACCTCGTCGCGGAGGGCGCGACGGTGCTGCTGACCACGCAGTACCTGGAGGAGGCCGACCAGCTGGCCGACAAGATCACCGTGTTCGACCACGGCCGGGTCGTCGCCGACGGCCGCGCCGACGAGCTGAAGCGCCGCGTCGGCGGGCAGACGCTGCAGGTCCGGCCGACCCAGCTGTCCGACATGGACGCCGTCAACCGGATCCTCGGCGACCTGTCCGGCGTCCGGCCGACCCGCGACGACGCGTCCGGCCTGCTCACCGCGCCGGTCAACGACCCGGTGCTGCTGTCCACCCTGGTCCGCAAGCTCGACGAGGCCGGGATCACCGCGGACGAGCTGGCGCTGCGGCTGCCCAGCCTCGACGAGGTGTTCCTCGCCCTCACCGGGCACACCGCCGAACAGTCCGTTGAGGACAAGAGCCTCGAAGGGAGCCTGGCATGACGACGCTGGCGCTCGACCGCCCCGCCCCGCCCCGGCACATCAGCCCCGGCAAGGGGTTCCAGCACGCGCTTTCGCTCGCATGGCGCGGCATCCTGAAGATCCGCAAGAATCCCGAGCAGCTCGCCGACGTCACGCTGATGCCCATCATCTTCCTGGTGATGTTCGTCTACCTGTTCGGCGGCGCGCTGTCCGGCTCGACCGACGCCTACCTGCAGATGGTGGTGCCCGGCATCATCGTGATGAACATCCTGCAGGCGTGCCTAACCGTCGGGACGAACCTCAACACCGACGTCACCAAAGGCGTCTTCGACCGGTTCCGCAGCATGCCGATCGCCCGCTCGGCCCCGTTGATCGGCGCGGTGCTCGCCGACGTCGTGCGGTACATCGTGTGCCTGACGGTGCTGATGGTGGTGGCGACGATCATGGGCTACCGGATCGCGACCAGCCCCGGCGAGTTCGCCGTGGCGATCCTGCTCGCGCTGGCGTTCGGGCTGTGCTTCTGCTGGGGCTCGGTGTTCGTCGGCATGGTGATGAAGTCGCCGGGTTCGGCGCAGGCGCTGATGTTCGTCTTCATCATGCCGCTGACGTTCGGCAGCAACGTGTTCGTGCAGACGTCCACCATGCCGGGCTGGCTGCGGGCGTGGGCGGACATCAGCCCGGTCAGCCTGATGGCGAACGCGCTGCGCGGCCTGATGAACGGCGGTCCGGTGGCCGGTCCGCTGGCTGGGGCGCTGGCCTGGATGGCCGGAGCCGTGATCGTGTTCTTCCCGCTGGCCACCTGGGCCTACCGCCGGCGGGTCTGAAAGGCGCCGACACACGGGGGTGAGTCGCGCCACCGGTCGTGAGTGGTAATTCGGGTTCTAACCCGAATTACCACTCACGACCGCGTCAGCGGAGCTCGGCCAGCAGCCAGGCGATCGTGTCCTTTTTGGACAAGGCGCGGCCGGCTTCGTAGCGGGCTTCGTAGTCCGGGAGCGTCGCGCGGAGGGCGTCGATGAGCGTCCGGACCTCGGGGCTGCCGAGGTCGAGCCGGCCGCGGATGACGGCGGAGGCGGCGAGCACCCGGGTCGCCGTCTCGGGACGGCCCTGCCGCTCGCGGATCATCGCCAGCAGTTCCACCGCCCCGGCCAGGTCCGGCATGTCGCCGCGCCCGTTGGTCGCCCGGATCGCGATGGCCGCGTGCGGCTCCGCCTCGTCGGTGCGGCCCTGGGCCAGCAGGATCCGCGCCTCGAAGGCCTGGATGAACTCGTCGCCCATCCCGCCGGGGAACCAGTCGTCGCCCCCCATCGCGGAGATGCGGTCGAGCAGCGCCCGCGCTTCGGCCAGCCGGTCCGTGCGCAGCAGCAGTTCGAGCCTGCCGAACATCAGGATGGCCCGGTGCTGCACGTTCGTGATGCCTTCGCCGTAGCGCTCCGCCGCCTCCTGATCCCGCCAGGCGCCCTCGAAGTCCCCGGCGCGCGCCCGCTCGACGGCCAGCCGCCACCAGTTCTGCACGGCGTCCTCGTACGACCGCAGCTCCATCGACAGGGCCAGGCCCTGCTGGTAGATCTCGATGGCCTTGGCGCTGTCGCCGCTCTGCGACATCGCGTACGCCTTGAAGCTCAGGGTCATCGCGATGCCCCAGCGGTCGCCGACCGCCTCGAACCCGGCGTGGGCCTGGTCGCGCGCGCGGTCGGCCCCCTCGACGTCACCATCATCGTCGAGCAGGAAGCTCTCCACCCAGTACGCGCCGGCGCGGGTCCACGCGTCCGCGTGCCGCTCGGCCCGGCGCACCTCGCGCTCGGCGATTTCGCGGTCTCCGCCCAGGAAGGCCAGCATCGGCAGCGCCACCGCGAGCCCCGGGTACCGGTCCACCGCGTCACTGCGCACGCAGTCGTCGACCAGCCGGAGGATCTCGGGCTGGTCCGACCGGACCGGGACCGCGTCCATCAGGTAGCAGAGCGCCCGGTAGGCGGCCGAGACCTGCAGCGGCAGCCGGTCGCCGAACTCGAGGGTCTCGCGGATCAGCGAGCCGATCCGACCACCCTGGCCGAGGATGGTCAGGTACCAGAACATCCCGTCCAGCAACGCGACCGCGTTGTCCACATCGGACATTTCGATCGCGCCACGCAGAGCGGCGATCATGTTGGCGCTCTCGGCTTCGTACCGGTCGATCGCCTGCAGCTGGTCGGCCGTGCGCAGCGTCGGCTCCAGCCGCTGGGCCAGCTCGGCGTAGTAGCGGGCCATCGCCCGGCGTGTCCGGTCGTGCTCACCCGACTCGACGAGCCGCTCGGTGGCGTACACCCGCAGCGTCTCGAGCATCCGGTACCGCGGCTCGCCACCGGCGTCGACGGTGTCCACTATGGACTTCTCGACCAGGCTGCCGAGCACGTAGGGCACGTCGGCGGCGGGCAGCGACCTGTCGGCGCAGACGGCTTCGATCGGCGCCAGTTCCGCGCCGCCCGCGAACACCGCGAGCCGCCGGGCCAGCACCAGCTCGGGCTCCGCCAGCAGCTCCCAGCTCCACTCGACGACCGCGCGCAGCGTCCGCTGCCTCGGCAGCGCCGTCCGGCTGCCCGAGGTGAGCAACCGGAACCGGTCGCCGAGGCGGCCGGCGATCTGGGCCACAGTCATCGACCGCAGCCGCGCCGCGGCCAGCTCCAGCGCCAGCGGCATCCCGTCGAGCCGGCGGCAGATCTCCCCGACGTGGTCCACAGTGGACTCATCGAGCACGAAGTCGGGGCGGACCGCGGCCGCCCGGTCGAGGAACAGCCGGGTCGAGTCGAGCTCGGCGGCTTCCGCGGGCGCGGCGCGTTCCGCGGGCACCGGCAGCGGGCCGAGCGGGCACAGCGCCTCCCCGGTGATCGCCAGCGGCTCGCGGCTGGTGGCCAGGATCCGCAGCCGCGGCGCCCGGTGCAGCAGTTCGTCGGCCAGCCGCGCGGCGGCGTCGATGACGTGCTCGCAGTTGTCCAGCACCAGCAGGGCTTCGTCGCCACCGAGCACCTCGACGGCTTGTTCCACCGGCTCCGGCTGGCGGCGGTTGATCTCGGTCTCGGTGCGGATCTCCCGGACCTCGAGTGCGCCCAGCAGCGCACCGGGGAGGTCGTCGGGATCGCGGACGCCGGCCAGCGCGGCGAACCAGACCCGGCCCCGCTGGTGCACGGGGTGCCGTGACGCCGCTTCGGTGGCCAGCCGGGTCTTGCCCGCCCCGCCCGGCCCGGTCAGCGTGACCAGCCGGGCACCGCCGAGGAGCTCGGCCAGCAGCTTGAGCTCGTCGTCGCGGCCGACGAACGTGGTCAGCCGGGTCGGCAGCCGGTCGGCCACCGGCGGCGGCGGCGCGAACTCGCCGCGCAGCGCGGCGACGTGGACCTCCTGCAGTTCGGCCGAGGGGTCGACACCGAGCTGGTCGGCCAGGGTACGGCGGATCCCGGCGTACACGGCCAGCGCCTCCGACTGCCGCCCGGCCGCGCACAGCGCGCGGATCCGCAGCCCGGCGAGCCGTTCGCGCAGCGGGTCGGCGTCGGCCGCCGCGGTCAGGTCGGCCAGCACCCCGGCGTGCTCGCCACGCCGGATCAGCGCCTCGAACCGGTCCTCGGCCGCCTCGGCCCGCAGTTCGGTGAGCCGCCGTGCCGGCGCCGGCGCGAAAGGCGCGTCGAGGACGTCGGCGAGGGCGGCGCCCTGCCACAGCGCGAGGGCCTCGGTGAGCAGGTCGGCGGCGTGGGCGTCGCGGCCGGCGGCCAGTTCGCGGCGGCCCTCGGCGGCGAGCCGTTCGAACCGCTCGGCGTCGACGTCGCCGGCCGCCACGGCGAGCCGGTAGCCGCCCGGCCCGGATTCGACGGCCACCGGCAGGGCCTTCCGCAGCCGCGAGACCAGCGACTGCAGGGCGTTGGCCGCGTCGGCCGGCGGTTCGGCGCCCCAGAGCCCGTCGACGAGCGCGTCGGCCGGGACCGCGCGCCCGGCGTCCAGCGCCAGCCTGGCCAGGAGCATGCGGAGGCGGGCGCCGCCGATGTCGATCGGCGTGCCGTCGTCTTCCGCCGCCCGCAGCGGGCCCAGCAGCGCAACGCGCATGTGTCCAGCTTTCCAGACGGCGGGCCGGCACCGGGGCGGGCCGACGGAAGTGCTGATTATCCGGACAAATACGACGCGATCCCCCGGAGCCCCCGTTCGTGTCGATACGTTGCCGAAGGGGCACTTTCACGTGAAAGTGCCCCGCCCATCCAGACGGACAGGAGCGTTCATGAGGGGACAGAAACCGGTCGTGGTGGCGGCCGCCGTGGTCGCCGGCCTCTGCCTCGGCACCGGTGTCGCCGCGGCGGGCGACGGCTGGGGCGCGCCGAAGCCCGGCAGCGACGGCGCAGGCGACAGCTACTACCCGCAGGACGGCAACGGCGGCTACGACGTCGCCGACTACAACCTCAAGGTCGGCTACGACCCCGCGTCGCACCAGCTCACCGGGAACCAGGACATCGCCGCGCGGGCGACGCAGGCGCTCAGCTCGTTCAACCTGGACCTGCGCGGCCTGACCGTCGACTCGGTGAAGGTCGACGACCGCGACGCGAAGTTCAGCCGCACCGGGGACCACGAACTGGTCGTCACGCCGTCGCGGGCGTTGTGGCGGGGCCAGCGCTTCAAGGTGAAGATCGCCTACCACGGCGTGCCCGCGCCGATCGACGACCCGGCGCTCGGGAACAACGGCTGGCAGTTCGCCCGGGCGGGCGGCGCGTTCGTCGCCGGCGAGCCGAAGTCGGCCACCACCTGGTACCCGGTCAACGACACCCCGCTCGACAAGGCCACGTTCCACCTGGCGATCACCGTGCCCGACGAGTGGGGCGTGATCGCGAACGGCCGCGAGAAGCCGTCGGTCAAGGCCCCCGGCGGCACCACGCACGTCTGGGCCGAAGAGACGCCGATCGTGCCGTACATGACGACGGTCGCGATCGACAAGTGGACGTTCGACCGCCAGAAGCGGAAGGACGGCACCCCGATCGTCAGCGCGTTCGCCCCGGGCGTCCCCGACTCGACGAAGCAGGCCGAGGCGCGGCTGCCGGAGATCCTCGACTTCCTCGAGTCGAAGTTCGGCAAGTACCCGATCGACGCGGCGGGCGGCATCTTCCTCAACGAGCAGATCGGCTTCTCGCTGGAGACGATGAGCCGGCCGATCTACTCGGCGGGCTGGGCCGGCACGGTGCCGACGATCGTCCACGAGAACGCCCACCAGTGGTACGGCGACTCGGTGGCGGTCGCGCACTGGCGGGACGTCTGCCTCAACGAGTGCTTCGCCTCCTACGCCACCTGGCTGTGGGACGAGGCGAAGGAAGGCGTCGACCTGAACGCGCAGTACGCCAACGACGTCAAGACCGCGTCGGTGCGGTTCTGGAACGGCAAGCTCTACGACATGGGCCAAGGCAACGAGTTCACGTACGTGTACTCGAAGGGCCCGATGATGCTGCACGCGCTGCGCAACTACATGGGTGAGCAGGCCTTCTCCTGGGTGCTGAAGACGTGGCCGTCGCTGCACCGCGACGGGAACGCGAGCATGCAGGAGTTCCAGCGGTTCACCGAATTCGCCGCGCACCGGAGCCTCCAGGGCTTCTTCGACGCGTGGGTGTACGGCACCGGCAAGCCGGCCGACCAGTACCTCTACCCGGGTGGCCTGAAGCCCGCCGCCTGAGCAAGTGCGTGAAGGCCACCTTCAGGAACGTAAAGTTCCTGAAGGTGGCCTTCACGGCTTTGGGGAGGATGGCATGGCAAGGGTGCTGCCCTGCGCATTCGCGGCGTCGCTGCCCGCGCTGCGGCAGGCGTTGGAAGCGCACCGGCCGTCGCTCGTCGTCTGCGCCGGCCAGGCGGGCGGCCGGGCCGAGGTGACCCCGGAGCGGGTGGCGATCAACCTGATCGACGCCCGCATCCCGGACAACGCGGGCGCGCAGCCGGTGGACGCCCCGGTCGTCGCGGAGGGCCCGGCGGCCTACTTCACGACGTTGCCGGTGAAGGCGTGCGTAGCGGCGATCCGCGCGGCGGGCGTCCCGGCATCGGTCTCCCACACCGCCGGGACGTACGTGTGCAACCAGGTCTTCTACGGTCTGATGCACCTGCTGGCCACGGAGTTCCCGGGCGCCCGCGGCGGTTTCGTGCACGTCCCGTTCAGCCCGGAGCAGGTCGCGGCCGCGGGCAAGGCCGAGGCGTCGCTGAGCGTGCACCGGATCGCTCTCGCGCTGGAAGCGTTGGCGGACACGGCGTTGCGGGTGACGGAGGACCTGGCGGTCAGCGCGGGCGCGGAGCACTAACCGCCGCGGCCGGTGAGCTCGACGAACGCCGCCGGGCCCGGGACGTTGTGGTGCACCGTCAGGTCCGCGACCCGGTCGCCGCTCCAGGCCGGGGTGAAGCTCACCACCAGCGTGCACCGGCGGCCCGGTGCCACCTCCTGGCCCACGCACCCCCTCGCGTCCACCGCGAAGTCCGTGCCGTCCACCTCGATCCCGCTGACCCGCAGTGCGCTCGCGCCGACGCTGCGGACCGACACCACGCAGGTCGTCGTCGTGTGCACCGGTGTCGTGCCGCAGGTGACCGACTCCGGGACGAGCACCCGGGGTTCCGCGACCACCTCCGGCACACCCGGGAACGTCGCCGGGCGCCCGCGCACCAGGTCGAGCACAGTCACCCCGGTCACCGTCAGGACCAGCGCGCCCGTCGCCAGCAGCAGGATCGCGATCGCCTTGACACCGCGGGCAGTGCCGTCCTTGGCGGTGAACCCGCCGGCTGCCAGCACCGTGACCACCAGCGTGGAGATCAGCGTCGCGTCCGGACCGGCCCCGATCGCGGCCGGGACGAGCGTGCCGAGCAGCGACGCCCCGACCGTGACCGCGAATCCCGTCCAGGAGAAGCGTTTTGCCTCGCGCAACCGGCTCCGCACGGTCGGTGCGCGAGGTCTCGTGACGGTGCTCATGCAGGTAAGAGCGTCGAGCACGACCGGCACGGACGACATTCGCCCGTTCGGCGGTACGGCGAGCGGGTCGTGATCTGAGGCACACCGCCGGGAAAGCAGCCTGCCGGGTGATCGAACGGTGTTTACATGTCCGGAACGCGCAGCCCGAAGAAGAGGTGAGTGATGATCGGATTCGAGACCGACCTGCAGGACCTGCGGGACTCGGCCGGAGCCCTCCAGTCCGCGGCCGACGCCGCGGAAACCGCGTCGAGCGGCCTGCGCGGCACCGACGTCCCGGTCTC
Source organism: Amycolatopsis sp. lyj-109 (assembly GCF_046548995.1). Classification (NCBI taxonomy): domain Bacteria; kingdom Bacillati; phylum Actinomycetota; class Actinomycetes; order Pseudonocardiales; family Pseudonocardiaceae; genus Amycolatopsis; species Amycolatopsis sp. lyj-109. Next base: position 90,323 of record NZ_JAJPWR010000028.1, read on the forward strand.
CGCCGGCGGCGGCGGTTTCCTCGGCGGCCTGACCGGCATGTTCCCCGCGGACAACGCCTTCGGCCGCTCGCTGGGCATGCCCGCCGTCGCGGCGGCCTACAACGACCACCTGGCGAAGATCCAGCAGCTGGTCGCGCAGCTGCACCAGACCACCGCCGACACGAGCCACGCGCTGATGCGGGTCGCGGAACTGTACGAACAGGCCGACGAGGACTCGAAGCGGCACGTCAACCGCGCGGCCGCGGGCCTGGAAGGGAACTGAGGACGTGGACGGCTACTTCGACACCGGCCTCGACGCCGAACCGATGTCCACCGGCGAGGACCGCCGCGCCGAACTCCTCGAAGGCGTCTCCGAGGACCTGAAGGACGGCGCGAACGACGCACTGGACGCCATCGATGTGCTCAGGCAGACCAACTTCCTGCTGTTCGGCTTCGACGATTCCAACGAGAACGTCCGGAAGATGCAGGACGAAATCGCCGGGATCTACCGCGAGTTCTCCGACGCCGACATCGACCACGAGTCGACCGAAGGCCTGCAGCGCCTGATCATGAAGCACGACGCCGTCTGGAAGCAGCTGCAGCGCGACTCGAAGCCGAAGCTCGACGACGCCCGGCAGTTCCTCGACGTGTGGCGCGGCTCCGCGGCGAACGCCGTGAAGGCCTACCTGAACCAGCTGGCCGACGCCTTCACCGAGGTCGAAACCAAGATCACCGTGCTGGAGAGCGACCTCGTGGCGGCGCGCGAGGCCATCGCCTCGGCCCGGCAGGACCTGAGCAACCTCGGCACGACGTTCCTGGAGACGGCGAAGAAGTTCCAGGAAGACCAGTCCCGCAAGCGCGAAGCGGCCATGTCGAAGGTGCTCGCGGCGACGTTCGCGGGCGCGGTCGCCGGGCTGCTGACCGTGGCCAGCGCCGGCGTCGCGGCCCCGGCGGGCGCGGCGATCTTCACCGCGGCCAACGGCGCGCTGGTGGCCGGGAACGCCGCCGGCGGCGCGATCAGCGCGGTGGTGGCGAACCAGGCGGAGATCACCGGCGACAACGCGTTCGACCTGTACCAGAGCTTCCTCGACAGCGCGGGCAAGATCCGTGAAGGCGCCGGCGAGGCGGCCGGGACACTGGCGGACCGCATCGGCGACGAAGCCGTCGACCTGCCGAAGATCCCGGACTCGCCGGACGTCAGCCCGGGCTCGAGCTTCGACCCGGACAACTTCGAGACCGAGCACACCTCGCGTCAGACGGAGAAGAACGTCCGCGACGAACACGTCGACATCGCCCCCGACGGCCGGGTTTCGCAGGACAACGGGCACGTGGGGCGGATGAATGGCTGACCGTCCGGCCAAACCGGACCGCGAGGCCCTGCTGGCCGAGCTCGACGCGCTGTCGACGACGGCGACGTCCGCCGACGGCACGGTTTCGCTGTCGGTCAACACCGACGGCGTGCTGACCCGGCTGCGGCTCACCGACGCCGTCTCGGGGATGTCGCCGTCGGAGATCGCGGACGCCGTCCTGCGCACGTACGTCGAGGCCCAGCGCGAGTCGGCGAAGCGGACCGGTCAGCTGCTGGCGCCGCTGGGCAGCGGCGGCTACCTGATGGACCGGCTGCGCTGGCGGGTGCAGTTCGAGCCGACCCCGGTTCCGGTGGCCGCTCCGGCGCCTTCTCCGGGCCCTCCGGCCGCGGATGGCAAGGTGCTGAAGGACCGGTCCACCGATGCGCCGGTCGCCGAGCCGCCGGTCCGGCCGGTGCCGGACGACGACTGGTACGCCGGCGGGATGCGGTTCGACAAGGCCTGGTGAGCCGTCAGGCCGGCTTGAGGCTGCGCTCGAAGAACGCGAGCAGGTCGCTGGTGCGGTGGGCCTCGCGCGAAGTGAAGAGCGCGGCCGCCCGGCGGCCGTCCGCGCCGAAGAGCACGATCGCGGACGATCGGCCGGCCCCGGCCACGTACCGGCCGTGCAGCCCGCCGCCGGCCCAGGTGCCGCGATCGAGCGCGTTGCCGTCCGCTTGCAGCTTCGCGGTCACCTCGATCTCCTCGACGGTCACGCCCTGGTAGTAGTTGACGGCGCCGCCGGTGATCCCGCAGGTGACGGCCGCCTGGGCGTGCAGCAGCGCGCCGATGTCGTCGGCGGCCCGGCAGGTGGCCCGGTCGGGCACGGTGCCGGCCAGTGAGCGCAGGCAGGGGGTGAACCCGGCCTGGTCGCGCTGGGCCACGGTCGTACAGTCCACAGTGGATTGGGCGGAGTCGCTCCTGGTCGCGAGGAGCACGACGATGGTCGCCGTGATCGCGACAACCACGAGCACGGCCAAGCCGATGAACAGCTTGGTCCGCTTGCGCGGCACCGGTTCCGGCCGCGGCGGCGCCGGTGGCGGCGCGTACTGCGGCGGCCGGGCGGCTTGCTGCTGCCACGGCTGCGGCCGCGGCGGCGTCACCGGCGGGCGGACGGGCGCGAAGGCGGGCACGGTGAGGTCGGTGGTGGTGCCGAGCGGAACGTGGTGCAGCCCGAACGCGACGGCTGTCTCGGGCTGGTCCTGCGTGGTCGGCGCGACGCCGAGCTGCCGGCCGAGCAGCGTGGCCAGCAGCGGCATCCGGCTCGGCCCGCCGACGAGGTAGACCCCGGCGAGCTGCGCGGGCGTGAGACCGGCGCGGCGGATGGTGGCGGCGAGCAGTTCGGCGCTGCGCAGCAGGCTGGGCCGCACGAGCGCTTCGAGCTCGTCCCGGCTGACCAGGACGTCCCCGAACGGCTCGGGCATCGGCACGTGGGTCTGCGCGTGGCGCGAGAGACTTTCCTTGGCGTCGCGGACGTCCTGCAGCAGCGCCCGCCGCGTCCGGCGATCGGCGGTGGTCTGCGGCCGCAGGAGGCGTTGCCACTGCGCGGGATCGGCGTGCGATACCTCGCGTCCGATGTGGACGAGCAGGGCCTGGTCGATGTCGAGGCTGCCGAGATCGGGCAGGCCGTCCTCGGCGAGCACGGTGAAGCCCTGCCGGGTGACCCCGACGACGGCGCAGTCGAAGGTGCCGGCGCCGAGGTCGTAGACGCCGATGGGCCCACCGGCCCGGCTCCCGAGACTGGCGTAGTGAGCGGCGGCGGCCACCGGTTCGGGAATGAGCCGGGCATCGGCAAGCCGAGCCTTCGCGGCGGCGGCCCGGAGCACGTCCTGCCGCTCGGCGCCCCAGCCGGCGGGGTGCGAGATCCGGATCTGCGCGGGCGGGCGGCCGAGCTGCCGTTCGGCCTCTTCGCCCATGCGGCGCAGGATGGCGGCGAAGGCGTCGGCGATGTCGACGTCGGTCTCGCCGAGCCGCAGGGTGCCTTCGTCGATGCGCCGCTTGGGATTCGGTTCGAACCGGCTGGGATCGAGCCGCGCCCGGCGCTCGGCGTCCTGGCCGACGACGAGCAGGCCGTCATCGTTGACGTAGACGGCGGAGGACATGGTGACGGACCCGTCGACCTCGATGGCCCGCGGCCCCCGCCCGAACGCCGACAGCACCCCGACCGTGCTGGAAGTCCCGAAGTCGATCGACAGCACGTCCACGCGGATTCCCCTCCCAAGGTCCGCGGGCATCGTCTCACGGGCCAGGGGCACCGCTCCGCTCAGGCAGAGTCCCGCTCTGCAGCGGAAACGGTGACGTCGTGATCGTCGAAATCGGCGACCACCCGCATCCGGCCGCCGAGCGCCGTGATGTAGCGCCGGAGGGTGTCCAGCTCCATCTGACCGGGGTCACCTTGCTCGAGCTGGCTGATCCGCGGCTGGCTGACCCCCATCCGCCGCGCCAGCTCCGTTTGGCTGATGGCGGCGTCCTCCCGGAGCTGCGCCAGGCGGAAGCCGAGCACGTACGCCTCGGTGACCTCCCGCGCGGCAGCACGAGCGGCCCCGATGTCCCCGCCGGTCTCCCGATCGACGGCGGCTTTGTCCGCCTTGACTTCCTTCCACGACCGACTCATCGCCCATCGATCCCCTCTTCGACCCGATCCGCGGAGACGGGTCTTCGTGGCACAGGTTCACGAACGCCAGACGCGAGAAGGGCGGCTCCCACTCGGGGAACCGCCCTTCCGGCGTACTACGCGACGATCACTCGCCTTCGGCTTCGCCGCCCTGCTCCTCGTGGCCCGCGCCGATGCTGACCGGCGGGGCGTCCGGGATCGACGACGGCCTGCGCTCACCGCGGAAGGTGAACTTGGCCTGGTCGTCCTTGTCCTCAGGGTTGCCGCTCCAGCCCTCGACGTCGACCAGGATGATCTGGCCCGGCTCGACCTCGCCGAAGAGGATCTTCTCCGACAGCTGGTCCTCGATCTCGCGCTGGATCGTGCGGCGCAGCGGCCGCGCACCCAGCACGGGGTCGAAGCCACGCTTGGCCAAGAGCGACTTGGCCTTCGCCGTCAGCTCCAGCTCCATGTCCTTGGCCTTCAGCTGGGTCTCGACCCGGTTGATCATCAGGTCGACCATCATGATGATCTGTTCCTTGGTCAACTGGTGGAACACGATGATGTCATCGATCCGGTTCAGGAACTCCGGGCGGAAATGCTTCTTCATTTCCTCGTTGACCTTTTGCTTCATCTTCTCGTACTTCGTGCTGGAGTCGTTGCCCCCGGCGAAGCCGAGCGAGACGGACTTCGAGATGTCCGACGTGCCCAGGTTGGACGTGAAGATGAGGACCGTGTTCTTGAAGTCGACCGTGCGGCCCTGACCGTCGGTCAGGCGGCCGTCCTCCAGCACCTGCAGGAGCGTGTTGTAGATCTCCTGGTGCGCCTTTTCGATCTCGTCGAACAGGACCACCGAGAACGGCTTGCGACGCACCTTCTCCGTCAGCTGGCCGCCCTCTTCGTAGCCGACGTAGCCCGGAGGGGCACCGAAGAGCCGCGAAGCGGTGTAGCGGTCGTGGAACTCGCCCATGTCGATCTGGATGAGCGCGTCGTCCTCGCCGAACAGGAACGCCGCCAGCGCCTTCGAGAGCTCGGTCTTACCGACACCGGACGGGCCGGCGAAGATGAACGAGCCCGACGGGCGCTTCGGGTCCTTGAGACCGGCACGCGTACGACGGATCGCCTGCGAGACGGCCTTGACCGCGTCCTCCTGGCCGATGATGCGCTTGTGGAGCTCGTCCTCCATGCGCAGCAGCCGGGTGGTCTCCTCCTCGGTCAGCTTGAACACCGGGATGCCGGTCCAGTTGGCCAGCACCTCCGCGATCTGCTCGTCGTCGAGCTCGGCGACGACGTCGAGGTCGCCGTCCTTCCACTGCTTCTCCCGCTCGCCCTTCTGGCCGAGGAGCGTCTTCTCCTCGTCACGCAGGCGGGCGGCCCGCTCGAAGTCCTGCGCGTCGATCGCGGACTCCTTGTCGCGGCGGACGTTCGCGATCTTCTCGTCGAACTCGCGCAGGTCCGGCGGCGCGGTCATCCGGCGGATGCGCATCCGGGCGCCGGCCTCGTCGATCAGGTCGATCGCCTTGTCCGGGAGGAACCGGTCGTTGATGTACCGGTCCGCCAGGGTCGCGGCGGCGACCAGCGCCGAGTCGGTGATCGAGACGCGGTGGTGCGCCTCGTACCGGTCACGCAGGCCCTTGAGGATCTCGATCGTGTGCTCCAGCGACGGCTCGCCGACCTGGATCGGCTGGAACCGGCGCTCGAGGGCGGCGTCCTTCTCGATGTACTTGCGGTACTCCTCGAGCGTGGTCGCGCCGATCGTCTGCAGCTCACCGCGGGCGAGCATCGGCTTCAGGATCGATGCCGCGTCGATCGCGCCCTCGGCGGCACCCGCCCCGACCAGCGTGTGCAGCTCGTCGATGAACAGGATGATGTCGCCGCGGGTCTTGATCTCCTTGAGCACCTTCTTCAGGCGCTCTTCGAAGTCACCGCGGTAGCGGGAGCCGGCGACCAGGGAGCCCAGGTCCAGCGTGTAGAGCTGCTTGTCCTTGAGCGTCTCGGGCACCTCGCCCTTGACGATGCTCTGCGCGAGGCCCTCGACGACGGCGGTCTTGCCGACGCCGGGCTCGCCGATGAGCACCGGGTTGTTCTTGGTCCGGCGGGACAGCACCTGCATGACCCGCTCGATCTCCTTGCCGCGCCCGATGACCGGGTCGAGCTTGCCCTCGCGGGCGAGCACGGTCATGTTGCGGCCGAACTGGTCGAGGACCAGCGACGACGACGGGGTGCCCTCACCGCGGCCGGAACCGGTTTCGGTGGACTCCTTGCCGCCCTGGTAGCCCGAGAGCAGCTGCAGCACCTGCTGGCGGACCCGGTTGAGGTCCGCTCCCAGCTTGACCAGGACCTGCGCGGCGACGCCCTCGCCCTCGCGGATCAGGCCGAGCAGGATGTGCTCGGTGCCGATGTAGTTGTGGCCGAGCTGCAGCGCTTCGCGCAGCGACAGCTCCAGCACCTTCTTGGCGCGCGGCGTGAACGGGATGTGCCCGCTCGGCGCCTGCTGGCCCTGGCCGATGATCTCCTCGACCTGCTGGCGCACGCCCTCCAGGGCGATGCCCAGCGACTCCAGCGCCTTGGCGGCGACACCCTCACCCTCGTGGATCAGACCCAGGAGGATGTGCTCGGTGCCGATGTAGTTGTGGTTGAGCATCCTGGCCTCTTCTTGAGCCAGCACAACCACCCGCCTCGCGCGGTCGGTGAACCTTTCAAACATGTGCACTCCCTCGACTGCTGCGCCGGCGGCCCGTTGTCCATCGTGCTTTCACCGCGATGGATTCAGCACCGTGAGACCACTCTAGTAGCCAAGTCGTCGCGCTGGCGTACCACTACGGCTGTCGGCGGTCATTTCCGCACCCGGACGTGGCATCTTCCCGGGTGCTCCCATCATCAGGTTGCCCTGCACCTTTACGTCAAGCCCAACGTGCGGACGGCCACGAGGATTCCGCCATCCGCGCCCTGTCCGCTCACCGCGAACAGTCCGCAAGCTGAGAGTGACCCACCCGATTGGCGCAGCCCCCGAAAGCCTGTAAGGTTAGGCACGCCTAATCCCCTACGGCGCTTCGAGGAGGGCCGCGGTTGAACCAGCAGCGGTCCTTCCGTGACGCACGCGAGGTCGGCGACGGCCTCGCGTCGTCGTTGCAGCGTATCTCCGGCCTGCAGGAACGCAGTGAGCTGCGCAACGACGTCCCGGTGGGCTGGATCCGCTGCTCGGAGCTGCTGGAGACACCCGCGTACTTCGACGAGTGGCGCGGCCTCCTGGGCGACTGGCTGCTGCGCGAGCACGACGCGACACCGGCCCGGACGACGGCCAGCTGGGTGCTGACCTGGTACCTGCACGTACCGGCGTACGTCGGGGCGCTGCTGTGGCACCACGAGCGCCGGGTGCCGTCACTGAAGCCGTCGGAGCTGGCCTTCCGCCTGGCCGACGACCGCCCCCACCCGGACGGCATGGCGGTGCTGGGTGACGCGTTCCACTGCCTCCCGACGGACCCGGGCTCGGCCCGCCCGGAGGCGACGGTGGTCCGCGACGAGCGAGCACTGGCGGCGGTCCTGCGGGCGCGTTACCTGGCTCACGCGGCCCGGTTCGTCCGGGCGTACGCACCGCTGAGCAGGCTCGGCCGCCGCACGCTGTGGGCGGCGGCGACGGACGCGCTGGAGAACTCGCTGTGGTGGGCCGGCCGGCAAGGCGGGACACCGGAGGCGGAGGGCGCCGGGGTCGCGGACGCGGCATTGGTGCTCGACGAGCGGTACCCGCCGCTGACGTCGGCGTCGACGTTGCGGCTGACGGAGGGGCCCGAGGGGCACCGGGAGTGGACGCGGCGGCGGGAGAGCTGCTGCTTTTCGTACCTGCTGCCGTCGTCGGCCGAGTGCGATGGGTGCCCGCGCACCTGCTCGCGGTAGCTCAGGGCGGCGCGCAGTCCCGCCGGGTTTCCAGGAGGGCGGGGCACCGGCGATCGCCCGGCTGAGCCCCTTTGCGAGAGGCGTTGAGTGCTCTCGCCGGTGCTGTGAATGACTCATTCCTGGCGTCGGAGGTCATGAATGACTCATTCACGGCACCCCGGAACCTCCCACGGCCAAGCCGGGCAGCCACGGCCTTGCCGACCTCGGCCCAGCCCAAGAAAAGCGGCTCTGCCTCGAGAGCTGTGTCTGCCTGCAACAACAAACTTCGCCGGCCCGCGGGGGCGCCCCCCGGGTCCAGCGTATCGGCGCGGACCGACCAAAAACCGCCGATCGGCGACCACCCACCGGAGTTGTCCACACCTCAGCCCACCTGTGGACGACTCCAGCCCGGATCCCGCCCGGCCGCCCCCAACGCCCGCTCCAGCGGCGACGCATCCGGCGACACCGCCACCGCCGGCCCGTAGACCCCCATCGACCGCGCCTGGTCACCCATCGCCACCGCGGACTCGTACACCGCCGTCGCCGCTTCGGGCGCACAGCGAAGCTGCTGCCCGCTCGCCCGGGCCAGATCCCACCCGTGCAGCACGAACTCGCCCAGCACCATCGCGCCCACCACCGCCGACGGCATCGAAGCCGAACCCAGCGAAGTCGTGCCCGTCCACGCCGAAGGCCTGCCGAACACCGCCACCAGCGTCTCCGTCTGCTTCTCCAGGTCCGCGTGCCAGTCCTCCGTCACCAGCGCCGCCTCCGCCTCCCCACCGGCCGGCGAGGGCGGGGCCGCCCGGTGGCCCGCGGCGATCAGCCACGGGCCCCAGTACAAGAGGTGGTTGAGCAGCCCGCGGACGTCGTACCCGGCGCACGGCGTCGGCGCGGTCAGGTCGGGGACCGCGCCGGCGATCCGGAGGAATTCGGCCGCGGCCGGGCGCAGCAGCGAAGCAGTCATGCCGGTGATCCAAACTCCCGGCGAGCGCCGCGTCTTGAACGAACGCGACAGCTACCGTGAACCCGTGACGCACCGGATCCCGCGCGGCATCGTGGCCGAGGCCACCGCGCGCACGATGTTCACGCTGACCCGGCACCCGCCCGCGCCGGAACTCGCCGAATTGGTCGAATACCACTGGATCCTGCGGTGGGACCTGCGCGGCAAACCGCCGTACGAGCAGCGGGTGCTCCCGAACCTCTCGGTCCACGTCACGTTCTTCCCGGGCGCCTCCGGCGTCCACGGCCCGGCCCACGACGTCTTTTCGCACCGCTTGGCCGGCCACGTCCAGGGCTTGGGCGTGCGATTCCGGCCGGGCACCTTCCGCGCGTTCCTCGGCGGCCCGGTACGTGACATCGCCGACCGGGTCGTCCCACTCGCCGACGTTTTCGGACCGGCGGCCGCGACGGCAGCCGAATCGGTCCAGACCGCCGGCGGAGATGCGCAAATGGCCGGTGCGATCGACAACTTGCTGATCGCAAATCCGGTGACGCTGTCTCCGGCAGCGCGCGAGGCCGCGGAGGCGGTGGAATCAATCGCGCGGGATCCGGAAATTACCCGGGTGGCGCAACTGTGCGCGGATACTGGACTAACCACCCGGTCCATCCAGCGCGTGTTCGCCGAACACGTCGGCGTCCCGCCCAAGTGGGCGATCCGGATATACCGCCTCAATGACGCAGCGCAGCGACTCGTCACAGAAGGACAACCCGATTACGCCGGTCTGGCGGTTCGACTGGGCTATAGCGACCAGTCGCACTTCATCCGCGATTTCCGGACGGTGACCGGCCAGTCGCCTGCCGAGTACGCCCGAACAGCCCGCGCCGCCGCCGAACGGGAACCGGACAGTGATCGGACATGAAGAAAGCCGCCGGGCGAAAATTCGCCCGGCGGCCATCCCTGGAAACCCCACATCACCGAGATTGGCCACGCCACTGGAGATAACTGCTGGTCAGCGCCCCACAGCCGGCTAGCTTGACAGCGGCGTGAACTATCTTCAGTTCTTCTTGTGGTAGGCCTCGACAACCTCGGAGGGGATGCGGCCGCGGTCGGAAACCGCGTAACCGTTCTTGCGCGCCCACGACCGGATGGCCTGGTTCTGCTCGCGGTCGACGGCGGCCGGACGAGCCGAACCCTTACCCGAGACCGGGCGGACCGAGGCACGCTTGCGACCGCCCGCACGACGCGCGTGCTCGACATACTGAGCGAGCGCGTCCCGCAGCTCCTCGGCGTTTTCCGAGGAGAGATCGATCTGGTAGCTGACTCCGTCCAAACCGAACTCGACGGTCTCTTCCGCCTCACTGCCGTCGAGGTCGTCGACCAGCGAGACGAGCACCTTCTGTGCCATCCGATTCCTCCTGCGGGGCTTACTCAATGATCTGGTACGGGGCAAGCCCCGGGACAGAAGTCTTTGTCTAAGACATTAGTACCCGCTTCCGGAGGGCAGCGCAAATCTCATTGCGATAACCCACTGCTATCCTCACACGGCCGGGTTATTCAGGTCGCACCAGCGGGAAGAGGATCGTCTCCCGGATACCGAGACCGGTCAGCGCCATGAGGAGCCGGTCGATACCCATTCCGACACCACCGCTCGGCGGCATTCCGTACTCGAGGGCCCGCAGGAAATCCTCGTCGAGCCGCATGGCTTCGCTATCGCCCTGCGCGGCCAGCAGCGACTGTTCGGTGAGGCGTTCCCGTTCGACGACCGGATCCACCAGCTCCGAGTATCCGGTGGCGAGTTCGAATCCGCGCACGTAGAGGTCCCACTTCTCGGCCACCCCGGGCCGGGAGCGGTGCTGCCTCGTCAATGGCGACGTCTCCAGCGGAAAATCACGGACAAACGTCGGTGCGTGCAGGTGATCTCCGACGAGGTGTTCCCACAGTTCCTCGACGAGCTTCCCGTGTCCGAGCTTCGGGTCCACTTCCAGGCCCCTGGCCTGCGCAAATCCGAGCAGTTTGGCGGCGGGCGTCTCCGGCGTGACCTCTTCGCCGAGGGAATCGGACAGCGACTCGTACATTCCGAGCGTGGTCCATTCGCCGGAGAGGTCGTACTCCGAACCGTCCGGCAGCGTGACGACCAGCGAGTCCAGCACCTCCTGCGCGGCCTCCTGGATCAGCTGCCGCGTCATCACCGCGTTCGTGTCGTATGTGGCGTACGCCTCGTAGTACTCGAGCATCGCGAACTCCGGCGAGTGCGACGAGTCGCTGCCCTCGTTCCGGAAGTTGCGGTTGATCTCGAAGACCTTCTCGATGCCGCCGACGACGCAGCGCTTGAGGTAGAGCTCCGGCGCGATCCGCAGGAAGAGCTCCATGTCGAACGCGTTGGAATGCGTGACGAAGGGGCGGGCCGCGGCGCCGCCGTGCAGCGTCTGCAGCATCGGGGTCTCGACCTCGGTGAACCCGCGGCGGTGGAACGACTCCCGCAGCGACCGGACCACGCCGGCCCGCGTGCGCACGACGTCCCGTGCGCGCGGGCGCATGATGAGGTCGACGTAGCGCTGGCGGATCCGCGTTTCCTCGGCCAGTTCCTTGTGGGCGGTCGGCAGCGGGCGCAGCGCCTTCGACGTGATGCGCCAGGCATCGGCCATCACCGAAAGCTCGCCGCGCTTGGACGTGATGACCTCACCCTGCACGAACACGTGGTCGCCGAGGTCGACGTCGCTCTTCCACGCCGCCAGCGCGTCCTCGCCGACCTTCGCCAGGCTGATCATCGCCTGCAGCTCGGTGCCGTCGCCCTCGCGGAGGCTCGCGAAGCACAGTTTGCCCGTATTGCGCAGGAACATCACCCGGCCGGTGACGCCGACCTGCTCGCCCGTGGCGGTGTCGACGGGCAGTCCGGAATGCGCGGCGCGCACCTCGGCGAGCGAGTGTGTCCGAGGTACCTCGACCGGGTAAGGATCGATACCCTCCGCGAGGATCCGGTCGCGCTTCTCCCGGCGCACCCGCATCTGCTCGGGCAGTTCGTCTTCGGCGGGCTCGCTGGTGGAAGCGGGGTTTTCGGTCATGGCCATAGGGTACGAACCCGGCCGAGCGCTACGCCAACCGGATTACCTTTGGCTTTCCTCGCTTAACCTGGACAGCGTGAGCGATCCCACCCGTGGTCAGCGCGCTTCTTCCTTCGGCAGCCGCGCCGCCGAGTACGCCCAGCACCGGCCCGATTACCCGCGGGCAGCGATCGAGTGGGGCCTTTCCGGAGCGAGCGGAACGCCGCGCCGGGTGCTCGATCTCGGCGCCGGAACCGGCAAACTCACCCTCGGCCTGACCGCGCTCGGGCTCGACGTCACCGCCGTCGAACCCGACCCGGAAATGCGCGCGGAACTCGAGCGGGCGGTGCCGTCGGCGACGTCACTGGCCGGTCAGGCGGAACGGATCCCGCTGCCCGACGCGGCCGTCGACGCGGTTTTCGTCGGCCAGGCGTTCCATTGGTTCGACGTCCCGGCGGCGATGACGGAGATCGGCCGCGTGCTGCGCCCGGGCGGCGTGCTGGTGCCGATGTGGAACTACGAAGACGAATCGGTGCCGTGGGTCGCCGAGTTCACCACCCTGGGCCGCGACGGCGCCCGCCGCCCGGCGAGCGTCGAAAACATGCGCGAGGTCACGCACCCGGCATTCGAGTCATTCGAAAGCGACCGGTTTCGCCATGCGCAACGGCGTACGGCGGAGAGCCTGGTGGAAACGATCGCGACGTATTCGATGGTGATCGTGTCGGCTCCGGAGGAGTCCGCGGCGCTGCTGGGCCGGCTCCGGCGGTTCCTCACGGAGAACCCGGCCACGGCGGACGGCGAATTCGACCTGCCGCTGGTCACCACGGTGTTGCGCGCACGGCGGCGGTGAGGACGTTCAGGGCCGGATGTTGCGCTCGTAGGCCAGCCGCAGCCCGAGCAGCGTCAGCTCCGGCACGTGGTCGGTGATCGTCTCCGACTCGTCCAGCACCAGCGGCGCCAAGCCGCCCGTCGCCAGCACCGCCACCTTCTCCCCGCCCGGGGCCAGCTCGCGCACGATCCGGCGCACCAGGCCGTCCACCTGGCCCGCGAAGCCGTAAAGGATCCCGGATTGCAGGCACTCCACCGTGTTCTTGCCGATCACCGACCGCGGCGGAACCAGCTCGACCTTCCGCAGCGCCGCCGCGCGCAACGCCAGCGCGTCCACCGAAATCTCGATCCCCGGCGCGAACGCCCCGCCCAGGAACTCGCCGCGGGCCGAGATCGCGTCCACGTTGGTCGACGTGCCGAAGTCGACCACCACGCACGCCGTGCTGTGGAGGTGGTGCGCGGCCAGCGTGTTCACCAGCCGGTCCGCGCCCACCTCCTTCGGGTTGTCCACCAGCAGCGCCACGCCGGTGCGCACGCCCGGTTCGACCACGATCTTCGGGACCCGGGCGTAGTACCGGCCGAGCATCACCCGCAGCTCGCGCAGCACCGCCGGCACCGTCGACAACGCGCTGATCCCGGACACCGCGTCCGCGTGCGGGCCGAGCAGCCCGCGCACCGTCAACGCCAGCTCGTCGGCCGTGATGCGGGCGTCCGTCCGCATCCGCCAGTCGCCCACGAGCTCGTGCCCGGACCACAGCCCCAGCACGATGTTCGTGTTGCCGACGTCGACGGTGAGCAGCAAGCGGGTCAGCTTTCCGCGTGCAGCAACGCGTCGAGGCGGCGGGCGTCCGCCGTCTCGGCGACCGGGAAGATCGCCGTCTCCTCGTCCGGCGGCAGCGTCACCGTGCCGGACAGCAGCCCGGAGCCCTCCGGCGCGTGGCCGGGGTCGGTGTGCCGGTGGACGATCCGGTTGTCCGCGTCGACGAACACCACCCGCGGCTGGTACGTCGCCGCTTCGGCGTCGTCCATCTGGCCGTACGAGATGAGGATGACCAGGTCACCCGGGTGCACCAGGTGCGCCGCGGCACCGTTGATGCCGAGCACCCCGCTGCCGCGTTCCCCCTTGATGACGTAGGTCTCCAGCCGCGCCCCGTTGGTGACGTCCACAATGGACACCTGTTCCCCCGGCAGCAGGTCCGCGGCCTCCATCAGGTCCTCGTCGACCGTCACCGAACCGACGTAGTGCAGGTCGGCCTGGGTCACGGTGACGCGGTGGATCTTCGACTTGAGCATCGTGCGGTACATCGTGGACTCCTATTCCCCTGCGTCCCACTCCGGACGTGCTGGGTGCTCCACCGAAGCGCCGAGCAACACCGGAACGTTGTCGATCAGCCGGGTACTCCCCACCCGGGCCGCGATCAACAGTCGTGCCTCACCGTCGACGGGCGCGGGCCCGAGGTCGGTTCCCCTCAACTCCAGGTAATCCACCTCGACCGCGGGCCGCGCGGCGAGGGTCTTCCACGCGGTCTCGAGGACCGCGTCCTTACCGTCCCGGCCCACGAACGCCCCCGCGGTGAGGGCGGCCGACAGGACGATGGCGTCTTCGCGCTGTTCGGGCGTCAGGTAGACGTTGCGCGACGACAACGCGAGCCCGTCCCGCTCCCGTACGGTCGGCACGCCGATGACGTGCGTGTCGATGTTCAGGTCCCGCACCATGCGCTTGATGAGGACCAGCTGCTGGTAGTCCTTTTCGCCGAAGAGGGCGTAGTCCGGGCGGAGCAGGTTGAACAGCTTCGCCACGACGGTGAGGACGCCGGCGAAGTGCCCGGGCCGGACAGCGCCCTCCAGCTCCTCCCCGAGCGGGCCCGGGTGGACGGTCACCACGGCGCCGTCGGTGTAGAGCGCGTCGGCGCTCGGCGTGAACGCGATTTCGACGCCGTCCTCGCTCAGCACGGCGAGGTCCTTCTCCAGCGGCCGTGGGTACGCCTCGAAGTCCTCGCCCGCGCCGAACTGCAGCGGGTTGACGAAGATCGAGGTGGCCACGACGTTGTTCGGCAGCCGCTTCGCGCGGCGGATCAGCTCGCGGTGCCCGGCGTGCAGCGCGCCCATGGTCGGCACGAGCGCCAGCTTGCGGCCGACGCCGTGCAGCGCCCGGCTGACCTGGCTCGCCTGCTCGGGCGAGGTGAACGTGTTCAGGGTGCCGCGGCTGAATTTCGGTGTGGTCACTGGTCTTGGTGCCCTTCGGCGGGATCGTCGAGGAGTTCGGTGAGGTCTTTGGCGGCCGCGGTGTCCAGCAGCCCGGCAGCCGACGAACGCGCCACCGTGCGCTTGGCCAGCGCTCGGTAGGCCGGCGCCACGTCCGGCGCCCGGTCCGCCAGCACCTCGAGGTGCTTGCGGAGAGTGCCGGCGTCGCCACGCGCGACCGGGCCGGTGAGGGCGCGGTCGCCGTGTCGCAGCACATTATCCAATGCCGCCGAGAGCAGTGGTGCGACCAGGCGTTCGGATTGCCCGATTCCGGCCTGGCGCAACAGGTCCGCGCAGTCCGCGACCAGCGTCATCAGGTGGTTCGCACCGTGGGCCAACGCAGCGTGGTAGAGCGCTCGCGCGGAGTCGGGGATCCGCACCGGTTCGGCACCCATCTCGACGGCCAGCGCTTCGCCGACGTGCCACGCCGCCTCGTCGTCCTCGGCCGCCGTGACGCCGATGCTGCACGCCGCCAGCCGTTCGAGGTCCTCCTCGCGGCCGGTGAACGTCATCACCGGGTGCAGGGCGAGCGGCAGGGCGCCGGCCTCGGCCGCGGGCGCCAGGACGTCGATGCCGTGCGCGCCGGAGGTGTGCACGACGATCTGCCCGGGCCGCAGCGACTCGGTGGCGACGAGCCCGCGGACCATCCCGGCGAGCGCGTCGTCGGGCAGGGCGAGCAGCACGAGGTCCGCGCGGCGGACGGTTTCGTCGGGCGGCAGGAGGGGCACGTCGGGGAGGAGGCGTTCGGCACGGGCCAGCGACGAAGCGGACAGACCGGACGCGGCGACCACCGTGTGCCCCGCCCGGGCCAGCGCGGCGCCGAGCACGCTGCCCACCCGGCCGGCGGAAACGACGCCGACCGCGAGGCGGGCGGGCCTCATCATGGCGTGCGCCTGTGGACGCTCATGGTTGGCAGACTCCCTCTGCTCTCGTTCCAGTCCCTTTCCGGGTACCGGACGACGGCGCGAGACTACTGTGCCGTTCGGTGACCAATCCGACCACAGTCACGGCCGTCCGGCTGTGTGGCAAAGGTAACGTCCCGCGTGAGGTCGGCCTACTTTTGGCCGGATTGGTCACTCGGGCAAGCAGGCGTCGTTGAGCCCGGGTGACCAGCTTCACCCGGACCGGGTCACCCGCGGACGGCCTCGTCGGCGAGGCGCGTCGCCTCCGCACGGGCGGCCTTCAACGTGCGCAGCAGCTCCTGCTGGCGCTGCCGGTCGGTGTCGCTGTGGAGCTCGTGCCGGTCCAGGAACGCCAGCTCCGTGACGCTCGCCTGGTACACCGCGACGGCGCGGGCAGCGCGTTTTCCGGACTGGCGTTTCGCCTGGCGGCGCCAGGCACGGCGCCCAGGCAGGCTGGCCAGCAGCTCGACCTCCGAGGGCGCGATCCACCGCGCCGCCGCCATGTGCGGCAGGGCGGCGGCGATGATCCGCTGCTCCCGCTTCCGCTGCAGGACGACCAGGTAGACCACACCGAGGAACAGCGGCAGCATGATCAGGAAGTAGACGGTGAGGAACTTCGACCCGCCGAGCAGCGCGGCGCTGTTCCACAACGCGTGCAGGCAGACGGCGGCGAGGTACCCCGCGATCGGCGCGACGAACTTGAGCGCCCTGGTGGTCGTCCGCGCGGCGATGCCGATCCCGATGCCGGTGAGCACGGCGAACAGCGGGTGCGTGAAGGGCGCGAGCACGCCACGGAGGAAGAACGCCGTGATGACGCCTTGACTGTGCCCGTCACCGAAGCCGTAGTCCGCGAACGCCCGCCCGAAGTAGTAGATGTTCTCGGTGAAGGCGAACCCGGCGGCGCTGAACCCGGCGTAGACGACCCCGTCCACGACGCCGTCGAACTCGCTCGAACGTCGCCAGAGGATCAGCACCACGAAGAGGGCCTTCGCGGCCTCCTCGACCACGGGGGCGGAGATGAGCGCGGCGACGGTGTTGCCGCTGCCCTGACCGAGCAGCTCGTCCCCGACGGCCTCGGCGGTGGTGTTGATGAGCAGCGCGGTGATGGTCGCGATGCAGGCGCCCCAGGCGAAGGCAAGCAGGAGGAACTTGGCGGGCTCGGGCTCCCAGCGGTCGACCCAGAGGAACCCGGCGACAACGCCGGCCACGGGCACGAGCGCGGCCAGGACACCGATGGTGACGGCGAGCGGGCCCACCCGCGCGGTGGCGAGCCCGAACAGGAACAGGCCGCACAGGGCCACCACGATCAGCCCGAGCACCGGCAGCAGCACGGTGACCCGGCGAGGCCGCCGTCCGCGATCAAGTCCCGTCGCGGGCGAGAGGGTTCCGCTCACAGCGGGTCACCCTACGCAAGAGGTCCGGAGGACCGGAATGCCGCATCGGCTCTCGCGCCCCGGCCGAGCCCGAAGCACGCGCGCGACGCACCTGAGGTGGCCTTGGGTGCGTCCCGCGCACCCCCGAGGCCACCTTGGGTGCGTCCCGCGCACCCAAGGTGGTCCTGCGTGCGTCCCGCGCACCCGAGGCCGCCTTGGGGCGCTTGCCTCGAGTGCGTGGGGCTTCAGTCCTCCGCGCGGCGGCGACGGCGGGGCGTCGAGCCCGTGCCGCCGTTGGCCGCCAGGAGCTCGCTGACCGAACGGCCTGCCGCATGCGATCCGCTGCCCGGGGCCGGCTCCGGGGCCGCCCGGTGGCCGTTGCGGGCTCCGTTGTGGCTGTTGCCATTGTGGCCGTTGCCGTTGCCGTTGTGGCCGTTGCCGTTCTGCTGCTGCTCGACATCCGCCGGGTCGACCGGGGCCATGCCGCGGCGGGACATCGAGGCCCGCTCCGCGACCATGCCCTCCCAGGCCGGAGGCTCACCGTCCGGACGGCGGCGGCGGCCTCCGCCCGGGGGCTCCGGTGCCGGGGGCACCGCCGGCATCTGCTGCGATTCCTCCGGCTTGCGGCGGCGGCCTCCGGAACGGCCCTGGAAGTTGCGGACCGACTCCGGCAACGTCGGGTTCGGTGTCGGTGCCTCGGCCTTGGCGGCCTCCGCCGCCGGCGCCCGGTGCGAACCACCGTGACGGGACGGCGGCTCCTCCAGGATCGGCGACATGTCGGCCCGCGAGAACTGCTCCAGCCGCGACGGGCGACGGCCGTCGGCGGCCGGGACCGGCGTGGTCGGCGGCACCACCGGGGGCAGGTCCGTGCGCGACGGCTGCCGCGGCGACGGGCCGTTGCTCGGCACCGGCGTCGTCGGCGGGACGACCGGCGGGATGTCCGTGCGGGACGCCGCGGCGTCCCGCGGCATCGGCGGCTTCGGCTCGGGCGGCTTCGGCCGGTTCGGCCGCTGGCGCTCGGCGAAGTCGTCGCGGTTCTGGAAGGCCGCGCTCAGGTCCTTGACCGGCCGGATGTCCGAACGCGACATCTCGGACGGCTTCGGCGGCGGCACGCTGGCCGCCGGACGGCCCGGCACCGGCCGCGGCGGCTCGGGCGCCTTGCGGGGGTCGGGACGCGCGCCGTTCGGCTGGCCGCCGACGCGCGGGAGGTCCGAACGGGACATTTCGACGCGCGGGATGTCGGGGCGCGACATCTCGACCGGACGAATGTCCGACCGCGACATATCCACCCGCGGAATGTCCGGACGCGACACCTCGACCGGACGAATGTCCGACCGCGACATATCCACCCGCGGAATGTCCGGACGCGACACCTCGACCGGACGAATGTCCGACCGCGACATATCCACCCGCGGGATTTCGGGACGCGGCATCTCGACGCGCGGCATGTCCGAACGCGACGCTTCGGCCCGCGGGGCGTTCGGCCGCGGTGCCTCGGGCCGCGGCCGCGGTGCCTCGACGCGCGGGATGTCCGGACGCGACATCTCGACGCGCGGGATGTCGGACCGCGACACCTCGACCGGCCGGATGTCGGACCGCGACATCTCGGCCCGGCGCGCGGGCGGCGGCTCGGGACGGCGGATCTCCGTCTGCGGCTCCGGCGGGCGGCGGATCTCGGGCTTCGGCTCCGGCGGACGCCGGATCTCGGTCTTGGGGTCGGCGGGGCGCGGCACGTCCCGGCGCGTCGGCTCGGCGGCAGCCTCCGGACGGCGCTCGGGCTGCTTCGCGACTTCGTCCGGCTTCGGCAGCCGCATCGGCTGGGACTCGGCCTGGCGGCGCGCCGCCTCGGCCCGCAGCTCGGCGGCCTTCAGCTCACGCTGCGCGGCGTTCAGCGCCGGGTCGACCGGCGGCACCGGCGGACGGCGGTCGCTCAGCGGCTTCGGCCGGGCGATCTGCTGGGTGCTCTGCACGGAGACGTTCGCCGGCGCCTTCGGGACCGGCTTGCCGCCGAAGCCCTTGTTGCCCTTGCCGAGACCCTTGCCGTTCGCGGGCTTGCCGTTCGAGGCCTTGCGGCGGCGCTCGTCGAGGACGCGGTCGATCAGCTCGGTCGGCCGCTCGCCGCCCTCGACCACCGGCTTCCTCCCGGCCATCAGCTGCGCGGGCTTCTTCTTCGGCGCGCTGTCGGGAATCATCCGGTTCTCGTCGGACAGCTTGCGCATCCGGGTCGCCTGCGCGGTCAGCGCGACGCGTTCGAGCAGCACCTCGCCACCGAACAGCGACTGGAGGCTGTCGCGCAGCGCGGACACCTCGGCGCGCAGCGCCTCCAGCTCCTCGCGGCCCTTGGAGTCGGCGGCGGTGCGGTTCTCCGCCTCCATCTCCAGCTCGTACTCGCGCCGGGCCGCGATCTCGCGTTCCAGCTCCAGTTCGTACACAGCCTGCGCCTCGGCGACCGCGTCCTCGCTCTGTGCCGCGCTCTTGCGGTACTTCACGGCGAGGAAAGCGCCGATCAGGGCAGCCCAGAGGGCGGCGACGATCCCGAGCCGGAGATACCGGAGGTCGTCGCTGAGCACCAGTGCGAGGGTGGCTCCGATGGCGAGGACAAAGCCGACAACGAGCCACGGCCTGCCCAGTAGGCGGCCGCGCGAGTCGTCACCCACGCCGGTCATGACTGACACCGTACCTGCTCGTAATCCGAACGAGACCTACTCGGCCAGCGAGCGGTGGGATTCCAGCGCTAACCGGTCGTCCCGCGGGTGCGCTCGCGATCGTGGTCCTGCGGGGTCCGGCAGCAGTGTTCGAGCCACAAAGCCGCAGCTACCAGGGCTGCGGCGGACACGACGCCGACCGCCGCGGCGCGCGTGTCGAGGACCGCGGCGACGAGTTCGTCACGTCTGGGTAAAACATAGGCGAGCGCCGCGAGCCAGGCGCCCGCCATGAACGCGCCAGCGAGTGACGAAGCCTTGGCGAGGGCCACCGATCGGGCTACCCCGATCGCGCCGACGACCCGGCCGTTCTTGATGCGCGACCGGATCGAGAAGGCGAGCACGACCTCGATCACGGCCAGCACGGCGAACGTGACGCCGGCGAGGAGCGGCAGCTGCGGCAGCGAGCCGTAGGCGGTCTGGAAGAGCAGGTAGCCGAGGCCCAGGCCGAGCAGCCCGGCGATCAGCAGGTCGCGGGGCCGGGTGAAGTGCATGCCTCGACCGTACCGTGCAGTAACGTTCCGGGGCTTCGCCCCGAGCCGGGGGCTCCGCCACCCGGACCCCCCGAAGTACGGTTGACTCTCCACCGACTGGAGAGTTCATCATGCGTCTTGTGGGCACCACCGCAACCTTCACCATCGGCGAGCTGTCCCGGCGGACCGGCCTGCCGGTCAAGACGATCCGCTTCTACTCGGACGAAGGCCTCCTGCCGCCGACCGAGCGGACGGACGCCGGCTACCGGCTCTACGACGCCGCCGCGATGGCCCGCCTGGAGCTGGTCCGCACGCTGCGGGAGCTGGGTCTCGGCCTCGCCGACGTCTCCGCCGCACTGAGCCAGTCGACGACGGTCGGCGAGCTGGCGGTCCGGCACGTCGACGCGCTCGACGAGCAGATCCGGCGGCTGCGGCTGCGCCGGGCGGTGCTGCGCGCGGTGGCCAAGCGCAATTCCGAACTGGAGGAAGTGAACCTGATGAACCGTCTCGCGTCGATGTCCGACGAGGAGCGCAAGCGGCTGGTCGACGAGTTCTGGGACGAAATGGTCGCCGGGCTCGACATCGAGCAGGAGTTCTACCGCCGGATGCGCGCCGGGAAGCCGGAGCTGCCCGACGACCCGACGCCCGAGCAGCTCGAGGCCTGGATCGAGTTCGCCGAGCTGGTCCAGGACCCGCAGTTCCGGGCCTTGATCCGCCGGATGAGCGAAACCCAGGCGAAGCAGATCGAGGACGGCGAGTTCCAGCAACCGGCTGGGGCCTGGCAGGAGAACTGGCCGGTCTGGGTATCCCGCGCGGAAGCGGCGGTGGCACCGGGTGAATCGCCCACGTCGGAGACGGGGCAAACGCTTGCGGCCGACCTCGCGGCAGCCTCGGCGCGCCACGACCAGGACCCGGCGGCCCCGGAGTTCCGCGCGGAGCTGGCCGACCGGTTCGCGACGAGCGGCGACCCGCGGGCCGAGCGCTACTGGCAGCTGCTGGCGACGATCAACGGCTGGCCCCCGGTCCCGACGGCCCAGCCGGCGGTCCGCTTCATGATCGACGCCCTGCGCGGCTGACCGCACGGAGACGACAGCTCGGCGACGGACCGGCGGTGACCCGTAACGGCCACCCCCGGTTCACCGATGAGTCACCTTTCCGGCCGTCGAATCCGCGGCCGTCAGCGCAGCTCGAGATCCGTCCGGCGGACCGTGGCCAGCTCGTCCGCCGGGCGGGCCTTCAGCAGCTCCGCGATCGGGCCGTGGCCCGGCAGGACCGCGTCCGGGTCGATCTCCACCCAGGGCACCAGGACGCTCGCGCGGTCCGGGGTACCCGGGTGCGGGAGCAGCAGTTCCGGGTCCGCCGACGTCACGCCGTCCACCGTGACCACGTCGACGTCCAGCGTTCGCGGACCCCACCGCAGCTCCCGGACGCGGCCCGCCGTCTGCTCGGCGGCCTGACCGGTGCGCAGCCACGCCCAGTGGTCGCGCGCCGGGTCGTCGACCACGCAGACCGCGTTGAGGAAGTCCGGCTGGTCCTCGACGCCCCACGCTTTCGTCTCGTACACGCCCGACACCGCGACCAGCGCCGGCCGGACGGCGTCGAGGGCCGACTGGAGGAACCCCAGCCGGTCGCCCAGGTTGGAGCCGAGCGAGAGGACCGCGCGGCTCACCGGTCGCGCCGGACCGTGACGGCCACGTCGTCGAACGTCAGCGGGATCGGCGCCGACGGCTTGTGCACCGTCACCTCGACCGCGGTCAGGCGCTCGTCGCGCAGCACCTCGTCGGCGATCTTGCCCGCGACGCTTTCGATGAGGTCGTACGGCTCGCCCGCGACGATCCCGGCCGCCAGCTCGGCCAGCTCGCCGTAGTGCAGGGTCTTGGTCAGGTCGTCCGACGCGGCGGCCGGCCCGAGGTCCAGCCACGCCGTGACGTCGACGACGAACTCCTGGCCGTCCCGCTTCTCGTGCTCGAACACGCCGTGGCGCCCGAACACGCGCAGGCCGGTCAGGGTGATCCGGTCAGCCATCCGTCCTCCAAGCGGCGGCCACCGCGACCGCGTCCAGCGAAGCCCCGACCTCGTGCACCCGCACGCCCCACGCACCGGCCGCCGCGGCGAGCGCGGAGACCGCGGCGGTGGCGTCCTCCCGGCCGTCCGGCGGCCGCGGCGTCCCGTCCTTTTCGGACAGCAGACGACCGAGGAACCTCTTGCGAGAGGCGCCTACGAGCACCGGGAAACCGAGCGAGAGCAACGAGCCCAGCCCGCGCAGCAGCGCCCAGTCGTGCTCCGCGTTCTTCGCGAACCCGAGCCCGGGGTCCAGCACGATGGCGTGCTCGGCCACGCCGGCCGCGAGCGCGGCGTCCACTCTGGACAGCAGCTCGGCGCGCACGTCGGCCACGACGTCCTCGTACTCGGCGAGCGCCTGCATGTCCTTGCTGTGCCCGCGCCAGTGCATCAGCACCCACGGCACGCCGGCCTCGGCCGCGACGCGCGCCATGTCCGGATCGGCCAGGCCGCCGGAGACGTCATTGACGATGTGCGCGCCGGCTTCGAGCGCCGCGGCGGCGACGGTGGCCCGCGTGGTGTCGACCGACAGCGCCACCCCTTCGGCGGCGAGCGTCTCGATCACCGGCAGGATGCGCTGCAGCTCCGTGGCGGCGTCCACCCGGGACGCTCCCGGCCGCGTCGACTCGCCCCCGACGTCGATCAGGTCGGCCCCGCGCGCCCACATCTCGCGGGCGTGCTCCAGCGCCTGGTCGAGCCCGAGGTACCGGCCACCGTCCGAAAAGGAATCGGGCGTCACGTTCAGCACGCCCATCACGACGCACCGGCCGGGCGCGGGAAGCCCCACGCTCACCGGCGCGCCTTGATGAGATCGAGCGCCTCCGCCCGGGACGACGGCGAAGTCTTCAGCTGCCCGCGCACGGCGGAGGTGGTCGTGCGGGCACCGGGCTTGCGGATGCCGCGCATGGCCATGCAGAGGTGCTCGGCCTCGATCACGACGATGACGCCGCGAGGTTCGAGCTTCCGCACGATCGCGTCGGCGACCTGGGACGTCAGGCGCTCCTGGACCTGGGGGCGTTTGGCGTAGAGGTCGACGACCCGGGCGAGCTTCGAGAGCCCGGTGACCTTCCCGGCGGCGTTCGGGATGTACCCGACGTGCGCGACGCCGTGGAACGGGACCAGGTGGTGCTCGCAGCTGCTGTACATCGGGATGTCCGTGACCAGCACCAGCTCTTCGTGGGACTCGTCGAAGGTCTTGTCCAGGACCGAGTCCGGCTCGATGTACAGACCCGCGAACATCTCGCGGTACGCGCGGGCGACCCGGGCGGGAGTGTCTTTCAGACCATCCCGCTCCGGGTCCTCTCCACACGCCAGCAGAAGCTCGCGGATCGCCTTCTCCGCCCGGTCGTGGTCGAAGACCGGGCGGTCGGCATCACTGGGACTTTTCGGGCCCATCCACGTCACGTCGTTCTCCCTCGTTCTGCTGGTTGCCCGCCTGATCGGCGAACCAGCCGTGCTCACGAGGGCGTTCTTCACCGCCTGGCCGCCACGACTGGCCCGGCTGACCGCCCGGCGAGGTCGCGGGCGTCCAGCCCGGAGGGGCACCGTAGTTCGGCGGACCGCTCTGGCCGGCCGGACCACCCGGCTGGCCGCCGTAGGCCTGCGGCCAGTGCGCCGTGCCGTTGGCGCCACCGTTCGGGCCGCCGTAGGGACGGCCGCCGTTCGGGTAGGCGCCCGGCTGCGGCGGGGCGTACGGGTTCGCGTTGGGGTCGACCGGCGACGGCGACGGGTACGGCGGACCGCCCGGCAGGTCGCCCGCGCCCTGGGCGGTGCCGACCGG
The DNA here is from genome assembly GCF_046548995.1 of Amycolatopsis sp. lyj-109. Classification (NCBI taxonomy): domain Bacteria; kingdom Bacillati; phylum Actinomycetota; class Actinomycetes; order Pseudonocardiales; family Pseudonocardiaceae; genus Amycolatopsis; species Amycolatopsis sp. lyj-109. The sequence goes on from NZ_JAJPWR010000028.1 coordinate 114,455, forward strand.
GGTCGGCTCCGGCTTCAGGACCGGCTTCTCCTTCTCCGGCGGCGGCCACGGCTCGCCGCGCTCCATCGCCAGCTCGCCCGGGGTCTTGATCGGCGGCTTGTCCGACGGCGTCCGCTCACCGAACTCGTTGAACACGGTGATGTGCGGGCGCTTCTCGACCGTCGCGAAGATCCGCTCCAGGTCCTTGCGGGTCAGCGTCTCCTTCTCGAGGAGCTCGATGACCAGCTCGTCGAGCACGTCGCGGTAGGTGTTGAGCACGTGCCACGCCTCGGTGTGCGCCGTCTCGATGAGCTTGCGCACCTCCTCGTCGATCTCGTGCGCCACTTCCAGCGAGTAGTCCGCCTGCCGCCCGGCCGAGCGGCCGAGGAACGGGTCGCCCTGCTCCTGGCCGTACTTGACCGCGCCGAGCCGGGCGCTCATGCCGTACTCGGTGACCATCGCGCGGGCGATCTTCGTCGCCTGCTCGATGTCGGACGACGCTCCGGTGGTGGGCTCGTGGAAGACGAGCTCCTCCGCGGTACGGCCACCCATCGCGAAGACCAGCCGCCCGATCATCTCGGAGCGGGTCATCAGGTCCTTGTCGTCCTCGGGGACGAGCAACGCGTGCCCGCCCGTGCGACCGCGCGGCAGGATCGTCAGCTTGTAGACCGGTTCGATGTCCGGCATCGCCCATGCGGCGAGCGCGTGCCCGCCCTCGTGGTAGGCCGTGATCTTCTTCTCCTTCTCGGAGATGATCCGGCTCTTGCGGGCGGGGCCGCCGACGACGCGGTCGACCGACTCCTCCAGCTCGACGTCGCCGATCACGTGCCCGTTCTTGCGGGCGGTGAGCAGCGCGGCCTCGTTCAGCACGTTGGCCAGGTCGGCGCCGGACATGCCGACGGTCCGCTTGGCCAGGCTGGTCAGGTCCGTGCCCTGGGCGATCGGCTTGCCCTTGGCGTGCACCTCGAGGATCGCCTTGCGGCCGCGCAGGTCGGGCGCGGAGACCGGGATCTGCCGGTCGAACCGGCCCGGGCGCAGCAGCGCCGGGTCGAGGATGTCGGGCCGGTTGGTGGCCGCGATCAGGATGATGCCGCCGCGGGCGTCGAAGCCGTCCATCTCGACGAGCAGCTGGTTCAGCGTCTGCTCGCGCTCGTCGTGGCCGCCGCCGAGGCCGGCGCCGCGCTGGCGGCCGACCGCGTCGATCTCGTCGACGAAGATGATGCACGGCGCGTTCTGCTTGGCCTGTTCGAACAGGTCACGCACTCGCGACGCACCGACACCGACGAACATCTCGACGAAGTCCGAGCCGGAGATCGTGTAGAACGGCACACCCGCCTCGCCGGCGACGGCTCGCGCAAGCAGCGTCTTGCCGGTACCCGGCGGCCCGTAGAGCAGCACGCCCTTCGGGATCTTCGCGCCGAGCGCCTGGTAGCGCGCCGGGTTCTGCAGGAAGTCCTTGATCTCGTACAGCTCTTCGACGGCCTCGTCGGCACCCGCGACGTCCCCGAAGGTCGTCTTGGGCATGTCCTTGTTCAGCTGCTTGGCCTTGGACTTGCCGAAGTTGAGGACGCGGTTGCCGCCGCCCTGCGCGTTGTTCATCATCCACATCAGCAGGCCCAGCACGAGGGCGAGCGGGATGGCGAAGATGAGGATCTGCGTCAGCACGCCCTGTTGGGTCACCTTGGTGGTGAACTTGATCGGCTGGGCGCCTGCCTTCGCCGCGATCAACGAGTCGTAGATCGGGCGGGTGGCGTCCGCCGGGTACTGCGAAATGATCTGGGTGACCTGCTGGCCGTCGACGTCGATGGGCTTGGAGAGCAGCAGCTTGAGCTGCTGTTCCTTGTCCTCGAGGCTGGCTTCCTTGACGTTGTTCGAGGTGATCTGGGAGTTCGCCACCGAGATGGGTGCTTGGGTGTACCCACGATCACTGTCGAAGATCGTGTTGTACGCGAACAACGCCAGCAACCCCGCGACGATCCACAGCAGTGGGTTCCTGAGCACGCTCTTCCGGTTCATACGACTCGGCCCTGGTGGCCTCGACCCTCCCTGGTTGGGCGGCTCCTGTGATACCCGCCATCACGATCTTGACAACCGATGGTGCCTGGACACCTGCTCATCAGGGTACCGTCCGCTGCCGCGTTCATCCCCTGTGAGCCTCTCGCAGGTCAACGGGCGATACCGCGCCGGGGTTCCCGGCCGGTGTCCTCGCCGTTAACGCTATCGCGTGCCGTCCGACACATTGCTCACCATCTCGCCCAGCCGGGTACGCAGCGTCGCCGGGTCGGCGGGGGCCACGGTGACCCACTCGCGCCCGTCCGTACCTGCACGGGAGAGGCTCAGGTAGCGCCCGGTCGCGGTGTCGAACCAGGCCAGCACGCGGGACCGTTGCTTGACTCCGACCTGCGAACGGCTGTTCGCTGCCAGCTGACCGCCGCGCAGCCGGGGCTGCCCGGTGATGCGGCCGTAGGCCTCGCGCGGGTCGGCCGTGACACGTTCGCTCAGCGGGGTCCGGCGCGCCCTTCCCCGACGGCTGTCTTCTTCATCACCCGGCGACGACGACAGCGGCACCGGCACCCGGATCGGCGGGGTGCGCAGGGCGTCGTCCAGCGGGAGTGTGACCGATGCCTCGCTGCCGCGTGGCCCGGCGGGCAGCACCCCGACGACGGCGGAGACCAGGCCGTCCGGCGGGACGTCCCGCAGCCAGATCCCGTCGGCGTCCTGGACCGCGAGCACGCCGTTGGTCTCGTCGGCCCCCGCGAGGACGCCGACCGTCGGGGCTTCGAACTGCGGGATGTGCAGCGCGTCGATGGTCAGCGGGGCGAAGGCCAGCAGGTGCAGGGCGTCCTCGATCGGCGGCGCGAGCCTGCCGCGTGGTTCGCGGATGCCGCGCGCCTTCAGCTCGACGTCGACGCGGTGACGCAGCGACACGCGCTCGTTCTCGGTCGCGCCGTGCGACCGGACGATCAGCGGGTACGGCAGCTCCCCGAGCCGCGCCGACTCCCAGAGGAAGTCGAACGCCAGTGGCGAGAAGAACTCTTGCATCATCACTCTCCCGGATCGGACTCTTGCTCAGCGTAGCCCGCACCCCCGACAAAACCGGACCGTTCCGGTGGCGAGCTGGGCACGTCCGGAGACCGATCTTCCCAGAGCTTGGACCGACAGGCGTGCGGGACACCTTCGGCCGCGCGGAGACGCCCGGGCAAGGTCGCGAATGACTCATTCGGGACCTCGGACGGTGCTGTTGGCGAATTCGAGCGGGTGCGCCGAGGCCGCTCCGGTGGCGAGCGGATCGCCCACAACAGCCAACTCACCGCCCGCAACAGCCAACTCGACACCCGGAGCGGCCAACTCGCCCGGGTTCTCCGGCGTGTTGGCCGTTGCGGCGGGCGAGT
>NZ_JAJPWR010000029.1:0-116496 GCF_046548995.1 Amycolatopsis sp. lyj-109
GGACACTTGTGTGCGTGACCTGGGGAAAGTCACCGTTTGCCGTGGCTGGTGGTCGTGAGTGGTAATTCGGGTTCAAACCCGAATTACCACTCACGACCACCAGCCACGGCAAACGGTGACCTTGTTTCCCCAGGGTCACGCACACAAGTGTCCCTGTAGCACTAGCTCCCGACCCGATCCGGGGCCGAGCCGTGTCACGGCCGTGATCACCGCACCGCAGGCTGTACCAGGTGCGAACTGGGGTCTTCCTGCGCTGGCTGGCGCATCCGCTGCTCGTCGGCGCCACCGCGGTGCTGCTGCTGAACGACCACGTGTTCAAACACGTCTGGCCGGGACCGGTCACCGGCAAGCTCAGCGACGTCGCCGGGCTGCTGGTGGCCCCGCCGGTGCTCGGGCTGCTGCTCGGCCTGTTCCTCGCCCGCCGCACCGCCGCCGCGGCCGCGGTGCTGGCGACCGGGGCCGGGTTCGCGCTGGTCAAGCTGACCGCCGCGGGCGCCGGCGGCGCATCGGCGGCGTGGTCGGTCGTCAACGGGCCTTCGGTGGTCCTGGCCGATCCGACGGATCTGGTGGCGCTGCCCGCGCTGGGCCTGTCCTGGTGGGCCTGGCGCCGGGTGGCGGCCGCCCCTCCGGCGCTAGACGGCGCGGCGGCGTTCCGGGTGCGGGTGGTGCTCGTGGCGCCATTCACCCTGCTGGCGATCACCGCGACGTCGGCCCCCTCCACGACGCTCCCGTCGGTCGACTCCGTGAGAAGCCAAGGCACGCAGGTGATGATCGAGGCGGACGGGGGGATCTACGTCTCCACCTCGGGCGTCGACGGCTGGAGGTTCCTGTCGGAGGCACCCCCGACGCCCTGGCCGGAGCCCCGGCAGCAGGTCGAAGCCTGCGCGCCCGAGGCCGCCGAGCACTGCTACCGGGTGCACGGCGCCGATGTCGTCGACTCCGAGGACACCCGCGGAGGCCGCCTGCTCGGCGTCGACGAGACGACGGACGCGGGCCGGACCTGGCACACGGCCTGGGAGGTGCCCGCCGCGCGGTGGGACTTCGTCAAGCGGCAGCACCCGTTTCCCGGCTCGGTGACCCGGGTGTCCAAACTGGCCAGTGTGGCGCTCTCCGTCCGCGCCGTCGCGGGTGGACACCAGGTGATCGTGGCCAACGGGGTGGAAGGGCTGGCGGTGCGCGGTCCCGACGGGGCCTGGCGCCGCGTGCCGGTCGTGGTCGCCGAAACCGGGCTGGACCTCCGGCCGGCACCGCTCACCGCGTTCGGCCGGGTGATCGGGGACGACCTCCTCACGGCCGGGCCGCTCGCCCTGCTCGCGATGCTGATCGGGACGATGGTGGCGGCCGGCCGGGTGCGCGCCCGCCGCGGCCGCGGGCTCGTCGCGGCGCTCCCGATCGCCTTGTTCCTCTTCTTTGCCTTCCCGCTCAGCGGCATCGTGGTGGTCTTGGGCTCGAACGCCGGGTCGACGACCGGACTCTGGCTGGTGACCGCCGGGTGCCTGATCGCCATCGGTATCGCGCTCGTCGTGGTGCCACGGCCCCTGGTCTCGGCACGCATGCTGGTGGTCGCCGCTGCCGGCGTCCTGACCGGACTGGCCGCCGTCACCCCCGCGCTGGGCTGGACGCTCGGCCACCCCCAGGAGCACGCCTCGACGGTCGCCCTCGGTCTCATCCTCGCCGCGGCGTGCCTGCCGGTGGCCGCCGCGGCCGGCTGGTGGGCGGGCGCGCGCGACCCGCACGTGCCGGTGGATCCGCCTTGGCCGCCGATGCCGGGAATCTAGCTGGCGCCGGTGCCCTCGCCCGCAGCGGGACGAGGGCGCCGGCCCGGTCAGCGGTCAGCGGTCAGCGCTGCAGGGTCAGCACGCCCGGCCGCCAGGGCAGGTGGTTGTAGTCGGTGCCGTCGGAGCTCGGGTCCCGGCCTTGGTAGAGCAGCTGCAGGTTGCAGGGGTCGATGGTCTTGGTCTGATCGGGGTTGGTGCGGACCAGGTCGCCGTGGCTGATGTCGTTGGTCCAGGTGGCGCCGCTGTTGGCCTTGCCCGCGAAGGGGTTGCTCTCGGTGGCGGCTTGCGGGGTCCACGTCCCGCCCAGGCTGGTGGCGGTGAACGAGCGGAAGAAGCGGCCGTTCGCGCCCATCGCCTCGACGATCATCAGGTACTGGTTCTGGTCCTTGACCTTGTAGACCTCGACCGCCTCGAACAGGTTGGCCGTGGTGTCGCTCATGATCGTCGTGTACGACGAGCCGAAGCTGCCGGGGAAATTCCCGATCGGCATGCCGGCGCGGTAGATGTTGCCGTTGTCGCCGGCGAAGAACAGGTACATGTTCGTGCCGTCGCCGATGAGGGTCTGGTCGAGGGGCGCCCCGCCGGGGATGGTGCCGGTGAACAGCGTCTGCGGCGAGGACCAGCCGTTCGCGTTCGTGGGGTCGCTCGACGTCCGGTAGCTGAACGTGGTCGGGCCCCACTGGTAGGCGAGCACCCAGATGTTCTTCGGCGCGAAGTAGAACAGGGTCGGGGCGACGGTGCCGGTGGTCATCCCGTTCTGGCCGGCCGAGGCCAGGTCGGACCAGTTCGTGAACGGGCTGAAGGCCATCGAGCCGTACGCCCCCGCCGAGTTGGTCGTCGACCCGTAGACCACGTGCTTGCCGTTGTAGACGACGCTGCTGAAGTCCTTGAGCGCGACCCAGTCCGATTTCGGGTTCGCCAGCACGCCCGTCGAAGACCAGCGGTAGGTCGAGGGGAGGGCGCACGAGCCGGTGTCGCCCAGCCGGACGAGCTGCCACTGCTGGTTGGCGCCCTTCCAGTCGCCGTACTGGACGACGGCCGCGCCGTCCGCGGTCGAGGCGCCGGTCACCTCCACGGCTTTCCCGCTGTTGCGGTTGAGCAGCCGGAGGTAGCCGCCGTCGGAGTCGGCGAGGCTGAACTGCTGGTTGGTGCCGTTGAGGTCGGTCCACTGCTGGACCTTCGCGCCGTCGGCGGTCGACCAGTTGCCGATGTCGAGGACCTTGCCGGAGTTCTTCGACTTCAGCCGGTAGTAGCCGTTGCCGGAGTCCACGAACTGCCACTGCTGGTTGGCGCCGTCGTGCCGGGACCACTGGTGGATCGCCGCGCCGTCGGCGGTGGACGCGCTCGCGACGTCCAGCGCCTTGCCGCTGTTGCGGTTGACGAGCACGTACCACGCACCCGGGTCGACGGTGGCCGCCGACGCCGCAGCGGGGGTGAGCACGGCCGCCGCGGTGGCTGCGAGAACGGTGCTGAGCAAGGTGATCAGCGCGCGCCTGGCACGGCTGCGCCGGACGCGACCCGCACGGTGGGATGACCTCATGGGTTCTCCTTCGCGGACTTGTTCGCGCTAACAATCAGGCTCGAAAAATGTAATCATTCGCGCGCTCACAGTCAACGTTTTTCCGTTGTCGAATATATTCGACAACGGAAGCGGAAACGACCATTTGCCCTAGTCGCCGGGCAGCAGCAGCCCGGGCGGCGGGGTCTCCCACTCGTCGAACACGGGTGGCGTGGTGTAGTCGTCGACGCTGACCTCGGAGAGGTCGACTTCGCCGCCGGTGAACCGGGCGCCGCGGAAGCTCACCTCGCCGCCGGTGAACGCGGCGCCGTCGAACTGGACGCGGCCCCCGCTGAATTCGGCGTTTTCGAATGTCACCCGGGCGCCGTCGAACGTGGCGCCGCCGAACCAGACTTCGCCGCCGCTGACGTGCATTCCGTCGAACGAGATCCAGCCTGGGGGGAATCGGGCCAGGCTGAGCAGCAGCCGGCCGCCGGTCATCCGGATGTCCGCAAAATCGGCCGAACGGAGCACGGCCCGGAGCAGGTTGAACTCGTGACCCTGCCAGCTGACCGGTGCCCCGGGGCGGAGGTGATCGCTGATCACGCTCGTGATCGAGAGGCGCACCTCGGATTCCTCGTCGTGGTACCACGGCGAATTCACCGCGGGCTCGTAGGGAATACGCAGGTACGCGCACAGCACGTCGATGCACACCTGGCGCTGTTCGAGCCATTCGTCGGCCAGGCTGGCCATGGCGTAGACCCCGGCGAGCCGGACGGTCGGCTTCTCGTGGCCGATCTGGGCGCACGCGCAGGCGAAGCGCTCGTTCAGCACCTTGACGCGCTCGCGGGCTTCGGCGACCTCGCCGATCCGTTGCTTGCGGTAGGCGACCACCAGTGCGACGACCCCGCCGACCCCGGCCACCACCGACAACGCGATCTTGACGACGTTCAGCCGGGTGTCCGGGCTCGGCGCGGCGGGCAGGCCCAGTGCCAGCCACAGGAGCGCGGCGGCGACCGCGAACACGCTGAGCCCGATCAGCACCACCGCGACGATGTGCCTTCGGATGGACCAAAGTCCGGTGGTCTGTGAATTCGTCGAAGCCACGGCGAGATCCTAGAGCGCGGCCCCCGATCCGGTCGGGCCACTCGAAGCCGCTGGGCAACGCCTGGCTGCTCGCCGAGCACGCCGACCCGGCGGCGCCGGTCCACCCGTCGGGGAACTTCGCCGTGCCCGGCGCGGTCACCCCGGAGCAGGTGGCCGCCGCGCGGCACGCGCTCGGCTGCGGCGACCTCGCGGAGATCCGGCGCTCGACCCGGGATCCGCTGACGTTCCAGCGGTTCTGGGACAACCTGACCGGCGCCTGGCACCGGACGGGCGTCACCGTTCCCGCGGATCCGTCCGCAGCCGAGCGGAAGTTCTGCGGAGGGCCGTGAGGCGCCCCCACAGCGTCGCGGCCGAGACGGCGACAGCCAGCAGCGCGACACTGCCCGCGACGTCCAGGACGTAGTGGTTCCCGGTGGCGAAGACGTCCGCCACCATGAGCGCCGGGAACAACCACGCCGACAGCGCCAGACGTGGGTGTGTGCCCCGCAGCGCCGTCCACACGGCATACGCGCACCACAGCGACCAGCCGACGTGCATGCTGGGCATCGCCGTGTGGTGGGTGGGATGCGTCCAGCTCTCCAGGCCCAGGAAGTCGTACCGGGCAACGATGTCCACCGTGCCGGGCAGGGCGAACCGCGGCGGCGACATCGGCACCGCCCAGTAGACCGGCAGGACCAGGGCCATCATCGCGACCATCGTCCGGCGGACGTGGCGGTAGACCTCGGCGTGCCGGACGAACACCCACAGCAGCACGCCGGCGACCACCAGGTAGTACAGCCGGTACAGGTACACCGCCAGGTGGCCGAGGACCGGATGCGCGGCGAGCCAGGCGTTCGCGCTCCGCTCGATGTCGAGGTGCGCCAGGTGTTCCACGGTCTGCAGGGCCAGCGCATTGGCTTCGGCGGCCGCGAAATCCTTGCCCACGAGGGCGTCGAGCCGCGCGAAGATGAAGAACCACAGCACCAGGAAGCCGGCCTCGACGAGCACGCCGGGCCGCCCGCCGGTACCCCGGAAGAGCGCAGCCTTCACGCGGGCAGGGTCCGCCGCAGGAATTCCGTGGTCAGCTCCCAGGCCCGGGCCGCCGCTTCGGGGTGGTGGAACATCGGCGCCACGTTGTTGTGGAACGCGTGCCCGGCCTCTTCCTGCACGTGGATCTCCGCACCCGGGTGCGCGGCGACGGCCGCCTCCACCACGGCCACGTCGGAGCGCGGGATGTACGGGTCCTGGCCGCCGAAGTGGAACTGGATCGGGCACGCGATCCGGGAAAGCCCGTCGATCTGTGCCGCCACCGTCGAGCCGTAGAACGACACCGCCACGTCCGGGTCGCCCTCGGCCGCCGCCGCGAACGCCAGCGAGCCGCCCAGGCAGAACCCCAGGACGCCCACGCCACCGGTCGCCGACGGCAGCGAACGCAGGTGCGCGACCGTGGCGAGGACGTCCGACAGTCCCAGCGCCGGGTCGAAGGAGGCCGCCACCTTCATCGAAGCGGCGACCCCCGCCTCGTCGTGGGTGGCGGACCAGCCCGGCGCCGTCCGCCGGAACAGCTCCGGGACCGCCACCACGTAGCCCGCGGCGGCCAGGTCCGCCGCGACCGAGCGCAGGTAGTCGTCGAGGCCGAAGATCTCCTGGACCAGCACCAGGCCCGGCCCGCGGCCGGACGGGGGCTGCCACATCGGGAGGTCGGCGAGCATCGGGTTCGTCACCCGATCACCGTACTGGTTCGGTGGCCGGGAGCGTCCTAAGTTGAGGTGCCGACCAAGGAGGCGTGATGGCTGAGCGGACCAAGTACGTCCTGGACGAAAGCGATCTCCCGACCCAGTGGTACAACGTCATCCCCGACCTGCCCGAGCCGCCGCCACCGCCGTTGCACCCTGGCACGCGCGAGCCCGTGGGCCCGGACGACCTCGCGCCGCTGTTCCCGCAGGCGCTCATCGCCCAGGAAGTGACGACTGATCGCTATGTCGACATTCCGGAAGAGGTTCGGGAGGTCTACCGGCTCTGGCGCCCGTCGCCGCTGTTCCGGGCGCGCCGGCTGGAGAAGGCGCTGGGCACCCCCGCGCGGATCTACTACAAGTACGAGGGTGTCAGCCCGGTCGGCTCCCACAAGCCGAACACCGCTGTCCCGCAGGCGTTCTACAACGCAGCCGAAGGCGTCACGCGGCTGACCACCGAGACGGGCGCCGGCCAGTGGGGGAGCGCGCTCGCCTTCGCCTGCGCCCAGTTCGGTCTCCAGTGCGAGGTCTGGCAGGTGCGCGCGTCCTACGACCAGAAGCCCTACCGCAAGCTGATGATGGAGACGTTCGGCGCGACCGTCCACCCGAGCCCGTCCGAGCTGACCGAGTCCGGTCGCGCGATCCTCAAGCAGCACCCGGACTCCACCGGCAGCCTCGGCATCGCGATCAGCGAAGCCGTCGAGCAGGCGGCGCAGGACCCGGACACGCGGTACGCGCTGGGCAGCGTGCTCAACCACGTGCTGCTGCACCAGACGGTCATCGGCGAAGAAGCGCTGAAGCAGTTCGAGCTGGCCGGCGACACCCCCGACGTCCTGGTCGGCTGCACCGGCGGCGGCTCCAACTTCGGCGGGCTCGCCTTCCCGTTCCTGCGCGAGAAGCTGGCCGGCCGGATGAACCCGGTGATCCGCGCGGTCGAGCCGGCCGCGTGCCCGTCCCTGACGCGCGGCAAGTACGCCTACGACTTCGGTGACACGGCCGGGCTGACGCCGTTGCTCAAGATGCACACGCTGGGCCACGAGTTCATCCCGGACCCGATCCACGCGGGCGGCCTGCGCTACCACGGGATGTCCCCGCTGATCTCGCACATTTACGAACTCGGCCTGATCGAGGCGCTGGCGATCGGCCAGCAGGAGTGCTTCGCGGCGGGCGTGCGGTTCGCCCGGTCCGAAGGCATCATCCCGGCCCCCGAGCCGACGCACGCGCTCGCGGCGTGCATCCAGGAAGCGTTGCGGTGCAAGGAAACCGGTGAGGAGAAGGTGATCCTCACGGCGCTGTGCGGCCACGCCCACCTCGACCTGCCGGCGTACGGCGCGTACCTCGCCGGGAACATCGTGGACGACGAACTCTCCGAGGCGACGCTCGAAGCCTCGCTCGCCACCCTGCCGTAGTTCGTGAAGGCCACCTTCACGAAGTTGACCTTCCTCAAGGTGGCCTTCACGAAGTTCACCTTCCTCAAGGTGGCCTTCACGAAGTTCAGCGGACGTCCGGGACCTCCGGGCGGGCCAGCTCGGTGCGGGCGGTCGCCAGGACCACGCGGTCGCGGCCGCCCGCCTTCGCTTCGAACACCGCGTCGTCCGCTGCCTGCAGCAGGATCGTGTACTCGGTCGCCGTTTCCGGGTACACCGCCGCGCCGATCGAGGCCGTCAGGCCGCTGATCACCTCGGGCTTGCCCGGGCGGATCACCGGGACCGGGACCTCGATCCGGGCGATCGCCGTGCGGATGCGGTCCGCGACCGACGTGATCTCCGCGCTGGTCGTGCCCGGGAGCAGCACGACGAATTCGTCGCCGCCGAAGCGGCCCACGTAGTCGCCGCCGCGGACCGAGCCCTGGATCGCCGCCGCGACCGCGCGCAGGACCTCGTCGCCCGCCAGGTGGCCGTTGCCGTCGTCGATGGCCTTGAAGTGGTCGATGTCGATCATCAGCACGCCGGCCGTCGAGGACAGCTCCGCGGCGCGGGCCAGCTCGTTGCGGGCCAGCTGGACCCAGAACTCCGGCGCGAGCAGGGCCGTCTTGGAGTCCGTGCGCGCGGCCGCCTGGAACTGGGGGAGCAGCAGGCCGATGTGCAGCGCCACCGGCGTCACCATGAGCACGGGCAGCAGCCATGGCCGGACCGTCATCACCAGCGCGATGCCGCAGCCGACGCCGACCGCGGCCAGCACGATCAGCACGTCGGACGGGTTGCCGAACGCCTGCCGCGGCGGCTTGCCCGGGTTGCTCAGCAGGATCGCCACGATCACGAGCACGTAGTTCAGGCCGAAGTAGACGATCCCGGACGTCAGCAGCGCGATCATCCCGCCGAAGCCGTCCAGATAGGGAACATAAGGCGCCACGTGTCCGGTGCCGGCCCACAGCACCGCCCCCGCGGCGGCGCACGCCAGGATCACCGTGGCGCCGGAGAACACTTTCCGGTGAATCACGCCCCGCCGTTTGTAGACGCGAACCCAGGAATGGGCATAACTGACGACGATGACCAAGGTGGCCAACGGCGGCGGCAGCAGGAGCAGCCCGGCGAAGATCCAGATCGACTGCAGGTGCATGTGCGGCCGGCCGTCGGCGGCCAGCTCGCGGATGCGCTCGATGCGTTGCGCCGCTTCGAGATGCACGACCTCACCGGCGAGGATCAGTCCACACCAGAGCAGCGATTGGGTGGTGATCGGCACCAGCGCGGCCGTCGAAAGGACCGCGATCAGCGCCAGTGCGTCGACGATGAGGACGTAGCCGAACACCGGAGTGGCCAGCTTCCACATCGCCCACCTTCGGATACCTGATCGTGGACGTTCTGAGCTGGGCTTTCGCCCTGGGGACCCGGACAATCCCACGAAACGCCCTTCTGCTCAGGATGGAACTCTTCGCAGAATTCGTCACTGTAATCGAATGAACGCGGTGTGTCACTAGGCTGGTCGGGCTACCGTCCGGTCACGCACTGTGCAAAATCCCTTACGAACTGGAGAAATCATGTCGCACTTCCTGCCCAACGCCAACATCGTCCCGTCCCGCCGGCGCGCGCAGCGGCCGACCGACTGGACCCGGCAGCTCCCCACCGACTGGACCCGCGCGATCCCGACCGACTGGACCCCGCGGCAGCTGCCGACCGACTGGACCGCCCGCGAACTGCCCACCGACTGGACCGTCCGCGAGCTGCCGACCGATTGGACCCGGCCCGGCGTCGCGCCAGCGCAGTGCCCCACGGACTGGACCCCGCGCCGGATCCCGACCGACTGGACGCGGCCCTGACCCGTGCCCGGTGACCGGTACCCGGCGGGGCCGGTCACCGGGGATCCGGCTGTGCCCGCCGCCACAGCCGGGCCGCACCGAACGCCGCCAGCACACCGATCGCCCCGGCGCCCGCGACGACGCCGTGCGGGGCCACCCGTTCGGCCGCCACGCCGGCCAGCACCACGCCCAGGCCCTGCGAAACCCGCAACGCCGTCAGCGCGAACCCGAACGCCTGGGCGCGCTGGGCGTCCGGTGTCAGCTGCACGAACGTCGTGTTGGCGATCAAGTTGTACGAACTGGCCACTCCGGACAGCGTGAACAGCGCCAACGTGGCCACCAGGTCCGGTTTCAGCGCGCAGCCCAGCAAACTCGCGCAGGCCAGCACCGCGAGCGGCCCCGGCAAGGACGCCCGCTGCGCGTGCGGGATGCGCGAGAGCACGGCCATGCCGGCCACGTTCCCCAGCGCGAACGCCCCGAGCAGCAGTCCGACGACCACCGCGCCCCCGCCGAGCTCGGCGGCGTACGGCGCGGCGATCGCCTCGCCCGCGATGTAGCACCCCGACACGCACCCCAGCGCCACCAGGGCGAGCCGCTGCCGGTCGCCGGCCACGACGGACCAGCCCGCCCGGACGTGCGGCCACCACCGGACGCCGGAGGTTTCGCGCGGCGGCCGCGGCCGGACGCCGGCGGTCAGGAACAGGGCCGACACCGCGAAGCTCGCCGCGTCCGCCATGAGGGCGCCGCCGGTGCCGAGGCCGGCCACGAGCAGCCCGCCGAGCGCGAACCCGGCGACCTGGCCCGCTTGCACCAGCATCATCAGCAGGCCCATCCCGGGCACGAACGTCTCGCCCGGCAGCACCTGCGGCAGCAGGGCCGCCCGCGCGGAGTTCCAGACCGGGTTGAACAGCTGGACGCCGACCAGCAGCGCCGCCACCACGGGCAGCGGGAGCCCGGGCGCCGCCATCGCGGCCACCGCGACCGCCCGCAGGACGTCCGCCAGGACCATCACCGTCCGCGGCGGGTGCCGGTCGGCCAGCCCGGACAGCAGCGGCCCGCCGACGAGGTCCGGCAGGAACGTCAGCGCGTAGGTCAGCGCGGCCCAGCCCGGCGAGTTCGTCCGGTCGTAGACCAGGATCGACAGCGCGACCCGGGCCAGCTGGTCACCGGTGACCGAGACCAGCTGGGCCGAGAACAGCGCCCGGAACTCGGACACGGCGAGGACGTCCCGGAAGCTCACCGCGCGCGCCGTCATGGGCACACAGCGTACCGCCGCGGACGCCCAGCGTGAACGGCCGTTAGGAGGTCACTGGCCTTCGCCGCAGACGATTTTCGGCTGCGGGTTGTAGTGGACGGTCCGGGTCGAGCGGCTCACTTCGCGGCCGGTGGCGACGTCCTTCAGCACACGCGTGTCGGAGGTGGTGAACCCCTGCGCGCCGTTCGAAGCGTGGCAGTTCTCCGCCGGGCCCGGCTTGGTCGGCGGGTCGCTCTGGTTGGACTGGCCGCCCGGGATCGACTCGACGGTGTAGCGCTTGGTGCCCCACAGCTTCACGGTGATCGACGACGACGTCCAGATCGTCTGGATCGCGATGCCGGTCGGCGAGTCGTTGGTGAACTTGAGGTCGATGACGCTGGACCCGTTGGGGTTCTGGAACACCGTCGCCTCGCGCGCGGCGGGGTAACGGCTGATGTAGTAGCTGTGTTCCTTGTGCCCGGCGTCCTTCAGGCCCGCGAAGTAGGACGCGTTGTACAACGTGGTCGCGAACTGCGAGATGCCGCCGCCGACCTCGCGGCCGGGGGCGCCGTCCTTGATCACGCCCGCCTCGACGTAACCCTGGGCCGTGCCGCGCGGGCCGGTGAAACCGTTGAGGCTGAAGGTTTCCCCGGGCTTGACGATGGCGCCGTTCACCTTCTGGGCGACGGTCCGGATGTTCACCCCGGAGTCGGTCGCGAACTTCTCGGTCTTGAACTCGCCGACGACTTCCTTGATGCCCAGCTGGTTCGCCTGGTCGGTGGTCACCTTCGCCGGGCTGTCCTTGTAGATGGCCGGGACCTCGCGGCCGTCGGTCTTCTTCAGCACGTCGGGCAGCGGCTTGAGGCTGGGGTCCCAGTCGACGGTCCGGCCGTCGGTGGAGGGGTCGACCGCGGGCTTGCCGCCCTCGAAGACGACGGTCGCGTCCTTGCCCTCCTTCTCGGTGGACTTCAGCTGCGGCCCGGCGGCTTCGGCGATCTTCTTGTTGTCGATCTTCGGCGTCAGGCCGCCACCCTCGGCCGGTTCGAAGCTGAGCGCCGTGGCGATCGCCTCCGGCTTCACGGTCGCGTTCTTGCCTTCGCCCTTGACCACCAGCGGGCCGGAGACGGCGGGCCGCGCGAAGCCGTCGAGCGCCGCCTGGACGCCTTCGGGCGTGGTGCGCACCGGCGTGTTCGTCACCGGCAGCGCCAGGGTTTCCCCGCTCGCCCACTTCTCGACGACGGCGGCGGTCGCGGCCGGCAGGTCGAGCTTCTGCCCGGTCTTCGGCGGCACGGCGACCGGGTCGACGCCCTCGAACTTCACGGTGCCTTCGACCGGGTCGCGGTCGACCTGGCCGCGCAGCGTCTCGAGCGCGGCGGTGAGCTTGGCTTCCTCGGCGTGGCTGACGACGCCGACCTCGCGGCTGGAGAACAGCGACGACAGGCGCGTGAAGGGGTTCAGCGGCTGCTCGCCGGCCTGGTCGAGGGTCTGCGGCCAGTCGAGCTTCAGTCCGGCGAGCGTCGGCGACAGCGTGCCGTGGTACTCGCCCGCGGTGACGGCGAGCGGGCGCGTCAGCCGCGGCTCGATCTTCCCGCGCAGTTCCTGCTCGGCCGCCTCGCGGCCCATGCCGCCGACGTCGACGCCGGCCACGGTCACCCCGCGCGGGACACTGCCCTGGCTGATCAGGAGGTCGATCCCGTAGATCGCGACCAGCACGCCGAACACGCCGCCCGCGATCAGGCCGGCCTTGCGGAAGGAGCGCTTCGCGGTGGCGGGGCCCGGTGCCGGCTCGGGCCGGACGACCGGCAGGACGTCGGTCTGCTCGCCGTGCGAGTCGGGCCAGTGCGGTTCGTACGGCAACTCTCCACCCCTTCGACGCGGCACCGGGTTGCGTCGGTGCCGGGATCAGCGTACGGGGCACCCGGACAAGCCGTACGACTCGCCCTAACGGGGGATCAACCGGGCACTTTCACGTGAAAGTGCCCCTTTGCGGCACAACGCGGTCAGCCGGCGTCGGGCTCGGGGTTGTGGCCGGCCCGGGCCAGGAAATCGAAGTCGCAGCCTTCGTCCGCCTGCGTGATGTGTTCGGTGTAGAGCGCGCCGTAACCGCGCTCGAACCGGGGGGCCGGCGCGGTCCATTCCGAACGCCGCCGCGCCAGTTCCTCATCGGACACCTCGAGCCGCAGGGTGCGCGAAGGAACGTCCAAGGTGATCAGGTCGCCGTCGCGGACCAGGGCCAGCGGGCCGCCGACGTGCGACTCGGGGGCCACGTGCAGGACGCAGGCGCCGTAGCTCGTCCCGCTCATCCGCGCGTCGGAGATCCGGACCATGTCCCGGACGCCCTGTTCGAGCAGGTGGGCGGGGATCGGCAGCATCCCGTACTCGGGCATGCCGGGGCCGCCCAGCGGGCCGGAGCCGCGCAGCACCAGCACCGAGTCCGCGGTGATCGACGGGTCGTCGATCCGCTTCTTCAGGTCGGGGTAGTTCTCGAACACCACGGCCGGGCCGGTGTGCGTCAGCAGGTGCTTCTCGGCCGCGATGTGCTTGATGACCGCCCCCGACGGCGCCAGGTTCCCGTGCAGCACCGCGACCCCGCCCTCGGCGGCGACCGGGTTGTCCCGCGTGCGGATGACGTCGTCGTTGTGGACGCGCGCCGGCGCGAGGTTCTCGCCGAGGGTGCGGCCGGTGACGGTGAGCCGGTCGGGGTGCAGCAGGTCGGTCAGCCGCGACAGCAGCCCGGGCAGGCCGCCGGCGTAGTAGAAGTCCTCCATCAGCCAGTCGCCGCCGGGGCGGAGGTTCGCCAGCACCGGTACGCGCCGCGCGATCGCGTCGAAGTCGGCCAGCGAAAGCGGGATCCCGCTGCGGCCGGCCATCGCGATCAGGTGGATCACGGCGTTGGTCGAGCCGCCGAGCGCGAGCACGGTGGTGATCGCGTCGGCGTAGGCCCGCTTGTCCAGGACCTGCGTGATGGTCAGGTCCTCCCACACCATGTCGACGATCCGCGCGCCGCTGGCGGCGGCCATCCGGTGGTGCGCCGAGTCGACGGCGGGGATCGACGCGGCACCCGGCAGGGTCATGCCCAGCACCTCGGCGGCCGAGGTCATGGTGGACGCCGTCCCCATGGTCATGCAGTGTCCCGGCGAGCGGGCCAGCCCGCGCTCCAGTTCGGACATTTCGGCGTCGCCGATCAGCCCCGCGCGCTTGTCGTCCCAGTACTTCCACATGTCGGTGCCGCTGCCGAGGACCTCGTTGCGCCAGTGGCCGCGCAGCATCGGGCCGGCCGGGACGAAGATGGCGGGCAACCCGGCGCTTGCCGCGCCCATCAGCAGCGCCGGCGTGGTCTTGTCGCAGCCGCCCATCAGGACGGCGCCGTCGATCGGGTAGGACCGCAGGATCTCCTCGGTCTCCATGGCAAGCAGGTTGCGGTAGAGCATGGGGGTGGGCTTCTGGTAGGTCTCCGACAGGGTGGCGACCGGGAACTCCAGCGGGAAGCCGCCGGCCTGCCAGACGCCGCGCTTGACCTGCTCGGCGCGTTCACGCAGGTGCATGTGACAGGGGTTGATGTCCGACCAGGTGTTGAGGATGCCGATGACGGGTTTGCCGAGGTGCTCTTCCGGGTTGTAGCCGAGCTGGCGGCTGCGGGCGCGGTGGCTGAAGTTGCGCAGTTCGTCGCCGCCGAACCACCGGTGGCTGCGGAGTTCCTCGGGTCGTTTCATGCGATCCAGTATGGCATCTGATATACGATCTGCCTGACCTGGTTGAATGGGTTCCGCACACGAACTAGGGAGCGCGCCGATGACCGGGACGTTCAGCCTGCCCGCCTCCCGGACCGAAGTGGTCCTGGAGGAGATCCGCCGCGCCATCCTGACCCGGGAGCTGGTGCCCGGCCAGCCGCTCGTCGAGGCGGAGCTGGCCGCGCGGCTCGGCGTCTCGAAGACCCCGGTGCGCGAGGCGCTCAAGGTGCTGTCCAACTCCGGGCTGGTGACGTTCAGCCCGTACAAGGGCGCGTCGGTGATCACGGTCGACGCCGAGCTCGCGAAGTCCGTCTACGACGTGCGGATGGTGCTCGAACCCGAGGCTGTCCGGCGGACCGTCGAGCGGAACGACCCCGAGCTGCTGGAAGACGCGGCGGAGGCGCTGAAGGAGGCGTCGTCGGCGATCGCGGACAAGGACCAGGCCGCGCTGAGCCTGCTGAACCGCCGCTTCCACCGCGCCCTCTACCGCGGCTGCGGCAACCCGCTGCTGGTCAGCATCCTCGACGACCTCAAGGACCGCGCGGCGCTGATCAGCGTCGTCGGCTGGGAGGCCAACCCCAGTTGGAAGAAGGAGTGGACCGAGCACCGGGCGGTGCTGGCCGCGGCGAAGAAGGGTGACGCCGAGGGCGCGGCCGCCCTGCTGCGCGACCACATCGGCGGGTTCCTCGATCGGGTGCTGACGGCCATCGGATGAGGCTGCTGCTCATCTCGGACACCCACCTGCCGGCCCGCGCCCGCGAGCTGCCGCCGCAGGTGTGGGCCGAGGTGGCGGCCGCCGACGTCGTCGTGCACGCGGGCGACTGGGTCGAGGTCGCCCTGCTGGACGAGCTCGAGGGGCGCAGCAAGCGGCTGATCGGCGTGTACGGCAACAACGACGGCCCGGCGCTGCGGGCGCGGCTGCCCGAGATCGCCCGGGCGGAGCTCGGCGGCGTGCGCCTGGCGGTGATCCACGAAACGGGCGCCAAGCAGGGCCGTGAGCAGCGGTGCGACGCGCAGTTCCCGGACACCGACGTGCTGGTCTTCGGGCACAGCCACATCCCGTGGGACACGGTGGCGCCGTCCGGGATGCGGCTGCTCAACCCGGGTTCGCCGACCGACCGCCGTCGCCAGCCGCACTGCACGTACCAGACGTGCCGCGTCGAAGACGGCGCGCTGGTGGACGTCGAGCTGCATCACCTGCCCCGGAGGGGGTAGACAGGTCCCATGGATCCGGCATGGGCGTTGCGGGAGATCGCGTTCCAGCTCGAACGCGCGGGGGAACCGACCTACCGCGTCCGGGCGTTCCGCAGCGCGGCGGCGACGGTCGACAAGATCGGCGCCGAGAAGCTGAAGCAGCTGGCGGAGAACGGCACGCTGACGTCGTTGCCGGGCATCGGGAAGGCCACGGCCGGAGTCATCGAGGACGCGCTGGCCGGCCGTGATCCGGCGTACCGGGGCAAGCTCGTCGAGAAGGAACTGCCGGACGGCGAGCCGTTGCGCTCGGCGTTGCGCGGCGACTGCCACACCCATTCGGACTGGTCGGACGGCGGAAGCTCGATCGGCGAGATGGCGGTGGCGGGCCGGGACGTCGGCCACGAGTGGATGGTGCTGACCGACCACTCGCCCCGGCTGACAGTCGCGAACGGGCTCTCCCCGGACCGGCTGCGGACGCAGATGCTGATCGTGGCGAAGGCCAACGAGCTGATGGCGCCGTTCCGCCTGCTGCAGGGCATCGAGGTCGACATCCTCGACGACGGATCGCTCGACCAGGAAGAGGAGCTGCTGGGGGAGCTGGACTTCGTGGTGGCGAGCGTGCATTCCAAGCTGCGGATGCCGAAGCGGGACATGACCCGCCGGATGGTGGCGGCGGTCCGCAACCCGCACGTCCGGGTGCTGGGCCACTGCACCGGCCGGCTGGTGGTGGGCCGCGGGCGTCCGGAGTCGGAGTTCGACGCCGAAGCGGTGTTCACGGCGTGCCGGGAGAACGGCGTCGCGGTGGAGATCAATTCCCGCCCGGAGCGGTTGGACCCGCCGATGCGGTTGCTGCGCCTGGCCGCGGAGATCGGGTGTGACTTCACGATCGACAGCGACGCGCACGCGCCGGGCCAGCTGGATTGGCTGGGCTACGGGTGCGAGCGCGCGATCAAGGCGGGGATCGGGCCGGAGCGCATCCTGAACACCCGGACGGCGGATGCGCTCCTGACCCGATAGCCCGGCTCAGTTGATCGTGTACGAGTCGCCGTACACCTTCCACTTCAACGGCGTGTGCAGGTCGAAGTTCCCCTCGCTCAGGAACTTGGCCTGCTCGGTGTCCACCCGGGACGTGTCCGCGTGTGCCTCTTCCTGCTTCATGATCACCTTGCGGGCAGCGAAGAACGCCTTGAGGTACGTCGCCTCGTCGCCGCCCTGGGCCGGGGTCTTCGCCTTCTTCATCGCGGCCTTGCGGATGCCGCCGAAGCTGTCCGAGCTGTCGCCGGGTCCGTGCATCACGATCGCGTCGTAGTAGGCGAACTGGCCGAGGTTGCTCAGGCCGTCCGACTTGCCCTGGTTGACCGACGGGTTGAAGTACACGCGGTCGCGCTCGTTGTTCTGGGCGGTCTGGAACGCCGTCGTCGCCGCGGCCTGCTTCCAGGCGCTCTCGAACGCCGAACCGAGGCCCGCGTGGGAGTCCGTGCCGTTCACCTTGCGCAGCGCCGGAAGGTACTTGGCGAGGGGGTTGCCCGGCACCGAATTCGTGTACGCCTCGACGAGTTCGAGCATGTCGCCGGTGCCGGAACAGAAGCCGATGATGCCCGCGGTGTACCCGCGGCCGTCGCCGATGTCCTCGATGTACTTGTACTGCGCCTTCCAGTCCAGCGAGGAGTTTTCCGCGCTGGATACCAGCTTCATCGCGATTTCCTTCTTGGCCGGGGCCGAAAGGTCGCCGGCGGCGAACACGGAGGCGCCGGCCACGGGCGCCGGCGCGGCCGAGGAGAACGCGGGCGTGGTGATGACGAGGGCCGCGACGGAGGCGGCGCCGAGTGTGCCGATGAGGACCGGCCGCAACTTCTTGCTCATGGGGAAGAGACCCTTTCCGCGGGTGCGCCGTCGGATCACGGCGGTACGGGTGATGCGGGTGGAGCTGCGGCGTAGCGACACGGTAGCGAAGAGTCAGCGAGCTCCACAAGAGGCGGAATCCGTTCATGTTCGTGAACGGTCCAGACCACCGTGCCGGGTCCTCAAAGGACCTTCACCGGTCAGTGCACCCCGGAGAAGAGGCGGATGACGTCCGGTAGCACGGACACCGGGATCGTCGGGTCGATCGCGCGCTGCACGCCGAGGCCGATGCCCAGGCTGAGCAACGCCGTCGCGGCGTCGTCGGCCGACATCGGGAGCGTGATCCCGAACCGCTCGGCGTACCCGGTGAGCAGGCCGGCGATGGTGTCGCGGATGGCCTTGTCTCGCGCCGCCAGTTCGGCGCGCACGTGCGGGTCGCGCCGCGCGTTCACGGCGAACTCGACCTCGAGCGCGGTCCAGGCCTCGTCGCCGATGCTGCGCTCGGCCCAGGCCTGGAACGCCGCGAGCAGCCCCTCCACGCCCTCGGCGCCGGCCAGTGCTTCGGCGATCAGGGCGACCTGCTCGTCGTGGATCCGGTCGAGCACCGTGAGGCAGAGCTCGTCCTTGCTGCGGAAGTTCGAGTACACCGCGCCCTTCGAATACCCGGCCTCGTCGGCGACCTTCTCCAGCGACGTCACCGAGTAGCCGTCGCGCAGGAAGAGCAGCTTGGCGGTCTCGATCAGCTGCTCGCGGGTGCGCGCCTGGCTTTCCGCGCGGGTGAGTCGGGCCATGCGGCCGACTCTAGCGAACAACGGAATTGGGGTACCGATGGTTTTCGGATACTGTTAGTCTCCGAAAATGGAACAACGCCACTTCGCGGTCCTCGTCATCGGTGCCGGGGCGTCGGGGCTGGGCGCCGCCATCCGCCTCTCGCAGGCCGGCGTCGGCGACCTCGCCGTGCTGGAGAAGGCCGACGCCCTCGGCGGGACCTGGCGCGACAACACCTACCCCGGTTGCGCCTGCGACGTCCCGTCCGCGCTGTACTCCTACTCCTTCGCGCCCAACCCCGGCTGGACGCGCGCGTTCGCCGGCCAGGCCGAAATCCGGGCGTACCTGCAGAAGACGGCCGACCGCTTCGGCGTCACCGGGAAGATCCGCCACGGCGTCGAGGTGACGCGCGCGCAGTGGAACGCCCGTGAGGCCAGCTGGGAACTGGAGACGACCCGAGGTCCCTACCGCGCCCGGGTCCTGGTCGCCGGCACCGGTCCCTGGCACGAGCCGCTGATCCCGGACCTGCCGGGGCTCGGCGAGTTTCCGGGCGAGGTCTTCCACTCCGCGCGCTGGAACCACGGCTACGACCTGGCGGGCAAGCGTGTCGCGGTGATCGGCACCGGCGCGTCCGCGGTCCAGTTCGTCCCGCGGATCGTGCCCGAAGTGAAGCGGCTGCACCTGTTCCAGCGCACCGCGCAGTGGGTGCTGCCGAAGCCGGACCACCACGTCCCCGGCGTCGAGCGGTTCCTGCTGCGGCGGTTCCCGGCACTGCAGCGGGCGTTGCGCGGCGCGGAGTACGGCGCGATGGAGACGCTCGGCTTCGGGTTCCGGCACCCGTGGCTGCTGCGGCAGGTGCAGAAGATCGGCCTCGCGCACCTGCGGCTCGCGGTGCGGGATCCGGCGCTGCGCCGGGCGCTGACCCCGGACTACACGCTGGGCTGCAAGCGGCTGCTGATGTCCAACACGTACTACCGGTCGCTGACGCAGTCCCATGTGGACGTTCACCCGACGGCGGTGCGGTCCGTCTCCGGCAACCGGGTGCGCGGTGCGGACGGTTCGTCGGCGGAGGTCGACGCGATCGTCTTCGGCACGGGTTTCCACATCCTCGACATGCCGGTGTCGTCCCGCGTCTTCGACGGCGACGGCCGGAGCCTGGACGACCACTGGAAGGGCAGTCCGCAGGCGTACGCGGGGACGACGGTGGCCGGCTTCCCGAACCTGTACCTGCTGCTGGGCCCGAGCCTCGGCACCGGGCACTCGTCGGCGTTCATGATCCTGGAGGCCCAGCTGCGCCACACGGTGGCGGCGGTGACGCGGACGCTGCGTGCGAAAGGCACGGTGCTGTCGGTGCGCCCGGAGGCGCAGGCGGCGTTCAACGCGAAGGTCCAGGCGGCGCTGCCGGGCACGGTGTACCAGTCCGGCGGCTGTTCGAGCTACTACACGGATGTCAACGGGCGCAACAGCTTCAGCTGGCCGTTCTCGACCGGCCGGCTGCGGTCGCAGGTGGGCGAGTTCCGCGAAGGCGACTACGAGATCACCACGGACTTTGCGAACCCCGGCGGATCCGACACCGTCAGAGCGTCGCGAAACGCAGGCCCGCCTTGGTGAGCCGGTCCACGAGCGCCCCGCCCATGGCGGTCGCCGTGGTCACCTGGCCCGCCGTCTCCGGGAGGTCGTCGGTCGCCAGGCACAGCGCCGACTCGGCCAGCATCTTCGCCGTCTCGTCGTAGCCCGGGTCGCCGCCGGACACCTCGGTCACCACCCGCGAACCGCCGCCTTCGCCGATGAACCGCACCGAGAACCAGGACCGCGCGCGCCGCTCGGGACTCGGGCCGTTGCCGGGCGCCAGCAACCGGGACAGCGCCCGCCGGGCCGGCGGGATCTGCGCCGCGGCGAGCAGGGCGCCCGCCCCGGCCATCCCACCGGCCAGCACCGGCAGGTGCTTCACCGCGGCGAAGTGCCGGTAGGTGAAGTCCGGGCCGTAGCGCTCGGACGCGGCCGCCGACCGGCGGACGACCTCGGCGTCGATCGTCGGCAGCGGCACCGCCCACCAGCCCGGCTCGGCGACCCGGTGCGGGCGCCCGAGCGGGGCGCGCGCGAACCGCCCGGCCGGCCGCGGCTCGGCCGCCGCCCGCTCGCGGGCCGCCCGGGCCCCGGCCGGCAGGCGGGACATGATGGTCAGCGCGCTGAGGAACGTGCCGCCCGAGGGCATCCCGCCGGCCCGGACGTAGCCGTCGACCTTCAGCGGCACGCCTTCGGGCAGCTGCTGCACGGTGAACCAGGCGCCGAGGTCGTGCGGGATCGAGTCGAATCCGCACGCGTGCACCAGCCGGGCGCCGGTCTCGCGGGCCCGCCGGTCGTGCGCCAGGTACATCCGGTCGACGAACTCGGGCTCGCCGGTGAGGTCGACGTAGTCGGTGCCCGCTTCGGCGCACGCCGCCACCAGCGGCTCGCCGTGCGTCAGGTACGGGCCGACGGTCGTGATCACGACCTTGGTGGCCTCGGCGACGGCCGCGAGCGACGCCCGGTCGCCGGAGTCGGCGACGAGCAGGTCGAGCGCGCCGAACCGGTCGTCGAGCTCCGCGAGCCGCGTCCGGACGGCTTCGAGCTTGCCGCGGTTGCGCCCGGCCAGCGCCCAGCGCAGGTCGGCGGGCGCGTGGCGGGCCAGGTACTCGGCGGTCAGGCCGCCGGTGAATCCGGTGGCGCCGAACAGGACCACGTCGTACGTGCGCATGGCTGCTCCTTCGAAGGGACGTCCGCGGGGCCTAGGTTACCCGCCGGTCAGTTCCCGGCGCCGGGTGAACTACCGGCGGGTACAGTGCCCCTCTCGACCGCGAGGAGGCCACCGTGACCGAACGCTTCGGCAGCTATCAGAACGAGATCTACCTGCAGGGACTCGGTGGTCAGCTGCCGCCGTGCTCGACCGACGCGACGAAGCTCGAAGCGTCGGCGCGCGAGGTCATGGCACCCGGGCCGTTCTCCTACGTCGCGGGCGCGGCCGGCTCCGGCGCGACCGCCCGCGCCAACCGCGAGGCGTTCGACCGCTGGCGCGTGGTGCCGCGGATGCTGACCGGAGCCACCGACCGCGACCTGGCCACGACGGTGCTCGGCACCCGGCTGCCCGCGCCGGTGGCCGTCGCGCCGGTCGGCGTCCAGTCGATCGTCCACCCGGACGCCGAGTCCGCGACCGCTCGCGCCGCCGCCTCGGTCGGCCTGCCGTTCATCCTGTCCACGGCGTCGTCGACCGGCATCGAGGACGTCGCCGCGGCCAACGGCGACGGCCCGCGCTGGTTCCAGCTGTACTGGCCCGGCGACCCCGACGTCTGCGCGAGCCTGCTGGCCCGGGCGAAGAAGGCCGGCTACACCGCCCTGGTCGTCACCCTCGACACCTGGACGCTCGCCTGGCGACCGTCCGATCTGGACCAGGCGTACCTGCCGTTCCTGAAGGGCGAAGGCTGCGCCGTCCCGTTCACCGACCCGGTCTTCCGCGGCCTGCTGGAGAAGACGCCGGAGGAGGAGCCGAACATGGCGATCCTGCGGTGGATCGGCATGCTCACCGGCACCGACCGGACGTGGGACCAGCTGCCGTTCCTGCGCGAGCACTGGGACGGCCCGATCGTCCTCAAGGGCATCCAGCACGTCGGCGACGCGCGCCGCGCGGCCGAGGCCGGCATGGACGGCATCGTGGTCTCCAACCACGGCGGCCGCCAGGTCGACGGCGCGATCGGCGCGCTGGAGGCCCTCCCGGGCATCGTCGCGGCGGTCGGCGACCGGCTGGAGGTGCTGTTCGACTCGGGCATCCGCACCGGCGCCGACGTGCTCAAGGCACTGGCCCTGGGCGCGCGGGCGGTCCTGGTCGGGCGCCCGTGGGTGTACGGCCTGGCCCACGCGGGCGAGGACGGCGTCCGGCACGTCCTGCGCAGCCTGCTGGCGGACTTCGACCTGACCATGGGGCTTTCGGGGCATCGCACCCTGGCTGACCTGGGCCCGGGCTCGCTCCAGCGGACATGAGGTAACAAATCGGGAATTCCGGAGACAGCCGGGCCGGGGGCCGCTACGGTTCTGCTTCGCCACGGCCGCTCGGGGACGGACCGGTGGTTCCATCAGTCCTTTCACCAGGGGGTATTCCCATGTCTTCGATCATGATGCGGATCGGCGTGCTGTGCGCCGTGCTCGGGTTCGGCACCATCATTCTCGAGCAGTTCGACTACGAGTTCCGGATCCTGTCCTGGGCCAGCGACATGCAGCCGCTGTTCGGCATCGTCCTCGGCCTGGTCGGCATCGCGCTGATCGGTGGTTCGGTGGCGATGAAGCGGGCCAAGGGCGCGCCGCAGCAGCAGGCCCCGATCCAGCCGCCGCAGCAGCCCGGCCAGCCCGGCTGATCCCAAGCGCCCCAAGGCGGCCTTGGTTGCGTCTGACGCACCCAAGGCGGCCTTCGGTGCGTCTGACGCACCGAAGGCCACATTGGGGCGCTCGGGGCCAGGTCCGGGTGTGGCCGGTCACGTCGCGGGGATATTCGGAAGCCCGCTTCGTCACCCACGGCTATCCTTGGACCAAGAATGTCCGAGCCATCTCCTTTTGAAGCGCTGCGAGCGCGCCTGCCCGAGCTGATGCCGCGCGACGAGCAACGGCTGCGTCGCCGGCTCGAAGGCGCCCGCAAAGCCCGCGACCGTGACTCCGCCCTGGCGCAGATCGCCGCCGACATCGACAAGGCCGAGCTGCGCGTCCAGTCGCGGCGCGAGAGCGTGCCCAAGATCGAGTACCCCGAAGAGCTGCCGGTCAGCAAGCTCAAGGACGAGATCGCCGCCGCCATCGGCAAGCACCAGGTCGTGATCGTCGCGGGGGAGACCGGCTCGGGCAAGACCACCCAGCTGCCGAAGATCTGCCTGGAGCTCGGCCGCGGCATCCGCGGCCAGATCGGGCACACCCAGCCGCGGCGGCTGGCCGCGCGCACGGTCGCCGACCGGATTGCGAGCGAACTGAAGACCGAGCTCGGCGAGACCGTCGGCTACAAGGTCCGGTTCACCGACCAGTCCGGGCAGGACACGCTGGTCAAGCTGATGACCGACGGCATCCTGCTGGCCGAGATCCAGACCGACCGCTCGCTGCGCCAGTACGACACGCTGATCATCGACGAGGCTCACGAGCGCAGCCTCAACATCGACTTCATCCTCGGCTACCTCAAGCAGCTGCTGCCGCGCCGCCCCGACCTCAAGGTCATCATCACCTCGGCGACGATCGACCCGGAACGCTTTTCGAAGCACTTCGACGACGCGCCGATCGTCGAGGTCTCCGGCCGGACGTACCCGGTCGAGACGCGCTACCGGCCGCTCGTCGACCCGGACGATCCCTCCGAAGACGCCGACGAGCGCGACCAGACCCAAGGCATCCTCGACGCCGTCGAGGAGCTGTGCGCCGAGGGACCCGGCGACATCCTGGTGTTCCTCTCCGGCGAGCGCGAGATCCGCGACACCGCGGACGTGCTGAACCGGGCGAACCTGCGGGGCACCGAGGTCCTGCCGCTGTACGCGCGGCTGTCGGCGGCCGAGCAGCAGCGCATCTTCCAGTCCCACACCGGGCGCCGGGTCGTGCTCGCCACCAACGTCGCCGAGACGTCGCTGACCGTGCCGGGCATCAAGTACGTCGTCGACCCGGGCACCGCGCGGATCTCCCGCTACAGCCACCGGACCAAGGTGCAGCGGCTGCCGATCGAACCGGTGTCGCAGGCGTCGGCGAACCAGCGCAAGGGCCGCTGCGGCCGCACGTCCGACGGCATCTGCATCCGCCTGTATTCCGAAGAGGACTTCGAGGCGCGGCCCGAGTTCACCGATCCCGAGATCCTGCGGACCAACCTGGCCTCGGTCATCCTGCAGATGACGTCGCTGGGCCTCGGCGACATCGCCGCGTTCCCGTTCGTCGAGCCGCCGGACCGCCGCCAGGTCGCCGACGGCGTCGGCCTGCTGCAGGAGCTGGGCGCGTTCGACAGCGTCAGCTCCTCGGACCGGCGTCTCACCGACATCGGCCGCAAGCTCGCGCAGCTGCCCGTCGACCCGCGGATGGGCCGGATGGTCCTGGAGGCGGCCCGCAACGGCTGTGTCCGCGAAGTGATGATCATCGCGGCCGCACTGTCCATTCAGGACCCGCGGGAACGCCCGGCCGAGAAGCAGCAGGCGGCCGACGCCCAGCACGCGCGGTTCGCCGACCCGACGTCGGACTTCCTGGCCTACCTGAACCTCTGGGAGTACGTCGCCGAGCAGCAGAAGGCGTTGTCCGGTAACCAGTTCCGGCGCATGTGCCGCACCGAGTACCTCAACTACCTGCGGCTGCGCGAGTGGCAGGACATCTTCAGCCAGCTGCGTCAGCTGGCCAAGCCGCTCGGCATCTCGCTGAATACGAACACGGCCCCGGTCGACCCGCAGCGCGTGCACACGTCGCTGATCGCCGGGCTGCTCTCGCACATCGGGCTCAAGGACCCGGCCAAGGGCGACTACCTGGGCGCGCGGGGCGCCCGGTTCGGCGTGTTCCCGGGGTCGGCGCTGTTCAAGAAGCAGCCGCGCTGGGTGATGTCGGCGGAGCTGGTCGAAACGTCCCGGCTGTGGGCGCGGGTCAACGCGCGCATCGAGCCCGAGTGGGTCGAGCCGCTGGCCGGGCACGTCGTGAAGCGGTCGTATTCCGAGCCGCACTGGGAACGCAAGCACGGCGCGGTGATCGCGACCGAGAAAGTGACGCTGTACGGCGTCCCGCTGATCGCCGACCGCCGCGTCAACTACGGCCGGATCGACCCGGAGATGTCGCGGGCGCTGTTCATCCGCAACGCGCTGGTCGAGGGGGACTGGCAGACGCGCCACCACTTCTTCGCCGAGAACCGGGCGCTGCTGGAAGAGGTCGAGGACCTCGAAAACCGCGCGCGGCGCCGCGACATCCTGGTCGACGACCAGACGCTGTACGAGTTCTACGACGCGCGGGTCCCGGCGGACGTCGTCTCGGTGCGCCACTTCGACAGCTGGTGGAAGAAGGCGCGCCACACGGACCCGGATTTGCTGTCGTTCGAGAAGTCCATGCTGATGAACGAGTCCGCGGACAGCGTCCGAGAGGGCGACTACCCGGACTCGTGGACGCAGGGCACGCAGGTCTTCGCGCTGACCTACCAGTTCGAGCCGGGCGCGGACGCCGACGGCGTCACCGTGCACGTCCCGCTGCCGGTGCTCAACCAGGTGACGCCGGACGGGTTCGACTGGCAGGTGCCGGGTCTCCGCGCGGAGCTGGTCACGCAGCTGATCAAGTCGCTGCCGAAGGCGTTGCGGCGCAACTTCGTCCCGGCGCCGGACACGGCCCGCGACGTCCTTTCGCGAGTGTCCCCTTCGGACGGTCCGCTGCTGGAGGTGCTCGGCCGCGAGCTGCGGGCGCTGCGCGGAATCACCGTGCCGTACGCGGACTGGGACCTTTCGTCGGTGCCGGAGCACCTGAAGATGACGTTCCGCGTGGTCGACGAGCGCGGCAAGCGCGTAGCCGAAGGCAAGGACGTTGCCGAGCTGCAGCGGCGGCTGGCCCCGAAGGTCCGCGCGACGATCTCGAAGGCGGCCAACACGCTCGAGAAGGCCGGGCTGACGAAACCGTCCTTCGGTTCGCTGCCGCAGGTGTTCGAGTCGACGCAGCGCGGCCACGACGTCAAGGCGTACCCGGCCCTGGTCGACGAGGGCGCGTCGGTGGCGGTGCGCCTGCTGGACACGCCGGCCCAGCAGGAACACGCGATGTGGGCGGGCACGCGGCGGATGCTGCGGCTGAACCTGAGCTCGCCGATGAAGTTCATCACGCGCTCGCTGTCCAACTCGTCGAAGCTGGTGCTCAACCGGAACCCGCACGGCAGTGTGGCGGCCCTGCTCGAGGACTGCGTCGACTGCGCGGTGGACGCCCTGATGGCCGCGAGCGGCGGTCCGGTCTTCGACGAAACCGGCTTCAAGGTGCTGCTGGAGAAGGTCCGCGTGAGTCTGCACCCGGAGGTCCTCGGCGTGCTGGCGGACGTCGAGAAGATCCTCCGCGCGGCGAACGACGTCGAGGTGCAGCTGTCGTCGTCGCGCGGCCCCGCGGAGTCCCTCGCCGACATCCGCGCACAGCTCGCGGCGCTGGTGTACCCCGGTTTCGTGACGGAGACGGGTGCTCCGCGGCTGCGGCACGTGGTCCGGTACCTGCAGGGAATTTCGCGCCGGCTGGAGAAGCTGGCTTCGGAGCCGACCCGTGACCTGCAGCGGACGGCGGACATCGCGTGGATAACCCGCGAGTACGCCGACGCGCTGGCGTCACTGCCGCCGGGAACGTCGTCGCCGGCGTTGCGCGAGGTGCGGTGGATGATCGAGGAACTGCGGGTTTCGTTCTTCGCCCAGACGCTGGGGACGGCGCACCCGGTGTCGCTGAAGCGGATCACGAAGGCGCTGGACGACGCCTTGGCGTGATGCCGGGAATGTCCGGCTTCGAACTTCCGTCGGTTGACCGCGTTCCGCCGCGGGACAAGCCTGGGTCGGCTGGAGACCTTCCTGGGAAAGGACTTTCCGATGTCCTTGGGTGTTTCGTCCGCCACGCGAAGAATCGTCGTCGCCTGCTTCGCGCTCCTCTTGCCGCTCGTCTTCGCGCCCGCCGCACACGCGGCCGAGGCTCGGCACAACGTGCCGAACCCGCTGCTCAAGGAGCAGTTCGCCGAGGGAGAAGACGAGGACGGCGACGACCCCGCGCTGTCCGCGCTCTGCCAGACCTACATCGGCAAGCCGAACCCCTACCGGCCGCTCGCGCCGAACACCGACGTCATCGACGGCGACACCATCGTGCCGACCGGCAGCCAGACCGGCTGCAGCACGGCCCAGAACGAGACCACGATCGCCGTCAACCCGGAGAACCCGCGCAACATCGTCGCCGGGGCGAACGACTACCGGCTGTACAACACGCGCGAGGCCCGCAACGACTCCGGCGGCTTCGCCTACACGTCGTTCGACGGCGGCCGGACCTGGGCGAACGTCCAGCTGCCGCACCTGGACTACCCGACCGGGGCGGCCGCCCCGCTGTCCTATATGGACGCCGCCGGTGACCCCGCCATCGCGTTCGGGCCGCACAACACGGTGTATTACGCGACGCTGGTGTTCAGCCGCGCGGCCGTGCCGGACGACCAGCAGCTCGCCAGCGGCATCGCGGTGTCGGTGTCCCACGACGGCGGCCGCAGCTTCGGCGACCCGGCGATCCTGCACCTCGACGGCGTCACCCCGGCGGGCACGCCGACGCCCGCGAACATCTTCAACGACAAGGAGTGGATCGCCGCCGACCCGGTGACCGGCGACGTCTACGTGACCTGGACGCAGTTCACCTACGACGCGACCGGCGCCTTCACCGAATCGCCGATCGTGCTGTCGAAGTCCCGCGATTTCGGCCGGACGTGGTCGCCGATGCGCCGGATTTCGCCGTCGCTGACCGGGTTCCACGGCGGGATCACGCCGTTCGGCAGCGGCTCGAACCCGGTGGTGACCCGCGACGGGACGCTGCAGGTGGCGTACGAGACGTCGGTGTGCGCGACGGCCGCGTGCGACCAGCCTGCCGACCACGACGCGGTCGTCGTGGCCACCTCCCGCGACGGCGGCCGGACGTTCCGGCACACCGAGGTGGGGCTCGACTTCGACTTCCCGGTCGACGAAGACGTCGCCAACAACGCGCTGACCGGCGAGAACTTCCGGGTCAACAGCTTCCCGCAGCTGACGTACGACCGCGTGACGGACCACCTGTGGGTGACCTGGGCCGACGACCGCAACGGCACGTACCGCGACGGCGAGTCCGTGAAGACGAACGGAGACGCCTTCCTCAGCGGGTCGGACGGCCGGCACGGCTGGTCGAAGCCGGTGAAGATCGGTACGGGCGCCGACGAGGTGTTCCCGGCGGTGGCGGCCCTGGCCGGCCGGGTCGCGGTCACGTCGTACACGCGCGCGTACGACCCGAACGGCATCGGCTTGGACTACGCGTACGCGACCGGCTGGGGTGACGGCCTGTCCCCGCTCCGCAGGATCACCACGCAGACGGCGAACCCGCAGGTCCAGTTCGTCTCGACGGGAGCGGAGACGGGCAAGGAACTGCAGGGGGTGTTCATCGGCGACTACACGGCAGCGGCGGTCGGCACGGACTTCCGCCTGCACCCGGCCTGGACCGACTTCCGCGGCAACCCGGGCCGGACGCTGCCGAACCAGGACGTCGGGACGCAGACCCTCCCGATGTTCCCGTAGCACCCCGTGTGCCTGGCCGGACGACACGCGTGCCTGGCCGGACGACACGGCTTGGTCGCCCCGGCCTGGGCCGTGTCGTCCACCTGTGTACGCGTGTCGTCCTTCTGGGTACGCGTGTCGTCCGGCTGGGTCCGGCTATTTGGCGTCGGCGTACGTGTCGACTGCTGCGGTTTGCATGGGGAAGCGGACCGGGCAGGCCGGGCCGAACAGGAGGCGGGCTGCCTCGGAAACCGAGTCCGTGATGGCGTCGGCGACCGAGGCGGCCAGGGGCGCCGGGGTGTGGACGATGACCTCGTCGTGCTGGAAGAAGACCAGGTGGGCGGGTGCGGGGAGGCGGGTGCGGAGGGTGGCCAGCATCACCGCCGTCATGTCGGCCGCGCTCGCCTGGACGACGAAGTTGCGGGTGAACCGGCCCCAGCCGCGCGAGGCCCGGCGGGCTTTCAGCTCCGCTGCTTCGTCGGACGCCAGTCCGCCCGTCAACGCGCGCCACGCGGCCGAAGGCGCGGGAGAAGTGCGGCCCAGCCGCGACCGGACCCGTTCGCCGCGCTCGCCCGCCTGGGCGGCACGCTCCACATAGGACACCGCGTCCGGGAACCGCTGCCGCAGCAACCCCAGCAGCGGCCCCGCTTCGCCGGACGTGCCGCCGTACATCGCCGACAGCATCGCGATCTTCGCGCGCGCCCGGTCGTCGCGGTCGTCCTCCGCGGCCGGCACCCAGTGCGCGCCGGAGAACAGCGCCTCGCCCAGCCGCGCGTACAGGTCCGTCGCCGCCGCGACGTCGGCCAGCCGCCGGTCGCCCGACAGCGCCGTGAGCACCCGCGGCTCCAGCTGGGCCGCGTCGGCCACCACGAGCTTCCAGCCCGGGTCCGCGCGCACGCACGTCCGCAGCACCTTCGGGATCTGCAGCGCCCCGCCGCCGCGGCTGGCCCACCGCCCGGACACCACGCCGCCGACGACGTAGTGCGGGCGGAACCGGCCGTCGGCGACCCACTCGTCGAGCCACGCCCAGCCGTTCGCCGTGTACAGCCGCGACAGCTCCTTGTACTCCAGCAACGGCCCGACCGCGGGGTGGTCGATCCCCTTCAGCAGGTACTTCCGCGCCGCCGGCACCTCGATCCCCGCGCGGGCCAGCGCCCGGACCACGCTCGGCGGCGAGTCCGGGTTCACCGGCCGCCCGCCGAACGCCTCGCTGATCTTCGCCGCCAGCTCGACCAGCGCCTTCGGCCGCTGCCCGGCGGGAACACGCGGGCCGAGCCGCGCGGCCAGCAGGGCCTCGTGCACGTCGGCGCGCCACGGCAGGCCGTCGGCCGACATCTCCGCGGCGGCCAGCGCGCTCGCCGACTCCGCGGCCAGCAGCAGCCGCATCCGGTCCGGGTGCTCGGCCGCCGCCACCCGCCGCTCCTGCTCCGCGAGGACACGCCGCACCGCCGTGACGACCGTCACGCCCTCGGGCAGCGTCGGCACCCGCGTCTCGAACAGCGTCGGCTGCGCCAGCTCGACGGCGGACTGCTCGGAAGGCGCTTCCTCCCCGTTCGCCCTGGCCCAGGCCGCGCGCAAGCTCCGCGACTGCTCTTCCGCGCCCGCGTACGCCAGCAGCAGCCCCTCGGCCAGCGCGAGGTCGTAGCAGCGGCGCACCCGCAGCCCGGCCGCCATCAGCACCGGGTACGTCCGCTCCACCGAGGGAAACACCCACCGCGGCGCCAGCGACGCCTCCAGCTCCCGCGCCAGCCCCGCGAAAGCCGCCTCGTCCAGGCCGGACACCGTGTCCGACGGCGTGTGCACGGTGAAGCTCCCGTCCTCCTCACGTCCCGCGATCACCTGCACCCCGACATCATGCCGACCACCACCGACAGTTTCCGGGGGCCGCGGGTGGCGGAGCCCCCGCCCTGGGGCGAAGCCCAGAAGACCCAGTCGCCCGCTCGCGGGCTGGTGCGTTGGGCCCACGGTTGGTTTACTCTCCGGTAGCCCCCATACCGCCGGTACGCCCGCCGTCGGCGTGGGCTCTCTTCCCCGCAGCAACGGAGGTGCCCGGATGAGCCTGGTCGCGCTCGCCACCACGGTGGCGGACAAGGTGACCGAGACGGTGCGCAGCGTCGACGTGATGCGACGGGCGGGCCTCGTTCCCTTCCCCAGAGTCGACGAGGGCGTCCGCTCGCTGGTCGCGCTGCGGAAGTTCGGCCCGTTCGCCGGCGCCAACCACATCTCCGCCCGCCGCGACCCGGCCGCCGTCGGCATCATCGACGAGCTCGGCCCGCTCACCTACAAACAGCTCGACGACCAGTCGAACGCGCTGGCCAGGGCCTGGTCCGAGCGCGGCATCCGGCCCGGCCAGGTCGTCGCCGCGCTGTGCCGCGACCACCGCGGCCTGGTCATCACGATGGCCGCGGCGGGCAAGCTCGGCGTCCGCCTGCTGCTGATGAACACCGGGTTCGCGAAGCCGCAGCTGGCCGACGTCGCCAAGCGCGAAGGTGTCACCGCGCTCGTCTACGACCAGGAGTTCACCGGCCTGCTCGACGCGATCCCGGACGGCGTCGACCGCTACCTCGCCTGGGTC
This sequence comes from Amycolatopsis sp. lyj-109, assembly GCF_046548995.1. Classification (NCBI taxonomy): domain Bacteria; kingdom Bacillati; phylum Actinomycetota; class Actinomycetes; order Pseudonocardiales; family Pseudonocardiaceae; genus Amycolatopsis; species Amycolatopsis sp. lyj-109. The sequence goes on from NZ_JAJPWR010000029.1 coordinate 30,910, forward strand.
GACCCGGACTCCGACCTCACCGACCGGACCGTCCCGGTGCTCGACGAGATCATCGCCAGCACCGACGACCGGCCGTGGCCCGCCCCGGCCAAGCCGGGCGGGTTCGTGCTGCTGACCAGCGGCACCACCGGCACGCCGAAGGGCGCGCCGCGGCCGCACACCTCCGCGCTGGCGTCGGCGCAGTTCCTCGACCGGATCCCGCTGCGGTCCAACGAGGCCACCTACATGGGCGCGCCGCTGTTCCACGGCACCGGCCTCTCGCAGTTCATCCTGTCCTTCGCGCTCGGCTCGAAGGTCGTCATGCGGCGCAAGTTCAACCCCGAGGAGGCGCTGCGCGGCGTCGCCGAGCACAAGTGCACCGCGCTCGTGCTGGTGCCGACCATGTTGCAGCGCATCGTCGACCTGCCGAAGGAGGTCCGGCAGAAGTACGACACGTCGGCGCTGCGGATCGTCTTCGTCGCCGGCTCGGCGCTGTCGCCGGACCTGGGCAACCGGGCGAACGAGGCGTTCGGCCCGGTCGTGCACAACCTCTACGGCTCCACCGAGGTCGCGGTGGCGACGGTCGCGACGCCGGAGGACTGGGTGAAGGCCCCGGGCACGGTCGGCCGCGCGCCGGTCGGCTGCAAAGTGGCGCTCTACGACCAGAATGGCCGCCGCGTCACCGAGCCGCACGTGACCGGGCGCGTGTTCGTCGGCAGCGGGCTCAGCTTCGGCGGCTACACCGACGGCCGCCACAAGGAGATCATCGACGGCCTGCTCTCCAGCGGCGATGTCGGCCACTTCGACGAGGACGGCCTGCTGTTCATCGACGGCCGCGACGACGAGATGATCGTCTCCGGCGGCGAGAACGTGTTCCCGATCGAGGTGGAGAACCTGCTGGTCGAGCGCGAAGACGTGATCGAGGCGGCGGTGATCGGCGTCGAGGACCCGGAGTTCGGCCAGCGGCTCAAGGCATTCGTGGTGCGGGCCGAGGGCGCTGTCCTGGACGCCGACGAGATCCGCGACTACGTCAAGGCGAACCTGGCCCGCTACAAGGTGCCGCGGGACGTCGAGTTCCTGGACGAGCTGCCGCGCAACGCGACCGGGAAGGTACTGCGCACGCGGCTGTCGTGAACCACGCCGGCCGGCGGCTCGGCCGAGCTGACGGTCAGTCCCAGTCGATGCCGAAGACGCCCGGTCCGAAGTCGAACGCCACGGCGTGGACGCCGTCCGCGCCGTCGAGCTTCAGCGGCCGCCGGGCGAGCGTGCCGTTGGCGCCGTTGCGCGAGTACTGCCAGCAGCGGCCCGGCGCCGTGCCCGGGGCGAACCTGACCTCCAGGAGGTACTCCCGCACCGGGCGGCGGAACTCGCGGTAGTGCGTGTTGCGGCACTCCGGGTACGGCGGCCCGCTGTTGGTCAGGGTGTACTCGATCAGGTGCGTCTCGCCGCGGTTGATCGGCTGCTCGAAGAGCAGTTCGGTGACGAGCAGGCCGTGTGCCTCGTCGATCTCCGCGCGGCCGACCCGGCAGTTGCGCACGGCGTGCAGCTCGGGGACGCCCGCCGCCGGGTCGTCCTGGGTGTAGACCAGCAGCCAGCGGTCCTGGCCGTCCGCGACGGCCTGGAACACCGCGCGCGCGGTCACCGCCCGCTGCCCGCCGTCCGCGGCGATCTCGCACAGGTCGTGCAGCCCGACCATCTTCAGCGGCTGCTGGCGGTCGAGTGCGTGCGGCGCCCCGACCTTTTCCAGCAGGGGCTGCAGCACTTCGCGCGGGAACGACATCGGCTCGCCGCCGGCCTGGCGCTTCCCGGCGCCGCCGCGGGGCCGTGGCGGGGGCAGCAGCCCGAGCAGGGAGCCGGCGGGGACGTCGAGGATCTCTTCGAGGGTGCGGACGGCCGAGAGCGAACTCTGCCGCTCCGGCTGCCGTTTGCCCGATTGCCAATAGCTGAGCGCGGTGACGCTGACGACGACGCCGCGGGCCCGCAGCCGCGCCTGGATCCGGTCGAGCGACAGCCCGCTGGTGGCGATGGCCGCGCGCAGCCGGATGGCGAATTCGGTGCGCCCGTTCTCCTGGCCGTCACCCACCGTGCTGCCCGCCATCGCTGAAATCCCGACCCGCCCCATGCCGTCCCCCGACGATCCCCGACACGGAGCACGTTAGCAGTTTTCCCCGCGGTCTCCGCCCCCTCTTCGGCCGCGCCACTCGGGCGGCCACTCGGGCGAACGGGCTAGTACTGGCAACTGTGAACCATTGCCCCGGCCTGGGCCGACGCGCTTGTATGACTTGCCTGCGCCGGTGGCACCGCCTCCCCCTCACGGCCCGCCCGGGCGCAGGTGCGACCGGCCGCGCGAGCGGTTCCGGCTCCGGTTCACCCGGTCGAGTTGTGCGACCGGCCGGTGTGGCCGCGCGATGACCGGTGGCCCGGCGACGCCCCCAGCGCCGGGCCACCGGTCTTGTTACCACCGGGTAGCCTCCTGGCATGACGCTTCGGCAGAACATCCTGATCACCGGCGCGAGCAGCGGGCTGGGCGAAGGCATGGCCCGCCAGTTCGCGGCGAAGGGACGCAACCTCGCGCTGTGCGCGCGACGCACCGAACGGCTCGAGAAGCTGGCCGCCGAGCTGACCGCGGCACACCCGGGGATCAAGGTCGTCACGCGCACCCTCGACGTCACCGACCACGACCGCGTGTTCGCCGTCTTCGAGGAGTTCCGCACCGAGCTCGGGTCCCTCGACCGGGTGATTGTGAACGCCGGGCTCGGGAAGGGGCAGCGGGTCGGCACGGGCCGGTTCGACGCCAACCGCCAGACCCTCGAGGTCAACTTCGTCGCGGCCGCCGCCCAGATCGAGGCCGCCGCCGGGATCTTCCGCGAACAGGGCGCCGGCCACCTCGCCGTCATCTCCTCGTTCAGCGCCCTTCGCCCGTTCCCGGGCAAACTCACCGCGTACGCCGCGTCGAAGGCCGGGATCTCGGCGTTCGTCGACGGCACCCGGATCGAGCTGAAACGCAAGGGCATCGCCGTCACCGACATCCGGCCCGGCTACATCGAGTCGGAGATGAACGACCGGATCGGCCGGAACCCGTTGCTGGGCAAGGCCGAGACCGGTGCCCGGGCGCTGGCCAAGGCGATCGAAGCCGAACCGCGCCGCGCCTACGTCCCGGCGTGGCCGTGGGTGCCGCTGAGCGTCGTCATGCGCGTCGTGCCGGCCGCACTGCTGCGGAAGTTCGCGTGAACGCCCCGGTCGAGGTCCGCGCGGAGGACGCCTTCGACGCCACCGCGGTGCACGCCTGGCTGAGCGCGAAGGTCGAGGGCCTCGGGGACGAACCGCCGCACGTCCGGCAGTTCCCCGGTGGCGCGTCCAACCTGACGTACCTGCTGACCTATCCCGGCCGCGAGCTGATCCTGCGCCGCCCGCCCGCCGGGCACAAAGCGGCGTCGGCGCACGACATGCGGCGCGAGTACCGCGTGCAGCACGCGCTGAAGCCGGTCTTCCCGTACGTGCCGCGGATGGTGGCGTTCGGCGACGACCCGGCCGTGCTCGGCGGCGACTTCTACGTCATGGAGAAGCTGGACGGCCTGATCCTGCGCGGCGACCTGCCCGACGGTCTCGAACTGAGCCCGGACCAGGCGCGCGAGCTGTCCGGCAAGGTCGTCGACCGGTTGGTGGACCTGCACGCCGTCGACGTCGAAAAGGCGGGGCTCGCGGACCTCGGCAAGGGCGCCGGTTATGTCGAGCGGCAGATCCGCGGCTGGTCCGAGCGGTACGTGGCGGCGCGCACGGACAACGTCGGAGACTTCGCCGAGGTGCGCGCGTGGCTGGCCGCGAACCAGCCCGGCGAGGTCGAGATCTGCCTGATCCACAACGACTACCGCCTCGACAACCTGGTCCTGGACGGCCCGTCGACGCTGAACATCACCGGCGTCCTCGACTGGGAGATGGCCACGCTCGGCGACCCGCTGATGGAGCTGGGCAGCATGCTCGCCTACTGGGTCCAGGCCGGGGACGACGACGTCATGCACACGAGCCGCCGCCAGCCGACCCACCTGCCCGGCATGTTCACCCGTGAGGAGTTCGTCGCGCGCTACGCCGAGAAAACCGGGCTCTCGGTCGGCGACTGGCGCTTCTACGAGGTCTACGGCCTGTTCCGGCTCGCCGCGGTGCTGCAGCAGCTGTACCGGCGCTACCACGACGGCGCCACCCGCAACCCGGCGTTCAAGGACTTCTGGCAGTTCGTCGGGTACCTCGACTGGCGCTGCCGCGAGATCATCGCGAAGGGGAGCGTGTAGTGGGCGCGATCTACCTGGTCCGGCACGGCCAGGCGTCGTTCGGCGCGGCCGACTACGACGCACTGTCCCCGCGCGGCTTCGAACAGTCCACTGTGGTCGGTGCGGAACTGCGGCGGCGCGAAGTTTCGTTCAGCCAGGTCCAGTCGGGCTCGCTGGCCCGGCAGCGCGACACCGCAGCGACGGCGCTGAAGGTGCTCGGCAGCGACGTCCCGGTGGTCGAGGACCCACACTGGAACGAATACGACCACGTCGACATCGCGCGCCACCACGCCGGCGGGGCGCCGCAGGAGGATTCGCGCGCGTATCAAGGTGTCCTGGACGCAGCCCTGACGGCGTGGACGTCGGCCGGCGCCGACGGGCCGTGCGCCGAGACGTGGCCCGCGTTCCTCGCGCGCTGCCGGGACGCGCTGGGCGACCTGGTGGCGTCGCTGGGCAAGGGGGAACACGCGGTCGTGTTCACCTCCGGCGGCGTGATCGCCACGATCTGTGGCCTGTTGCTGGGGACTCCGGAAGCCGGGCTGCTCAAGCTCAACCGCGTCACGGTCAACGGCGGGATCACCAAGCTGGTGTCCGGCCGCGGCGGCGTCACGCTCCTGTCGTTCAACGAGCACCCGCACTTCGAGGCGGACACGGCCTCGTTGCTCACCTATCGCTAGGAGGCACCTGATGCGGTTCGGCGAGGTCACGCTGTACCCGGTGAACGGCAACGGCCCGGAGGACGTCGTCGTCGACGCCGAGGGCCGGATCTACACCGGCGTCGACGACGGCCGGATCCTGCGCCTGTCGCCCGACGGCCGGCACATCGACATCATCGCCGACACGGGTGGCCGCCCGCTCGGGCTGGAGCTGTACGGCGACGACGAGCTGCTGATCTGCGACGCGCGGGCCGGGCTGCTGGTGGTCCCGCTGGCCGGCGGCTCTCCTTCGGTACTGGCCACTGCCGCGCTGGGCCTGGACTTCGTGTTCTGCAACAACGCGGCGGTGGCCTCCGACGGGACGATCTACTTCACGGATTCGTCCCGCCGCTTCGGCATCGAAAACTGGCGCGACGACCTGATCGAGCAGACGGCGGGTGGCCGGCTGCTGCGCCGCGCCCCGGATGGCACGATCGACCTGCTTCTGGACGGCCTCCAGTTCGCGAACGGCGTCGCGCTGGCCCCGGACGAGTCGTTCGTGGCTGTGGCGGAGACGGGCGCCTGCCGGGTTTCCCGGGTATGGCTGCCCGACGGCCGCTCGGACGTCCTCGTCGACGGGCTGTGGGGCTTCCCGGACAACATCTCGACGGGCACGGACGGCCTGATCTGGATCACGCAGGCGTCGCCGAAGGTGGCGGCGCTGGACGTGGTGCGGCGGCTCCCGGCGTTCCTGCGGGCGGGTGTCCGGCGGCTGCCGACGTCGCTGCAGCCCAGCCCGGGTCGCGAGGTCGGCGTGCTGGGTGTCGCCGGGGATGGTCGCGTTGTGCGGGAACTGCGCGGGGAGATCCCGGGTTTCCACATGCTGGTCGGTGTCCGTGAGTGGCAGGGGCAGCTGTACTTCGGCTCGTTGGAGGAGTCGGCGATCGCGGTGACGCCTACCACCGGGTGATGCCGGGCAACGTCCGGACGGCACGGTGGGATAGCCGAGGCACCGGTCGGTGGCTCGGCTCTGTGGCTCGGCTGCCCCCGCCGCGTCAGGCGGCTTGGTGTTGTGGTGGGTCGTGGGCGGTGTTGCGGATCGGTCTTCGTCGTGAGTCCTGCCAGACGGGTGGGATCCAATAGACGGTGTCGTGGTGGATGCGGACGTCCCAGCCGCCGTGATGGATCAGCTGGTGGCAGCGTTCGCAGACCAGGGCGAGATCGTTGATGTTGGTTTCGCCGCCTTGGGTGGCCCACCAGATCACGTGGTGCGGCGTCGTCCACTTCGGACCCCGCGGGCAGCCCGGCCTCGTGCACCCGCGGTCCCGGATCGCCAGGGCCCGCCGCTGTGCCGGGGTGGCCGTGCGGGCCGAGCGGCCCAGATCGAGTACTTGACCTTCGCCGCCGAGCACTGCCGGGTAGATTTTGGCATCGCACAGCAGCTTGCGCAGCTGTGACACGGTGAGGGTCCGGCCGTCGTCGAGGGTCACGAGCCCGCTCTCGCGGAGTAGATCCGCGTAGGGAATGGTGACCGTGGCGACTGCGCGTTCCCCGGCTCGCACCGGCAACCCCTTCGCCCGGGCCGCGAGGTCGAAGATTGCCGCGACCGCGTCGCCCTGCCGTTCCGCCAGGGTGCGGGGGCCGGGGTGGCCGTGTTCGTCGGCGGCGTCGGGTTTGGCCAGCGGGACGAAGAGATCTTCGGCCAGGTGCCCGGTCTCGGCGTCGAACTCGCCGGTGAACTTCATCCGGCCGTCACGGGTCCAGGTGTAGCGGAACTCCCGTCGCGGGCGGGCCAGGCCCTCTTCGCGGTCTCGGGGTTCCTGGCTTTCGAGGTCCCAGTAGGCGAGGAGGCGTTGCCCGGCTTTGCGCACGGTGGACGGGGTCGCCTGCCGCGCCAGCTCCACCAGGGTCTCCTCATGTGCCGCCACCCGCTCGATTCCGAGAGCGGGCGGGGCCTGCCGGAGCACCTTCACGATCTCCGCCGCGTGCTCCGGACCGATCTCCCCGGCGGCAAGCGAAGTCCGCACTCCGGGCAGATCGGTGGTGGCGATCGCGACCCGCGTGCGGGCCTCGTCCCAGGAGAGACCCTGGGAACCGACCAGAAACCCGGCGGTGTCCCGGTACCCGGTGGCGGGCCCGAGTCCACGCCGGTCAGCCTCGGCCACCAAGTCCAGGTGATGCGCATACGCAGCGCGCATGGCCTTTTCGGAGCTGCACAAAGCTGCGGCCAGCTCCTCGTCGGAGAGCTGCCACGCTGCTGCGGTCTGCCCGGTCTCGGCCATGCCCCGACATTAGCCGAACGCCTGTTCGAACATCATCACTCGATCGGGTAGTCCACAAGGGACAGACAAGCGTGGCCTGGGGGACGGGTCGGGAACTCGGCGCCTAACGGCCCGTCCAGCGAGGCTCCCGCCCCGCCGTCCAAGCCGCATAGAACTCCTTGTGGTCCTTGGCCGTCATCAGCAGCGCCTGCGTCATCGCCTCCAGCTCGATCGCGGAACCCAAGTCCATGTCCAGCTCGCGGGTCAGCAGCACCTTCGTCGTCGCGTACGCCAGCGCCGGGCCGTCTGCCAGCCGCCGGGCCAAAGCCGAAGCCACCGCCGGGAGATCCGAGTCGGGAACCACCTGCGTGGCCAGGCCGATCTCCGACGCGCGCGAAGCCGAAACCTTGTCCCCGAGGATCAGCAGTTCCGTCGCGCGGCCCAGACCCACCAGCCGCGGCAACAGATACGCCGACCCCATGTCCGCTCCGGCCAAACCCACCTTCGTGAACAGGAACGCGAACTTCGCCGACTCCGCCAGCAACCGGAAGTCGCTGGCCAGCGCGATCACCGAACCCGCTCCCGCCGCCACCCCGTTGACCGCCGCGATCACCGGCAACGGGCACTCGCGCAGCGCCTTCACCACCGCGCCCGTCATGCGGGTGAACTCCAGCAGCTCCGCCGTCTCGAACTTCTGCAGCTCGCCGATGATCTCCTCGACGTCGCCGCCGGAACAGAACCCGCGGCCTTCGCCTGTGATCACCAGCACCCGGACGTCCGGGTGCTGCGGAAGCTCGATCACCAGGTCGCGCAGGTCCGCGTACACGTCGAACGTGAGCGCGTTGAGCTTCGAAGGACGGGTGAACGTCACCGTGGCCACCCCGTCCGCCACGGCGAAGCCGAAGTGCTCCCATTCTCGAGTCAGAGGGGCAGTTGCGCGGAACGGGCTCATGACTGGATTCCTCCGCCGTCGAGTACGAGGGTCTGGCCGTTGATCGCGGCGGCTTCCGGGGCCGCCAGGAAAGCCACCGCGAAGGCCACCTCCGCCGGCTCCAGCAGCCGGCCGAGCGGGGACGCCGCCGCCAGTGCCGCTTCCGCGTCCGAAGTGGACCTCCCGGACCGGGAGACGATCCGCTCCACCGAGGTCGCCGTCATGTCGGTGCGGACGAACGCCGGGCACACCGCGTTCGCCGTGACGCCGGTGCCGGCCAGTTCCGCCGCCACCGCGCGCATGAAACCCACCGCCGCGTGCTTCGACGCCGTATAGCCGGCCGTGTAGCGGTAGCCGACGTGCGATGCCGTCGACGCCACCGTGACGATCCGGCCGCTGTCGCGCGAGCGCATGCCGTCCAGCACCGCGCGCGTGCAGAGGAACGCGCCCGTCGCGTTCACCTCGAACTGCGCGCGCCAGTCGGCCAGCGAGGTCCGCGAAACCGGGGCGCTCGACGAGATGCCGGCGTTGTTGACCAGCACGTCGACCGGGCCCGCCGAAGCGAAGTACTCGGTCACGGCTTCCTCGGAAGTCACGTCGCAGTCCGCGCGGCCCGGCGCCAGCACCGTGTCACCGGACGCACGGAACCGGGCCGCGATCGCCGCGCCGATTCCGCGCGTTCCGCCGGTCACCACCACCAGGCGGCTCACGGGCGGGCCGCCAGGGCGCGGCGGTCGAGCTTTCCGTTGGCGGTGCGGGGGAGTTCCGTCATGAAGACCACCTCGCGGGGGTACTTGTGCTTGGCCAGGTGGGCTTTCGCGTGATTCTTGAGGTCATCGGCCGACACCGGAGCCCGCACCACGACGTACGCGCGCGGCACGACCAGGCCGTCGACCTCGTGGCCGACCACCGCGCAGTCCACCACGTCGGCGTGGCCGAGCAGGCAGTCCTCGATCTCGCCGGGTGCGACGAACACGCCGCCGACCTTGAGCAGCGCGTCGGCGCGGCCGTGGTGGCGGAAGTACCCGTCCGGGGAACGGCTGAACAGGTCGCCCGAGGTCAGCGTGTCGCTGTCGAACGTCCGCGCGGACTTGTCCGGGTCGCCGAAGTACTCTCGCGCGATCGTCGGCCCGGTCACCCGCAGCGGGCCGATCTCCCCGTCCGGCAACGGGTTCCCGAGCTCGTCGACGACCTGGGCGGTGTAGCCGGGAACGGGCGTGCCGAGCGTGCCGGCGCGGGCGGCGCCCGGCCGGTTCGACAGGTAGATGTGGTACGCCTCGGACGAGCCGATCCCGTCCACCACCGGCACCCCGAAGGCCGCGTCCCACCTGCGGTGCAGCTCCGGCGGCAGCGCCTCACCCGCCGACGTCGCCATCCGCAGGCAGCTCAGGTCCTGCTCCGCCGCGGCCGGGTGGACGACCATCGCGCTCATCATCGTCGGCACGTTGACCAGCACGGTCGGCCGGTGGCGGGCGATCAGCTCGAACATCAGGTCCGCCGTGCTGCGCTCGGGGAACGCGATGCCGGCCGCGCCGACCCCGAACGGGAACAGCGCCACCAGATCACGTGCGTAGCCGAAGAAGAGCTTCGGCACGGCGAGGACCCGATCGTCCTCTCGCAGGCCAAGCACCTGGACGGCGTACCGCTCGAAGCTCTCCAAGGGACTGCGCAGGGTGTGCACGCACGCTTTGGGCGCGCCGGTGCTGCCCGTGGTGAACTTCCAGATCCCGACATCGTCCACAGTGGTCGGTACCGCCTCCAGCGTGGACGGCGCGGCGTCGACCAGCGTCCGAAATGGACGCTCGCCCGGGAGCAGCTCCGCTTCGGGAACGCCCGTGACGAGCAGCCCGGTGGCATCCGCGGCACGCAGCGCGGGCAGCGTGACGGCGTCGGCGAGCACCGCGACGGCCTCGGTGTAGCCGAGGTAGTACGCGTAGTCCTTCGGCTGCAGGAACGGGTAGACCTCGGCGGTGACCGCGCCGATCTTCTGCGCGCCGTACCAGGCCGCGACGAACTCGTCGCCGTCGCTCAGCGCCAGCAGCACCCGCTGTCCACGACGGACGCCGGCATCCAGCAGCACGTTGCCGACGCGGTTCGCCAACGCCGCGAGCGACGCGTAGCTGACCGCCCGGTCCCCGACGAACAGGGCGGTCCGGTCACCCCGGCCCGCTGCCACGTGCCGGTCGAGGAAGTGCGTGGCGAGGTTGAACGGCTCACTCACGGGCCAGCTCCCGGATCGCTTCCACCAGCAGGTCGGTCAACGTCGAGAACGTCTCTTCCCCTTCGGATGCGGTCGCCTCCGCGGGCTTGCCGCAGTACGCCTCGGTCATGCCCATCTCCCGGAAGCCCCCGTCGGAAGGAGCCGAGGCCAGGCTCACCGGCACGTGCGGCAGCGTCCGCATCAGCGCCTGGTCCACCAGTTCGGGCCGGTCGGCGAGCACCAGTGACGTCTCGTAGCGCCCGGCGTGGCACTCGCCGGACCGGAACTCGTCGGTCAGCCGCTCGGCGTGCCGCCGCCGGACCAGGTCGAGCAGGGCGACGCGCCCGTCGTAGGCGAAGTTCAGCGTCTCGGCCGCGCGTCGCAGGGTGACCAGGTGCGCGGGCTCGAAGTGGTTGTTGACCAGCAGGATCCGCCGGAGCCGCTGGCCGATCAGCGCCGCGCCGATGTCGACGAGCAGCGAGTGCAGCGTCTCCTCGCCGAGGTGGATGCCGCCGGCGAACCCGGCCGCGAACCGCGTGACGCCGTAGGGCACTTCGGGCAGCACCAGCACGTGGACGTCCTCGTCGGCGGCCAAGCGAGAAGCCGCGCGCTCGCACATCCCGCGGGAGATCAGCGGGTCCGTGCCCAGCGGCGCGTGCGGACCGTGCGGCTCGATCGCGCCGAGCGGAAGCAGCAGCACCGGTACGCGCTCACCCGAAGCGAGAGCAGCGACCTGCGGTGAAGTGAGGTCCGCGAAGTACGTCACGCAAATCAAGCTACACCGCAGCGGCCTGAGGTGTATAGAGTTGCGCCCATGCCTGCCGATGCCTTCGAAGCCGGCCCTCAGGAGCTGGTCATGACGTTGCTGGGCAGCTACGTGCACCCGCGCGAAACCCGCCGGGTGTGGTCGGGCGGCCTGGTCGCGGTGCTCGCCGAGCTGGGCTTCTCCGACGGTGCCGCCCGGATCGCGCTCACCCGCCTGGTGCGCCGCGGCCTGCTGCAGCGCCACCGCGAAGGCCGCACCGTGCACTACTCGCTGACCCGGCGCACCGTCGCGCTGCTCGCCGACGGTGACCACCGGATCTTCTCCCTCGGCCGCCGCGAGCGCGCCGCGGGCGAGTGGACAGTGCTGTGGCAGAGCATCCCCGAGAGCCGCCGCCAGGCCAGGGAACGCCTGGTCCGGAGGCTGCGATTCCTCGGGTTCGGGCCCTACCAGGACGGCACCTGGATCGCCCCGCACGACCGCGAGGCCGAGGTCGTCGCCCTGCTCGGCGAACTCGACGTCACCGAGCACGCCGGGCTGCTGCTCGGCCGTCCGTCGGCCGCGCTGGACGTCCGCCGGTTCGCCGGCCGGGCCTGGGACCTCGACGACCTGGCCGCGCGGTACGCCGCGTTCGTCGGCCAGTTCGGCGGGTACGCGGGCCGGGAGCCGCCGGACGCCGAGGCGTTCGAGGTGCGCACCCGGCTGGTGCACACCTTCCGCATGTTCCCGTCGCTCGACCCCGAACTGCCCGCCGACCTGGTGCCCGCCCCGGACCGCCGGGCGGCGGCGGTCGAGTTGTTCCACGATCTGTACACCGCGCTCGCGCACTCTGCGCAACGCCACTTCGACGAGGTGACCCGAGGATGACCGAACCCAGCCAAGCGACCCAGGAAGCTTTGAGTTACACCTCGTACCTCGGGCTGGACGACGTGCTGAACGCGCAGCGCCTGCGGTCCGACGAGCACGACGAACTGCTGTTCATCGTGATCCACCAGGTGTACGAGCTGTGGTTCAAGCAGATCCTGCACGAAGCCGCCTTCCTCCAGGCGAACCTCGAAAAGGGCACCACCGCGCACTCCATCCGCACCCTGCGCCGGATCCTGACCATCCTCAAGGTCGCGGTCGCGCAGATCGACGTGCTGGAAACCATGACGCCCAGCCAGTTCACCAGTTTCCGCGCCCGTTTGGACGCTTCGAGCGGCTTCCAGTCGGCCCAGTTCCGCGAACTGGAGGCGGTACTGGGACGCCGTGACGAGCGTGTGTTCGCGCACTACCCCGAGGGCGGCGAGCAGCGGAAACGCATCGCCGAAGCGATGGCGCGCCCGTCGTTGTTCGACTCTTTTCTCACGTACCTCAAGGTTTCTGGCTACGCGGTCGAGTGTGACCGAGACGTCACTCGACCGGTGGAGCCGTCCCCGGCCCTGCAGGCGATATTGCTGGACGTGTACAGCGACGACGGGGGACCCTCGGTCGTCGCGGAGTGTCTGGTCGATCTCGACGAAGGGATGCAGGAGTGGCGCTACCGGCACGTGAAGATGGTCGAACGCACCATCGGCGACAAGACCGGGACGGGAGGATCATCCGGCGCGACCTACCTGCGTACCACGCTTTTCCAGCCGATGTTCCCGGATCTCTGGGCCGTACGGAGCCGACTGTGACCACTTTGGACGACCTGCGCGGGGACGCCAACAGCCTCGCCGCGCACTACACCCGGTTTGCGGTGGCCGACCGCCTCCTGCTTTCCGGACACTCGCACCAGGCCTGGCCGGACGTCGCCGAGGAGGGGCTCCGCGAGTCCTTCGCGGACGCCGCCCGCGACGTCGACGGCAAGTGGGAGCGCGCCTTCGCCAAGGCGGACGAGCTGCGTGCGGGCTTCCGCATGCTGCTCGGCGACCCGCACGGCGAGTACGCGCTCGGCGCGAGCACGCACGACCTGGTGCTGCGCTTCCTCTCGGCGATGGAGCTGCCGCGACGGCCGCGCCTGGTCACCACCGACGGCGAGTTCCACACCCTGCGCCGTCAGCTCGCCCGCCTCGAAGAGGAGGGCGTCGAGGTCGTGCGGGTGCCCCTGGAACCGGTGACGACGCTCGCCGAGCGGGTCGCCGGCGAGGTCGACGGCAACACCGCCGCCGTGCTGGTGTCCGCGGTGCTGTTCGAGACGTCGAGGCTGGTCCCCGGCCTGGCGCACCTCGCCGACGTCTGCCGCGGCCGGTCGATCGAGCTCGTCGTGGATGCCTACCACGCGCTCGGCGTCGTGCCGTTCGCGCTGCACGACCTCGGGCTCACGAACGCCTGGGTGCTCGGCGGCGGCTACAAGTACCTGCAGCTCGGTGAGGGCAACTGCTTCCTGCGGCTGCCCGCGCACGCCCAGGAGCTGCGGCCGGTGATCACCGGCTGGTACGCCGAGTTCGGCGTGCTCGCCGACGAACGCCACCCCGACCGGGTGCCCTACGCCATCGGCGGCGACCGGTTCGCCGGCGCCACCTACGACCCGGTGAGCCACTACCGCGGCGTCCGGGTCCAGCGGTTCTTCGCCGAGCAGGGGCTGACCCCGGAGTTCCTGCGCGAGGTGTCCCAGCACCAGGTGGGGCTCCTGGCCTCGGTGTTCGACAAGCTCGCGCTGCCGGAGGACGTCGTCACGCGCGACCGCGAGACGCCGCTCGGGATGCTCGGCGGGTTCCTCTCGCTGCGCTGCGCCGACGCCGCCGGGCTGCAGGCGGCACTGGCCGCCCACGGCGTCCGCACCGACAGCCGCGGCTCGCACCTGCGCTTCGGCCCGGCGCCGTACCTCTCCGACACCCAGCTCGAGACGGCGATGGGCACGCTCGCCACGGTGGTGCGCTGAAGGGCACTTTCACGTGAAAGTGCCCTTCAGGCCGGACCTCCACTGGTCCGGCGAACGGTAGGGATCTAGGTTGGTGCCGGGACCCGGCGCAGCGGCGGACGACCTCCGCCCGACGCCGGTTCCCGGCCACCCGAAGCGCGTCCCGGCCACGAAACCGGGCGCGGATGACAAAGGAGTCACCACCGTGACCGACGGAGTGTTCGCCCGGGGTACCGGGCACGAACAGGTCGTGTACTGCCACGACCAGGCCAGTGGCCTCAAGGCCATCATCGGCATCTACTCCACCGCGCTCGGCCCCGCACTCGGCGGGACGCGCTTCCACCCCTACGCCACCGAATCCGGCGCGCTCGACGACGTCCTCGCGCTGTCCAAGGGCATGGCGTACAAGAACGCGCTGGCCGGGCTCGACCTCGGCGGCGGCAAGGCCGTCATCATCGGCGACCCGAAAACCCTCAAGTCCGAAGCGCTGCTGCGCGCGTACGGGCGCTTCGTGCAGTCCCTGGGCGGCCGCTACATCACGGCCTGCGACGTGGGCACCTACGTGCAGGACATGGACGTCGTGGCCCGCGAGTGCCAGTACGTCACCGGCCGCTCGCCCGAGGACGGCGGCGCGGGCGACTCGTCCGTGCTCACCGCGTTCGGCGTCTTCCAGGGCATGCGGGCGTCGGCCGAGCACGTCTGGGGCAGCCCGGACCTGGCCGGCAAGCGCGTCGGCGTCGCGGGGGTGGGCAAGGTCGGCCACCTCCTCGTCGGGCACCTCGTGGAGGCGGGCGCGCAGGTCACCATCACCGACGTCTACGCGCCGGCGATTGCGCGCACGCTCGAGAGCCACCCGTCCGTGCAGGTCGCGTCCGATGTGGACAGCCTGCTGCGCACCGAGCTGGACGTCTTCGCGCCGTGCGCGCTGGGCGGCGTCCTGAACGACGAGACCGTGCCGGTCCTCGGCGCCCGCATCGTCTGCGGCGCGGCGAACAACCAGCTCGCGCACGCGGGCATCGACAAGCAGCTGGCCGACCGCGGCGTCCTGTACGCCCCGGACTACCTGGTGAACGCGGGCGGGGTGATCCAGGTCGACGACGAGCGCCACGGCTTCACCTTCGAGCGCGCCAAGCGCAAGACGACGGCCATCTACGACACGACGAAGGCCGTGTTCGCGCTGGCGGAGGCGGACGGCGTGCCGCCCGCAACGGCGGCCGACCGCCTCGCCGAGCGCCGGATGGCGGAGGTCGGGCGGCTGCGGTCCATCATGACCGGGTGAGTCCTTCCGCATTCTTCGAAGCGGCGGGCGTGCAGGGCTTCCTGCACGCCCGCCGTCTCGGTTCTTCCGATGCGCTGGGGTGGGGCGCGGATTCGCCGGTGGTGCTGGCGTCCGTGGTGAAGGTGCCCTTGGCGTTCGAGTTCGCGCGCCAGGTCGCGGCCGGGCAGCTGGACCCGGCCGACCGGGTGCGCGCCACCGCGGCGGACCGGCTGGGCGGAACCGGCTCGGCGGGGTTCGCCGACGACGTCTCCTACAGCCTGCGGGACGCGGCGCTGCTGGCCCTGTCGGTGTCCGACAACACGGCCGCGGACCTGCTGTTCGACCGCGTCGGCGTGGACAACGTCCGGTCGCTGCTGGCCGAGCTGGGCCTGACGCGGACTTCCGTCGTCGGCGCGCCTCGGGACGTCCTGCGCACGATCATCGAGGACACTTCGGCGGGCCGCCCGCTGCGGGCCCTGGACCCACTGCGGACGTCCGCGACCACACCCCGCGAGATGACGACACTGCTGTCGGCGATCTGGGCCGACGACGTCGGTGCGCCGGTCCGCGAGTGGATGTCCGCGCAGGTCGGCTGGCACCGGCTGGCGGCGGGGTTCCCGCCGGAGGTGGCGGTGGCGGGCAAGACGGGCACGATGCCGGGGATCCGCAACGAAATCGGCGTCGCGACCTACCCGGACGGTGCCGCGTACGCGGTGGCGGTGTTCACGACCGGCGGGGCGGAGACGCTGCGGCGCCCGGACATCGACCGCGCGATCGGCGCGGCCGCGCGGGCGGCGGTCGATCAGCTGCGTGCGTAGCGGAGGCTCCACGGACGGGGCCGGCTGCGGCGGCCGATCAGCCGCCGCGTTCGTAGAACACGTCCCACGGGCGGGGGCCCCGCGGAGGCGGCACCAGGCGCGAGACACCGTCGTTCCCGAGGACCGCGGCCGCGATTCCGGCGAGTTCGGCCGCCTGCGGGTGCGGGCTGGTCGAGGGCCAGGCGAACGCCATCCGGGCCCGCAGCACCTCGCCTTCGAGCGGCCGCCAGACCACCCGGGGTTCCTTGCGGGCGCCGGGTTCGAACGCCACGCCGTGCCCGGCCAGGACCAGGCCGAGCACGAACTCGGGGTTGCGGGCGTGCCGGATCGCGGCCGGGCGGAAGCCGTGGTCCCAGCAGGTGCGCAGCAGCGTGTCGTAGCTTCCCGGCGCGGCGGCGCGCGGAGCGTGCACCAGGCCTTCCCCGGCCAGGTCGGCGAGGGTGAGCTCGGCGCGGCGGGCGAGCGGCGAGTCGCGGGGCAGCACCACGCCCAGCGGGGTGTCGACGACCGGGCCGAGGTCGAGCCCGACCACGTCCACCGGCAGCTGCAGGAGGCCGGCGTCGAGTTCGCGATCGGCGAGCAGCCGGGCCTGTTCGGCGGTGGTGAGCTCCTGCAGGTCCAGCCGCACGGCCGGGCACGCGTCGGCGAACTTCGTCAGGATCGCGGCCAGCACCCGGCCGGGCAGGTCCGGGGGCACGCCCGCGCGCAGGCTGTCCAGCTCGCCGCGTTCGGCCTTCGCGACGAGCGCCGTCATGCGGTCCCACCGGGAGAGCAGGTCCCGGGCTTCGGCACGCAGCACTTCGCCGGCTTCGGTGAGCGTGACGCGGCGGCCGCGCTCGAACAGCTTCGCGCCCAGCTCGGCTTCGAGCCGCTTGACGCGCTGGCTCAACGGCGGCTGCGCGATCCCGAGCCGTTCGGCGGCCCGGCCAAAGTGCAGCTCGTCGGCGACGACGAGGAAGTACCGCAGCGAACGGAGGTGGTCCACGCTGCGACGATAGCCGTTCGAATATCGACATACCGCCGGGTCGATCTTGGACACCGATGCGCGGCTCGTGGTCGGGTGTCCGGCATGGACACAGGATTCAGCAGGCGCGGGCTGTTCGGCGCGGGCGCGGCGGCCGCCGCCATCCTCGCGGGCGCACCGGCCACGGCACGCGCGGCTTCGGGGATGGCCGGTTCTGGGATGGCCGGTTCTGGGATGGCCGGTTCTGAGATGACCGGTTCTGAAATGACCGGTTCTGAGATGACACTGCGCTGGTGGGGGAACAACGGCTGGGAAATCCGCATCGGGCCGAAGACGGTCCTCATCGACCCGTGGCTGACCCGGTTCAGGACGGGGACGTACACCCCGGCGGGCGCGGACCCCCGCACGCCGCTCTCGGTGAACCGCGCCCTGATCGACGGCTACCTCGACCGCGGTTTCCTCCGCGCGGACCACATCCTGGTGACGCACGGCCACTACGACCACCTGACGGACGTCCCGTACCTGGCCGAACGCACCGGAGC
Source organism: Amycolatopsis sp. lyj-109 (assembly GCF_046548995.1). Taxonomy (NCBI): domain Bacteria; kingdom Bacillati; phylum Actinomycetota; class Actinomycetes; order Pseudonocardiales; family Pseudonocardiaceae; genus Amycolatopsis; species Amycolatopsis sp. lyj-109. The sequence goes on from NZ_JAJPWR010000029.1 coordinate 48,350, forward strand.
GACGGTCATTGGCACCGAGACCCATTTGAGTCTCATGGCAGCCATGGGTGCCCCGGAGGACCAGCTGGCGATCGCGACGGGCGGCGAGGACCTGGCGTTCGACGGGTACTCGATCCGCGTGCTGCGGTCCCTGCATTCGGCGACGGGCGGCCGGGCCCAGGTGGCGTTCCCGGGAACCCGGCCGCTTTCCCGCCGTGACCGGCCACGCGTGATCTCGGACCTGCTGGAGGGCGGCACGCTGGCGTACCTGGTGTCCGGCGGCGGGGCGAGCGTGCTGGACTTCGGCGGTTCGAACTACGTCGAGTCCGAGCTGGCGGGGTTGCGGCCGGACGTCGTGCTGCTGCCGCCGGGCGGGGCGAAGGTGCGGGAGTACGTCCCGAGGTTGCTGCGAACCGTGGGCGATCCGAGGTGGGTGGCGGCGACGCACTGGGACGACTTCGACCTGCCGCTGGGCCAGGCGCACGACCCCAACGGCGGGGTGGAGGTCCTGCGGAAGGCGGTGGCGGCGGCGAGCCCGGGGAGCGAGTTCGTGGTGCTGGACCACCTGGGCGAGTTCACGCCCTGAAACCGTGAAGGCCACCTCGGGGACTCCCCGAGGTGGCCTTCACGAGTCTTGCGCCGGCGGCTCAGCCGCTCTTGCGGCGGAACGTCCTCTTGTTCGCCGCCGGGCCGTGGGCGTGCTGGTTCTTGCCGCCGCCGTTCTCGTGGGACGAACCCGTGCGCGCGTGAGCCTGCTTGCGCTCCAGCGCTTCGCGGAACTTGCGCTTGACGTCGTCGTCCTCCTCGCCGCTGGGCGAGGGGTCCGGTTCACTCATGCTTACCTCCGAAAGTGACGACGTGTGACCGCTCCAGCCTGGCATCGGGCGGGGCGATTGGCGAGTCGATTTGGTCACGTCGTCAGTGTTTGGGGGACGGTACACCGCCGAACTGCACCGACTTGCGGGTCAGTGGGCGGCCGCAGTGGTCGCACAGCAGCATCGGGCGCAGCCGCTCGCCGCACTCGACGTGGTGCAGCGTGATGTCCGGCTCCTGGCCGGTCACCTCGAACCCGCGCGACCACTCCGCGATGAACGCCAGCGCCGGGAAGAACGCCAGGCCCTTCGCCGTCAGCCGGTAGTCGCGGGCGTCGGTGCGGGTCTTCGCCGCGCCGGTGCGCAGGACGCCGACCTCGACCAGCTTGCTCAGCCGGGCCGACAGCACGCTCGGCCCGATGCCCAGCTCGCGCTCGAACTCCGAGAAGTGCCGGCAGCCGAGCAGCGCCGAGACCAGCAGGCCGGTCGACCACCGGTCGCCGAGCAGCTCCATCGTGTCCGGGAAGAACATCATCGGGTCGCTGGCCAGGGCATCGGCGTCCTTGCGGCGGAAGCGCTTGGACGCCGTCGCCGCCGCGACGCCGGTGCTGTCCAGCCGTTCCGCGCGGACGTCACGGGCATCGACGCGGCGGCCGCAGGCGGCGCAGCCGAGGGGCGCTGATGTAGCCAGCTCGCAGTCGAGGTGGATCAGCGTCGGCAGCACCTCGCGGCGGCCTTCGACCCACTCGCGCTCCCACGCCCAGATCGAGATCAGCAGCGGCCACAGCTCCAGGCCGCGCTCGGTCAGCCGGTACTCGTGCCGCGTGCGGCGCGCGTCCCGGTACGGCACCCGGGCGAGCATGCCCGCGTCCACCATGTCCCGCAGGCGTCCCGACAATGCCGTCGGCGAGATGCCCAGCCGCAGGCGCAGCTCTTCGTACCGGCGGAAGCGCAGGAAGAGGCTCTGCAGGATCAGCAGCGTCCACTGGTCGCCGACGATCTCGAGCGCTCGGCGCAGCGGATCTCCCGCCGGCCGGACGCGGTGTGCAGTCGCTTCGGTCACCACTTCCCCCTCGTTACACGACGCCCTCAGGGTAACACCTGGCTACACCAAAAGAAGCCTATTGACACCTGGGTACACAAATCATAGTCTCGTCTCCATCAGCCAGCGCGGTGAGCCCGAGAGTCAGGGAGCAGCCCGATGACCAGCACCTCCGAACAGCCGCTGATGGTGGCCCGGACGGCGGACACCGGCGAGGACAACCCCTACCTGCTCGGCGTCCACGCCCCGGTCAGCACCGAGATCGACGCGGAAGACCTGCAGGTCATCGGCGAAATCCCGAAGGACCTCAACGGCGTCTACCTGCGCAACGGCCCGAACCCGCGGTTCGCCCCGGAAGGCCGCTATCACTGGTTCGACGGCGACGGCATGATCCACGCGGTCCACCTGGAGAACGGCAAGGCCCGCTACCGCAACCGCTGGATCCGCACCAAGGCCTTCGAAGCCGAGTCCGCGGCCGGCAAGGCGCTCTGGACCGGCGTGATGGAGAACCCGAAGGGCAACCCCTTCGGCAACTCCCACGGCCTGGGGCTCAAGGACAACGCCAACACCGACGTCATCTTCCACCGCGGCCGCATCCTCGCCACCTGGTACCTGTGCGGCTCGCCGTACGCGGTCGACCCGCTGTCACTGGAAACCCTCGGCGCCGAGGACTTCCTCGGCACGCTGGCCGGCGACATGATGGCCCATCCCAAGGTCGACGAGACCACCGGCGAGCTGTTCTGGTTCGACTACGGGCCCCGCCCGCCGTACCTGCGCTACGGCGTGATCAGCGCGGACGGCAAGGTCGTGACCAGCACCGACGTCGAGCTGCCCGGCCCGCGCCTGCCGCACGACATGGCCATCACCGAGCACTACGCGGTGCTGATGGACCTGCCGCTGGTCCAGGACCTCGCGGCGGCGAAGCAGGGCCGCCACAAGCTGCACTTCGACCGGTCGATACCGAGCCGCTTCGGCGTGCTGCCACGCTACGGAGACGGTAGCCAGATCCGGTGGTTCGAAGCGAGCCCGTGCTACATCTACCACGTCGTCAACGCCTGGGAAGAGGGCGACGAAGTCGTCCTCGACGTCTGCCGCGTGCAGCACCCCCAGCCGCGAGCCGACGCGCACACGCCGCTCGCGAAGATGCTGTCCTACCTGCGGCTGGACGCACAGCTGCACCGCTACCGCTTCGACCTGCGGACCGGCGCGTGCCGCGAAACCCCGCTCGACGACGACAACACCGAGTTCCCGACCGTCGACGCCCGCGGCGTCGGCAGGCGGAACCGGTACTCCTACGCGGTGCACATCTCGCCCGAGTCGACGCTGAAGTTCGACGGGCTGGTGCGCCACGACAATCTTGCCGGCACGAAGACCGAATACCGGTTCGGTCCCGGCCGGTGGGGCAGTGAGGCTCCGTTTGCACCCTGCGAAGGAGCACCCGTCGACTCGGCGGACGGGTATCTGGTGACGTTCGTGCAGGACGAGCGCGAGGGGCGCTCGGAACTGGACATCTTCGACGCCACCGACCTCGCTGCCGGACCCGTGGCCAGGGTCCTGCTTCCCCAGCGTGTCCCGCTCGGTTTTCACGCGACCTGGGTCCGGGCGGACCAGCTGGAAAACCTCCGTTCATGAGATGCCATCGAGAGGGTCGTGCCCGGAACTTCCGGACACGGGGATGGTGGAGTGCGGAGACGATCGACCGGCTCGTGAAGGAGCGGGTCAGTGCCGACCCGGAGGGTCTCGCGCTGGTCGATCCACCGAACACCACCGCACTGGTCGGACGCGACCCGGTGCGGTGGACCTGGAACCGGCTCGACGAACGCGTCGACGTCCTGGCCGCGTTCCTGCTCGCCAGAGGGGTGCGAGCAGGTGACGTAGTGGCTGTGCAGTTGCCGAACTGCTCGGCCCTGGTCCAGGCGTTCCTCGCGATCGTGCGGATCGGTGCGGTCGTCACCCCGTTCCCGGTGTCCTACCGGGAGCACGAGATGGTTCCGATGTGCCGGCGCACCGGGGCGGTCGGGGTGATCACGGCATCCAGATACGGCGAGCACCCGCTCGCCGGGGCGGCCCTTGGGCTATTGAGCGCTTCGGCGCTGTCGGTCCGGTTCGTCGTCGCCAGGGGGGACGACGAACCGGCCGGCGCCCTGGCCTGGCCCGAAGATCCACTGTCCACTGCGGAGCAATCCACTTTGGACTCCTATCTGTCCGGACTCGGCACCGACGTGAACGACTGCGTGACGATCTGCTGGACGTCCGGCACCGAGGCCGAGCCGAAAGCCGTCCCGCGCTGTCACGGCGACTGGCTCGCGACGGCCGCGGGCTGCGTCCAGGCCGCCGGGATCACCCGCGACGACGTCCTGCTTTCCCCGTTCCCGATGACGAACATGGCCGGGATCGGCGGGATGTTCCTGCCGTGGCTGCTGACCGGCGCGCGGTTCGTCCCACACCACCCGTTCGACCTGCCGGTGTTCCTGGGGCAGCTCGCCGCCGAGGGCGTGACCTACACCCTCGCGCCGCCGGCGTTGCTGACCATGTTGCTGCACAACGAGAAGATCCTGTCCGGAGTGAACATTGCCGCCCTGCGGAAGATCGGCTCCGGTTCGGCGCCGCTCTCGCCGTGGCTGGTGCGCACCTGGGCCGAGCGGTACGGCATCGACATCATCAACTTCTTCGGCTCCAACGAAGGCACCGCGCTGCTGTCCGGCCCGGTCGACATCCCCGACCCCGATCAGCGCGCGAGCTACTTCCCGAACTACGCCTCGGACGTCACATGGTCGACGCCCGTCGCCGGCTGGACGTCGGTGCGGCTGCACGACCCGGTCACCGGCGAGCGGGTGACCGGACCCGGACACCCCGGTGAGCTGCGCATCGCCGGGCCGACGGTGTTCGCGGGCTACCTGACGTCGGTGGGGGAACCCCTGGACACCTCGTCCTTCGACGAGGACGGGCACTTCCACACCGGCGACGTCTTCGAGATCGACGGCGAGCGCGGCGAGTTCCTGCGGTACGTCGACCGGCGGAAGGACCTCGTGATCCGCGGCGGCATGAACATCTCGCCCGCCGAGGTCGAGGGGCTGCTGGCCGGGCACCCGGACGTCGCCGACGTCGGGGTGGTCGGCGTGCCCGACGAGGTCATGGGGGAGCGGGTGTGCGCGGTCGTCGTGCCGGGCGCGCGCAAGCCGACCCTGGACGAGCTGGTCGCGTACCTGAGGGAGCAGAAGGTGGCCGCGTTCAAGCTGCCGGAACGGCTCGCGTATGCGGAGTCCTTGCCACGCAACCCGGTGGGGAAGATCCTTAAGCGGCAGCTGCGGGAAAGTCTGGGGTGAGGCGATGACGGTGTTCGTCCTGGGCGGCGCGCAGACCGACTTCGCGCGCAACTTCACGAAGGAGGGACGCGGGCTCCTCGAGTTGTTCGCCGAGGTCGTGCCCGCGGCCCTTGCGGACGCCGGTGTTTCGGCCGCCGACGTCGAGGTCGCGCACGTCGGGAACCTCGCGGCGGAGCTGTTCACCGGCCAGGCCCAGTTGGGTGGCGTGCTGGTGGCCGCGGTGCCGGAGCTCGACGGCGTGCCCAGCACCCGGCACGAAGCCGCGTGCGCGTCCGGCAGCACCGCGGTGCTCGCCGCGTGCGCCGACCTCGAAGCGGGCCGCTACGACCTGGCGCTGGTCGTCGGGGTCGAGCTGATGCGCAACACCGACGGGCAGCGGGCCGCCGAGCACCTCGGGTCCGCCGCGTGGGCCGGTCACGAAGCCGTCTCCGCGAAGTTTCCCTGGCCGGCGCTGTTCGCGGAGGTGGCCGACGCCTACGACGCGCGGTACGGCCTCGATCCCGGGCACCTCGGGCTGTTCGCCGAGCACGCGTTCGCCCGGGCGACGCGCAATCCGGTGGCGCAGGCCCGCGACTGGCGGTTCCCGGCCGGCGCGTTCGGGCCCGACGACGTCCTGAACCCGGTCATCGAGGGTCGCCTGCGGAAGCAGGACTGCGGCCGGATCACCGACGGCGCCGCGGCGGTCCTGCTGGCTTCACCCGCGTTCGCCGCCCGGCTCGGTGGCGGCTTCCCGCGCATCGCGGGCTTCGGGCACCGCACCGCGCACATCGGCCTCGCCGAGAAGCTCGCGGCCGAGGGCGAGTACCTGTTCCCGCACCTGCGCGGCGCGGTCGTCGACGCCTACCGGCGGGCGGGCGTCGCCGGGCCGGACGCGCTCGACGTCGTCGAGCTGCACGACTGCTTCACGATCACCGGCCTGGTCGCGCTGGAGCACCTCGGCGCGGCACCGCCCGGCGACGGCGGCCGGTTCGTCGCCGACGGCGGGCTCGACGCGGCCGGGATCAACCCGGGCGGCGGCCTGATCGGTCTCGGCCACCCGGTCGGCGCCACCGGCGTCCGCATGCTGCGCGACGCGGCCCGGCAGGTGACCGGAACGGCGGGCGAGACGCAGATCGGGGGCGCCCGGACGGCGTTGACGCTCAATGTCGGCGGCTCGTTCACCACGGTCGTCACGATGGTGGTCACCGCATGAGGCTTTCGGTTTCGCTGGGGCTCTGGCAGGACCGGCCGCCGGAGGAGGCGCTGGAGACCGCCCGCGCGGCCGAAGCCGCGGGTTATCCGGAGCTGTGGATCGGCGAGATGGCGACGTGGGACGCCTTCGCGCTCGGCACGGCGATCGGGGCGACCACCTCGCGGATTTCCCTGACTTTCGGGCCGCTGGCGGTGACCGTGCGGGACCCGGCGACGATCGCCATGGGCGTCGCGTCGGTCGCGGCGCTGACCGGCCGGGCGACCGGCGTCGCGCTCGGGACGTCCAGCGACGTCGTCGTGCGCGGCTGGCACGGGCGTTCGCGCGATCGGGCGGCCACGGCGTTGGCGGAGTCCGCCGTCGCGGTCCGGCAGCTCCTGACCGGCGAGAAGTCCACTGTAGACGGCCAGGTCGTCGGTTCGCAGGGCTACCGGCTGCGGCTGCCCGCGCCGAAGACCCCGTTGACGATCGCCGCGTTCGGGCCGCGGGCGCTCGACGTCGCCGCGCGGCACGCCGACCGGATGGTGATCAACCTGGTCAGCCCGGCGGCCGCGGCGACGCTGGTGCGAGGACTGCGAGAAGCCGCTTCGCGCATCGGCGCCACGCCGCCGCCGGTCGCCGCCTGGGTGATCGGTGCGGCCGACCCGGGGCCGGCCGAGCTGGAGCAGCTGCGCCGGGGTGTGGTCGGCTACCTCGCCGCGCCGGGCTACGCGGACATGTTCCGCGCGGCGGGCTTCGGCGACCTGACCGACTTCGCCCGCACCCGGCCGCACCCGCGTGAGCTGCTGGCCGCGGTGCCGGTCGAGGCGATTGCCGTGGTCGGGCTGCTCGGATCCGGCGCGGAGATCGCCGCGAAGGCCGCCGAGTACGCGGAGGCGGGGGTCGACGAGCTGGCGATCGTGCCCGCGACCAGCGACGACGACCCCGGCGGCGCGAAAACTCTCGCCGCGTGTCGATCCGCCGTTGTCCCGTTCGACGCGTAGGCATGACGGAGCCGAAAGCAACCCAGAACCTCGACCGAACCTCCGGGTCCGCGGCGCTGCCGTGGAGCCGGGCGCGGGACCTGCTCGCCACCCAGACCCCCAAGGAAGACCTGACGTTCTTCGTCGGGACCGTCCGCCCCGACGGACGGCCGCACGCCGCCGGCGTCGGCGCCATCTGGGTGGCCGACGCCCTGTACTTCGTGAGCGGCCCGGGCACCCGCCGGGCCCGCAACCTGGCGGCGAACCCGGCGTGCACGGTGTCGGTGCGGCTGCGCGGCCTCGACGTCACGATGGAAGGCGAGGCCCACCGGGTCGCCGACCCGGCGACGCTGGAGCGGGTGGCGGCCGTCTACCGCGAGGGCGGCTGGCCCGCGACGGTGGAGGACGGCGGATTCAACGCGCCGTTCATGGCGGCGAGCGCCGGGCCGGCGCCGTGGTACCTGTACCGGCTCACGCTGCACCGGGCCGTCGGCGTCGCCACCGCCGAGCCCCACGGCGCCGCCCGCTGGGACTTCAGCCGCTGACCGCCGCGGTGACCAGCCCGCCGATGGCCACCATGCCGTCCGCGTTCGGGTGCAGCGGCGCGGCGACCGATGTCGGGATCACACTCTCGAACCACTTCACGCCGGGCAGCTTGCAGACGTCGTGCCCGATCGAGGCCGTCCGGACGTCGACGTAGCGCGCGTCGTGCGCGGCGGCTTGCCGGGCGAGGGCGGCGTTGGTCTTGTCGATGCTGCCCTGGAGGTAGTTCGCGTCGCGCCGGGTCAGCGGCGCGACCGGCCAGCAGCCGTTGCGCGGCAGGTAGGTGCCGTACCCGGCCACGAAGACGTCGGCGTTCGGCGCCTTCGCGTGGATCGCGTCCAGCAGCGCGCCCCACACCGGCTCGAACGCGGCGATCTTCTCGGCCAGCTGGTCGTGGCCGCCCGCGGTGTACCGGTCGACGCAGTCGGGGGTGATGCCGGGCAGCAGGGTGATGCAGCTCGTCGCGGCCCCGACCAGGCCGACGTCGTTGCCGCCGATCGTCACGGTCACCGTGCGGGTCTGCTCGCTCAGCGCGTCCAGCTGCGGCGGTACCGCGCCGGACGACGTCTGCTGCGGGGCGGTCATGTCCGCGGTCGTCGCGCCGGAGCACGTGACGTCCTTCAGCGGCACGCCGAGCTCCTGCGCGGCGACGTGCGGGTAGTCGATCAGCGACCGGAGGCAGCCGGGGGAAGAGAGGTCGGGGGGCAGGATCAGCGGCCCGGCCGCCGCCGAATCCCCCAGTGCCACGTATTCGCCGGCGGTGGCCGCCTCCGCCGTGCCCGCCGTCGCGCTCGCCAGCGCGGTGACCATGATCGCGATGAACGCCGTCGTTCTCACTCGCACGCCGTCCTCCTTGAAGCCGTGCCGATTATTGGTCTCCGTGACACCATCGGCACTGCGCGTCACAGGATTGACTGGGAATCCGGGCAGAGAACGAGGGGATCGGTTGTGACCGAGCACAAGTGCGGCGGGGACCTCACCCTCGGCGGGCAGCGCGTGCACGAGCGGCTCACCCGGGAGGAGCCCGAGCTGATCGCGCGGGTGCTCGCGCGCATCCAGGCCGAGGTCGCCGACTACCGGCGGCTACCGGTGGAGGAACTGGCCGGCGACATCGCGGGCATCACCCGGCAGGCGGTGCGGGCGTTCGCGCGCAGCCTGCGCGAGGACCGCGAGCTCAACGCGGCCGAGCTGCGGCAGGTCGGCGCGTCCGCGGTCCGCCGGGCGGAAGAGGGCTTCCCGCTGGAGGCCGTGCTGACCGCGTACCACGTCGGGGCGCGGGAGATCTTCGCCGTCGGCTCCGCCTCTTCGGGCAGCGCGGACGTCGCCGATCTCCTCGACGTCGCCGACCGGGTGCTGGCCTTCGTCGGCACGGTGACCGCCGCGGTCACCCGCGGCTACCTGGAGGAGCTGCGGACGAAGGTCGGGCAGGAGCACACCGCGCGCCGGACGCTGCTGTCGGTGCTCGTCGACGGTGGCCCGGTCGACGTCGTCGCCCGCACCGCCGGGATCACGCTGCCGGCGCGGTACGTCGTGCTGAGCGTCGAACTCGGGCCGCACGCGGACGAGGAGTCGCCGGGGGTGGACGCCGAGATCGCCGTCCGCCGCAAGCTCCGCCGGTTCCTGGCGGCGTTCGAGCACGCTTGCGGCGACGGCGTGCTCGCGTCCCTGGACGGCCCCGGCGGGCTCGTCCTGCTCCCGGTGGCGGGCCGGCTCCCGGATTGGCACGCGGTGCTCGACGCGGCCGCGCGCGCGGCCGGCGTGGCGGTGCTGGCGGCGGCGGAACCGGCGGCGCCCTCGGAGGTCCGGGCGGTGGCGGCGCAGACCGGCGAGGTGCTGGACGTGCTCCGGTGGTTCGGCCGGCCGCCGGGGCTGTACCGCCTCGACGACGTCCTGGTGGAGTACCAGCTGACCCGCCCCGGAGCGGCCCGCGACCGCCTCGCGGCGGCGCTCGACCCCCTCGAAGCGCACCCGGAGCTGGTCGAGACGCTGGACGCCTACCTGGAGCTGGACACGAACCGCCGCCGCACGGCGGCCCAGCTCCACGTCCACCCCAACACGGTCGACTACCGCCTCCGCCGCATCCGCGACCTCACCGGCATCGACCCCCTCCACCCGGCAGGCCTGCCCCGCATCATCGCGGCATCCGCGGCCCGCCGCGCGGCCCTCGCCCACCGCTGACGTGTCGTCCATCCAGGTACGCGTGTCGACCCTTCAAACACGCGAGTCGACCTTCCAATCACGCGTGTCGACCCTCTGCTCACGGCACCCGAAGGACCCGGCCGGCGAACTCGCGTACCCGGCCGGACGACTCGTGCACCGGGATGGACGACACCCGTGATCGGAGGGTCGACACGCGTGATTGGGGAGTCGACACGCGTGATTCGGAGGTCGACACGGCGGCGCGGGCGAGAGCCCCGGTGACCAGGGCGGAGGCGAAGACGAGCGCGGCGAAGCCGGCCGGCGCGTCGAAGGTGAGCTCGCCGAAGCGGCCGAGGACGAAGCCCGTGTGCAGGGCCCAGGCGACCACCGCCACCCCCGTCGCCGCCAACGGGGAACTTCGGTGGGCAAAAGCCAGGACGACCGTGCCCAGGGTGACCAGCGCGTACCAGGGATGACCCGTCGCCCCGGCCAGGTCCGCCACGATCACCGCGGCGACGGCGACCACGCAGCCGAACGGAAATCCGAAGCCTTCTGTCATGCACCCAGTCCAGTCCCGAGGACGACGACCAGCGTGGCCCAGGACATATTCCCTACATCCGGCGCCGGGATCTTTACGCTTTATTCACCCCGGCCGGCGACGTCCTTGATCGCGTCGGCGAGCTCCGGCCAGACCGCGCGCGGCAGGTTGTGCCCCATCCCCGGGAGCACGACCAGCTCCGCACCGGGGATCGCCTCGGCCGTCGCCTTGCCGCCGCTGACGTTGATCAGGGGGTCGGCGTCGCCGTGGACGACCAGGGCCGGCAGCCGGACGTCCCGGAGACGTGCGGTGCGGTCGCCGGACGCCACCACCGCCGCCGCGTGGCGGAGCGTGCCCACCGGGTGCCGCGCGCGGTCGTAGTGCAGGGCCGCCTTGGCCAGCAGGAACGCCTCGTCGTCCGGGTAGCCGGGGGAGCCGAGCCGCCGGTAGCCCTCGACGCTGTCGGCGAGCGCCTGTTCGCGGGTCGTGGCCGGCGGCCGGGTCAGCAGCGCCAGCGCCCACGGCTCGGCCTGCCCGACTCCCCGGTCGCCGGTGGTCGACATGATCGACGTGACCGACCGCAGCCGGTCCGGGTGGTCGATGGCCAGCTGCTGCACGATCATCCCGCCCATCGACGCTCCCACGACGTGCGCGCGGTCGATGCCGAGCGCGTCGAACAGCCCGACGGCGTCGTCGGCCATGTCCGACAGCGTGTACGGCGCACTCGACAGATCACCGGCGGCCAATGCGGCCAGGTCCGGCGGGGGCAGGTGGTCGAGCCAGGTGGAGAGCCCGACGTCCCGGTTGTCGTAACGCACCACGAAGAACCCGCGGCCGGCGAGCAGTTCGCAGAAACCGTCCTCCCAGGTGATCATCTGGGCGCCGAGGCCCATCACGAGGACCAGCGGCGGTGCTGCCGGATCGCCGAAGGTGTCGTACTCGAGCTCGAGACCGTTGGCCTGTGCGCGTGCCATACCCCGATCCTGCCGTACCCGTGCGGAGCTGGCACCGGGCCGGGCGGTGCGGATACCGTTACGCCCCATGCCGACCTCATCCTCGGGCACGGGACAGCGTCCACGGTCACGGGCCGCGGCGGGACTGCCGGCGCTGACAGCCGACTGCATCGTCAGCGCGGCCACCACCCTCACCGCCCAGCGCGGCCTGGACAACTGGACGCTGCGGGAGCTCGCCCGCTCGGTCGAGGCCTACCCGGCGGTGATCTACCACCACGTCGGCGACCGGGACGCGGTGGTGAACGCCGTCGTCGACCGGGTCGTCGGGCTGCTGGAGCTGCCGGCCGAGCAGCTGCCGTGGCAGGAGTGGTTCACCGAGCTGCTGGCCGGCCTGCGTGCGGTGCTGCGGACCTACCCGGGCTGCGCGCGGCGGCTGGCGCTGTTCGGCCCGTCCGTCAAGGCGGCCACGCGCACCATCGACGCGGGCGTCGGCGTGTTGCTGACCGCCGGGTTCGGCCGCGAGAGCGTGCTGGCCTACAACCTGCTGCTGATGACCGCGTGCCAGTTCGTCGCGATGGAGGACGACCGCGACGGCGCGCTCGCGCTCCGGATCGACAACACCGAGGAGTACGCCACCTACCGCGAACGGGCCGACCTGCCCGGGATGGCCGAACTGGGCGCGGCGATGCACGACCTGATGGGTGACCCGGACCTCGCCTCGGGCTATTACGCCCAGCTCTACGACTATGCCGTCCGGCGGTGTCTCGACGGCCTCGCCCACCGGCTGGTCGAACTGCACGAATCGGACAGCGAAGGTTGACAGCGACTTGACAGTGCCCCGGCGTACCGTGGACGTGCGTCGGTGGTTCGCCACTGACCCGGAGCCCCTGGCGCCCTCCTCCCCCTCGTGGCGTCGGGGGCTTCGGTCTACCCGGAATCGCCCTGCCGCGGCGCCGGCGGGCCGGTGCGCGGCGGCGCCGCCCGGATGGCCGGGAAGATCTCGCCGACCAGCGTCACCAGCGACTTCGACAGCAGCAGGTGCACCTGGTCGCGCGTCAGTGACCCGCGCACGAGCCATTCCCGCCCCGCCGACTTCACCATCCCGCCGAACGCACGCACCAGCGCGTTGAGCTCGGCCCCGTGCTCGCTCTCCCGCGACAGCCCGACGGCTTCCAGCACGCGGTCGGCGGATTCGCGGTCGGCTTCTTCGAGGATGCGCTCCACCTCGAGGTCGCGGCCGATGCCCTCGGGTGCGATCGCGGCCAGCCACATCCGCTCCTGGCTGGTGACCATGTCGAGGAACCACTCGATGGCGACGTCGGCGCGCAGCTCCAGGGGCCCGTCGGGGAGGATCTCGACGGCCAGCCGCGGCACGGTCAGCGCCCGGCGGATGATTTCCAGGTACAGCTCGCGTTTCGTGCCGAAGTAGTGGTTGATCAGCCCCCGCGCCACCCCCGCCGCCGCGGCTATGTCCGAAGTGGACACTGCGGAGTAGGGACGTTCACCGAACAGCCGCGCCGCACAAGCGTAGATCTGTTCCTTCCGTTCGTCCGGTTCCAGTCTTCGCCATCTCGGCGCCGGCTCGGTGTTCATCCGCCCATCGTCGCACGGGGCGTTGCGCCGGGCAGGGTAGTCCGCACGATGTCGGACGGGCTCCCACGATCGGGGCACGGTCAGTCCGGGAGAGTGATCGGCGCGATGTCCGCGAAGCCGTCACCCGGGCCCGGGTTCGCCGGATCGGTCGTCCCGCCGAAGTGGTGCAGCACGCCCCACACGGCGTTGAGCGCCGTCTGCACCGCGCCCTCGGCCCAGCCCGCCGTCCACGAGATGTCGTCGCCCGCCAGGAACAGGCCCCGGTACCGCGCCGGCAACTCGTCCTGCACGAAGTGCGTGAACAGCCGCTGCTGGTAGCGGTAGTGCCCGGGCAGGTTGGCCTTGAACGCGCCCATGAAGTGCGGTTCCGCCTCCCAGGACACGGTCACCGGGTCGCCGATGATGTGCCGCCGGACGTCGACGCCGGGGTAGATCTCGCGCAGGGACTGGAGCATCACCTCGACGCGCTCGCTCACCGGGAGCGGCAGCCACTTCAGCGAGTCGTCGGCCCACGTGTAGGACAGGCAGATCACCGCGGGCTTCCCCGGGTCGTCGCCGAGCAGGTACGTGCCGCGGGGCATCCGGTCGGTGAGCGTCATGCTCATCGCGTCACGGCCGGTCGCCGGATCGCGGTCCAGCCAGAACGGCCGGTCGACCGGCACGAACACCTTCGACGACGCCATGTAGTGCGTGCGCTCGATCGCCGTCCAGTGGTCGATCGGGAACAGCGCTTCGTCGCACTCGATGTTGGACAGCAGCATCCAGCTCTGCGCGGTGAACACCGCGGCCGGGAACGTCCTGATGTGCCCTTCGGTGTCCGTCACGGTGATGTTGCCGGGGGCCGTGCGGTGCAGCCGCGCGACGCCGGGCCGCGGCCGTTCGCCGTGCAGCGTGCTCAGGCTCGTGCCCGCCGGCCAGAAAGCGGAGTCTTGCGGGGCGTGCTCCCACAACCGCAGCGGGAGCTGCCTGCTGCCGCCGGCGATGCTGCGGTGCTCGTCGTCGGCGCCGGTGTAGACCACCCGCAGGATCTCCAGGATGGAGTTCGGGAAATCGGTGTCCCAGCCGCCGGTGCCGAAGCCGACCTGGCCGAAGATCTCGCGGTGGCGGAAGGAGGCGAACGCGGGGGAGTCGCAGAGGAAGCCGTAGAACGTCTGGTTGTCCAGCCGCGGGATCAGCTCGTTCCACAGCCGCTTGATCGTCTTCGCGTCGCGGTCGCGGATCGCCGTCTGCATCTCGGCGAAGGAAGCGTGCTCGGCCAGGGTCCGGTCCCAGGCCGCGGCGACGTCGTGGAAGACGGCGGGCAGGTCCGCGGGCGTGCGTGCGTAGTGGCTCTGCCCCTTCAGGTCCACGACGGTGCTCGGCGTCCCCGGCGCCAGTGGGTTCGGGAACGGCGTGGTTTCGAGCCCGACCTTGTCGATGTAGTGGAACAGCGCGGTCGACGCGGGCGGGAAACGCATCGCGCCCATTTCGGCGACGACGTCGTCCGGGCAGCCGGGGAACCGCACGGTGCGCAGCCGGCCGCCGAGCTCGGCGATCTCGTAGACCACCGGCCGCAGGCCCAGCTTCATCAGCTCGTACGCGGTGACGATGCCGGAGAGGCCGCCGCCGATCACGGCGACCTCGGTGCCGTGCCGTCCGGCGGGCAGCGTGCCCAGGCCGGCGGAGTGGGCGAGGTAGTCGTCGTAGGCGAACGGGAAGTCCGGGCCGAACATCGTGATCGGGCGGCCCGCCGGTTCGTCGTGGTGGATCGCGGTCGGGACGGCGGAGGTCATGCGGTGGTTCCCCGGTACAGGTCGGGCCGTCGGTCGGCCAGGTGGGTGTTTTCCAGGCGGGACGCGGCCAGTGCGTCCCGGGTGACGTCGGCGGCGATCACGCCGGGCCCGGAGCCGGCGCGGGCCAGCACCTCGCCGGTCGGCGCCACGACGCAGGACCGGCCGCAGTAGGTCAGCTCCCGCTCGGTGTCGCAGCGGTTCGCGTAGGCGACGAACAGCTGGCTTTCGTAGGCCCGTGCGGGCACGAGCGTGTCGGCAACGATTTCGTACGGGCTCATCAGTGCGGTCGGCACGACCAGCAGTTCGGTGCCGGCGAGCGCGTGCGCCCGGACCAGCTCCGGGAACTCGACGTCGTAGCAGATGAGCAGCCCGATCCGGACGCCACCGAGGTCGGCCTGGACCACGGGCTCGTCGCCGGGGGTGAACCACGCCTTGTCGAGGTCGCCGAAGAGGTGCGTCTTGCGGTAGTTCGCGAGCCGGCGGCCGGTGGCGTCGACGAGCTGGACGCTGTTGTAGACGTGCTCGCCGTCGGTTTCGGGATAGCCGTACGCCAGTGCGGTGCCGCGTTGCCGCGCCAGTGCGGTCATCCGGGCCGCGGTGGGCCCGTCGGCGGGTTCGGCGAGCTCGTGCGTGCGCGCGCCGATGTGGTAGCCGGTGGTGATCATCTCCGCGGTGACGACGAGGTCGGCGTCGATCCGGGGCAGGTCGCCGAGCGGGCCCTGGTGGATGGCGACCTTCATGCCAGCCTCGACTTCCGGATCCCGTAGCCGAAGTAGATCAGCAGGCCGAGCACCATCCAGGCGCCGAAGACCAGCCAGGTGGCGCCGTCGAGGCTGAGCATCATGTACCCGCAGCAGAGCACGCCCAGGATCGGCGTGACCGGCGAGAACGGGACGCGGAACGTGCGCGGGCGGTCGGGCTGGCGCTTGCGGAGCAGCAGGACCGCGATGTTGACCAGGCCGAACGCGAACAGCGTCCCGATGCTGGTGGCGTCGGCGAGCTTCCCGAGCGGGATGAAGGCGGCCAGGGCGGCGACGAAGGCCGAGACCACGAGGGTGTTGATCCGCGGGGAGCCGGTCTTCGCGTCCACTTCGGACAGCGCGGCCGGGACCAGGCCGTCGCGGGACATCGCGAACAGGATGCGCGTCTGTCCGTAGAGGACGGTCAGCACGACGCTGGAGATCGCCACGATCGCGCCGACGGCCAGCAGCCCGGCCCAGAACGGGTTGTCCGAGACGACGTCGAGCACGTGCGAGAGCGCGGCTTCCTGGCCGTCGAACTGCTGCCACGGCAGGGCGCCGACGGCGGCCACCGCGACCAGGCAGTACAGCACGGTGACGATGCCGAGGGAGAGCAGGATCGCCCGCGGCAGGTCGCGTTGCGGGTTCTTCGCTTCCTCGCCGGCGGTCGAGGCCGCGTCGAAGCCGATGTAGGAGAAGAACAGCTTGGCGCCGCCGGCGCTGAGCCCGGCCAGCCCGAGCGGCAGGAACGGCGTGAAGTTCTTCGCCTGCACCGCGCTGAAGGCGATCGCGCAGAACAGCACCAGCGTGCCGATCTTGACCACGACCATGACGGCGTTGGCCCGCGCGCTCTCCTTCGCGCCGGACAGCAGCAGGAGCATCGCGAGGACGACGACCAGGATGGCGGGCACGTTGACGACCCCGCCCGAGCCGGGCGGCCCGCTCAGCGCGTCCGGGATGGCGAAGCCGAAGGCCAGCCGCAGCAGTTCGTTGAGGTACTGGCCCCAGCCGACCGCGACGGAGGCGACCGAGACGCCGTATTCGAGCACCAGGCACCACCCGCAGACCCAGGCGACCAGTTCGCCGAGCGTGGCGTAGGTGTAGGAGTACGACGAGCCGGACAGCGGGATCATCCCGGCGAGCTCGGCGTAGGACAGGGCCGAGAACAACGCCGTGACGCCGGCGAGCACGAACGAGAGCACCACGGCCGGGCCGGCCACCGGGACGGCTTCGCCGAGCACGACGAAGATGCCGCTGCCGAGCGTCGCCCCGATGCTGAGCATGGTGAGCTGCCCGAGGCCGAGCGACCGCTTCAACGTGCCATGATCACCTTCGGCGACCAGGTCGGCGACCGGTTTCCGCCGCACCGTCGCGGCTCGCAAAGTCATGCCGACGACGGTAACGGTCGTTTCCGGAGCGCAAAACAGGAGAACATTGCACGTACAGCTGAATCACAGGTGATTCATTGCACAGCGGCGTCGGATCGTGGCGATTCGTTCCGGAGCAGAATTTTTCCGATCCGGGTTGTCGGATCCCGGGGAAGCCGTTCGTGGAGGGGGTGAGCGGCCGCCACGAGGGGCGCCGCCGGGACCCACAGGGGATGAAGATGACCGACGCCCGCCGCATGTACGACCTGGTCGAGCCGATCGGCCTGGTGCCCTACTTCGCCGACGAGTCGGACGAGGCCCTGCTGGCGCTCGGCCTGCGTAACGTGTGGGACGCCTACTTCGCCGGCCGGGCCGCGCCCTTCGGCCGGTCGGTCCCGGCCGAGGTGGTCCACGCGGTCTTCTACAACTTCGCCCCCGGCGAGGTGGCCCGGCACCTCCCGAAGGTGTGGGAGCTGGCCACGCCCGAGGCGGCGCTGGCGGCCCGCGAGCGCGGCTGCGTCGCGGGGATGCGGCGGATCCTCGGTGAACTCGCCGACGACCCGCGGGTCGCCCGCGCCGCCGACCTCCTGCTGACGGCCGCGACCAGCGCCCCGGTCGGGGGCCGCCCGCTCTACGCCGCCCTGCGCGCGCTCCCGGTTCCGCAGGAGCCGGTGGCCCGGCTGTGGCACGCGGCCACCCTGCTGCGCGAGCACCGCGGCGACGGCCACACCGTCGCGTTGCTGGCCGAGGGCGTCGGCGGGACGGAGGCCCACGTGCTCCACGCCCTGTCCGTCGGCATGCCGGCGAAGGACTTCGGCCGGGTCTGGCACCTCCCGGCCGTCCAGCTGGACGCGGTCATCGACGGCATGCGCGCCCGCGGCCTCATCGGCCCCGACGGCGGGCTCACCGAAGCCGGCAAGGCCGCGAAGGACCGCGTCGAGGCCCTGACCGACCGGCTCGCGGAGCCCCCGTACGACGCCTTGACCCCCGCCGAGCTCGACCGCCTCATCGCCGACCTCGAGCCGATCTCGGCCGCCTTCCGGTCGACCTTCCCGATGTAGCCGAGCCTCCCGCACTTCCCGAGGCGGCACTTTCACGTGAAAGTGACGTGGAGGGGGTCTCTCCGGGTCACTTTCACGTGAAAGTGACCTCGCTTGGGGGGTCACGGCGGGGCGGCGGGGAGGAGGAGGGTGAACGTGGGCGGGGCGGGGCGGCTGAGCCGGAGGCGGCCGCCTTCGGCCTCGGCGAGGCCACGAGCCAGCCGGAGGCCGATGCCGTGGCCGGTGGGGGTGGTCGCGAACGGGTCCGTCTCGCCGAGGTCCGGGCCTTCGTCGGCGACGTCGATGGCGAGCGCGTCACCGGCGTCGCGGGCCAGGACGGTGACCGTGCCGCGGCCGTGCGTCGCCGCGTTGTCCAGCAGGACGCCCACGACCTGGCGGACCGCCGCGGCCGCCACGCGGGCCGGGGGCGGGTCCTCCCGGAGAATGCGCAACGTTCGCCGCTGGGGGCCGAGCAGGGCTTCGCCCGCCTGCCGGACCTCCTCGAGGATCGCGCCGAGGTCCAGCTCGGCCCGGGGTGCCCGGCGTTCCCGGCCCAGCGCCAGGAGGTCCTCGATGGTGCGTTCCAGCCGGTCGGTGGACGCGATGCCGGCGCGGATCGCCGCGTACGGGTCCGCTGCCGGGGTTTCCAGTGCGGCTTCGAGCTGCAGCCGCAGCCCGGTCAGCGGCGTGCGCAGCTGGTGGGACGCCTCCGCCGAGAACGCCCGCTCGCGCTCCAGCGTCGAACCGATCCGGGCCGCGGTGGCGTCCAGCGTCTCGCCGACCTGGTCGATCTCGGGGATGCCCGCGCGCGGCGACCGGGCCGTGAAGTCACCGTCGCCGAGCCGCTCGGCCGCCGCGGCCAGCTCCTCCAGGGGCTGAACGAGCCGCTTCGTGAACCGCCGGGCCAGCAGCCAGCTCACTCCGGTCGTCGCGACCGCGAGCCCGGCCATGCCGAGCCAGGTCAGGATGATCCGCAGCCGTAGCTGGGACTCCGGCACCGCGGCGCGGACCACACCGGTCACCCGGGGCCCGCTGACCACCGGCACCGCCAGCGCCATTTCCTCGCCTTCGAGGCCGATGACGACGTCCACCGTGGCCTTTGCCGCCTGTCGCTCGACCGGGCCGGCGACGGCGGGCCCGCGCCCGGCGAGCAGCCGTCCGTCCGGGCTGTAGATCCCGACGTCGGCGTCTTCGTCCTCGTCTTCGCCGGACGGCGGCATGTCGGGTGTCAGGCCGGCGTTCAGCTCGTGCGACACGGCGAGCGCGACGGAATCGGCAGCGCGCTCCAGTTCGGACTTGGTGTTGTCGTGGTAGTACTGCCACACCGCGAAGCCCAGGGGGAGCGCGAACAGCATGGTCGCGACCAGGGCGGCCAGCACCGTCAGCGAGGTGATCCGGCGGCGCACGGCTACCCTTCGGCCGCGGACCGGGCCGGGTCTTCCAGCCGGTAGCCGTGCCCGCGCAGGGTGACGATCCGCGGCACCTCGTCGCCGGGCTGGGACGCGCAAGCGGACAGCTTGCGGCGCACCGCCGCGATGTGCACGTCCAGCGTCTTCGTGGAGCCGTACCAGTGCGCGTCCCAGACCTCGGACATCAGCGTCTCGCGGCTGACCGCGACGCCGGGCTGCTCGGCGAGCCGGGCCAGCAGGTCGAACTCCTTGGCGCGCAGCACCACCTCGCGCCCGCACAGGGTGGCGCGACGGCCGGCGATGTCGACGGTCAGCCCGCCGATGGTCACCGGGGGCCGGGCCCCGGCCGGCGCGCCGCGCCGTAGGTGCGCCCGCACCCTGGCCAGCAGCTCGCCCAGCCGGATCGGCTTGGTGAGGTAGTCGTCGGCGCCGGCGTCGAGGCCGACGACGACGTCCATCTCCTCCTGCCGCGCGGTGAGGATGACGAGGACGGCGGCGGGCAGCGCGGCGCGCAACCGGCGGCAGACCTCGACACCGTCGAGGTCGGGCAGGCCGAGATCGAGCAGCACGAGGTCGAAATCGCCGGATTCGGCGGCCTGCAGGGCGGTCCGCCCGTCGCGCCGCCAGCACACCTGGTGACCGTGCAGTCGCAGGGTCGATTCGAGCACGCTGCCGATCGCGGCGTCGTCTTCCACCACCAGCAGGTTCGGCATGCCGGAAGCCTAACCAACGCGGCGCCGGATTCCGGACGGCTGTGGCCTATTCCGCCCGTGTCCCGAGGCCGATCTGCGATATCCGCACCGACGCGGCGGCGACGGCTTCGGTGAACGCGGCGACGTCGCCGGGCTCGAACCGGCTGCTGGGCCCCGTGATCGCCAGCGCCGCCAGCACCCGCCCGTCGCCGTCGTGCACGGGCGCGGCGACGCTGGACGCGCCGGGCTCCGGCTCGCCGTGGCTGACCGCTGCCCCCTCGGTGCCGTCGAGGACCCGCCCGGCGGCCCCGAAGCCGAGCGGCAACTCGTCGCCGACGCGCCCGACGTGCCGGATGGCCAGTGGTCCCTCCTGCTGGGCGACGCAGACCAGTACGGACGTACTGCGCACGTAGAGGTTGACGGTCTCCCGGCACTCACCGGCCAGCTCGCGCAGCACCTGGCGGACCGGCTCGGGCAGCTGCCACGCCGTGTTCGCCAGCTGCGCCCAGCGCAGCATCCCGGGCCCGACGGTGATCCGCCCGTCGGGCCGCGTCCACAGCAGGCCGCGCTGCTCACAGGTGGCGACCAGCCGCAGCACGGTCGTCTTCGCGAGGCCGCTCGCCGCGGTGAGGTCCTTGACGGCCCAGGTCCGGCGCTGTTCCGTGAAGAGAGCGAGCAGGTCGAACGCGCGGAGCACGCTCCGGACCGATCCGTCTTCATCCGCCTTCATGCGTGACCCCCATCCGCCTGGTGGACTCAGCGTACCGCCAGGCGGACCGTTTCAGGCCACGTATCGCTCGAACGCCGTAACGGTCTCCGCGAGCACGTCCCCGCCGGGCCGGGCCCACAGGTCCGCGTTGAACACCTCGACCTCGATCGGCCCGGTGTAGCCCGCGGCCTCGACGGCCGCGCGCAGGTGGCGGTGGTCGATCGGGCCGTCGCCGGGCAGGGCGCGGCCGAGCAGCGGGTCCGGCAGCGGCACGAGGACGTCGCAGACGTGGAACCCGGCGATCCGGCCGGCGGCCGCGGCGATCGACTCCTCGATCCGCGGGTCCCACCAGACGTGGAACTCGTCCACGATCACGCCGACCTGGTCGGCGGGGTGCTCCAGCGCGATCGCCAGCGCCTGCTCCACTGTGGACAGCACCGACCGCTCCGCGCACTGCATCGGGTGCAGTGGCTCCAGGCCGAGCCGGACCCCACGTTCCCCCGCGTACGGCGCCAGCGAGCCCACCGCATCGGCGACGCGCTGCCGGGACGCGGCCAGGTCGTTGCCCGCGATCCCGCCCACCACCAGCACGAGCACGTCGGCGCCGAGCGCGGCGGCCTCGTCGATCGCCTCGAGGGTCTGCGCCACACCGTCCACAGGGGACCCTTCCGGCGTCACGCCGGTGAAGAACCCACCGCGGCACAACGACGAAACCCGCACCCCGTGCTCCTTGAGCAGCCGCGCGGCCTCGTCGACGCCGGTCTCGGCGACCTTGTCGCGCCACAGCCCGATCCAGCCGACGCCCGCCTCGGCGCAGCCGGCCACCGCCTCGGGCAGTGACCAGGACTTCGTGGTGATCTGGTTGAGGCTCAGCCGCGGGTCCATCACCCGACCCCCGCGACCTGCAGCAGCGGCCGCATCCGGGCCTCGGCCAGGTCGGGGTCGGCCAGCACGCCGGCCTCGTCGGCCAGGCGCAGCAGCGTCGCCAGGTGGGTGATCGTGCGCGCGGATTCCTGGCCGGCGATCATCCGGAAGTGGTTCTGGTGGCCGTTGAGGTGGGCCAGGAACACGACGCCGGTCTTGTAGTGCCGGGTCGGCGCGCGGAAGATCTCGCGGGACAGCGCCACGGTCGGGTCGAGCAGGGCGTGGAACCCGGCCCGGTCGCCCTCGTCCAGCCGGCGCAGCCCCGCCGCGGCGACCGGCGCGATCGGGTCGAAGATGCCGAGCAGGGCTTCGCTGTGGCCTTCGGCGTCCCCGGCGATCAGCTCGGGGTAGTTGAAGTCGTCGCCGGTGTAGCAGGCGACGCCGTCCGGGAGGGCCCGGCGGAACTCGATCTCGACCTTGGCATCGAGCACCGACACCTTCACCCCGGCGATCGCGCCGGCGTGCTCGCGGCACAGCGCCGCCAGTTCGCGGGCGGCGGCGCGGACGTCGTCGTGGCCCCAGTAGCCGGCCAGCGCCGGGTCGAACTGCTCGCCCAGCCAGTGCAGCAGGACCGGGCCGCCCGCCTCGGACAGCAGCTTTCCGTACGCCGCGTGGTAGTCGTCCGGGCTCTTGGCAGCGGCGGCCAGCGCGCGGCTGGCCATGACGACCGGGACCGCGCCCGCGCCGGCGACCAGGTCGAGCTGCTCGCGCCAGGCGTCCACAATGGACGCCACGGTGGCCGGTCCCGGCGGCAGCTGGTCGGTGCCGACGCCGGCGCACCAGGGCCGCCCGGCCGCGACCGCGCCGGTGCGGGTTACCAGGTCCTGCGTCGTCGTCCAGTCGAGGCCCATGCCGCGCTGCGCGGTGTCCATCGCTTCCGCGACGCCGAGCCCGGACGACCAGAGGTGCTCGCGGAAGGCCAGCGTCGTGTCCCAGTCCACGGCGTAGGGCTCGTCGGCCAGCGCGTCCGCGACGACGTGCGCGGCGGCGTAGGCGATGCGCGAGGTCGGCGGCGACAGTGGCGTCGGCGGTGACGTCGGCGGGGGCGCGGGGGGCCGTGGCCCGGACGGCGACCAGTTCAGCAGCTCGCCGCCGGGGGCCGGGAGCACGAGCATCGGGGACCTCCGGAAGGATCAGAAAGCGCTTTCTCAACCCACGGTAGGGCCTGTGCCGCGCCGCGACAAGGCCCGGTGGGCCTCAGCGTTTGGGGCGTCCGGTGCTTTCGCGCAGGACGACTTCGCCGGCCAGCCGGACCGTCCGCGGCCGGGTGCCCGCGGAGCCCTTGATCGCCAGGTCCATGGCGCGTTCGCCGAGTTCCTCCAGCGGCAGCCGCACCGTGGTCAGCGCCGGGGCCAGGTCGCGGACCACCGGGATGTCGTCGAACCCGGCCACCGAGAGGTCGCCGGGCACGGACAGGCCTTCCTCGCGCAACGCCGTCAGCGCGCCGATCGCCATCACGTCGGTGACGGCGAACAGGCAGGTCGGCAGCTTGCGCCTGCGACCGGCGATCAGCCGTTTCGTCGCCTCGTACCCGCCGTCGCGGCTGAACGCGGCCTCGACGACGTCGTCTTCGCGTAGTTCGATGCCGTGCGCGGCGAGCTCGTCGGAGAACCCGGCCAGCCGGTCGATCACGGTGCTCAGCCGCCGCGGCCCGGCCAGCACGGCGAACCGCTTGTGGCCGAGGCCGACGAGTTCCTTCGCCAGCGCCGCGGCGCCGCCCTTGTTGTCCGGCTGCACGGTGTCGATCTTGAGCCCGCGGTGCCTGCTGACCGCCGCGACCTGGCCGCCGCCGCGCCGGTAGGGCTCCAGTTCGGCGGCCATCGCGCGTTCCCACGCCCGGTCCTCGAACGCCGAGCCGATGAGCAGGATGGCCGCGGCCCGCTGCGCCCGCAGCGTCGAGACGTAGGCGACCTCGCGGTCCGGGTCGCGGAACGTGCCGGCGAGCATGACGAGCAGCCCGTTGTCGGTGGCCACCCGCATCACCCCGCCCGCGATGGCCGCGAAGTACGGATCGCTGACGTCGTGGCAGATCACGCCGACCGTGCGGTGGGTGCCGCCGGCGAGGGCCTGTGCGTGCGCGTTGGGGGCGTAGGCCAGTTCGGCCGCGGCGGCGGACACCCGCTCCCGCAGGTCGGCGCGGACGGACGCGGTGCCGTTGAGCACCCGCGACGCCGTCGCGAGCGAGACGTTCGCGCTGCGTGCCACGTCTTCGAGTGTCACGTGCGGCCGGGCCTTCATGGCTGGCTCCTCCAAGAGTCGGTCTCGAGTGTCTCGGCGTGCTCGGTCGGTGCAATCTACTGGGAGGAGGGTGTGCCGCGAGAAGCCGCTGCTTGGGGGACCTCCCCCGAACGAGTGAAACCGGCGGGAAGATCGCGCGCATCGCGTGTGTTGCAAACAAGGAGAACCTTCAAGTGGTGAGCCCGCCACTGCTGATCGACGCGAAAGGAACCACCCATGCTGTTCGGTGACGAGCACGTCCGCCGCTACGAGGAAACCGACGGCGAGGTCGGCCACGACTGGCAGGAAGGCGTCCCGACGCTGGTCTTGACCACCAAGGGCCGCAAGACCGGCCAGGAGCGCAAGTTCGCCCTGATCTACCAGGAGGTCGACGGCAATCCGGTGATCGTGGCCTCCAAGGGCGGCGCGCCGAACCACCCCGGCTGGTACTTCAACCTCGTCGAAACCCCCGAGGTCGGCGTGCAGGTCAAGGCCGACAAGTTCACGGCTCGCGCCCGCATCAGCTCCGGCGAGGAGCGCGCGAAGCTGTGGGAGAAGCTCGCCGCCGTCTGGCCGGACTACAACGAGTACGCGAAGAAGACCGACCGTGAGATCCCGGTCGTGGTGCTCGAGCGGCTCTGAAGTTTTTCACTGTGATCTGCGCCGCGTTCGGCGCGGGCGCGGGCCGATCCGGCCGGTCGTGGGCTACGAATGACAGTCATGGACCGCTGGACCGCCCTGGACACCGAAGGTGAGTTGCTCACCCGGCGCCAGATGATCGCCTACGGCCGGCGCTTCGCCCGCGCCGGCCGCGGCGCCTGGTACAGCTTCGCGATCGAGGTGGTCTGGCAGTTCCTCGTCCAGACCACCCGGTTCCGCGTGCGGGGCTCGCGGCACATCCCGAAGACCGGCGGGGTGCTGGTGGCGTCGAACCACCTGTCGTTCGCCGACCCGGCGACGCTCACGGCGTTCTGCCTCGCCGCCGGCCGCGTGCCGCGCTACCTGGCGAAGGCCTCGCTCTGGAAGCTGCCGGTGCTGGGCGCGGTGATGCGCTCCGGGCGGCACATCCCGGTCTACCGCGGCGCGGCGACGGCCGCGGAGGCCTACCGCGACCTGGTGGCGTCCGTGCGCGGGGGCGAATGCGTCGCGATCTTCCCGGAGGGCACCTTCTCGGACGACCCGGACGGCTGGCCGATGCGCGGCAAGACCGGCGTGGTGCGGGCGGCGCTGGAGACCGGGGCCCCGGTGATCCCGGTGGCCAACTGGGGGACCCACCACCTGCTGCCCTCGACGGCGAAGCTGCCGCGGCCGCTGCCGCGCAAGACCGTCGAGCTGATCGCCGGACCGCCGGTCGACCTGTCCGACCTCGTCGGCCGCGAGCTGACCCGCGAGGTGCTGGAGGAGGCCACGGCCCGGATCATGGCCGCGATCACCGACCTGCTGGGCTCACTGCGCGGGGAGCGGCCGCCGGTCGCCGCCTGAGGTCCCCGTCACTCCGCTGAACAGTGCCGCGAAGGGTAGCTTCGAAGCATGAGTGCACAACACTTTGATGTCGTCGTGCTGGGGGCCGGGGTGGGCGGCTACGTCGCGGCGATCCGCGCGTCCCAGCTGGGGCTGAGCGCCGCGGTGGTCGAGGAGAAGTACTGGGGTGGCGTCTGCCTGAACGTCGGGTGCATCCCGTCGAAGGCGCTGCTGCGCAACGCCGAGCTGGCGCACGTGGTGACGCAGGAGGCGAAGACGTTCGGGATCTCCTCCGACAGCCCGATCCGCTTCGACTACACGGCCGCGTACGAGCGGAGCCGGAAGGTCGCCGACGGGCGCGTCAAGGGCGTGCACTTCCTGATGAAGAAGAACAAGATCACCGAGTTCGACGGGCACGGCACGTTCGTCGACGACCACACCCTCGAGGTCAACGGCGAGCGGATCACGTTCGGCCACTGCGTCATCGCGACCGGCGCGACCACGCGGCTGCTGCCCGGGACCGCGCGCAGCGAGCGCGTCGTCACGTACGAAGAGCAGATCCTCTCGAGCGAGCTGCCGTCGAGCATCGTGATCGCCGGCGCGGGCGCGATCGGCGTCGAGTTCGCCTACGTGCTGCACAACTACGGCGTCGACGTCACGATCGTCGAGTTCCTCGACCGGATGGTGCCCCTGGAGGACGCCGAGGTGTCGGCGGAGCTGGCGCGCCGGTACCGGAAGCTCGGCATCAAGGTGCTGACGTCGACCCGCGTCGAGTCGATCGACGACTCGGGTTCGTCCGTGCGGGTGACGGTGTCCTCGGAGAAGAACGGCGAGCAGGTCCTCGAGGCCGACAAGGTCATGCAGGCGATCGGCTTCCAGCCGCGCGTCGAGGGTTACGGCCTGGACAAGACCGGCGTGGCCCTGACCGACCGCGGCGCGATCGCCGTGGACGGCCGCGGCCGCACGAACGTCGAGCACATCTTCGCGATCGGCGACGTGACGGCGAAGCTGATGCTGGCGCACGCGTCGGAGTCGATGGGCGTGGTGGCGGCGGAGACGATCGCGGGCGCCGAGACGATGGAACTCGACTTCCCGATGATCCCGCGCGCGACCTACTGCCAGCCGCAGATCGCCAGCTTCGGCTGGACGGAGGAGCAGGCCCGCGAGAAGGGCTTCGACGTCCAGGTGGCGAAGTTCCCGTTCACGGCCAACGGCAAGGCCCACGGCCTGGGCGACGCGGCCGGGTTCGTGAAGCTGATCAGCGACGCCCGCCACGGCGAGCTGATCGGCGGGCACCTGATCGGCCCGGACGTGACGGAACTGCTGCCGGAGCTGACGCTGGCCCAGCAGTGGGACCTGACCGTGCACGAGGTGGCGCGCAACGTGCACGCCCACCCGACGCTGGGCGAAGCGGTGAAGGAAGCGATCCACGGCCTCGCGGGTCACATGATCAACCTGTAGGGACGTCGAAGCGGAGCTCCGGCCGGTCCCAGCGAATCTTCGCCGGGATCGTGCCGGTGCGCCGCGCGCCCATCCGGACGTAGAACGCCAACGCGGGCGGGTGCGTAGAAGCCGAGGATCCCGCCGTCCCCGGTGGCGACGAAGGTCGGGTTGGCCTCGACGTACCCGGGGGCGATCGCGTAACCGTCCAAGATGGACGCGTAGTCGCCTTGGTGGGCCGAGGAAGCGTGCATCAGGGCGGTCAGGGTCCCGGCCTCCGTGGGGGTGGCGCGGCGGATCTCGAGTTCGGTCATGCTGCCGACCGTACGGCAGGGCGCCGACGATTTTCGTCGCTGCGTGGTTGACCTCCAGGTAACTCGAAGTATCAGACTGGCGCCATGAAAGCCGTAGCGTTCACCGAATCCGGCGGGCCCGAAGTGCTCCGCGTCCTCGACCTGCCGGAGCCGCACGCCGGGCCGGGGGAGGTCCGGGTGCGGGTCAAGGCCGCCGGGGTGCAGCCGTACGACGCCGCCGTGCGGGCCGGGTGGGAACCGCCCGGTCTGGCGCTGTCCTGGCCGCGGGTGCCCGGGAACGAGTTCGCCGGCGTCGTCGACGAAGGCGAACTCGAGGCCGGTACCGAAGTTCTCGGCTTCACCGCCGTGCGGGCCGCCGCCGAGTACATCGTCGTCCCGGCCTCCGACGTCACGCCGAAGCCGCCGGAAATGCCGTGGGAGGTGGCCGGCGGGTTCACCGCCGGGACGCAGACCGCGTCCATCGCGCTGGAAACCCTCGACCTGCGTGCGGGGGAGACGCTGCTCGTCCACGGCGCCGCGGGGTCGGTCGGCACCGCCGCCGTGCAGCTCGCGCGGCTGCGGGGCGCCCACGTGGTCGGCACCGCGAGCGAGGCCAACCAGGACTACCTGCGGGGCCTGGGCGCGACACCCGTCGTCTACGGCGAAGGACTGAAAAACCGCGTCCTGGCCGCCGCGCCGCAAGGTATCGACGTCGTGCTCGACGGGGCCGGTGGAGAAGCGCTCGACGTCTCACTCGACCTGGTGAAGGAGCGGGACCGGATCCTCACCCTCGTCGACCACCACCGGGCCGCGGAACTCGGCGTGCTCGTCTTGAAGTCCGGGCGCTCCGCCGCGCGGCTCGCCGAACTGGCCGCGCTCTACGCCAAGGGTGACTTGCGCTTCCTCGTGCGCCGGGCCTACCCGTACACCGAGGCGGTGGCCGCGCATCGGGAAATCGAAACCGGACACGGCCGCGGAAAAATAGTTCTCACGTTCTTTTGAGCACCCATCGACGTTCCAGTATGTGGACCGAGGCGCCTTCCCGACTTTGGTCGCTGGAATCCGGGCCGGTCGCTCCTTAGATTCTCCCCATTACACCCAGTCGGGTGTCATTCGGTCGAGTGGCCGAGTACCACAGGGAGACATCGATGGTGAGATTCAGCCGGGTCGCCGCGCACGCGGTTCCGCTGACGGTCGGTGCGCTGCTGCTGACCACGGGGGTCTCGGCGGCGCAGCCGTCCACCGTGGACGCGGCGGCCGCGCGCACCGAAGCGGGCATCAACGCGCTGCAGAGCATCAAGAAGAGCCTGAGCCCTGCGGAGCGCAAGCAATCGAGCCAGCTGGTCGTCGAGAAGCGGTTGCGGGCCGACCGGTCGCTGGCCGCGAAGCTGCCCGAATACCGCTCCGGCGTCGGTGTCAGCACCGCCGGCACCGTCGCGGTCGACATCGCCGCCCAGAGCAAGGCCGTCGCGAACGCCGTCAAGGCGGCGGGCGGCGCGGTCCGGTATGTCTCACCCGACGGCGCGGTCCGCGCCGACCTGCCGCTGTCCGCGCTGGACGCGATCGCCGGCCGGGCCGACGTCGCCGAGGTGAAGCCCGCCGCGCGGGCCACCACCTGGAGCGAGCCGGGCAACCGCGACCTCCGCCAGGCGGTGGCCGCGCAGGCCGCCGCCGCGACGCAGGTGTCCGAAGGCGACAAGGCGCACGGCGCCGATACCGCCCGCACCACCTACGGTGTCAGCGGCTCCGGCGTGAAGGTCTGCGTGCTCTCCGACGGCGTCGACTCCCTGGCGAAGTCGCAGAGCGCCGGCGAACTGCCCGCGGTCGACGTCCTGTCCGGCCAGAAGGGCAGCGGCGACGAGGGCACCGCGATGCTCGAGATCATCCACGACCTCGCGCCGAACGCGACCCTCGGCTTCGCGACCGCGTTCACCAGCGAAGCCAGCTTCGCCGCGAACATCCGCGCGCTGCGCACCACCGGCGGCTGCCAGATCATCGTCGACGACGTCTCCTACTTCGACGAATCGCCGTTCCAGGACACGCAGGTCGCGCAGGCGGTCAACGACGTGACCGCCGCGGGGGTCCTCTACTTCTCCTCGGCCGGCAACTCGGGCAACGCGACCGACGGCACCAGCGGCTACTACGAGGGCGACTTCCGCGCCTCGTCGTCGAAGATCAGCGGCGTCACCGGCACCCCGCACGACTTCGACCCGAGCAGCACCACGCAGAACTTCGACGCGCTTTCGGCCGGCTCGCTCGGCAAGCCGGTGACGCTGTTCTGGTCCGACCCGTGGGGCAAGTCCGCCAACGACTACGACCTGTTCATCCTGAACTCCGCGGGCAGCGTCGTGGCCTCCAGCGAGAACGCGCAGTCCGGTACGCAGAACCCGTACGAGATCGCGTCCGTGCCCACCACCGGCTCCGGCTTCAAGGTGGCGGTCGTCAAGTACAGCGGCGCCGACCGCTTCATCGCGCTGAACGTCATCCGCGGCCGGTTCGTGGCTTCGGGCTCGCTCAAGGCCTTCAGCACCAACGGCGTCACGAACGGCCACTCGGCCGCGGTCAACGCGTTCAGCGTGGCGGCGGCGCCGGCGGCGGGCGCGTTCACCCGTCCCCTGGAGACCGGTGACCCGGCCAACCCGGCCGGCCCGTACCCCGGCCTGTACACGGCGTCGAGCAAGTGGGAGCGCTTCTCCTCCGACGGCAAGCGCCGCGTGTTCTACAACGCCGACGGCACGGCGATCACCCCGGGCAACGTGTCCTCGACCGGTGGCACGGTCCGCACCAAGCCGGACATCACCGCGGCCGACGGGGTCGCCACCTCGGTGACGGGCTTCCAGCCGTTCTTCGGGACGTCGGCGGCGGCCCCGCACGCGGCGGCCATCGCGGCCCTGCTCCTCTCGGGCAAGTCGACGGCCACCCCGGCCCAGATCCGGGCGGCCCTGGTGTCCTCGTCGATCGACCTGGGCCCCGCCGGCTTCGACACGGTGACGGGCAGCGGCGTGATCATGGCCGGCCCGGCGCTCGCCGCGCTGGGCGTGGCGGCGAAGTAAGGCGGTTCTTTCCGAGCGGGGTCCGGCGCGAGCCGGGCCCCGCTCTGTGCCGTGCCGTGCCGTGCCGCAGCGTCTTGAATGACTCATTCAAGACCTCCGACGCCAGGAATGAGTCATTCAAGACACCTGCCGGGGTCCCGCAGGCCGCTAGGGTGGCCGAGTTGGCGGGCGAGCCCGGCTCGGGAACTCTCGCGCAGTCCCATGGGCACAGTCTCATGGGCACAGTCTCATGGGCACAGTCTTATGAGCACAGTCTCATGGGCGCGGTCTTAGGAGGCGGGATGGCGAAAACGGCCGTGGTCACCGGCGCGGGGTCGGGTATCGGGCGGGCCGTGGCGCGGGCGCTCCTCGAGGACGGCTACCAAGTCGCGCTGGCCGGGCGCCGCGCCGATGCTCTCGCCGAAACCGCCGAAGGCTTCGAGAACGCTCTCGCCGTGCCCACCGACGTTTCGGACGAGCACGCCGTCGAGGCGCTCTTCGCGGCCGTGCGTGACCGGTGGGGGCGCCTCGACCTCCTTTTCAACAACGCCGGGATCGCCGCGGGCGGTACCGTCGCCGAGCTGTCCGTCGAGGACTGGAAGCGGACCGTCGACGTCAACCTCACCGGGATGTTCCTCTGCGCGCGGCAAGCCGTGCGGCTGATGAAGGACCAGGATCCCCGCGGCGGCCGGATCGTCAACAACGGTTCGATCTCCGCCCACGTGCCGCGGCCCGCCAGCGTCGCCTACACCGCGACCAAGCACGCCGTCACCGGGCTGACCCGGTCGATCTCGCTGGACGGCCGGGCCTGGGACGTCGCCTGCGGGCAGATCGACATCGGCAACGCCGCCACCGAGATGACCGAGCGGATGGCCGCCGGCATCCCGCAGGCCGACGGCCGGGTGCTCGCCGAGCCGACGTTCGACGTCCGGCACGTGGCCGACGCGGTGCGGTACCTGGCCGGCCTGCCGCTCGATGCCAACGTCCAGTTCCTCACCCTCACCGCGACGACCATGCCGTTCATCGGCCGCGGCTAGGGGATTCGCCGACCAGGGCGGGAAACACCCGTACGGCCGGTGGTCCGGCGTGACTCGGCGGCGGTAGTTTGGCGTGCACCGGAGGGGAGTCCCATGGGAGACATCGCAGGATTCGTCATGCCGTTCGTCGATGGCGGGAGGGTCCGCCGATGAGCGACGGCCCGCAGTTGCGGCAGGTGCAGCACCCGGTGTCCGACGTCGGCGCGGCCGTGGCGTTCTACGCGGCCGCCTTCGGTTTCGCCGAGAAGTTCACCGACGGCGACCGGTACGCCGCGCTGGACGCCGGTGGCCTGACCCTCGCGCTGGTGGGCGCGGCCGAGGATGTCACCGGCGGTGTGCCCGCGGCCTCGATCAAGGTGTCCGATGTGGCCGCGACGCTCGACGCCGTGGTGCGCGCCGGTGGCTCCGTCGTGCGGGCGCCGGAGCAGGGACCCCACGAAACCCGGGCGGTGGTCCAGGACGCCTGGGGCAACGCGGTCATCGTGTACGGCCCGCGCTGATGCGGTGATCCCGGCCGGGATCACCGCACGGTGACTTCTCCGGCCGGGGTCCTCAGCGTTGCCTGCAAGGAAGGTTCCGCCGCCTGCCGCACGGTGACGCAGTCCGTCAGGCCGAGCGCGGCCAGGTGCCCCCGCACCATCGCGGCCTCGGGGTGCGACACGATCAAGGACACCAGGTGGATGCCCTTGGGGGACAGTTCGGCGGCGTACGCCTCGGTCTCCCATTGGACGAGGAACGGAATGACCCGGCCGAACCCCTGCCCCTCCGACGGGACGGCCGCCCGCCAGGCGAGGTGGACACCGTCGCCCCGGTCCCGGGACATGGCCACGGCCGGGTCGAACCGGCACCCGTTCGCGGTGGCGGTTCGCACGGCCTCGTCCAGATCGTCCACCCGGGCCGCCCAGGTGGACAACCGCGGCCGGGTCAGGTCGTCGATCCCGAGCGGGCGTCCGTGCGCCGGATCCGGCTGGTCCGGGTCGGGGCCCAGCACCTCGAAGTACGTCCGCCCGCCGAGATCGGCGAGGTAGTTCCGGGTACCGAGCCCGAGGTGCCGGCCGCCGGGGGAAAGCCGGACCCCGAACCGCCGGTCGAGGTCGTCGACAGCGGATTCGAGATCCGGCGTGGCGTACAGAATGTGGTCGATCATGGCGTCTCAGCCGCCACTTCGTTCAGTTCGGTGGCCGGCGGCGCCTTCTTCGGCACCCGGACCAGGCCGAGGATCGCCACCGCGACCAGCACCTCGACCGCGCCGAGGAGCGGCCACAGCAGCGCGGTTCCCAGTGAGAGGAACAACCAGCCGCCGACCAATGGGGCGACCGTGTTGCCGAGGCCGAAAGCGAACTGGAAACTGCCGATGTAACGGCTCTTCAGCGGGCCGGCACCGACGACCGCGGGGTACGCGAACAGCGACGGGCCACTGATGATCTCGCCGATCGTCCACAGCAGTGTCCCGCCGATGATCACCGCCGGCACCATCGGCAGCCCGTACACGCCGACCCCGATTCCGATGAGGGCAAGACCGATCGCGATCGACAGCCGCATCGGCATCCGCTGCACCACCTTCGTCGCCGGCAGTTCGAGGGCGATCACCACCAAACCGTTCAGCGAAACGGCGAGCGTGTACCAGAAGACGTCCAGCTTGACCTCGTTCACGGTGAGGGGCAGCGTCGAAAGGTATTGCTGGTAAACGATGGTGTGTACGGCAGCCACCAGCAGAAAGACGACGTAGCGGCGGTTTCGGAGCACCGCGAGGTAACCGCCGCGGCCGGAACCGGCGGCGGGGTCGGACTCCACGGGCGCGGATATCGTCCGCACCACGTCCCGGGGTGGCAACATCACCCAGGCCAGCACCGCGTACGCGACGGCGACGATCGCCTCGGTGAGGAAGACCAGCGTGTACTGCTTGCCGTCCAGGTAGTAGAGGGCGAACCCGAGCATCGGGGCCACGGCCGAGCCGACGTTGAGGCCGAACCGCCAGATCGCGAAGATCATCACCTGGTTGTCGGCGGGGGTGAGGTCCGACAGCAGGGTGGAGGAGGCAGGCCGGAAAACCTGCGAGGTGACGCCGACCAGCACACTGGCCAGCAACAGCAGCGGATACTGGTTCGGTACCAGCATGAACGCGATCAGCAGGCCACTGACGCCCATGCTCGCCGCGATCGTGAGCCGCGGCCCGAACCGGTCGGAGAGCACCCCGCCGACGAGCGTGCCCACGACCCCGCCGGCTCCGTACGCGCCGAGGGCGAACACGGCCTGGGCGGTCGAATAGCCGAGCGCGGACACGTAGAGGACCAGGAAGATCACGAGGAAGCCGCTGAGACGATTCACGATGACGCCGAACATGATCGTCTTCGCCGCCGCGGGAGCGTCGCGGAATGTCGCCCAGACGCCTGGTTTCTGCGGATCGGCAGCCGCCGTCATACAACCCCCTTGCGAACCGGCGAGCGAATTTCACCCGCGCCTAGCGGATACTACCGAAGAACGGAGGTGAGGACCCCCTCCATCGCCGCACCGAAACGCGCCGGAAACGCGTGGCCCATCCCGTCCTCATAACGGAGGAAACAGTCGATCCCCCGAGTGCGCGCCCATCCTGCGAAGCTTTCGCACGATGCCACCGATGCCGGGGTCCCACCAGGGAAAATGCAGATTCGGGGCGCGATTGTGCCCACCGGGCCGAGCGGCCGCAGGTTCGGTGCGAACGCCACCGCGCCGGCCGCCGCCACGGCGCCGGTGAGGGTCGCTTCGATCGCGATCCGGCCGCCGGCGCCGAGTCCGGCGAGGACCAGCGGCACCTCCGGGCCGAATTCGGCCCGGGCGGCCCGCGCGACGGTCCGGACGTCGGCGACGGCAAGGTCGGGGTCGCGCCACTCGTGGACGCCGCTGGCGGCCAGCTGCGGTGAGCGCACCAGGAAGGCCGCGCACGAGCCGAGTTCGGCCCACAGCGAGGCGAAGAGATCCGCGGGCGCCGGACCGTTGCCGTGCAAGGAAATGACGATCGCGGACGGCGGCGTGGCCGGCCGGACGATCTCCCAGCTCAGCTCGGCACGTTCCTGCGCCGCCCGCCAGCGCTGCTCCGACCTGGCCCGGACGTCCTGACCGTCGAGCGGCCAGATGGTCTCCAGCGCGGGATCGGCCAGCAGCTGCGGGCTCCACCAGCCACCGTGCTCGGCGGCGTCGGCGAGCAGGCGCAGGCCGGCGTCCGGTGCACCGCGCAACGCCATGACGCCGGCGCGGATGTACGTCGACCACGCTCGCAGTTCGGGGTGCGCGGTCCCCAGTTGCGAGGCCGCCGCGTCGACCTCGGGCAGCGCTCCCTGCTCGTACGCCTCCATCAGCCGGGCGAGGATCCGGTCGGCACGGGAGGTCACGGCTGACGGGCTGCCCACGCGAAAAGTCCCTCCGGGTCGAATTCGGTGCGGATCGCCTCCAGTCGGGCCGCACTCGGACCGTAGACGGCCTCGCGCACGGAGTCGGCTTCGTCGGCGAGGCCCGAGAAATTGAGGTAGACACCGCCGTTGGCGTGCGGCGCCAGTGCCGTCCAGCTCGTCCGGCACCAGCCGAGGATCGTGTCGTCGAGTCCGGTGTCGCGCCACATCGCGTTGACGTTGACGTTGAATTGCGCCGCGCGGTGCGGAAACGCGCTCCGGTCCGCGGGGATGCCCCGGACGGCGCCGCCCATCGTGCGGATCACCAGTTCGGCGCCGGGGCTGGGGCAGCGCGCCTGCCGGTCGAGCAGGGTCCGGATCGCGTCGTCGGTGAGTCCGTCCAGGAAATGGGACTTCATGTAAGCCCGGATCCCCGCGGGTGGGCTGGGCGACTGCTCGTAGGCGACGGTCCCGCTCACGTCGAGCAGCGGGGTGGCGAGCTGACGCAACGGTGCGAGCGCCGCCTGCGCCTCCTCCGGCGGGCCGGCGTAAACCGCGCCGACGCCGACGATGGGGGTGTCTCGCAACTCCTCGGGCACCTGGGGATACGGCGGCATCCCGCGCAGGATCGCCATCGGCGAGACCGTGTCCGGCAAGGCCGCGACCGCCTCGCGCCAGGCCCGCAGCACCGATTCCCCTTGCTCGGAGGAGTAGTACACCTCGGCGTAGGAGACTGTCGGCCCGAGTTCGACGAGGTCGAACTCCATGCTGGTGACGACGCCGAGACCGCGGCCGCAGCCGCGCGCCGCCCAGAGCAGGTCCGGATATTCGTCCGGACCCGCCGTCCGGACCCGGCCGTCCGCCGTCACGATCTCCATCGACCGCAGGTGGTCGCAGGTCAGGCCGTGCGCCCGGGTCAGCATGCCGATCCCGCCGCCCAGGGCGAGGCCCGCGACGCCGGTGCCCATCACGTCCCCGCCCGGCACCGCCAGCCCGAAGACCTGGGTCTCGGCGTCGAGCTTGCCGACGGTCACCCCGCCCTGCACCCGGGCGACCCGGCGCGCCGGGTCGACGTGCACCGCGGTCATCGCCGACAGGTCGATCACGAGCCCGTCGTCGCACACCGCGCTGCCGGCGACCTGGTGGCCACCGCCCCGGACGCTCACCGGCGGCCGGTGATCGGCAGCCACGCACACCGCCTCGACCACGTCCGCCACGTCGGCGCACCGGGCGATCAGGGCCGGCCGGCGATCCACCAGCCCGTTCCACACGCCGCGCGCCTCGTCGTACCCGGGATGCCACCGGTCGACGACCAGCCCGCCGAACCCGGCCTCGAACGCCCGGCGGAGGGCGCGGCCGTCCTCAGCTGTCGACATCGGCCGCGATCCGGGTCGCGACGCAGACGCCGGGCCCCCAGTCCATCAGCAGCACGTGGAAGTCCGGCTCGGCGAAGATCTCCAGCCGGAACTTGTCGACCCGGTCCTTGCTCGGCCGGACGGCCGGATCCCAGCTCGCCGACCAGATGACGTCGTCGCAGACGAACAGGCCACCCGGGGCGATCCGGGACAGGGTCAGCGCCCGCTCCTCGTACTTCGGCACGCTGGCGTCGACGAAGATCAGGTCGAAGAGCGGGCCGTCGTACGCCCGCAGCCACTCGATCGCGTCGGCGTGCACCACCTCGACGCGGGAGTCGCCGGCCAGCATCTCCGTGCTGATCTCCGCCGCTTCGGGATGCACCTCCAGGGTGATCAGCCGCGCTGTGGGGTCCATGCCGTCGAGCAGCCAGCCCGCACCGACGCCGACGCCCGTGCCGATCTCCAGCAGCCGCCCGCCCGGCTTGCTCGCGGCGAGCGCGCGCAGCAGCTGACCCGTGTCGCGGGCGCTGGACATGTGGAAGTCCTCTTCCATGGCCCGCTTCTCGGCGACCTCGACGAGCTTCGGGACCTTCACCAGTTCACTCACGATTCCTCCACGCCGTTTCCGACGCGGCGGCCCGCGGCCAGTGCCCGGCCGCCGCGTACATCGTTCATCCACTCCAGTAGTGGCGGATAAGCCAGGCGAGCACCGCGGTCGGTGCGGATGGCGTGCCCCTCGCCGTCGAGCTCCACGAAGGTGGCCTGCTGGTCCATCCGGTCGAGGTGCCGCCGCACGGCCGGCATCGGAATCCGCTCGTCCAGCTCACCGTGCGCGATGAAATAGCGCTTGCGCAGCCGGTCGGCTCCGAGCGGTTCGCGGTCCTTGAAAGCGAATTCGGCGAACTGGCGCACGCCGGGGTGTGCCGTCCCGGCGAGGTCGTCGTGGTGCAGGAAGCCGCCGAGCAGAGCCACCCCGACGCACCGGTCCGACAGTTCGCCCGCGAGCGCCGCCACGTAACCGCCGTAGCTCATCCCCATGGTGACCACCGGGCCGTCGGCGAGCTCTTCGATCGCCGCGCACAGGTCCGCCACGTCGTCCACGCCGAACCGGACCGGTCCCTTCGGCCGGTACTCGGGCTGGCGCAGCCCGCTGGAGCTCAGGTTGACCCGCACGACCCGCCAGCCCTCTTCGTTCATCGCCCCCGTGAGCGAGGTGAACTCGCCCCACATCGGGACGTGCGGGCCACCGGGGACGAAGAACGCGGTTCCGCGGCAGGTGGCCGGCGGCTCGTGGACCAGGCACGGCAGCAGCTGGTCTCCCCGCCGCACGACCACCGCGCGGACCTCTCCACTCGACGCCGGCGCCAGCAACGACGTGTCGTCGAGGGACCGCAGCGTGCGCGGCAGGGTGGGGGTGCCGACCGCGGCGACGCACGTGCCGTCCGGCGCGGTGGCCACGGACCGGACGGATCCGGCCGTCCCGGGTGCCCACACCGGATCGACGCGCCCGCTCGCCCAGTCCCAGACGTACGGAACGATGTTCGGCCACTCCTCCGCGCAGAGCACGACCCGGGTGTCGTCCAGCCAGGCCGAGGACGGCAGCACGACCTTCCGCAGCGACTGCGGGCTGAGCACCCGGCCGGTCCCGGACGAGAGGACGACGAGCTGGTAGCTGGCGCCGCCGCGGATCACCGCCAGCACGTTCTCGCGGTCCGGTGACGGCGAAAGGTGCGAGACCGTGGCCCCGCGCGGAACGCCGATCTGCCACCCGGGACCGGTCAACGCCGACGTCCCGTCCGGCTTCGTCGTCACCTGGACGAGTTCACCGCCGGCGGTCAGGACGGCCGCGTTGCCCGCCGGGCTGCGGTGCGCCAGGAGCCTGCCGTCCCAGTCGGTGATCCCGGATTCCTCGACGTTCTCCTCGAGCGCGTCCCAGCGACCGTCGCGCAGGGCGAGCTGCCGGCCGTCGTCGGCGTGGTGCTCGTGCCACAGCACGCTCAGCCGGCCGCCGCCCGCCGACATCGGCCGCCGGATCCAGCCGGCCGGCGCCGGGAACTCGGTCCAGCGCCGGGCGTCCGGATCGAACTGTGCGACCCGGCGGTCCCCCCACGCGTCGGTGGAGACCAGCCAGCGGTCCCGGTACCAGCACACCGAGTCCGGCAGATAGTCCACTTGGGACCGCCGGAACGCGTCCGACAGCCCGCTGATGACGGCGTCCGAGCGGTCGGGCAGATCGGCCACCAGCCGGGTCGCTTCCGTCATGGCGTCAGGCCACCGCGGCGGCGGGGTCCAGCTCCGCGGCCACCGCGAACCAGTCTTCCGACTCTTCCTTGCGCCCCAGCAGGTCGAAAGCGGCGCCGGCGCGGGCGGCGGCCAGTGCACCGGGGAAGGTGCCGAGCATGCCCCCCGTCGTGAAGCATTCGAGAGCGCGTTCGTCGTGGCCGGTCATCCACAGCGTGTCGCCCGCGTAGAGCTGCGTGTAGGGGTCACCCGGGTCGAGTTCGAGCAGCCGGCCGGCTGCCGCCTCCGGTTCCATGTCGACGACCATCGCGCGGCCCTTGGAGCTGATGAACGCCTTGAGACTCGCCTCCAGGCTCAGCCTTTCGTTCTGGGCGGCTGCCACTTTCTCCGCCGGGGTGCTCGCCGCGGCGCTCAGCCCTCTGGCGAGGTCGATGGCGAGCTGCATCTTCTCGGCGATGTCCGCCATATCGCGCCGGCGCACCGCGTACAAGGCGAGTGCCCGGTAGGTCCGGCTGATGTACAGGCGGAGGTCGAAGGTGTCCGCCGTGACGCCGTCGATCAGCGCTTGCGCGTCCGCGGCCACCTCGGCGCACTCGTCGAGGTCGCGTTGCCGCCGGCAGTAGTGCGCGATCAGCCGGCCGTAGGCGCTCAGCCGGGTGCCCGGCGGATTTCCGGTGTCCGCGACCAGGCTGTGGAACGGTTGTGCCGCCTTGTCCGGATCGATGACGAGCCCGTAGTACGAGCGGGCCACTTCATAGGTCAGGACGGGGTCGCCGCTTTCGACGGCTCGTTTGCCGAGCGCTTTGGCGGAGACGCTGAACAACCCCAGCACGTTGAGGACCTGTGCCAGGGACGTGAGGGTCGAGACGGAAACGTCGGAGCCGGGCTCGAGCATGGCGCGCAGCTCGGCCAGGAATGGCAGCCCGCTCTCGTCCACCGCGCTCAACCGGTGATCGATGGCGTCGTCCGGGAATGCGGTGTGACCGAGGACGTGCTGACGGAAACCGGGTGGGTAGTACGAGCCGGGCACGAACGGGAGCCCCTCGCCGGAACGGGTGCGGATCAGCTCGAGCAGCAGCGGGATGAACCGCGTGGCCACCGCCGCGTCCGGGTTGCCGTGACCGCGCAGGTAGGGCGACCACAGCTCTCGCCGCCGCAGCACCATCGTCCGGTTGTGGTCGGAGAGTTCCAGCGTGGCCAATGCGGCGTCGTCTGATCGAGGATAATCGGCCAGCGCCGGGCGCCTCTCGGCGGTCGAAGTCATCGTTGGAGATCCCTTCTGCTATTCCAGGTAGCCCGGAGCGACGATGTAGTCGCCACCCGACCGCGGCGTCAGGAACTCCGCCGACGGGATGACCGCCTTGACGACGGCGGTGGAGTTCACCGACGGCACGTCGATGAGCAGCGGTGCGACACCGAAGCGTTCTTCGACGAATGCCGGCAGTTCAGTGGGCGTGATCGCGGCCGGGTCACCCGCCTCGCCCTCGTCGACGGGCTTTTCGAGGTGGCGGAGAAAGGACAGGAACGCCTCCTGGTGCCCGGCCGAACGGGCACCGCGGAGGAATTCGGGTTCGCTCCGGTTGACCGGATTCCCCAGCGAGGCCCGTACCATCACGGCCTCGTGCAACGCGTGCAGCAGCGCGGGCCCCTGCGTGAATCCCGCGCCGGCGCCGAAGGTCGCTTGCGCCCGGTCGTGCCGGCCGACCAGGACCAGCGTGACGTGGATCGGCGCCATTTCACGCACGCCCCAGGCGTGGACGACGAGCTGACGGTCCGCGAGCGCTTTCGCCAGCCCGGGCGGTATCAGTTCGCCGAGCCGCTCGGTGGCGGGCTCCAGCGTGACCGTTCCCGCCCACACTCGCCTGATCGCCAGGCGTTCCAGGCATTCCAGGATCCCGCTGACGCCGGCGACGTCGCGGTCCGGGTGTGCGGCCGTGCCGACCGAACTCTGCCGCCACGGCAGTACGCGCAGCTTCGTGCTCACCCTGCGGAGCAGGGCGACGTCCGCCGGCACGCCGGCCGCCTCACCGGTCGTGGCGCGCCGGGCCGGGACCCAGTCCTCGGCGTCTTCGAGGATTTCGTGCGGGGTGAACAGGGAAAGGCCGCGCTCCACTGCCTCATCCCGGGAGATGACCAGGAGCGGACCGTTTTCGATCAAACTCGCCCGCTCGGTGGCCTCGCCGTGGGCCCGCACCATGGCCCGTTCGGGCACGTCGTCGCAGGCTCCACCCGCGAAACGACCGGACCGGGCGTCCACGTGATCCAAACCGAGGTACAGCTGATCATCGAGAATCGGCGTAGCGCTCACCGAAAGATGCTCCGTTCTGACGGACGGACAGGTCTCTTCACGAGACCTGTCCGTCCGCGTTCAGTTCGCTGTGGTTGACGCCCACTCGGGCGGAATTGCGCTTTTTGCCATGCTCAAACAACCCTTCGGCCGCACGACACCGAAAGGTTCGATGGTCATCACGCGCAAGAACGTATCGAAAGCATGCCAGGGATCAGCTGGCTACTCGACAGGCCCCTCCAGATAAGCCCGAACAGGTCATCGGCGAGCTGTTCCTCTTAGTACGAGGTGCAGAGAAGAACGGGGAAGTCCTGCGTGTCCTCGACGATGTCCAGCTCAAACTCGACCATTTCAATCCTCCGAAAGGTGAATTACCTCTGATTGATGGTTCAAATTTTGCGATTTCCGCCCCAGTCCCCATGCGACTCGGAACCGAGCCGTGATCGCTCCCCGATGCTAGCAGGATCTCTCTCAGAATGCCAAGGTAACGTTGCTGCATGTGCCATTCGGGCTAATTGCACGCCGCTCATGGGTGCTAATTTGGATCGCTTGATCGGCGCGGGTCGTCTCAATTGATCATGGTTTCCTGTTGTGTGTACGTAGGTATCCGGTCGTTGGCTCGCTATAGTGAGCACCATGATCGACGGGGATGCACGTGCAGATGATCCGGAACTTCTCGCCGAAGCGCGTTACCACTCTTATGTTGTATTGTCGGGCAAATTCGCAGATCTTACCTGAAATTAACAAGGGACGGGTCGATGGTGAGCACGGTCGAGCGGTTGAACCGCTACGCGAAGCTGGCAGTCGAGGTCGGCGTGTGTCTCCGGCCAGGTCAGGACCTCTTGGTCGAGGCGGCGGTGGAGCACGCACCGCTCGCCCGCAGCGTGGCACGCGCGGCGTACGCGGCAGGCGCCCGTTACGTGGATGTCCTTTACAACGACCAGCAGATCCTGCGCGCGCAGGTGGAGTTCGGTGCCGACGAGGGCCTGGGCTGGGCCGCGCCCTGGCAGGTCAAGCGGCTCGAAGACGCGCGGCGCGGGCACGCGTGCCGCATGGTGATCGTCGGCGACCCGGACCCGAACGTGATGGCGGGCTTGGACGGCGGCCGGGTCGCCCGCGCGGACGCGATCGACGTCCGCAAGGAACACCTGCGCGGCATCAACGAACGCGCGGTCGCCTGGTCGATCATCGCGTGCCCGACCGAAGGGTGGGCCGAAGCGTTGTTCGGCGAACCCGACGTCGATCGGTTGTGGGGGCTGATCGAGCGAGCGGTGCGGCTGGACGAGCCGGATCCGGTCGCGGCTTGGCAGGAGCACATGGCGCGGCTGGAAGCGCGTGCGAAGGCCATCACCGAGCGGCACTTCGACGCCATCCGGTTTCGCGGACCCGGTACCGACCTGACGGTCGGCCTGTTGCAGGCCGCGCGCTGGGGAGCCGCGGTCTTCGAAACGGAATGGGGGCAGAAGCACCTGCCCAACCTCCCGACCGAGGAGATCGGCACGGTCCCGGACCTCCGTCGCGCCGACGGCGTCGTCCGCGCCACCCGCCCCCTCTACGCGGGCGGCGTCGAGGTGCGGGACCTGGCCCTGCGCGTCGCGGGCGGCCGGGTGGAGGAAGCGAGCGCGTCCGCCGGTGAGAAGACGATCCACCAGCTGATGGCCAGGGACGAAGGGGCGACCCGGTTCGGCGAGGTGGCCCTGGTCGACGCGACCTCGAGGGTGGGCAGGCTGAACACGCTCTTCCGGACCACGCTCCTCGACGAAAACGCGACGTGTCACCTGGCCCTCGGCAACGGCGCGCCGTTCGCGGTGGAGGACGCGCCGGCGAACGACCCGGTGGCCCTGAGGGAAATAGGTATCAACCAGTCCAGCATCCACCTGGACTTCATGGTCGGCGGTCCGGAGGTGGAGGTGGACGGTATCGAGCCGGGTGGCACCGCGGTTCCGCTGGTGCACGGCGACGAGTGGCAGCTGGATGCCTGAAAGCCGCGCCGCGGGGGAAGACCGGCCGCTGCTGCAGCTCAACCACTGTTACGGCGTGCTGGACGCGGTGACCGCCGACGCCGTCGAGGCTTCCGAGTACCTGCGGACGTTCGCCGGCTGCCACCTGCGTACCACGACCGACGACAGCCGGACGTGGACCGGGCGGTACCTGATGGGCCGGGCGACGTACCTGGAGCTGTTCAAGGTCGGCGACGTGCCCGGCCAGGAAGCCGCGCTCGGTTCGGCGGGGGTGGGCCTGTCCGTGGAGCGCGCGGGCGAGCTGCGCACGGTCGTCGACCGGCTGCCGGCGCTCGGGGTGCCCACGCCGGTGGAGCACCGGCAGCCCCGCGATTTCGGCGACGGTGTGGTGGTTCCCTGGTTCCGGGCCGTGTACACCGGCCAGACCTACGACGCGTTCCGGGCCTGGGGGATGGAGTACGAACAGTCGTATTTCGCCGACTCACGCAGCAAGAGCGGGCCCGCGGCCGACGCGGGCGATGTCAGCCGTGCGCGCTACCTCGACGGCTACCCCCGCCCACAGCACCTGCGCGACCTCACCGCGGTCAGGGTCGCCGTCACCGCGAACGACCTCGCCGACAGCGTGCCCCTGCTGCGGGCGGGCGGGTACACCGTGCGGGAAAGACCCGGCGGCGTGGACGCCGAGGGCGACGGTACGGTGCTGCGGTTCGACGCGGTGCCGCGCGCGGCCGCCGGGCTGCGTCAGGTGGACATGGCACTGCTCGCGCCGATGTCCCGGGCGCACAGCGAAAAGATCGGCAACTCCACCCTCACCGTCGGCCCCGGCCCGCGCGCGGTCTGGACCTTTCCGCCCAACGCGTGACCAGGATCCCCGGCGATCAGCAGCTCACGGAGTGACCGGCGCCGGGGTCGCCGTCCAGCTGGCCAGGAGCCGCAGCTTCTCCTCGGACGGTGACCCCGTGTCCGCGCTGTAGACGATGACGCTCTGCCCCTGGCTGTCCGGCAGGTGCAGCGTCTGCCAGTTGAGCGTCAGCTCGCCCACGGCCTCGTGGAAGAAGCGCTTGACGCCGTTCTGGTGCTCGGCCACCCGGTGCTCGGCCCACAGCTGCGCGAACTCCGGTGACCGCGTGCGGAGCTCGCCCGCCAGCCGGGCCAGTGCGTCGTCGGCGGGACCGGACCGCAGGACGGCGACGACGTCCGCGGCGATCCGCGCCCAGTCGCGGTACACCACCCGGGCCCGCGGGCTGAGGAACATCCACTTCGCCGTGTTGCGGTCCGCCGGCGGCATCGCCTCGAAGTCGTCGAGCAGCGCCTTGCCCGCGTGGTTGATCGCGAGCACCTCCAGGTGCGGGCCGTGGATCACGGCCGGCACGGCCAGTGCACCGATCATCGACCGCAACGCGGGCCGAGCGCGGGGCAGCGCGGGCGGGGCGTGGCGGCCAGGTTGCAGCAGCGAGCGGAGGTAGCGGGT
Organism: Amycolatopsis sp. lyj-109; assembly: GCF_046548995.1. Taxonomy (NCBI): domain Bacteria; kingdom Bacillati; phylum Actinomycetota; class Actinomycetes; order Pseudonocardiales; family Pseudonocardiaceae; genus Amycolatopsis; species Amycolatopsis sp. lyj-109. The sequence goes on from NZ_JAJPWR010000029.1 coordinate 92,239, forward strand.
TTCGACGTCGTCGAGCCGCAGGGCCCGCGCGATCGCGGCCAGCACCTGGCCGGAGACGTTCCCGGCGCGCCCCTGCTCCAGCTTGACGTAGTAGTGCACGCTGACCCCGGCCAGGCTGGCGACCTCTTCGCGGCGCAGCCCCGGCACGCGCCGGCTCGTGGCCGGGTCGGGCAGGCCCACGTCCTCGGGGGAGAGCGCCGCCCGCCGCGAGGTGAGGAAGCCGCGCAGTTCGTCGCCGGTCGTCATGATCGGATTATCACCCCGCGAACCCGCTGCGGGACAGTTCCGGGTGGTACTGGCAAGGCCACCACCGGCCTTCACCGGGCGGCGCGGACCGGCCGTAATGGAAAGCGTCCGATCACCACGTTCTCCCGGAGCCGATCATGCCTTTGCCCGCTACCCCGCCGCAGGACCCCGAGTCGCCGTTCGCATCCATGCGCGGGCACCACACCGGGATCCGCTACCCCGACTTCGAGGCGGCCCGCTCGTTCTGGGTCGACACGATGGGCTGGCGCGTCCTGCAGACCTGGCCCTACGGCGACCTGACCCTCGCCTACGTGCTGCCGCCCACCCAGGACGACTTCCACCTGGAGATCCTCGGTGGCCCCGGTGCCGCCGCCCAGCCGCGGTTCGGCGACGTCGACGCGAGCCTGGCCGTCAACGGCTACAACCACGTCTGCCTGTCGGTGGACAACGTCGACGAGACCCTGGCCGAGCTGCGCAAGCGCGGCGTCGAAATGGTCAACCCGCCGTTCGAGATCGCCGACATCAGCGCGCGGCTCGCGTTCTTCCGCGATCCGTGGGGCAACATGTTCGAGCTGTCCGAGCGCGTCGGGTGAGCCACCGAGGCCGCCGCCGGGTTCGCCCGGCGGCGGCCTCCGGGGTCTAGTGCCGCAGCCAGACCGCCGTGTCCGTCGGCAACTCGGTCGACACCGGGCCGCTGGCCGCCAGGATCTCGCCGTCGGGCAGCGGGACCGGCGCCGGCGAGAAGTTCAGCGCGAAGGTGAACCCCCGCCGGAACGCCAGCACCCCCTCACCCAGCGAGAGCCACTCGAGCGGACCGGTCGGCAGGTTCCGCCGCAGCCGCAGGCCGTTGCGGTACAGCGACAGCATCGACGCCGGGTCCGCCGCCTCCGCCTCGGCCGTGTACGCGCGCCACTCGGCAGGCTGCGGCAGCCAGGCCCCGCCGCTGCCGAATCCGAACGGCGGCTCGGTGCCGGACCACGGGATCGGCACCCGGCAGCCGTCCCGGCCCGGGTCGGTGCCGTGGGTGCGGGCGAAAACGGGGTCCTGGCGCAGCTCGTCCGGGATGTCCAGGACCTCCCACAACCCCAGCTCCTCGCCCTGGTAGATATACAGCCCGCCGGGCAAGGCGAGCGTCAGCAACGCCGCCGCCCGCGCGCGCCGAGTGCCGAGTGCGCGGTCGACCGGCAGTTCGTGCAGCCGGTTCGCGAACGAGAAACCGGTGTCGCCCGGCCGGCCGTAGCGGGTGACGTGCCGGGTGACGTCGTGGTTCGACAGCACCCACGCCGCCGGGGCGCCGACCTCGTCGTGCGCCTTCACCGTCCGGTCGATGACGTCGCGGAACCGGCTGCTGTCCCACGGGCAGACCAGAAAGTCGAAGTTGAACGCCGAGTGCAGCTCGTCGCGGCGCAGGTACCGCGCGGCCCGCGACATGTCCGGCAGCCACATCTCGCCGACCAGCACGCGCTCGCCCGCGTAGCTGTCGGCGATCTTGCGCCACGACCGGTAGATCTCGTGCAGCCCTTCCTGGTCGGAGAACGGCGTCTCGTCGCCGTCGTCGACGTCGGGCAGGTGCGGGTCCTTGACCAGGCCGTCGGCGACGTCGATGCGGAAGCCGTCGACGCCGCGGTCGAACCAGAACCGCAGCACGTCCTCGAACTCCGTGCGGATCTCGGGGTTGTCCCAGTTGAAGTCCGGCTGGCGGGAGCTGTAGAGGTGCAGGTACCACTCGCCGTCCGGGACGCGCGTCCACGCGGACCCGCCGAAGCGCGACTTCCAGTTGTTCGGCGGCTCGCTGCCGGCCGGGCCGCGGCCGGGCCGGAACCAGAACCGCTGCCGCTCCGGCGAACCCGGGCCGGCTTCGAGGGCGGCCCGGAACCAGCGGTGCTCGTCGGAGCAGTGGTTGGGGACGACGTCGATGATCACCCGGATGCCCCGGGCATGGGCCTCGGCGATCAGGTCCTCGGCCTCGGCGAGGGTGCCGAACAGCGGCTCGATGTCGCGGAAGTCGGCGACGTCGTAGCCGCCGTCGTCCATCGGCGACGGGTACCACGGCGTGAACCAGATCGCGTCGATCCCCAGGTCGGCCAGGTGGTCCAGCCGGGCGCGGACGCCGGCGAGGTCGCCGACGCCGTCGCCGTTGCCGTCCGCGAAGCTGCGGATGTACACCTGGTAGATCGCCGCGCTCCGCCACCAGCCGGTCTTGTCGGTCACGAAAGTGCCCCTCCTGAGTCGTTGTGACAAGGTCAGCCCTTGATGCTGCCGGCGGTCAGCCCGGCGAGGATCTGCCGCTGGAACGCCAGGAACAGGGCCACCATCGGCAGGCTGGCCAGCACCATCCCGGCGACGAGCACGTTGAGCGGCATGTCGATCGCCACCCGCTGCAGCATCACCGAGAGGGTCTGCTTCCCGGTGTCCGGGAACACCAGCAGCGGCCAGATGAAGTCCTTCCACGCGGCGACCACCGCGAGGATCGACACCACGGCCAGGATCGGCCGCGATATCGGCAGGATGATCCGCCAGAGCGTGCGCACCGGCCCGGCGCCGTCGATGCGCGCCGCTTCGATCAGCTCGTCGGGGATCTGGTCGAAGAACCGTTTCAGCAGGTAGATGTTGAACGCGTTCGCCGCCGCGGGCAGCCAGACCGCGGCCGGCGAGTTGATCAGGTTGAGGTGCAGCAGCGGCAGGTCCGTCACCGTCACGTACGTCGGGACGAGCAACGCGGTGGCGGGCAGCATCAGCGTGGCCAGCATCAGCCCGAGCACGACGTTGCCGAACTTCGGCCGCAGCTTCGACAGCGCGAACGCGGCCGGGACGTCGATGGCCAGCTGCGCCAGCCACGCGCCGCCGGCGACGATCAGTGTGTTGAGGAAGTACTTGCCGAGGTTCAGCTGGTCCCAGGCGTCGGCGAAGGTTTCCGGGTGCCACTCGTGCGGGACGAGCGTCGCCGGCGTCTGCGCCAGTTCCTGCGGGGACTTCAGCGCGCCGGTGACGACCCAGTAGAGGGGGAACAGGAAAGCGAGGACGAAGACGAGGAGCGTGCCGGTGAAGACGACCGCATAGACGGCCTTGCCGCGCGGGCTGCGCAGCGCACCGGGCGAGACGAGAGTCCTCATGACCGGTCCGCCTTCCGCGTCAGCCGGACGTACCACGCCGAGAACACCCCGAGCGCCACGAACAGCAGCAGGCTCATCGCGCTGGCCGAGCCGAAGTCGTTGTAGACGAAGGCGTAGCGGTAGAGCAGGAGAAGCACGGTCACCGTCGAGTCGTCCGGGCCGCCGCCGGTCATCACGTACGGCTCGGTGAACACCTGCATGGTCGCCACGACCTGCAGCAGCAGGAGCACCAGCAGGACGAACCGCGTTTGCGGGAACGTCACGTGCCGCAGGCGTTTCCACAGCCCGGCGCCGTCGAGCTCCGCGGCTTCGTAGAGCTCGCCGGGGATGGTGCCGAGCGCGGCGAGGTAGATGAGCGTGGTGCTCCCCATGTTGGCCCACGTCGAAACGAAGACCAGGGACAGCATCGCCGTGCCGGACGAATCGAGCCATTGACCGCCGGGCAGGCCGGCCGCGCCGAGCGCGGAGTTGAACAGGCCGGGACCGGGGTCGTAGAACCACTTCCACATCAGCGCCGTCACGACCGGCGGCAGCATCACCGGCAGGTAGACGGCGAGCCGGAAGAACGCCTTCGCGTGGCGCAGCTCGTTCAGCAGCACCGCGGTCAGGAACGGGACGGCGAAGCCGAAGACCAGCGCGAGCCCGGTGAACAGCAGGGTGTTGCGCCAGGCGACGCCGAAGAGCGGGTCTTCGAACAGCTTCGTGAAGTTGTCGAAGCCGACCCAGGTGGGCGGGTTGACGAAGTCGACCTGCTGGAAGCTCAGCAGCACGCCGCGGACGATCGGGTACCAGGAGAACAGGGCGAACACCACGAGTGCGGCGCAGAGCAGGCCGTATGCGGTGAGGTTCTCCTTGAGTTTGCGCCGGAGTCTTGTGCGGTTCGCCGGTGTGGCGGCCAGGCGCCCGGCCCGCGACGGTTTCGCCGCGGGCCAGGCGAGCAGGCTACTTGACCTGGGCGAGGACACTGTCGACCTTCGACGCGGCGGACTTCAGCTGCTGCGCGATATCGGCGTTCTGGTCGGTGAGCACGGCCTGCATGACGCTGTCGAGCGCGGCGTAGATCTGCTGGGCGTTCGGCGGCTCGATGCTGCCCTTGATCCGGCTCGTGGTGTCCACATAGGACTTGTAGTTGGCGGCGGGGACGTTGGCGTACTTGGCCTTCAGTGCCAGCTGCTGCTCGCGAACGGCGCCGGTCCAGACATCGGGGGTCGGCTCGGCGGGCAGGCCGACCGGCTGCTTGCCGTCGACGTACTGCTGGATGTGCTTCTCGAAGCGGTCCGGGTTGAGGTACTTCCACTGGATCCACTCGAGGCCGGCCTTGACCTTCTCCGGCGAGGCCTTCGGGTTGATCATGTAACCCTCGCCGCCGAGCAGGGTGCCCTGGCCGCCGGGCATGCCCGCGATGCCGTAGTCCTCGTACTTGCCGGTGAACTGCTTGACGAGCACCGGGACGTTATCCGGGGCGGCCATGTACATGCCGAGCTGGCCGGCGCCCATCATGCGCTGGACGTCCTGGGCTTCCAGGAGCTGCTTGGCGCCCATGGAGTTGTCGGTCCAGCGCATGTCGTGCAGGTATTGCAGGGCCTGCTTGCCTTTCTCGTTGTCGAAGTCGGCGGCCCACTTGTCGCCGTCCTTGCGGGCGATGTCGCCGCCCATCGAGTAGAGCCAGCCGGTGAGGTGCCAGCCGCCCTGGTTGTTCTTGCTGTAGTCGGCGTACCCGACGACGCCGTTGCCGAGCGCGGAGATCTTCTTCGCGGCTTCGCGGACTTCGTCCCAGGTCTGCGGCGGCTTGTCCGGGTCGAGCCCGGCCCTCACGAACAGCGGGCGGCTGTAGAGCAGGCCCATCGTGTAGTTCATGGTCGGCAGGCCGTAGAGCTTGCCGCCGGCGTCGCGGAAGGTGTCCAGCAGCTCGGGCTTGAGGTCGTTGACGTGCGGGACGCTCTTCGCGGCTTCGGTGATGTCGGCGGCCTGGTGCCGGGCGATGATCTGCGCCGGGTCGGTGAAGTAGACGTAGTAGACGTCTTCGAGCTGCCCGCCGGCGAGCTTCGCGGAGAACGTCTTCGGGTCCATGAAGCCTTCGTGCGGATCGATGTCGATGTTCGGGTGCGAAGCCTCGAACTCCTTGACGTCGGCGTCGAACACGCTCCGCTCGAACGGCTGGCTGGTCGGTGGCTGCCCGGTGACGGTGATCTTGACCTTGCCGCCGGCCTGGGTGCTTTCGCCGTCCCCACAAGCGGCGACGCCGAGGGCGAGACCACCGGCGGCGAGCAGGCACAACGTTCGGCGGGAGACGGTTCGGGACCAGGTACTGCTCATCTCAAGCCTCTTCTCGGGGTCGCGACGGCTGTCACGTGATTGCGGTCACTCTAAAGTGGGAGACCGGATCACCGCAATAACCCGACGAGAATCTGCAACTTACGAACAGTCCCGCACCGGGCCAAGCGCCCCAATGTGGCCTTCGGTGCGTCAGACGCACCGAAGGCCGCCTTGGGTGCGTCAGACGCACCCAAGGCCACATTGGGGCGCTTGGGTGTGGGCATGCGGAAGGGCGCGACGGCTGGTGAGCCGTCGCGCCCTGGGGTCGTGGGTCAGGCGATGCGGCGGGCGGTGGACCCGCGGACCACCAGCTCCGGCGCGAACAGTAGCTCCTCGGCGGCCACCTCGCCGCCGTTGATCCGCTTGACCAGCAGTTCCACCACCGCGCGGCCCATGGCCTCGATCGGCTGGCGGGTGGTCGTCAGGGGCGGGTCGGTGCAGTTCATCAGGGCCGAGTCGTCGTAGCCGACCACCGAGATGTCCTCCGGCACCGACAGGCCCTGCCGCCGGGCCGCGCGGACCGCGCCGAGCGCCAGCAGGTCGCTCGCGCACAGCACCGCCGTCGCGCCGCGCGGGTACAGGCGGGCCGCCGCCGCGTGGCCGCCCTCGATCGAGAACATCCCGTGCTCGACGAGCTCGTCCAAGACCGGCAGGCCCAGCTTCGCCGCGTAGGACCGGAACGCTTCGAGCTTGCGGCGCGAGGGCACGTGGTCGGACGGGCCCAGGACCAGGCCGATCTTCTCGTGCCCGAGCGAGCTCAGGTGCCCGACCACCTGCTCGACGGCCACCGCGTCGTCGCACGAGACCTGGGGCAGGCCGAGGTGGTCGACCGCCGCGTTGATCAGCACCGTCGGCAGGCGGCGCTCGACGAGGTGGTGGTAGTGCGAGTGGAGCGCGTCCGCCTGCGCGTAGAGGCCGCCGGCGAACACCACGCCCGACACCTGCTGCTGCAGGAGCAGCTCGACGTACTCCGCCTCCGACACCCCGCCCGCCGTCCGCGTGCAGAGCACCGGCGTGAACCCCTGCTGGGCGAGGGCGTTGCCCATGATCTCGGCCAGCGCCGGGAAGATCGGGTTCTGCAGCTCCGGCAGCACCAGCCCGACCAGGCGGGCGCGCTCGCCCCGCAGCTGGGTGGGTCGCTCGTACCCCATCACGTCCAGCGCGGTGAGCACGGCGGCCCGGGTGCTGGCGGACACCCCGGACCGGCCGTTGAGCACCCTGCTGACCGTGGCTTCGCTGACCCCGACCTGGCGGGCGACTTCGGCAAGGCGACGCGTCATGGCTGAAACTTTACAGCAATTGAGCGCAAAAGCATGACGGCCTACTTCGTCACGAGCCGGTAGCCCAGCCCGCGGACCGTGCGCAGCAGCACCGGATTGGCCGGGTCGTTCTCCACCTTCGCCCGCAGCCGGGCGACCGCCGCGTCGACGATCCGCGAGTCGCCGACGTAGCCGTAGTCCCAGACCCGCTTGAGCAGCACCTGACGGCTCAGCACCTGGTTCGGGTGCTCGGCGAACTCGACGAGCAGCCGGATCTCCGTCGCGGTCAGCGCCAGTTCCTCGCCGCCGCGGGTGACGCACATCGCGGCGGCGTCGATCTCCAGCCCGCCCACGCGCAGCAGGCCGGCTTCCGGAGCGGCCGGTTGCGCGCGGCGGCCGATCGCCTTGATCCGCGCGTCGAGCACGCGCGGCTCCGCGGGCTTGACCACGTAGTCGTCGGCGCCGCACTCGAGCCCGGCGACGACGTCGATCGGGTCGCCGCGCGCGGTCAGCAGCACGATCGGCAGCCGGCTGCGCGCGCGGATGCGGCGGCAGACCTCGAAGCCGTCGATGCCGGGCAGCATGACGTCGAGGAGGACGAACTCGGCGTCGCCGAGCGCGGTCAGCGCGTGCTCGCCGGTGGGGGCGTGGACGACGTCGTGGCCCAGCGCGCCCAACGCCAGCGAGAGTGCTGATGCAGGGCACGGCGGCCCGGCGGTTCCGTGCGGAACCGTCGAGCCGCCGTGCCGGTTCGTCACCTCAGGCGGCCGCCACCTCGAACTCGGACGCCTGACCGGCGGGCCAGCCCGTGTTGCCGGTGAACGTCAGCCGCACGAACCGCTGCGACGTCGTCGCGAAGGACACCGACGCCGTGTTGCCGGAAGCCGGGTCGAACGCGTAGCCGCGCGAGCCCACCAGCGCCGTGTACGTGCCGCCGTCCGTGCTGCCCGAGATCGTCACCGTCTGGGTGCGGGCACCCCAGGCCGGCGACGGCGGCAGGCGAAGCGTCACCTTGTCGATCGACGACGCCGTGCCCAGATCCACCGTCAGCGTCTGCGGGAACGCGTTGTTCGCGCTCTCCCAGTACGAGCTCGCGTTGCCGTCCACCGCGTTCGACGGCGGAAAGCCACCGACGGACGCCGACGCGCCGATCGCCTTCCCGCGCGCGAGGTTGGTGCCGGGCAGCGGCGGCTGCGGCGGACCCGAGTTCGGCGCCGGCCAGGTCGAGCAGTCGCCCCAGGTGCCGGTCCAGCCGCTGTTGCCCGACCCGCTGAAGGTCATCCGCGGGATCGACGCCGGGTAGGGGCAGTTGTACGTTCCGGTCACGCCGACGCCGGACGCGGTCAGGTTGCTGATCGACACCGACCCCTGCGTCTGGGCCTGCGCCACGAACGTGCCGGCGCCCTGCACGGAGACGCCGTCGAGGGTGATGCCCTGGATCGGCTTGCCCGCGCCGTTTCCGTCGATGAACTGGATGGCCTCGTACGGGCTCTGGATCGCGGTGAACCCGGTGACGCGGATGGTCACGCCGGTGATCGCCTGGTCGCGGGCGTCGAACCAGAGCGCGCCGACTCCGAACTGCCAGTTCGGGTCGAGTGCCCCGGCCCGCAGCGCGGTGTTGTTCGACAGCGTCACCGTGCCGGACAGGGGCACCGAGTTGAACCGGTTCGCGACCAGGTAGCCGCCGCCGAGGGCGTTGGTGTCCTGGACGAGGTTGCCGCTGACCGTGTTGTTCGAGCCGCCGTACAGCGCGATGCCGTTCGCGAGGTTCGGCTGCACGACGGTGTTGTTCGCGATCGTGTTGCCCGAGTCGGCCTGGCCGTTGGACCACAGCGCGAGCCCGTCGTCGCCGTTGTTGCGCAGGTAGTTGTTGCGCAGCAATGAGTTCGTGACGGCGCCGTCGAAGTTGACGCCGTCGGCCTGGGTGTCGAGGATGCGGTTGTTCTCGATGGTGACGTTCGACGAGGCGCCGTTCATCAGCCACAGCCCGCACTTCGTGTTCTGGATCCACAGGCCGGAGACGACCGAGCCGGTGCCGAGGACGCCGTGGAACGCGTTGTCGGGGCTGCCGTCGTTGCGTTCGGTCACGTCGCCGAAGACGGCGAAGTCATACAGCTTGATGCTCCCGGACGCGCTGCCGTTGTTGAAGATGTTGTTGCCGTGCAACACCGTGTACCACGGGCCCGCGCCGCGGACGGTCGTCTGGTCGATCTGCAGGGCCGAGGAGATCTCGAACCGCCCGGACGGCACCCAGACTTCGCGCCCCTGCGAGCGGGCCGCCGCAAGCGCGGTGCGGAACGCCTGCGAGTCGTCCGAGGCGTCGTTCGCGGTGGCGCCGTAGTCGGTCACCGACAGCGCGGCCGACGGTTTCGTGCCCGCGCCGCCGACCTGCTCGAAGTCGGCGAGGTCGAGGGTCGCCTGGCCGACGTCGCCGGAGTCGGCCTGCACGCGCACCTTGGCCCCGGCGGAGGCGTTCTGCCCGAACAGCAGCCGCGCGTCGTCGAAGAAGTGGTGCGTCTTCGCGCCCGGGATCCACGGCGTGTCCACATAGGAATAGCGGGAGGTGACGGGCAGCGCCAGTTTGGTCCCGTTGACGGAAACCGTGAGGCGGCCGGATGAGCCGTCGGGCAGGCTGTAGTGGACGTTGATCGAGTTGGCCGCGGCTGGCAGTGTGAACTCGACGTACTGGCCGGTGGTGATCCGGACCGCCTGCCGCCCGGAGGCTTCCGAAGCCACGCTGGCCTGGGTGTGGTCGGGGCCGACCGCGGTGCCGTTGGTCGCCGAGCACTCGGCTTCGACGGTCCGGAACGGCACGCTCGCGCCGCCGGACGCGGTATTCGGGCAGGTGGCCGCCGCGGCCGGAGTGGCGCCGGCCAGCACCGTCAGGCCGGACGCGGCGAGCGCGGCGGCGAGCAAAGCCGGAAAGCGGGACATCGTCATCACCTCTCAGGACGAATAGGCTTCGAGTTCGGACAGCTGCCCGGCGGGCCAGCCGGTGTTGCCGGTGAAAGTCAGCCGGAGGGTGCGCTGCGAGGTCGCCGGGAAGGTCACCGTCGCGGCGTTCCCGGAGGCCGGGTCGAACGGGTAGGCCGCCGCGGCCTTGACGCCGTCGACCGAGATCGTCTGGGTCCGCGCACCCCACGACGGCGGCAGCTTCAGCACCAGCCGCGAGACGGTCACCGTGCTGCCGAAGTCGACGGTGAACGACTGCGGGAACGCGTTGTTCGTGCTCTCCCAGTACGAGCTCGCGTTGCCGTCGACGGCGTTGGCCGCCGGATAGCCGCCCTGCGACCCGGACGCGCTGACGGACTTGTGCAGCGCCAGGTTCCCGCCCGGCTGGGTCGGCGTGGTGGTCGTCGGCGGCGTGGTGGTCGTGCCGCCGTTGTCCGTGCCGTACACCGGCGACGGCCACGAGCCGCAGTACGTCGTCGTCCAGCCGGAGTTGCCGCCCTGGTCGGCCAGGCCGCTCAGCGCGTCCGGGCCCAGGCAGTTGTAGACTCCCGCGCGGCCGACTCCGGTCGCGACGACGTTCTTCACCGACCCCGACGGCTTCGCCTGCAGCTGCCACGCGAACGTCCCGGCGCCGGTGATCCGGAGGCCGTCGAAGTGCACGTCCGTGGTGGCGCCGTCGATGAACTGGATCGCCTCGTAGTTGTTGTCCACCAGGTCGTTGTCCGTGACGTCGAGCCGCCCGGTGATCGCCGAATCGCGGCCGTCGAACCAGAGCGCGCCGACGCCGAACTGCCAGTTCGAGTCGAGCACGCCGGTGCGGATCGCGGTGTTGCGCGCGACCGTCGTGGTGCCCGCCAGCGGCACCGCGCTGAACCGGTTCGCGATGTGCAGGCCGCCGCCCTGGTCCTGGGTGTCGGCCACGACGTTGTCGGAGACGGTGTTGTCGTGCCCGCCGTAGACCGCGATGGTGTTGGCGAGGATCGGCAGCAGCACGGTGTTGAAGGAGAACGTGTTGTGGTGGTCGGCGTCGTGCTCGGACCACATCGCCAGGCCGTCGTCGCCGGTGTTGCGCAGGAAGTTGTTCGTCACCAGGGTGTTGCTGATGCCCTGGTGCAGGTTCAGCCCGTCGGCGGTCTGATCGAGGATCCGGTTGCCGGACACGGTGAGCCCGTCGAACGGCCCGTCGAGCCACAGTCCGACCTTCGTGTGCTGCAGCCACAGGTTCCGCACGACCGAGCCGCCGCCCAGCGCGCCGCCGACGGCGTTCGACTGGTCGCAGTCGACGCGGGCGTCGACCTGGCCGATGATGGCGAAGTCGGAGAGCTTCACCGCGCTGCTCGTCCCGGGCACGGCCGGGTTGCCGGGGTAGGTCGGCGTGCCGCAGCTCGCCGGCTCGCCCTTGCCGAAGATCCCGGCGCGCGGCCCGGTCAGCACCGAGTACCAGGGCCCGGCGCCGCGGATCGTCACCTGGTCCACCGTGACGTGGTGGCCGAGGGTGAAGGTGCCGGCCGGGATCCAGACTTCCTTGCCCTGACTGCGAGCGGCAGCCACCGCTGAATCGAAGGCGCCCGCGTCGTCGCTCGTGTCGTTCGCAGTGGCGCCGTAATCGGTGACGGACACCGAATTCGCGGGACGCGCGGCCGCCGCGCCGACCTGCTCGAAGTCGGCCAGGTCCACCGTCGCCGGGACGTCGCCTGCGTCGACCTGCAGCTTGATCTTCGTGCCGGCCGGGTACGACGTGCCGAGCAGCGCGCGGGTCTCGTCGTAGAAGTGGTGCGCGTGCCCGTCGCCCGGGTTGTTGGTGAACGGGTATGAGCCGTAGTACCAGGCCCACTTCGACGTAAGCGCGATGTCGCGATCGTGGACGCCGCCCACGTACAGCGAGATCGTGCCGTTGACGGAATCCGGGACGCTGTAGCGGAAATCGATCGAGTTCGCCGGTGCGGTGAGGGTGAACTCGACGTACCGGCCTTGGCCGGAGAGCGTGACCGCCTTCCGCCCGGAGGCTTCGCCGGCGAGGGTGCCCGCCGTGCGGTCCGGGCCGATGACCGCCCCGTTCGTCGCGGCGTTTTCCGCTTCCTGTTCCAGGAACGGCACGGTCGCGCCGCGGCCGGCGGCGAGCGCGCCGGCCGGAACCGCGGCGACGGTGACGCCCACCGCCGTGGTGACGGCCAACGCGAGAGCGCCGAGACGGAATTTGGGCGCGCTGAAGACAGAGCTGGGAGACATGGGCGGCACTGGCCTTTCCGCAGCTGGTGGGGACTTCTGTGATCGGGATCATACGAATGCGGGACAAGAAATCGCAATAGTCGAACGAACTTACGCAAGTTTGCGACAGGAAGTGACGACTGGGCCGCATGTCCGACGTCCGCTTACGCCCGGCGGAGCAACGCCTTCGCCGGTGGGCCGCGCTGATAGTTTTCAGGCATGAGCCAGCGACGTGCGGACGGGAGCGCCGGGGACGCCGACTACGGCGCCATCGGCGGGGTCTACACCGACTACCGCCAGCCGGATCCCCGCATCGGCCAGTACATCGTCGACGCGCTGGGGGACGCGCGGACCGTGCTGAACGTCGGTGCGGGCGCCGGGGCGTACGAACCCGAAGACCGCGAAGTGACCGCTGTCGAGCCGTCGGCGTCGATGCGGGCGCAACGCCCGGCGGGCCTGCCGCCGGCGGTCGACGCCGTCGCCGAGAAGCTGCCGTTCCCGGACCGGGCGTTCGAGGGTGCGATGAGCACGTTCAGCGTCCACCAGTGGAACGACCTGTGGGCCGGGCTGAAGGAAATGCGCCGCGTCACGCGCGGTCCGATCGCGATCCTGACCTGCGATCCGGATCTGCTGCGCCGCTTCTGGCTGCTCGACTACGCGCCCGAGGTGATCGAAACCGAAGCCGGGCGCTACCCGTCGGTCGACGACATCGCCGACGGCCTCGGCGGGCACACCACGGTCGTCGGCGTGCCGATCCCGATCGACTGCACCGACGGCTTCAACGAGGCCTACTACGCCCGCCCCGAACGACTGCTGGACCCGGGCGCGCGGCTGTCGTGCTCGGCCTGGAGCTTCGTCGACGACCGCGTGCACCACCGCTTCGCCGCGGAACTGCAGCACGACCTCGACGACGGCACGTGGGAACGCCGCTACGGCACGCTCCGCGAGCAGCCGTCGTTCGAGGGCTCGCTGGTGCTCGTCGTTTCGGACCCCACGGCGTGACCCCGCCGCCGTTCGACCCCGAGCTGGCGCCGGTCATCGAGGCGTTGCGCGCGCTTCGCCCGTCACTGTCGCGCCTGGACGAAATCCCGGGACGCCGGGAGCTGAACGCCGCGGACAACTGGACCGTCGAAGAACTGGCGGCCGCGTACCCGGACCACCAGGTCTCCGAGGAGCACGCGGGAGAGGTCCCGCTGCTCGTCCTGCGCCCGACCGGGAGCGCGGGCGTCCTGTACTACGTCCACGGCGGCGGCCTGATCGCCGGCAGCCACCTCGGCCAGGACGCGCGGAACGTGCTGGCCTGGGCGGGGGACCTGAACCTGACCGTCGTCTCGCCCGGCTACCGGCTCGCGCCCGAGCACCCGTACCCGGCGGCGCTCGAGGACTGCCACGCCGGTCTCTTGTGGACGGTCGAGAACTGCGCCGGCCCGGTGGTGCTCGGCGGGGTCAGCGCGGGCGGCGGGCTGGCCGCGGCGACGACGCTGCTGGCCCGGGACCGCGGCGGCCCGGCCTTGGCCGGCCAGCTGCTCGTGTGCCCGATGCTCGACGACCGCAACGACTCGGCGTCCGCCGTCGACCTCGACGGCCGCGGTCTGTGGGACCGGACGGCGAACACCATCGGCTGGACGGCGTACCTCGGTGACCGCCGGGGCACCGGCGACGTCCCGGCCTACGCGGCCCCGGCCCGCGCCGAAGACCTTTCCGGACTGCCACCGACGTTCCTGGACGTCGGCTCGGTGGAGACGTTCCGCGACGAGGTCATCGCCTACGCGGGCCGGATCTGGCAGGCCGGCGGGGACGCCGAGCTGCACGTGTGGCCGGGCGGTTTCCACGGCTTCGACTCGCTGGCGCCGGAGGCGAAGGTCAGCCGGGCGGCCCGCGCCGCCCGGCTGAGCTGGCTGCGCCGCCTGCTAGGCCAGTAGGTCCTGCAGCTCGCGCACCGCACGCGCGAGTTCGTCGGCGAAGCGGTACATCTCCGCCGAGACGTGCTTCGGCGTGCTCAGGTAGATGTTCCAGCGGTCCGGCAGCAGCACGTAGGCGATGCCGATGCACTGCGCGCTGGTCGAACCGAAGCCGAAGTACTGGATGTTGACCGACGGCGCCGAGCTGGTGCTCAGGTAGTCGTCGCGCATCTTCAGCCAGCCCGGCGAGCTGAAGAGCGCCGGGGTTTCGGTGTCCCCACGGCGTTTCCCGATCAACTGCAGCTCCCACAGGTGCTGTTCCGGAGCGTCCCCGGCCTGGCACTCCTTCGCGCGGGCGACGTGCTTCGCGGCCGCGGCACGGAACGCTTCGCGCTTCTCGTCGAGGGAAGCGTTCTCGTCGGTCAGGACGTCGGCGAAGCGCACGACCTCGGGGGTGACGACCCGCATGGCCTCGGTCCGGCCGTTCCGGAACTGCCGGGTGGCGATCGATTCGTAGGTCGCGCCGGTCAGGCCTTTCGCGCGGCGGTGGGCCAGCTGGTAGGACAGCTGCGCGAAGGCGTCCGGGGACATCCCGAGCTCCTTCGCCCGGTTCGCCCCGACGTCGAACGACACCGTCTGCGTCGCGGTGGCCTCCGCGTACGCCCGGTACGCGGCTCCGGCGGCGCGCGCGTCTTCACGGAGTTCGCCGGTCAGCGAGAACTCGACCGCCTCGAAGCCCGGCACGCCGTCGGCCGGCTCCCGCGGCTCACGCGAGCCGCTCAGGAGGGCGTCGGTGAAGCCGAGGATGGTGGTGCCGTCGAGTTCGCAGTGCTCGACGTTGATCCCCGCGGTGCCGTCCTCGAACACGATCAGCGACACGGCCTTGTCGTACCAGCGGTTGTCGCCGTACAGCAGCCGGTCACCCGCTTCGAGAGTGTCCGACGGCGTGAAGTCGTCCAGGCACAGGCAGAACAACGCGGTCTCGATCGTTTCGAGCGCGCCGGCGTTGCCGGCTTCGAGCAGCGCGGCCCGCGAAGCCGCCCACTCGGCGCGGGCCTTCGTGGTGAAGTGCCCGGCGAAGGTGTCCGGTTCGCCGGTGAAGCGGCCGGTCTTGAGGATCGCGTGCAGGCCCTCGGCGATCTGCGCGGGCGAGTACGGGCGCCCGTCCTCGGCGATGACGTCCATCCGGAACGGCGTGTTGCGGTGGAACACGACGATGTGCCGTTCGCGCGAAGGGCCTTCCCAGCCTTCGCGGTACGGCGTGCGTGCGCTGTCCAGGACTTCACCGGGGATCCGCGTCGCCGAGAACAGGAACTTGTGCTGCACCATCGACTGCGGCGTGCCGCGCAGCAGCACCGGCGGCACGAGCTCGTCGTCGAGCCGCAGCTTGTAGTCCACGGCGGCCGCGGTCAGCTCGGCCGCGCGGTCCACCTGACCCAGCGGCGAATCCTGGAACAGGAAGAAGAAGTTGGCGTTGAGCGCGATCCGGTCGCGGCGGCCGAGGTAGCGGTACGGCCAGAACGTGTCGAGCCAGCTGCGCACCCCGGGCGCGCGGTCGTACTCCTCGAGCCGGGCCTGCAGCTCCGGCCCTGGACCCGCCAGGAACTCCGCCACCGCCGCTTCGGTCTCGGCCAGCTCGTCCGGCGTCAGCAGAGGGGCGCACCACTCGAGGAAACGGCGGCCGCTGACCTCCAGCGTGGGAAGCGGGACCCGGGGGAGCCGGTCCTCGTTGCCGAAGGTGCTTGTGGACCATTCCGGACTGCTCACGGTTATCCTTCTGAGTCGGGGAGGTGGAGCTCGGCCAATCCTGCTGGCCGGGAAACATACAGCTGCGCGTAGAGCCACCCGTCGGACTCCAGCCCGCCGGGGTCGACCCCGGCGGCGCTCAGCGTGTCCAGGATCTGCGCCTGCTCCTCGGCGGAGGCGAACCGCCGCTGCCGGAAGACCCCGCTGACGCCCACGGTTTCGTACCCCAGCTCGGCCAGGCTGTCGGCGATCGGCTCGTAGGAGAACATCCGCAGCACGAAGTGCGCCATCCACGGCCGCGCGCCGCGCGCGACCCGGCCGAGGGTCTTTTCGGTGACGTACCCGACGCAGCCGGTCGAGACGACGAGGTCGACGTCGTCCAGGAGCTTCTGTTGGACGACGTCGGGGTCGTCGCGTTCGAGGTCGGCGTGGATCGCCTCGTCGAGGAAACCGGCGGAAAGCGCGTACTCGAGCGCCGGGGCCGAGCTGTCCAGGCCGTAGTACCGCGGGCCGCCGGTGCGGGTCCGCTTCCGGTCGGCCTCGACCAGCGCCGCGTGGTCCAGTCCGCGCACAGCCGGGTCGGTGTAGTGGGCGTAGAGGTCGTCCATCGTCGCGTCGCACCGCTGCAGGGCCGCGTTGACACCGTAGGAGCAGCCGATGTCGAGCACGGTCGGGCGCTCGGCGGGGTGCTCGGCGATCAGGCTCGCGAAGTACGGCTTCGCCAGCTGGGGAATGCCGTAGTCCACGCGGCGCAGCGTGCCGAAGAACGGCCGCGGGTCGGGCGCGGTGTAGATGTGGTCGAACGAGATCTTGCCGGTCGAGTCGAAAGGCACAGGCCAGGCTCCTGGTTC
Organism: Amycolatopsis sp. lyj-109; assembly: GCF_046548995.1. Lineage (NCBI taxonomy): Bacteria > Bacillati > Actinomycetota > Actinomycetes > Pseudonocardiales > Pseudonocardiaceae > Amycolatopsis > Amycolatopsis sp. lyj-109. The sequence goes on from NZ_JAJPWR010000029.1 coordinate 108,831, forward strand.
AGTCGAGCAGCTCGTCGCCGCGGGCGGTGCGCTCCGCGAGGTGGGCGGGCAGGACGCGGCCGAACAGCTGCCGCGTCCGCTCCGCGCTGCCGATGACCCCCGGGCGCTCGCTGTAGGCGAAGATCGCCGAGTGCCGCGCGATCGCACCCTCCACCGTACTGACCCGGTGCAGGGCGAAGCGCCCTTTGAACAGCTGGAGATCACCGGGCCGCAGGTCCAGGCGCCGGACCGGCCGGGTGTCGCCGGCCAGCACCGAGCGCACCGCGGCGAAGTTCTCGTCCGCCGCGGACCGGATGTTCGGGCAGTACTCGAAGGTTCCGCCGTCGGCGGCGGCCTGCGTCAGCATGCTGACGGTGTGGGTGTTCGTGTCGAAGTGCCACGGGTGCGCGCGGCCGGGCGCGATCACGTTGAGCGTCAGCCCGGACAGCGGGTCCGCGAGTTCGTGCAGCTCCGGCAGCCCGAAGCAGTCGGCGACGAACCGCTGGAACAACGGGCTCGTGTAGAGCCGGCTGATGATCGACGACGCCGGGACGCGGTCGCGCGCGACGAAGGCGTTGCCGCGTTCCATGATCGTCCGGCCGGGGTGGTCTTCGGGCAGCGGCTCGTCGATCGCGGTGTTGTAGGCGTTGACCTGTTCGATCTTGGTGTAGGCGTGCGGTTCGAGCGCGGCGCACTCTTCGCGCAGCGCCTCGCGCAGCTCGGGACGGATGAAGTCGGTGAGGACGCTGCAGCCGGCTTCGGCCAGCTCCGCGCGAGTGCGGCCGACGACCTCCCGCCAGGCAGGACTGTCCGGTTCGGTGAGCGGGTAGCGGTCGGTGCCGACCATTTCCAGTGGCGCTACGGAGGTGCTCATCGTCGAGGTCCCTTCCGGCGGGGTGAAGGAACAGAGGTAGCACAGAAGCCTGCTGGTCAACCGTCGGTTTGTGAGCGGTGACACACGGTCGTCAATTGCCGATTCTGCTGGCCCAGGCGCTGAGCTTGACGGTGTCGGTGGTGCCCAGATCAGTCTCCAACGGCTGCTTCTGCACGGGTTCCCCGGGAATCGGGACCACCGCGATCGCGGCGCCGGTGTGCTTGTCGCCGCTGGTGACGGTCGCCGACCAGGCGAGCACCGACAGCGCCTTCTCGCCCGGCTGGAGCGTGAGGTCCTGCGGGCCCGGATCGGGGGCGAAGTAGGACGTCTCGTGCAGGACCTGGACGTCGAGCGGCGCACCGTCGCCCGCCAGGACCTTCAGGTCCGGGTAGCCGGTGACCTTGTGCGGCACGGTGTCCCGGTTGGTCAGGGTCAGGACGCTCGCGCGGTGTCCGAGCCCGGCTTCGACCTGACCGACCGAAAGGGACAGCCCGCTCGACGGCGGCGGTCCGTACGTCGGGCTCGGTGCCGGCGTGGGCACCGGCGGCGGTGGCGGTGGAGTGCTGCAGCCCGCGAGAAGCGCAAGGACAATCAGCGGCGCGAAGCGAGAAACCCCCATGCCGCGGAAGGGTAGCGGAGGTCTTGAATGACTCATTCAGGACGCCAGGCGTCCTGAATGAGTCATTCAAGACGTTTCACGGAGTCAGCAGCGGCAGGAGCGGCTTGCGCACCTGCGTCGCGACGCCGTCCGACGCCTCCGCGGCGGCGAGCCGCTCGGCCGACGGCCGTTCGTACCCCGTCGTGCGCTGGACCAGCGGCCGGCCCAGCGGCTCGACCAGCGCACGCATGTCGCTGATCGTCTTGTACGACCCGTGCGACGCGCCGGCCATCCGGCTGATCGTCTCCTCCATCAGCGTGCCGCCGATGTCGTTGACGCCGCCCTGCAGCACCGCGCGGCTGCCCTCGGTGCCCAGTTTGACCCAGGAGCTCTGGATGTTGTCGATCATGCCGTGCAGCAGCAGCCGGGACAGCGCGTGCACCGCGCGGTTCTCGTTCTGGGTCGCGCCCGGGCGGGCGAGGCCGGCGAGGTAGATCGGCGAGCTCTGGTGGATGAACGGCAGCAGCACGAATTCGCTGAACCCGCGTCGCCCGTGCTTCTCCAGGCCTTCGCGCTGCAGGCGGGCCAGCAGCTTCAGGTGCGCGACCCAGTGCGCCGGGGTGTCGACGTGGCCGTACATCATCGTGGACGTCGTCGGCAGTCCGACCTCGTGCGCGGTCGTGACGACCTTGATCCACTCCGACGTCGGCAGCTTGCCCTTGGTGAGCACCCAGCGGACGTCGTCGTCGAGGATCTCCGCCGCCGTGCCCGGCAGCGAGTCCACGCCGGACTCCTTCGCCTTGATCAGCCAGTCCCGCAGCGAGAGGTTGGTCCGCGAAGCGCCGTTCACGACCTCCATCGGGCTGTAGGAGTGCAGGTGGATCTCCGGCTGACGGCGCTTGACCTCGGCCGCGAGGTCGAAGTACGCGGTGCCCGGCAGGTCCGGGTGGATGCCGCCCTGCATGCAGATCTCGGTCGCGCCCGCGGCCCACGCCTCGTCGACGCGGTCGCCGACCTGCTCCAGCGAGAGCGTGTACGCGTCGGCGTCGGTGCGACGCTGCGCGAAGGCGCAGAAGCGGCAACCCGTGTAGCAGACGTTCGTGAAGTTGATGTTCCGCGTGACGACGAACGTGACGTCGTCGCCGACCGTCTCGCGCCGCAGGTCGTCGGCGAGCTTCGTGAACGCATCCAGCTCCTTGCCTTCGGCCGACAGGAGCGCGAGCGCGGCGTCGTCGGACAGCCCGGCCGGGTCCTTTTCGGCGCTGCGCAAGGCTTCCAGGACGGTCGAGTCGAACTTCTGCGGCCCGGTCTTGATCCGGTCGCCGATCTCCTTCCAGTCCCCGTAGACGGAGTCGAAGTCGCTGCGGCGGTCCTCGGTGCGGCCGCTCGTGTCGATCTCGGTGTGCAGGTCGGTGCGCCCGGACTCCTGCCAGCCGCCGTCCGGCTCCTGCCACGGGATGCCGACCGGCATCGCGCCCTCGCGCGCCATCCCCGTGTCGTAGTCGACGAGCGCGGCGACGTGCCGCGTGATCCGCGGGTCCAGCCACGGCTCGCCGGCCTTGACGTACTCCGGGTAGATGGTCAGCCGTTCCTTGAGGTCGAAACCGGCCTTCTCGGTGCGGCGGGCGAGCTCGTCGATCTGCGGCCACGCGCGTTCCGGGTTGACGTGGTCCGGGGTCAGCGGCGAGACGCCGCCCCAGTCGTCGATGCCGGCGCGGATCATCAGGTCGTACTGGTTGCCGATCAGGTTCGGCGGCGCCTGGATGCGCATCTTCGGGCCGAGCACCAGCCGCGCGACGGCGATGTTCGCGGCGAGTTCTTCGAGGTCGGCGTCCGGGGTCGCGCGCATCTTCGTGTCCGGCTTCGCCCGGAAGTTCTGCACGATGACTTCCTGGATGCCGCCGTAGGTCTTGGCGACCTTGCGGATCTCGAACAGTGCGTCCGCGCGCTCCTCGAATGTCTCGCCGATGCCGATGAGAACACCGGTGGTGAACGGGACGCTGCTGCGCCCGGCGTCTTCGAGGACTCGCAGCCGGACGGCCGGATCCTTGTCCGGCGAGCCGTAGTGCGGGCCGCCCTTCTCGCTCCACAGCCGGGTCGCGGTCGTCTCCAGCATCATGCCCATCGACGGCGCGACCGGCTTGAGCCGCTGGAAGTCCTGCCAGGTCAGCACGCCGGGGTTGAGGTGCGGCAGCAGGCCGGTCTCCTCGAGGACCCGGATCGCCATCGCGCGGACGTAGGACAGCGTGTCGTCGTAGCCGTGCGCGTCCAGCCAGTCGCGGGCGGCCTTCCAGCGGTCCTCCGGCCGGTCGCCGAGCGTGAAGAGGGCCTCCTTACAGCCCATCTCGGCACCCTTGCGCGCGATGTCGAGGACCTCGTCGGGAGACAGGAACGGCGATTCGAGCCGGCCCGGCACGGTGACGAACGTGCAGTAGCCGCAGCGGTCGCGGCACAGGCGGGTCAGCGGGATGAACACCTTGCGGCTGTAGGTGATGACGCCGGCGCGGCCGGCCTCGGCCAGGCCCGCGTCGCGGATGCGCGAGGCGTACTCGGACAGCGTGGTGAGGTCGTCACCGCGCGCGTGCAGCAGAACGCTCGCTTCGGCTACGTCGAGTGTCTTCCCGTCACGCGCCCGGGCGAGCGCCCGGCGCATCGCGGAGGCGGTCGGGGTGGTGGCGTCGGGTTCGGGTCCCATTCCGACCACGCTAGGACCGTCCTCGCGCGACCAGCCAGTGTGTGTTCCGCACCTCTCCGGGCTGAGCGGCCGGGGTGATCGTCGTCGCAGGTCAGCGGGCTCACGTGGTTGTCGATCAGCGCCCCGGCGTGTATTACCTAAAGGGTGGCATCGGTGGTTGGCAAGAAGATCGGCGGACGGACGTACTACTACCTGGCGGAGTCCGCCCGGGTGGACGGCAAGCCACGGGTGGTGACCCAGCGTTACCTCGGCACGGCCGACGAGATCGCCCGCGCCGTCCCGGGCGGCGAACCCGCCTCCGCTTCCTACCGGACGTACGGCGACATCGCCGCGGTGTGGGCGACGCTCTCCCGGCTGGACTTCGTCGCCCGCGTCGACGACGTCGTCCGCGCGAAGCCCCCGCTGGGACTGACCCTCGCCGTCGCCGTCCTGCACCGCGCGACCGCCCCGGAGACACCGATCGGCGAGTGGTGGGCCTCGGCCGCGGACGTCGTCCGGCCCCGGTTGTCCACAGTGGATGGCCTGTGGCGCGCCCTGGAACGCCTCACTCGAGAGCGCATCGCGGGCATCGAGGAGACCGTCGCCACCGCCGTGCTGGCGACGCTCGACGACCACGCGGCGCTCGCCGTCGACGTCCCGCAGTTCGCCGCGTTCGCCCCGGCGGACTGCACGCTGCCGTCGGCCTGCCAGGGCGTGCTCGCCGGCGCGGGCCTGCGGGTGACCCGCGACGGCGCCATCCCGCTGGCGTCGCGGCTGTACCGGCGTGACGACGGCACGGCCCCGACGTTCGCTTCGGTCATGGCGGAACTGGGCCCGGCCACGCTCGTGTTCCACTCCGGCCAGGCAGCCCAGCTGGACCTCGGCTCACGCAGCGGCTTCGTCGGGTCGCTGCCGCTGATCGACCACCCGGAGCTGCTGACCCAGCCGGCGTCCGCCCGCAAGCGCGTCGACCCGGAGCGGTTCGCCGGGCTCACGGCGTCGGACACGCACGCGGTCGTCGACGGCGTCCGCCGCCGGGTGATCCTGACCCACTCGGCGACGCTGCACGCGGCACAGTCCCGCGCGTTCGCCGACGAGCTGGCCACCGCGACCCGGGAGCTCGACGGCCTCGCCGAGGCACTGGCGGCGGGCACCCACCGGGGCGACCGGGCCCAGGTCCACGCCGAGATCGGCCGGGTGACCCGCGGGCGGCGCATCGAGCGCGTGCTCACCGCCGTCCTGAGCGGCAACCGGCCCGGCGAGATCCGGGTGGAACGCCGGATCGATTCTCTTGCCTTGGCTCGGCTGGACGAGGAGTTCTTCGGCAAGCAGGTGCTGGTCACCGACCGGGACTGGCCGGTCGCCGAGGTGGTGACCGCCTACCGGGCCCGCACCCACCTCGAATCGACGTTCCGCTGGCTGACCGGGCCCGCCGTCACCGGCCCGACCCCGCGCTGGGAGTGGACGCGGCAGCGGATCGCGGCCCACGGCCTGGTCTCGGTGCTCGCGGCGACGGTGACCCACCTGATGCGGCGCGAGGCCGACCGGGCGGGGATGAACCTGTCGGTGCGGGAGCTGCTGGATAGGCTCGCGGGCATCGGCGAGCTGGTGCTGCGCTACCCGTCGACCGGCGGGCGGCCGCGGGCGAAACGCCTGCTGACCGAGCTGGACCCGGAGCAGCAGGCGTTGGCGGACCTCTTTCAGCTCTCGCGGTAGATCTGCAGGGCGGAGAAGCTCTGGACCACCGGCATCAGCTCGATGACGTTGATGTTCACGTGCTTGGGCCGGCTCGCGGTCCAGTAGACGGACTCGGCGACGTCGTCGGCGGTCAGCGGCGTCGTGCCTTCGTACACCTTGTCGGCCTTGGCCTGGTCGCCGTCGAAGCGGACCTTGGAGAAGTCCGTGCCGCCGACCATGCCGGGCTCGATGTTGGTGACGCGCACGCCGGTGCCGTGCAGGTCGCTGCGCAGGTTGAGGCTGAACTGGTGGACGAACGCCTTGGTCGCGCCGTAGACGTTGCCGCCGGGGTAGGGGTAGGTGCCCGCGATCGAGCCGAGGTTGATCACGTGGCCGCGGCCGCGCTCGACCATGCCCGGGAGCAGCGCGCGCGTGACGTGCACGAGCCCGCGGACGTTGGTCGCGATCATCTCGTCCCAGTCGGTCAGGTCGGCCCGGTGGGCGGGCTCGAGGCCCTTGGCCAGGCCGGCGTTGTTGACCAGGACGTCCACCTCGGTCCACTTTTGCGGGAGGCCTGCGATGGCGCTTTTGACTGCCTCGGGGTCGCTGACGTCGAGCTGTACCGGGAGGACGGCGTCCCCGAGCTCGCCGGCCAGCTTCTCCAGCTTGTCCACGCTGCGGGCGACGGCGATCACGCGAGCGCCCTCGGCGACGAACCGGCGCGCGATGGCGTCACCGAAGCCGGCGCTCGCGCCGGTCACGAACACGGTCTGCTGGGTCATGGGGTCGCTCCGCTGTCGGTCAGGAAGGTGCTGAGTGCCTCGTCGAACTCGGTCTCACGTTCCAGGTTAGGCAGGTGGCCGGCGCCCCCGATCACCACCAGGGTCGAACCCTTCGTCATCCGGTGGATGAGCTCGGCGTCGCCGACCGGGGTGAACTCGTCCTCACTGCCGACGACCACCAGGGTGGGAACTCTTACGTGTTCCAGTGTGGGTGTGTAGTCGGGGCGCTCGGCGCGTCCCCTGAGCGCGGCCGCGGCTCCCGCCTTGGGGGCGTTGCGCATCATCCCGCGGACGTGCGCCTCGACGTCCGGCCTGGTCGCGCGAGTCTGTTTGGAGATCATCTTGGGGAGGAGCTCCTCGGCGTAGCGCTCCATGCCCTCTTCGGTGATGCGGTCCGCGGTGTCGTAGCGGGCCTGCTTGGCCTGCGGGGTGTCGAGGCCCGCGAAGGTGTCGGCGAGCAGGAGGGCTTGGACGCGGCCCGGGTGCTCGGCGACCAGCTGCATGACGATCTGGCCACCCATGGAGAGGCCGCCGAGGACGAACCGGTCCAGCGCCAGGTGGTCGGCCAGGTCGACGAGGTCCTGGGCGAAGACGTCGAGGCCGGTCCTGGTGTCGTGGCTCGTGGACTCCCCGTACCCCCGGAGGTCGGGGGTGACCACGCGGTAGCCGGCTTCGGCCAGGCGCTCGGCCTGGGGCCGCCACATCGAACGGTCGAAGGGGTGGCCGTGGACGAGCAGGACCGGCCGGCCGCTCCCGAGGTCGTCGTAAGCGAGGTTCATGCGGCCGACGTTAGGCGGAGCTTTGAGTCAGAGCAATGCGATGCAATGTAGTCGGAGCAATGTTTTTCCCTGGCGCTCGCGGACGGTTGGGGGCAGACTGGGCCGCGGAGGAGCTTCCTCGTGCGGCCTGACCTGCGCTGATCTTGTTAAGGGACCCCCCTGTTTCGGGCCCTTTCGGGGCATGTAAAGTTCTCCAAGTCGCCAGGGAAACCGGGTGACAGGGTAAGACTCGGGACACGAACCAAGCTCTCGCGGATCGCGATTGAGTGGGTGTCCCACCAAAACTGCTAGGAATAACTCGCT
>NZ_JAJPWR010000030.1:0-115201 GCF_046548995.1 Amycolatopsis sp. lyj-109
CCGCCACCTTCGTCGACTACGAAACCCGCCCCCGCGAATACGAACTCTCCGTCGCCCAAACTGTGCTCCGCGTCCACTCCCGCGTCGCCGACCTCTACAACCAGCCCATGAACCAGATCGAACAACAGCTGCGGCTGACCGTCGAAGCGTTGCGGGAACGCCAAGAACACGAACTGATCAACAACCCCGACTTCGGGCTCCTCCACAACACCGACTTCGCCCAGCGCATCCCCACCCGCACCGGCCCACCCACCCCCGACGACCTCGACGAACTCCTCACCCTCGTCTGGAAAGACCCCGGCTTCTTCCTCGCCCACCCCACCACCATCGCCGCCTTCGGCCGCGAATGCACCAAAGCCGGCCTCTACCCCACCAGCGTCGACCTCGGCGGCCACCAAGTCCCCTCCTGGCGCGGCATCCCCATCCTCCCCTGCAACAAAATCCCCGTCACCGACACCCGCACCAGCTCCATCATGCTGATGCGCACCGGAGAACAAGCCCAAGGCGTCGTCGGGCTGCACCAAACCGGACTCCCCGACGAATACCAACCCGGACTCAACGTCCGGTTCATGGGCATCAACGAACAAGCCGTCATGTCCTACCTCGTCTCCGCCTACTACTCCGCCGCCGTCCTCGTCCCCGACGCCCTCGCCGTCCTCGAAAACGCCGAAATCGGCCGGGAAACACCGTGACCGTCACCCGGGAAACCAGCTCGGTGCAGCTCTCGCTCAGCGTCACCGCGGCGCGGACGCTGGCCACCACCACCAAAACCCTGCCGCAGATGCGCGGCATCACCACCCGCTGGCTCCTGTCCCAGCTGCCCTGGGTCGAGGTCCCCGCCGGCAGCTACCGCGTCAACCGGCGTCTCACCTACACCCTCGGCGACGGCAAACTTTCCTTCTACACCACCGGCGCCCGGGTCCAGGTCGTGCCCGCCGAACTCACCGAACTCGCGCTGCTGCGCGGGTTCGGCGACGAACCGGCGCTGGGTGCGCTGGCGGGGGCGTTCGAGCAACGCGAATACGAACCGGGCGCCACCCTCTTCACCGCCGGCACCCCGCTCGACACCCTGTTCCTCCTCGCGCACGGCAAAGTCACCCGCCACCGCACCGGCCCCTACGGCGACGACCTGCACGTGGGCACCGCCACCGACGGCGACCACTTCGGCGAAGAACTCCTCGGTCCCGATCCCGGCACCTGGACGTTCACCGCGCGGGCCGCCACCCGCGTCACCGCGCTGGTGCTGCCCGCCGCGGCCTACGCGCGGCTCAACGGCCGGTCCGAGGCTCTGCGCAGCCACGTCGCCGAAGCGCTGTCCCGGCCGCGGAAACCGCAGAACCCCAAGGGCGAAGCCGCGATCGACCTGGCCGCCGGACACGACGGCGAACCACTCCTGCCCGGCACCTACGTCGACTACGACCCCTCCCCCCGCGAATACGACCTGGCCGTCGCCCAGACCGTGCTGCGGGTCCACAACCGGGTCGCCGATCTCTACAACCAGCCGATGAACCAGCTCGAACAGCAGCTGCGGCTGACCGTGGAAGCGTTGCGGGAACGGCAGGAACACGAACTGGTCAACAACACCGACTTCGGGTTGCTGCACAACGCCGACCTCAAGCAGCGGATCACCACCCGCACCGGGCCGCCGACGCCGCTGGATCTGGACGACCTGCTCTGCCGCCGCCGCAAGACCCGGTTCTTCCTCGCCCACCCGCAGGCGATCGCCGCCTTCGGCCGGGAGTGCACCGGGCGCCGCATCTACCCCGGCACCACGGTCCTCGACGGCAAACGCGTCACCGCCTGGCGGGGCGTGCCGATCCTGCCCTGCGACAAGATCCCGGTGAGCGCCGCGGGCACGACGTCGATCCTGGCCATGCGGACCGGCGAAGACGACGCCGGCGTCATCGGCCTCCGCCCCGAGTCGCTGCCCGACGAATACCAGCCCGGGCTGAACGTCCGCTTCATGGGCACCGGCGAACGCGCGGTGACCTCCTACCTGGTCAGCGCCTACCACTCCGCTGCCGTCCTCGTGCCCGACGCGCTCGGGGTGCTCGACGACGTTCAGGTCGGCCGCTGATGACGACCATGAACACGCGCACCGCGGCCCGTCCGCTCGCCGACGTCCTCGCGTGGAGCAAGGGGCTCGTCGACCCGGCGCTGCGGGCGGCCGCCGGGCGGCTGCCGGAGACGATGCGGCGGATCGCCGCCTACCACTTCGGCTGGCAGGACGCCGGCGGGCGGCCGGCTGCCACCGACGGCGGCAAGGCGCTGCGGCCGGCGTTGGTGCTGCTGTGCGCGGAAGCCGCGGGCGGGGAGGCGGCCGACGCCGTGCCCGCGGCCGTCGCGGTCGAACTGGTGCACAACTTCTCGCTGCTGCACGACGACGTCATGGACGGCGACACCACCCGGCGGCACCGCGCGACGGCGTGGACGGTGTTCGGCACCGGGCCGGCGGTGCTGGCCGGGGACGCGTTGCTGAGCCTGGCGTTCGAGGTGCTGGCGCCGAGCGGGGCGGCGAACGCGAAGGTGCTGTCGGCCGCGACGCTGGCCCTGCTCGAAGGCCAGGCGGAAGACCTGGACTTCGAACAGCGCGACGACGTCACCCCCGGCGAGTGCGTGCGGATGGCGGAGGGCAAGACGGCGGCCCTGCTGGGCGCGTCCTGCACGCTCGGAGCGGCGTTCGGACCGTCCGGGTCGGCCGGGCCGGCCGCGTCGGATCGCTTCGGCGCGTTCGGCCGGGCGGTGGGCCTGGCGTTCCAGCACATCGACGACCTCCTCGGCATCTGGGGCGACCCGGCCGTCACCGGCAAGCCGGTGTACTCGGACCTCCAGAACCGCAAGAAGTCCCTGCCGGTGGTGACGGCCCTGTGCTCGGGCACGCCCGCCGGCGCGGACCTCGCCACGCTCTACGCCCGGCTCGAGCCCCTGGCCGAGACCGACCTGGCCCGCGCGGCCGCCCTCGTCGAGGCCGCGGGCGGCCGCCAGTGGAGCCAAGCCCAGGCGGACGCGTTGCTGGCCAAGGCCCTGCGCGACCTCGCCACGGCCGCCCCGCCCGCCCGCGCCACCGCCGAACTGGCCGCCCTGGCCCGCCTGATCACCACCCGCACCCACTGACCCCGTGATTGAAGCGCCAACTCACGTGATCAGAACGCCAACTCACGTGATTGGAGGGTCGACACACCGCGGCAGGTCCGGTGCCGCCGTGTCGACCCTTCAATCACGCGTGTCGACCCTTCAATCACGCTTGATGCCGCTTACTGGCCGGGGCGGGTGAGGCCGGACTTGTCGGCGCCGAGGCTCAGGATGTTCTTGTCGGTGTCCTGGAGGGCCTTGGTGACCGGGGCGGACGGCGGAGATGTCGACAAGTCGATCAGGCGGATCGGGGCTTCCAGCCGGATCAGGGTCGGGATGTACTCGGCCTTGTCGACCTTCCAGCGGTCGCCGTCGCGGACGAAGCGGAAGCGGGCCGCCGCGCCTTCCTCCGTGTCGCCCTTGGGTTCGGAGTGGCGGGCGACGCTGTTGCCGAGCCCGTAGGCCACCCACTTGCCGCCGATCTTCTCGAACGGCTGGACCACGTGGGCGTGGTGGCCGACGATCAGGTCGACGTCGTCCGACGCCAGGATCTTCTTGGCCTGCGACCGCTGTTCGGCCGTCGGGTCGTGCTGGTACTCCACGCCCCAGTGCAGGCTCGCGATGACGACCTGCGCCCCGGCCTGCTTCGCCTTGCGCGCCGCCGCCAGCACGTCGTCGACGTCGATCTGGTTGGCCAGCCACGGTTTCCCGGCCGGCACCTTGATGCCGTTGAAGCCGAAGGCGTACGACACCTGGGCGACCTTGACGCCGTGGACGTCGAGGATCAGCGGTTTCGCGGCCTCGGCCGCCGATCGCGCCGAGCCGGTGTGCTTGACGCCGATGGCGTCGAGCTTGTCCAGGGTGCGGGTGACGCCCTCGGCGCCCTGGTCGATCGTGTGGTTGGACGACGTCGAGCAGGTGTCGTAGCCGGTGTCCTTGATCGCGTCGGCGATCTCCGGCGGCGCGCTGAACGACGGGTAGCCGCTGTAGGGCCCACCTTCCGGCGCCAGGGGCGTCTCGAGGTGACAGATCCCGAGGTCGGCGCCGGAGATCAGCAGTTTGATCCCGGCCAGCAGCGGCCGGTAGTCGATCTTCCCGCCGCCGTCGGCCTCGGCCTGCTCGGTCAGCGCCGGGTGGATCAGGACGTCACCGGTGGCGACGACGCTGAACGACCCGTCGGGGGCGGCGGCACTCGAGGTGCCCGCCTCGGGAAAGGGCGTCGGCGCCGGTCCCTGCTGCTGCGGCGGGCTGCTGCAAGCGGCCATCAGGACGGCGAGCGCGGCGACGCGGTGCTTCGTCATCGGTCCCCCTAAACGTGGTCCGGCCATCCTGCCAGCCGGGCGAACCCGGCAGAGAGGGCATCCCGGTCGCATGAAACTTCCACCACAGTCGACAACACCGATCAGAACATCGCCACAAGACAAAACCGGACAACGCGCAGCCCAGAGCCGAAAAAATACGATAAATCACCCCCGTGCGTGTGACCACGAAACTACGTAGAGTAGATATCGCTCCGCTAACTGCGCCTTGACGCTCCTCGAACGGGTGTTTTGTAATACAAGTCACTTCGCGAACCCGACCTCACCCACTCGAACTCGGCCCCCATGGGAGCGCTCGATGTCCACATACCCGCACAGGTTCCGCACCTGGAGCGTTGTTGGTTGTTGTTTGATTTCCGGGGCGCTGCTGGCCTCCTGCTCCTCCGGCAAAGACACCGCGGCACCGCAGCAGCAGGCGCCGTCGAACGGCAAGATCACCCTGTACTACCTGCAGAAACAGGGTGACCAGCAGTACTTCGTCGAGCAGGCCCAGGGCGCGCAGGAGAAGGCGAAGGAACTCGGCGTCGAGCTCAAGGTGGTCAACCTCGGCCAGGACGCCAACAAGGCGATCACCGAGCTGGACGCCGCGGTCGCGCAGGGCGCCAACGGCGTCGCCATCGTCGTCCCCGACCAGGCCATCGGCCCGCAGGTGATCGACAAGGCCAAGAGCGCGGGCATCCCGCTGATCGCCTCCGACGACGTCATCAAGGACGGCTCCGGCAAAAAGGCCCCGTTCGTCGGCTTCAACGGCAGCCAGATGGGCGACTCGGTCGGCACCGAGGCCGGCAACCTGTTCAAGGCCGCCGGCTGGACCGCCGCCGACACGAAGATCATCAGTGCCTACAAGCAGGACCTGACCGTCTGCACCGACCGCGTCAACGCCGCGAAGTCCGCCTTCGCCAAGTCCGCGGGCGCGGACGTCCAGGTGATCAACGTCGGCACGGACAACTCCCCCGTCGACGCGCAGAACCGCTCCGGCGCCGTGATCGGCTCCAACCCGGGCGTCAAGCACTGGGTCGTCTGGGGCTGCAACGACGAGAACGAGACCGGCGTCGTGACCGCGCTGGCCAACTCGGGCGTGGCGGCGAACAACATCATCGGCGTCGGGCTCGGCGCGTACCTCACCTGCAAGGACTGGGCCGCAGGCAAGGACACCGGCAACAAGGCCGCGCTCTACATCTCCGGTGCCGAGGTCGGCCGCTCGGCGATCCAGGTGCTGGTCGACAAGGTCAAGAACGGCAAGGAACTGCCCGCCGAGACGATCGCCAAGACCACGATCGTCACCAAGGACAACTACAAGCAGGCCGGCGTCAACTGCACCTGACCGCCCACCCTCGTGAGTGGTAATTCGGGTTCTAACCCGAATTACCACTCACGACCGCCGTACGGAAGGCGACCATGTCCAGCTCTCCTCCCGCGCTTGCCGTCGAGGGCATCGGCAAGCGCTTCTCCGGTGTCACCGCCCTCGACGACGTCTCGCTGGAGTTCCGCTCCGGCGAAGTCCTGGCCCTGATGGGCGAGAACGGCGCCGGCAAGTCGACGCTGCTGCGCGTGCTGTCCGGCGACCAGGGCCCGGACGACGGCCGGCTGCTCCTGGACGGCACCGAAGTCACCTTCGACACCCCGCGCGCGGCGATGGCCGCCGGGGTGCGCGTGATCTACCAGGAACCCGAGATCATCCCGCACGTTTCGGTGGCGGAGAACGTCTTCGTCGGCGAACTGCCCGCGAAGGCCCGCGTCTTCAGCCGCCGCACGCTCGCTAAGGCCACGCACGACGCGCTCGTCGAGTACGGCTTCGAAGGCGTCCTCGACCCGGCGACGCTCGGCACCGCGCTCTCCCCCGCGCAACGCCAGCTCGTCGAGATCCTGCGCGTGCTCACCGCGGCGACGCCGCCGCGGGTGATCGCGTTCGACGAGCCGACGTCGTCGCTGTCGGAACACGAGGTCGAGGCCCTGTTCCGGCTGATCGGGCGGCTGCGCGACAGCGGCGTCGCGGTCGTCTACGTCTCGCACCGAATGAAGGAGATCTTTCAGCTCGCCGACCGCGTCGCCGTGCTGCGCGACGGCAAGCTCGTCGGCGTCCAGCAGGCCGCGGAGACCGACGAAGCCGGCCTGGTCCGGATGATGATCGGCCGCGACCTCTCGGCCCTCGAACGCCGCGTCACCCAGGACACCGGCGACGTCGTGCTGAAGCTGGACGACGTCACGACCGACGACGTCACCGGCATCTCGCTGCAGGTCCGCGCGGGCGAGGTCGTCTGCCTGGCCGGGCTGGTCGGCGCGGGCCGCTCCGAGCTGGCCCGCGCGATCGTCGGCGACCTGCCGATCCGGTCCGGGACCGTGGAGCTCGACGGCAAGCGGCTGCGCGCGCACAACCCGGGTGACGCCGTCAAGGCGGGCATCGGCTTCGCGCCCGAAGAACGCAAGACGGACGCGTTGCTCATGCAGCGGTCCGTCCGCGACAACATCTCGATCTCGGTGCTGGACCGCCTTCGCCGCTTCCGGGTCGTGAAGCGAGCGAAGGAGCGCGCACTCGTCGAGGAGTACCTACGCGAGCTTCGCGTGCGGACGCCGTCGATGGAGCAGGAGGTCCGCAAGCTCTCCGGCGGCAACCAGCAGAAGGCCGTTCTCGCGCGCTGGCTCGCGCGGCGGCCGAAGCTGCTGATCCTCGACGAGCCGACGCGCGGGGTCGACGTCGGCGCGAAGGCCGAGATCTACCGGATCATCGACGGCCTCGCCGCCGAGGGCATCGCGCTGCTGGTCATCTCTTCCGACCTGCCTGAGGTGCTGACGCTGGCCGACCGCATCCTCGTCATGCGCGCCGGGCGCCTCGCCGGCGAGCTCGGCCGTGAGGAAGCGACCGAAGAAGCCGTGCTGACCCTCGCCATCCCCGAAACCGAACCAGCCGTGGACGACGCCCAGGAGATCGGCGCATGAGCACCCCCACCAAGGAAACCTCAGCTCCCGCGGCCCCGGCGCAGCCGAGCGCCGCACGCCGGGTGCTGACCGGCATCGGCGTGCAGAACTCGAGCCTGATCATCACGCTGATCGCGCTGGTGATCCTGCTGAGCGTGCTGAACGAGAACTTCTTCCGCACCAACAACCTGCTGCTGATCGGCAGCGCGATCACCATCATGGGGCTGCTCGCCCTGGTGCAGACCCTGGTGATCATCCTGGGCGCGCTGGACATCTCGGTCGGCTCGATGGCCGGGCTGGCCTCGGTCGTCTCGGCGATGGTGTTCACCTCGACCGGCAACGCCGAGGTCGGCATCCTCGCCGCGGTCGGCGTCGGCATCCTGTGTGGCCTGGTCAACGGCATGATCATCATCTTCGGCCGGGTCAACCCGGTGGTCGCGACGCTGGCCATGCTCGCCACCTACAAGGGCATCGCGCAGGTCATCTCGGACGGCAAGGCGCAGGGCTACACCGGCGGCGACGACCTGTTCATCTTCCTGGCCAAGGGCGCGATCGCGGGCCTGCCGTCGCTGGTGTGGGTGTTCCTGATCGTCGCGGCACTGCTGCACTTCCTGCTCAAGTACACCGACATCGGCCGCAACGTCTACGCCATCGGCGGCAACGACACCGCCGCGCGGCTGGCCGGCATCAACATCAACCGGTACATCATCGGCGTGTACGCGCTGGTCGGCGTGGTCGCGGCGATCGCGGGCGTGCTGATCACCGCCCGCACCGGCTCCGGGCAGCCGACGTCCGGTTCGGAAGGCCTGGAGCTGCAGGCGGTCACGGGCGCCGCGCTCGGCGGCACGATGCTCAAGGGCGGCCGCGGGTCGATCATTTCGACCGTGCTCGCGGTGGTCATCCTGGGCGTGCTCGACAACGGCATGTCCGGGCTGGGCATCAACCCGTTCTGGCAGAACGTCGCCCACGGCGCGCTGCTGGTGATCGCGGTCGTGCTGCAGCAGCTGCGCAGCGGGGAGCGGCGCGTCGGCCTGCCGGAGTGAACCTCCACGCGCGCATCGTCGACGAGCTGGGCCGGCTCATCGTCGAAGGCGTCCTCGGGGACGGGCAGCCGCTCGTCCCCGAGGAGCTCGGCCGGCGGTTCTCCGCGTCCCGCACGGTGGTCCGCGAGGCGCTGCGCGTGCTCGAGTCGAAGGGCATGGTCACCGCCCGTCCGCGGGTCGGGACCTGGACGCTGCCGCCCGAGGCGTGGGACGCGATCGACCCGGACGTCATCGCCTGGCGCGTCGGCGGGCCCGGCGGCCGCGAGCACCTGCGCGAGCTGCTGGAGCTGCGGCTGGCCATCGAACCGCAGGCCGCGCGGATGGCGGCGCGGCACCGGCGTCCGGACGAGCTTTCGGCGATGGCGGCGGCCTACGCGCAGATGGCCGACGCGGTCGAACGCGGCGACGGCGAAGCGTTCCGGGAGGCCGATTCCCGGTTCCACGCGGGACTGATCCGGGCGTCGGGCAACACGCTGATCGCGCAGCTGCAGGTGCCCGTGGTCGCCGCGCTGAAGGCGCACGGCGAGCCGATGGAGCTCGTGGCGCATTCCCGGGTGCTGACACTGGTGCTGGCGAAGAACGCCGACGGCGCCGAGTCCGCGTCCCGCCGGCTGTTGGAAACCGTTGCGGCGTACCGCTGATCGGTATCTTGACACGGTTACCGGGACGCGCTTCACTCGCTGCGGATGACCGCCGCCATGACGTGTTGAGGAGGACGCTTTTCATGCGTTTCCCGGGAATTCGCGGTTTCGGCGCGCTCGCGGCCGCGGCGTTGGCGGGCAGTCTCTTCACCGCCCCGGTGGCGGCGGCCGCGACCTGCACGGTGTCCGACGAGATGGTGGCCGCGGGCAACTACTGGGTCGCCAACGGGACGAACCTCGACGCGCCGGACTGGCAGAACGCGACGTTCCACGTCGGCAACCTCGCACTGGTCCGGACCACCGGACAGTCCAACCACAAGACGTATCCCTGGGCACAGGCCAACAAGTACCTGCTGCCGGAGGACCCGAAGCGGCCGTTCTTCCCGGACAACCAGGCCGCCGGCGAGGCATACCTCGACCTCTACACCTACTTCCACCCGGAGACCCCCCTCGACTCGATCCGCACCCGGATCAAGGCCGAGGTGGCGTCCGTGCAGGCCGGGCACCGTGACTACTGGAACTACGTCGACGCGCTGAACATGGCGATGCCGTCGTTCGCGCGGATGAGCCTGATCGACCACGATCCGTCCTATCTGGACGCCATGGACCAGCTTTTCCGTTCCTCGGAACACAAGCTGTTCAACGAGTTCACCGGCCTGTGGTACCGCGACGCGCGGTTCAAGGGCTCCGGGGTGTTCTGGTCCCGCGGCAACGGCTGGGCCCTGGCAGCGTTGACGAAGGTGCTGCAGGTCCTCCCCACCGACGACCCGCGACGGCCGGAGTACCTGCGTGTCTTCAAGAAGATGGCCGCCACCCTGGCTCTCGCGCAGCGCCGTGACGGGTTCTGGAACTCGGACCTGCTGAACCCGTGGGACCACGGCGGCCCGGAGTCCAGCGGCACGGCGTTCTTCGCGTTCGGCCTCGGCTGGGGCGTCACCGCGGGCATCCTCGACGCGGCCCGGTTCCGGCCGGTGGTGGACAAGGCGTGGACGGCGCTGTCGACGAAGGCGCTGCAGCCGAGTGGCCTGGTGGGGTTCGTCCAGCCGGTGGGCGACCGCCCGGCGACGGCGAAGGCCACGGACACCGCCGCGTACGGCGTGGGCGCGTTCCTGCTGGCGGGCCAGCAAGTGGCGAAGCTGCAAGGCTGCTCGGCCGCCTAGGGCCAAACGCCCCAATAATGTGACACTTCAGCATAGGCAGTCGCCGGGGTCGCCGCGGGTCAGGGCCGGGTCCGACTGGGGGAAGGTGCGCGCGATGCCGGGTCCCGATGACCGGTGCTCGAAGCGGACCGTCACCCGGCCGTGGCCCGCGCCCTGGACCCAGCCCGTGCCGAACTCCTCGTGCACCACGTCGTCGCCCTGGCGCCACTCCGAAGGAGCGGCGGGAGCCGGCGACGGCGCGGAAGACTCCACCACCGGCGCCGCCGGGGCAGCCAGGGTGAACAGCGCGTCCTGGTGCGGCACCGAAAGCCCGCTGTAGGCGACGCCCGCCAGCCGGATGCCGCCGAACTCCGCCGGGTCGATCAGCAGGCGCTCCGCCGTCGCCGACAGCTCGGCGAGGTCGTCCGTGGGCGCGGAAATCGTCTCCGAACGGGTCACCGTGTGCATGTCGGTGTGCCGGAGCTTGATCACCACCGTTCGCGCCACCCGGCCGGCCTTGCGCAGCCGCTGGTGCGCGCCCACCGCGATCCGGCGGACCTCCGTTCTCAACGAGGCCAGGTCGATGATGTCGACGTCGAACGTCGTCTCGGCGCTGACCTGCTTGGTCTCGGCGCGGCCGGCCACCGGGCGGTCGTCGGCACCGGTCGCGAGCCGCCGCAGGTCGCGGCCGACGACGCCGCCGAGCGTGGCCACGGCGTCCGGTTCGGACAGGGCCGCGAGCTGCCCGAGCGTCTGGACGCCGATGAACCGCAGCTTCCCCTCGGCGACCGGGCCGATGCCCCACAGCGCGCGCACCGGCAGCGGCGCGAGGAACTCGCGTTCGGTGCCCTGCGGCACCACCAGCAGCCCGTCCGGCTTGGCCTCGTCGGAGGCGATCTTCGCGACCTGCTTGCCGTCGCCCGCCCCGATCGACGCCACCAGGCCGGTTTCCGAGCGGATCCGGGCCCGCAGTGCGGCGCAGAACGACGTCACCTCGTCGAAAGACGCACCGACGAGCGAAGGCGGTTCGGCGAACGCCTCGTCGAGGGAGATCTTTTCCAGCACTGGCGCCACCTCGGTGACGACCGCGAAGACCTCCCGGCTGAGGCGTTCGTAGACGCGGAACCGCGGCGGCACGATCACGCCGTTCGCCGGCAGCAGCCGCCGGGCCTGGGCCATCGGCATCGCCGAGTGGATCCCGAAGGCCCGCGATTCGTAGCTCGCGCCGGCGACGACCCCGCGGGGCCCGGTCCCGCCGACGAGCACGGGCCGCCCGGCCAGCGTCGGGCGGGTGAGCTGCTCGGCCGAGGCGTAGAAGGCGTCCAGGTCGAGGTGGATCACCCAGCGGGCCACGGTCAGTCCCCGCCGGTGGCGTCCAGCAGCCGGTGCAGCGCCTTGGTGTAGCTCTCGAACGCGGCCCGGCCGGCCGCGGTGAGCCGGACGAGGGTGACCGGTGTGCGGTGCTCGTAGGCCTTGGTGATCTCGACGTACTCGGCGTCCTCGAGCTTGCGCAGGTGCGTCGAGAGGTTGCCGGCCGTCATGTCCAGCAGTTGCTGCAGCCGCGGGAAGGTGATCTCGTCGCCGGCGCGCAGCCCGGCGAGCGCGACGGTGACCCGCAACCGCGCCTGGGCGTGGATGACCGGGTCGAGCTGCGGCAGTTCGCTCATCGGCCGGTCTTCTCGCGGACGAAGTAGACGATCGCGCCGAGCAGGAACCCGCCCCCGCCGCAGACGGTGAGCACGAGGAAGTTCGCCGGGTAGCCGACCAGCACGCTCAGCGCGGCCGACACGATCATCCACGCGCCGAGGCCGTACATGAGCTTGTCCTGCCACACCATGCCGCCCGCCAGGTACATCACGCCGGTCAGCAGCAGCCACGTGCCGGTCCACAGCAGCGAGACCTGGTCCGTGGACAGCGCCTGGAAACTCGTGATCCGGATGTCGACGACCATCAGCCCGATCGAGGAGAGCGCCCAGCCGTAGCCGTACATCGCGCCGACCGTGCGGGACGGCCCGCGGATCCCGCGGCCGGTGCGGATGCTGGTGAAGGTCGTGTAGGCGACGGCGCCGAGGAACAGCAGCGGGACGACGACACCGCCGGCGACCCAGCCCGGCACCCCCATGCCGGGCAGCGTCGTGACGTACGTGAAGCCCCAGCCGACGATCCAGGCGAGGGCCCAGGCCGCGAGCATCCGCGCCGGGCCCCCGCCCAGTTCCCGGCGCGTCCGCCGGTTCTGCTGGGCGATCAGGTTCAGCGACTCCTCGGCCGACATCGGCTCGTCTTCCACCTGGTTCGCCCTCCTCCCGTGCAGACCCCGCACCACTGCACGGAAGCTAACACGCACTCAGAGCCTGGCCGTGTCCAGCCGGAACCGGCGCACCACGACCAGGGCCGGCACGACCAGCCAGCCCGCCAGGACCAGCACAGCCACCCACGTCCCCGGCGCGTGGACCAACGGGTCGAGGCCGACCCGGCGCAGCCAGTAGGTGGGCACGAAGTGGGCCACGGTCGCCATCCAGCCGGGCAGGATCTCCAGGGGGATCCACAGGCCGCCGAGCATGCCGAGCGGCATCATCAGGGCGCCGGTGACCGCGCCGACCGTGTCACCCTTCCCGAACAGGCCGATGGCCAGACCGAGCACGGCGAACGGGAGGGTGGCCGCCCACAGGATGATCAGTTGCGTGCCCCACTGCGCCATCGTGAGCGGTTCCCCGCGCAGGAAGCCGACGAAGAAGATCGCCACCAGCACCGGCAGGGCGACCGCCATCGCCGACGCGACCTTGACGGTCAGGTAGCCGAATCCGCGCATCGGCGTCAGGCGGAGCTGGCGCTGCCAGCCGTCCGTGCGTTCCTGCGCGACCCGGGTGCCGGTGAACAAGGCACCGCCGCTGGCGCCGTACGCGGCCATGCCGATCATCGTCTGCGTGCTCGAGTGCAGGCCGTTGTCGAGGACGTAGTCGCCGAAGATCGCCCCGAACAGCAGGTACATCGCCACCGGCATGCCGATGGTGAAGATGGTGAACTGCGGGCTGCGGACGATCCGCTTGATCTCCAGGCTCAGGTACGTCGTGTTCACGCGGCGGCCTCCTCGGCGGTCAGCGCCAGGAAGGCCTCTTCGAGGCCGAGCGCGGTGATTTCGATGTCGGACGCCTCCGGGTGCCCGGCGAGCAGGGCGCGGATGGCGGCGTCGGAGTCGGCGCAGGCCAGCTCGGCCCGGCCGCCGCGCAGCTGCACATTCGTGACGCCGGGAAGCGAGGCCAGCCCGGCTTCGGTCGCGCCCGGCACGACGGCCTTGAGCACCCGGCCGGACACCGCGGCCCGGACTTCGGCGACCGGGCCGTCGGCGACGACGAGGCCGTGGCGCATCAGCACGACGCGGTCGGCGTAGTCCTCGGCCTCGGCGAGGTAGTGCGTCGCGAACAGCACGGTCCGCCCCGTCGCGGCGAACTCGCGGATGGCCGCCCAGAACGCGCGCCTGCCGTCGACGTCCATCGCCGCGGTGGGCTCGTCGAGCACCAGCAGCTGCGGGTCGCCGGCCAGGGCGAGCGCGAACCGGACGCGCTGGCGTTCCCCGCCGGAGAGCTTGCCGCAGCGGCGTTTGACGAGCTTTTCGAGCCCGGCCCGGGCGATCACCTCTTGCGACGGCAACGGGTTCTGGTGCGTCGAGACGACCAGGCCGACGATCTCGCCGACCGTGACGTCCGGCAGCAGCGCGCCGTTCTGCATCATCGCGCCGACGAGCCCCCGGTCGACGGCTTCGCGCGGGCTGCCACCCGCGACGGTCACCTCCCCCGCGTCCGGCTTGGTCAGGCCGAGCAGCATGTCGACGGTGGTCGACTTGCCCGCGCCGTTCGGCCCGAGCAGCGCGACGACCTCGCCGCGCGCAACCTCGACGGACACCCCGCCGACCGCCGTGACCTGCCCGAACCGCTTGGTGAGGCCGTGGAGCGCGAACGCCGGTCCCCCAGTCATGGCGTCCTCCTTTCATGGACTTTGAAACGCAAAGTTGCTGCGCACTTTGTAACACAAAGTCCACGAAGACTCAAAGCCCCCGGTGCCGGAAAGCACAAGCGCCCCAAGGCGGCCTTGGTTGCGTCTGACGCACCCAAGGCGGCCTTCGGTGCGTCTGACGCACCGAAGGCCACATTGGGGCGCTTGGGGCGACCTCCGCAGGTCAGCCGGCGAATCGCCCGGCCACCACGCCCTGCGTCGCCGCGATGTCGGCCTTCGCCGCCGTCGGTGGCTTCGGCGTCGGCTGCGGCAGCGGGGCGCACTCGACGTCCGCCGTGCGGCCCGGCTTGCGGGCCGGGAGCGCGCCCGTCGCCAGGTAGTCCGCGATCTTGTTGTCGACGCACGCGTTCTGGCGCGGGGTGATCGCGTGGCTGGTGCCGCCCGGCTCCGCGATCAGTGACGCGCCCGGGAACCGGCTGCGGACCTCGAGGCTGCCCTCGAACGGCGTCGCCGCGTCGAGCGTCTCGTCGATCATCAGCACGCTCTGCACGCCCCGGCCGTCGACCTTGGCCGGCTTGCCCGCCTTGGCGGGCCAGTACCGGCAGGGCGCGTTGAACCACGCGTTCTGCCAGGTGAAGTACGGCGCCTTGGCGAAGGTCTGCCAGTTGTCGCGCTTCCACTGGTGCCAGCTCTGCGGCCACTGGACGTCGGTGCACTGCACAGCCAGGTACACCGCGTAGCCGTTGTCGTCGCCGCGGCCGCCGAAGGCCTCGAAGAGCGTCTTCCAGTTCTGCCAGTCACCCTTGTTGACGAACCGGGACAGCGCGTCGCCCAGCAGCGTCCACCGCAGCTGGTAGTAGCTCGCCTGCTGGATGACGTCGAGGATCTCGTCCGGCCCGATCACGCCGCCGGCCGGGTTGAAGGACGTCTTGAGCAACTGCTCGTTGACCACCCGCTGCACGGCGGCCTGGGTCTTGCCGAGGTGGTAGAAGTCGTCGTGCTGGGCCAGCCAGCCGAACCAGATCAGGATGTTCTTGTCGAAGGCGACGTCCTGGTTCAGGTTGTCGCCGTACCAGACGCCGCGCGGGTCGACCGTCGAGTCGAGCACCATCCGCCGGACGTTCTGCGGGTACAGCGAGCCGTACACCTGGCCGAGGTAGGTGCCGTAGGAGTAGCCGTAGAAGTTCAGCTGCTTCTGGCCGAGCGCCTTGCGGATGGAGTCCATGTCCTTGACCGTGTCGGTCGTCTTCATGTTCTCCAGCAGCGCGCGCGAGTTGTTCTTCGCGCAGGCTTCGGCGTAGCCCCGGGAACGGTCGAGCCAGGTCTTCTCCAGCTGCGGGGTGAACGGCACGTACTGCGGCCGGTTGTAGTCCATGTAGTTCGGGTCGCAGCTCAACGCGGGCTTGCTGGCGCCGACGCCGCGCGGGTCGAAACCGACCCAGTCGTAGGCATCCCCGGCGTGGTTGGGCACGCGCGGGCCACGGGTGGCCAGCAGCAGGCCGGAACCGCCGGGGCCACCGGGGTTCGTCAGCATGACGCCCTGGTACTGCGCGTCGGGAACCTTGTGCTTGACGCGGCTGACGGCGAGCTGGACCTGCTCCCCGCCCGGCTTGCGGTAGTCGAGCGGCACGGCGAGGTACCCGCATTCGGCGCCGGCGCCGGCCAGCGTGGAATCGGTGCACGGTCCCCAGGCGATCGACGCCTGTCCCGCGGGTGCGGCGCTCGCGGCCGGTGCCGCCACGAGCGCGGACGACACCGCGGCGACAGCCACGGCAGCGACAGCGCCCGCTCCAAGAAAGGCACGTCTCACTGATTTCTCCCTTTTGCCTGCGACTTCGGGCTGGAGAACCCTAATCCCGGTGCGGGTCCCGCGGGACGGCCGCGCACGAACGTCCTACGAAAGGCGGAAATCGGGTGGCGCGGGCGTTCCGGGCTCGCGTACGGTCGGCTTCATGATCTCCTTCATCCGGCTCCGCCTCGTCTGAGACGGCGTGACCGCCGGGCTCCCCGCGTATCGGGCGAGCCCCTTCACCTGCGCGCCGTCTGTTCTTTCTTCCCTTGAAGGAGCACCATGCCGCGCAAACACATAGTCATGGTCGGCTGCACCGCGCCGAGCCACATCTACCCTTCGCTGGGCGTGCTCGGCGAGCTGGTCCGCCGCGGCCACCGGGTGTCCTACGTCGTCGGCGCGCCGCTGGCGTCGCTGGTCGCCCCGACCGGCGCCGAGGTCGTCGAGCACCCGACGATCTTCCCGCTCGGCGAGGCGGCGGTGTGGCCGGACGAGCCTGCCGAAGCCATGCGCGTCTTCCTCGACGAGGCCATCGCCATCCACCCGCTGCTGACGGCGCGGTTCGACGACGACCGGCCGGACCTGGTGCTGTACGACATCGGCGGGCTGGGTGCACCGCTGCTGGGCCTGCGGTACGGCGTCCCGGCGGTGCAGCTGTCGCCGACGCTGGTGGCGTGGGAGGGCTACGACGAGGACATGGCCGAGGTGATGGCGCCGATCAAGGCGTCACCGTCCGGTGTGGACTATGCGGCCACGATGTCCGGGTGGCTGGCGTCCCACGGCGTTTCGGCCGATCCCTGGGAGTGGCTCGGGCACCCGGCGCAGGTCCTTTCGCTGATCCCGCGCGCGATGCAGCCGCAGGCGGAGCGGGTGGGGCCGCACGTGCGGTTCGTCGGGCCGTGCCTGGACCCGGCCCGGCCGGCCGACCGGTCGTGGACGCCGAAGTCGTCGGGGCGTCCGGTGCTGCTGGTGTCGTTCGGGACGGCGTACAACGACCAGCTTCCGGTGTACCAGGCGTGCGTTTCCGCGTTCGCTGAAGACTGGCACGTGGTGATCTCACTGGGGAAGCACGTGTCGCCTGCCGACCTGGGTCCGTTGCCGTCCTCGGTGGAGGTGCACGAGAGCGTCCCGCAACTGGCGGTGCTGGAAGCGGCGTCGGCGTTCATCACGCACGCGGGGATGGGCGGGGCGACGGAAGCGTTGTGGTTCGGGGTGCCGACCGTGGCGATCCCGCAGGCGGCGGACCAGTTCGGCAATGCGGCCCAGCTGGCGGCGCTGGGGGTGGGTCGTCACCTGCCCGCGGAGTCGGTGACGGTTTCGTCGCTGAGAGAGGCGGTCGACGAGGTGTCGTCGTCGGCTTCGGTTGCTTCGCGGCTGGCCGAGCTGAAGGCGGAGATCCGGGGTCACGGCGGGGTTTCCGTCGCCGCGGACGCGGTGGAGTCCTGTATGGAGTGACCAGCGCTCAGGCGTGCCGCCGGACGAACGCCTCGATCAGCTGCTGACGCTCGGCCGACGTCGCCCGCTCCAGCTCGACGGTGTCGCCGTCGATCGTCACCTTGATCTTGTGCTTGCCCGCCTGGCGGCCCAGCCACTCGCGCAACGTCTCGACGAGTCCGGGGAACACGCCGCCCGCCGCGCTGAAGGCCACCATCAACGACCCGATCGTCACCGGGTCCGCGGCCTTCGCGCCCGGCGGGAGCTCGGCCGGGACCGGCAGCACGTCCACGTCCAGCCCGCCCAGTTCGGCGCGCAGGCGGCGGGCGAGCAGGTCGAACTCCTCGGCGTCCGCCTCGCCGTCCGCTTCGAGCCGGACCATGGCCCGCGTGTCCGATTCGGTCATGCGGGCCATGGTGCGCCCGGAAAGCGCAGGTGACAAGGGGCCGATCAGGCGCGGATCTCGTTGAGGTAGTTGTAGATCGTGTAGCGGGTGACGTCGAGGCGCCCGGCCAGGTGGTCGACCGCGTCCTTGATGAGGAAATAACCGGCTTCGTCGAGCTCCCGCACCACGGCCGCCTTGTGGCGCTTCTTCATCAGATCCACGGGGATGCCCGCCTTCGTCACCGCCCGGTCCACGAGGAACCGCTGCAGGCTGTCGACGTCCGGTGGGAAAGTCTCCGGCTCGCCGTTGCCGCCCGGCGACGCGGCCTCCTCGACGCTGTTGACGCACAGGCAGCCGACCGCGACCCCGTCGGCGTCCCGCAGGAACAGCGTCGAGGACCGGATCGGGCGGCCGTCCGGGCCGTGCGTGCGGTAGTTCGTCAGGTCCTGGGTGGTGCCGCGGCGGACCAGGCCGAGCAGCAGGTCGGTCATCGGGCCGCCGACGCTGCGGCCGGTGAGGTCGCCGGCGATGGCGACGATCGAGTCCGGCAGCCGGCTCAGGTCGTGCAGCAGGACTTCGTTGCCCGGGCCGAGCATCGCCGCCAGCCCCGGGATGGCCGGGACCAGCGCGGTGAGCACGTCGTGCGTGGTCGCCCCGGCGGCCGGGACCACCAGGGGTTCGCGCGGCGCCGTCAACGTCTCCAGCGCTTCCCGGAGCAGGTCCGCGGCCGCCGCCGGGGTCGACGCGTGCGGCGACAACCGGACGTGCTCGGGACGCACGGTCGCCGCGATCCCGGCGTTCGCCAGCGCCGCCCCGACCTGCTCCGCCGGGTGGCCGGGCAGCGTGAAGGCGAGGATCCCGGCCCGCCGCCCGGTCGCCGAGACGACCTCGGCGCCGCAGGAGGCCAGGACCTCCTCGAAGGAGGCCAGCCGCTCGGCGATCCGCGCCGCGATGGCACCGGCACCGGCCTCCTCGACCAGCTCCAGGGCCTCGGCGAACGCA
The DNA here is from genome assembly GCF_046548995.1 of Amycolatopsis sp. lyj-109. NCBI lineage: Bacteria > Bacillati > Actinomycetota > Actinomycetes > Pseudonocardiales > Pseudonocardiaceae > Amycolatopsis > Amycolatopsis sp. lyj-109. Next base: position 18,692 of record NZ_JAJPWR010000030.1, read on the forward strand.
CCGGAGGTGATCGGGCTGAGGTTGGAGATCGACCAGGCCTGGGCGGTGCCGTCCGGCGGGTGGATCTCGTCGTCGAACAGGCCCGGGTCGCGGGCGCCGGTCCAGCCCGACAGCACCGGATCCATCCGCTCCAGGGCGCGGTCGGACAGCACCGCGAAGCCGGTCCCCCAGCCCGCGCGCAGCCACTTCTGGCCGCCGACGACGAGGACGTCGGCGACCTCCCACGGCTCCTCGACGACGCCGAAGCCCTGGATGCCATCGACGACCAGCAGCCGGTCGCCGACGACGTCACGCAGGGCGGCCAGGTCGGCGCGGTGGCCGGTGCGGAAGTCGACGGCACTGACGCTGACGGTGGTGATCTCCGGTGTCAACGCCTCGGCGACGCGCTCCGGCGTGACGTAACCGCTGGTCAAACGCCGTACTCGAAGGCGCCCGGCCTGTTCGGCACGCGCCCACGGGTAGGTGTTGGCCGGGAACTCCGCCGCCGACACGAGCACCTCGCCGGTGCTGTGGAACGCGGCCTGGAACAGGCCAAGGCTGGTGTTGGGCAGCAGCACGGTGTGATCGGTGTCCGAGCCGGACAGCCGCGCGGCGGCGGCCTTGGCCCGGACCTCCTGCCGCATCAGCTCGTCCACAGTGGACGGGCCGGCCGTGGTGGCCCGGTGGAGCAGGGCGGCCGTCGTGTCGAGCACCGCGTGCGACGGCGGGCCGAAGCGGGCGAAGTCGAGGTAGCCGGCGGGCTCGTCGAACTGGAGCAGGTACCGGGGCGAAATCCTCCTCACGCGAGGATCCTCGCCAGGAACTGCCGGGTGCGGTCGTGCTTCGGCGCGCTCAGGACCTCCGACGGCGGCCCGGTCTCGACGACCGCGCCGTCGGCCAGGAACACCACCTCGTCGGCGGCCTCCGCGGCGAAGCTCATCTCGTGCGTCACGACGACCATCGTCATCCCCTCCCCCGCCAACGTACTCATCACCTCGAGGACCTCGCCGACCAGCTCCGGGTCGAGCGCCGAGGTCGGCTCGTCGAACAGCATCAGCTTCGGTTTCATCGCCAGCGACCGGGCGATCGCGACGCGCTGCTGCTGCCCGCCGGACAGCTGCGCGGGATAGGCGTCGCCGCGATGCCCGAGGCCTACGCGGTCGAGGAGCTCGAGGCCCTGCTTGCGCGCCTCGTCCGGTTTGAGGCCGAGGACCCGGATCGGCCCTTCGACAACGTTCTCCAAGGCCGTCCGGTGGGCGAAGAGGTTGAAGCGCTGGAAGACCATGCCGATGTCACGGCGCTGGCGCGCCACCTCGCGTTCGCGCAGCTCGTACAGCTTCCCGCCGCGCTGCCGGAAGCCGATCGGCTCGCCGTCGACCCAGATCTGACCGGCGTCGATGGTCTCCAGGTGGTTGATGCAGCGCAGGAACGTGCTCTTCCCGGCACCGGACGGGCCGAGCAGGCAGACGACCTGTCCCTTGTGGACTTCGAGGTCGATGCCGCCCAGGACTTCGGTGTGGCCGTAGGACTTGCGGACGCCGACCGCGCGCAGCAGAGGCTCAGACACGGGCACTCCTCACCAGGGGCACGCCGCGCAACGCCTTGCCCGCGCGGGAAAGGGGCCCGCGGTCGGCCTGCCCGAACGCGCGTTCCAGGTAGTGCTGGCCGACGCCGGCGACGGTCACCACGACCATGTACCAGACGGCCGCGGCCAGCAGCGTCTCCATCACCAGGAGGTTGTTGGACGAGATGTTGTTGGCCGCGTGGATCAGCTCGGTCACGCCGATCACCGACGCCATCGACGTGCCCTTGAGCATGTTGATGAAGTCGTTGCCGGTGGGCGGGATGATCACGCGCATGGCCTGCGGCAGCACGACCCGGCGCAGGGTCGCGGCCGGCGTCATGCCGATGGACTTGGCGGCCTCGGTCTGCCCGCTGTCGACGCTGTTCAGCCCGGCCCGGACGATCTCGGCCATGTACGCGCTCTCGTTGAGCGCCAGGCCGAGGAACGCGGCGGTGAACGCGCTGATCAGGACGTTCGTCTGCGCGTGGACGAGGAACGGGATGTCGATGACCGGGAAGACGAGCGCCAGGTTGTACCAGAGGAGGATCTGCAGCAGCACGGGCAGGCCGCGGAAGATCCAGATGTACCCGGCGGCGAACCACCGCGCGACCGGGTTGGTGCTGCGCCGCAGCAGGGCGATGACGATACCGAGCACGATCGCGACGGCCTGGGACAGCACCGCCAGCACGACGGTGTTGAGCAGCCCGGTGGCCATCACCTTGTAGAAGACGAAGTCCGGGACCTGGTTCCACGCGATCTGCGCGTTGCCCAGGGCAATGCCCAGCAGGACGAGCAGCGCGAGAATGATCGCGGCGGCGACCCACCGGCCCCAGTGGCGCAGCCGGACGATCGGCAGCGGTTCAGGAGCCGCCATTGACCGCCGCCTCCTTGATCGCACCCTGCTCGACGCCCCAGGCCTGCAGGATCTTGCCGTAGGTGCCGTCGGCGATCAGGGCCTGCAGCGCCTTCTGCACGGCGTCCCGCAGCGGCGTGTTGGCCTTGTTGACGCCGATGCCGTACGGGCCGCCGTCGATGGGCTCACCCGGGACGACCTCGAAGAACTTGCCCTCGCCCGCGGTGCGGGAGATGTAGACGGCGCTCGGGAGGTCGTTGAGGATCGCCTGCACGCGGCCGGTGCGCAGCTGGTTCTGGTTCTGGTTGTCGCTGTCGGTCGCGGTGACGGTGAGCGCGGGCTTGCCGGCCTGGGTGCACCGGGTGCTCTGCGCCTCGGCGAACTTCTGGTGGCTGGTGCCCTGCACGACGGCGACGCTCTTCCCGCAGAGCGTGTCCGGGCCGGTGATGCCGTCGGGGTTGCCCTTGCGGATCATGATCGTGATGCCCGAGGTGAAGTAGTCGACGAAGTCGATCTGCTGCTGGCGGGCCTTGGTGTCGTTCATGCCGGCCATCGTGAGGTCGATGCGGCCGGACTGGAGGCTGGTGATGAGCGAGCCGAACGCCATGTCCTGGTGCGTGACGGCGACGCCGAGCTTGGCGGCGATCGCCTTGGCGAGGTCGACCTCGTAGCCGATCGGGGTCTTGCCGTCGGCGGCGTAGAAGTTGTTGGGCGCGGACTGCAGGTTCGAGGCCAGGTGCAGGCCGGCCTGCTTGACGGCGTCCGGCAGGGCGGCGTTGAGCTGGGCGTCCTTCTGCACGCCCTGCACGAGGGCCGCGGTGTCCGGGATGCCGGACGCGGGCGCCCCGGCGGCCTGCGACGTCCCGCCCGCACCGTCCGGACCGCCACCACAAGCCGTCACCAGCACGGCAACGCTCGCGAGCAACACTCCCGCCTGCACGGCACGAAAACGGGACATAGCGGACCTCCACTGTTCGACTGGGCGGAACGCTACAACTCAGTGTTGAAGAGGTCAACTGCGTGTTGAAGTTTGCCTTCCGGTGCTAGCTTCGCAACATGAGCCTGCGGATCGGCATCCTGGGGGCGGCTCGCATCGCGCCCGCGGCCTTGGTCAAACCTGCTGCGTCTGTCCCTTCGGTCGCGGTCACCGCGGTGGCGGCGCGGTCACTCGATCGCGCGCAAGCGTTTGCCTCCAGGCACGGCATTCCGACAGCGCATCCGTCGTACGAAGCGCTCCTGGCCGACCCGGACGTCGACGCGGTGTACAACCCGCTGCCGAACGGCCTGCACGGCCGCTGGACGCTCGCGGCCTTGGCAGCGGGAAAGCACGTCTTGTGCGAGAAGCCGTTCACGGCGAACGCGGCAGAAGCGCGCGAGGTCGCCCAGGCGGCGGCCGCGTCGGACCGCGTGGTGATGGAGGCGTTCCACTACCGCTACCACCCGCTGGCCCTGCGGGTGGAGAAGATCGTGGCGGCGGGCGAGCTGGGCACGGTGGAGCGCGTGGAGACGGCGTTGTGCTTCCCGCTGCCGAAGTTCTCGGACATCCGCTACGACTACGGGCTGGCGGGCGGGGCGACGATGGACGCGGGCTGCTACGCGGTCCACATGGCACGGGTCTTCGGCGGCGAGACACCTTCGGTGGTGTCGGCTTCGGCGAAGCTGCGATCACCCCGGGTGGACCGGGCGATGACGGCGGAGCTTGCCTACCCATCCGGCCACACCGGGCGGATCGAGTGCTCGATGTGGTCGTCGTCGGTGCTGAAGATCAGCGCGAAGGTAATCGGGTCACGGGGGTCGCTGTCGGTGGTCAACCCGTTGATGCCGCAGGCTTACCACCGGCTTTCGGTCAAGGTCGGCAAGTCGCGCAGGACGGAGAAGTTCCCGCGGCGGGCGACGTATGAGTACCAGCTGGACGCGTTCGCGGCGGCGGTACTGGAGGGCGCACCGGTGAAGACCTCGGCGGCGGACGCGGTGGAGACGATGACGGTGATCGACGAGATCTACCGGGCCGCCGGGTTGCCGGTCCGGGAGCCGAGCTGAGTTCGGACGTCCGCGAGGGCGAAGCCGAGGAGGTTGAGCCCGCGCCACGCCCGCGGCTTCTCGGCCCGCGGGTCGTCGGCCGCCAGGCCGATCCCCCAGACCCGGTCGACCGGGCTCGCCTCGACGAGCACCCGCTCGCCGGTCCCGGCCAGGTATCGTCCGAGCTCAGGATGCTGTAAGAACTTCGCCGTGCTTCCTTCGACCACGATCCCGAAGCGGTGGGCCACCCAGGTTTCCTCGTCGAAGCCGCGCACCCGGCGGCCGAAGTCCTTGGCCTGCTTCGGGTGCACCGCCGTGAGCACCTGCGCGGCCACCTCTTCGTCGCCGAAGAGCTTCGCCTTGCGCCACATCATGTAGTGCTCGGCCGTGGCGAAACGGACCTCGTCGACCTCGAACGGCGAGGGCCACCACTGACTGAAGCACCCGGCGCCGACCCCGCCTCCGCGGGGTGGGCGGTGACCCCAGAAGTACACGTACTTGAACCGCCGGCCCGCGTCGAGGGCGCGGGTCAGCTCCTCGACACTGCGCGGGCAATCGGTCATGCCGCCAGTCTCACCCACGAACCAGCCGTCCCGCACCCGAAATATCCGGGTGCGGGACGACCACCGAAACCTACGCCGCCACGTAATTCCCGCTCAGGATCAGCAGGACCTGGATCGTGATTCCCGTCCCGTAGTAGTCCGTCGCGTCGGGTGACCACGTCGAAACCGCCGTCCACAGCTTGTCCAGCCAGGCCTGGCTGCCCGGGTCCGTCATCGCCGCCACCGCGAACGGGGCGGTGAAACACGGGTGCTGGCCATTTTCGGTCTTCGAGCCCGACAGCGAGTAACCGCTCTGGATCTTCGACGGGTCGCCACCGGTCGCCGACTTGATCCACGTGTTCATCTTGCGGACCTGTACGGCCGCCGCGCTCCCGGAGAACGAGATCGCGTCCGCGCCCAGACGCCACGGGTCGCGGCAGGCGTTCCAGCTGTACTTGCCGTCGTACGGGCCCTCCAGAAACTCCGCCGGGGCCGGCTTCGGCGTCGAGTTCGTGTTGACCACGAAGTCCGGCAGCAACCCCGTGTTCGGCGCGTACGACGACTGCAGCTGACTCACCGCCGTCTCCGAGCGGGTACGGACCGACGTCCAGAAGCTGTCACCCGTCGCCGTGGCGAAGGCGCGCAGGTGGCCCGGCATCCAGTCCGACGAGCGCGAGCTGTTCTTGTACTTCGAGTCGTCAATGCCCCAGTCGCCGAGCGCGGTGAACTTCGTCGAACTGCTCACCTCGCTCTTCTTGATGGCGTTGATGATCCGGACGGCTTCGGCCTGGTAGTTCACCGCACCGCCGCTGCCCCACTTCTTGTCCGCGATCAGCAGGCCGTAGGCGATTTCGAGGTCGCCGTCGGTGGCCGAGTCGCTGCCGTTGACGCTCTTGCAGCTCGAATTCTGCTCGGCCGCGTGCAGGTCCTTGTTGTTGACCGACGGGTGCGCCTTGACGAACTTCAGGATGCCGTCGACGATCGAGCGCGCCTGCGGGTCCTTGTCCGCCATCATCGCCGAGATCGTCATGCCGTAGCCCTCGCCCTCGGCGACGAAGGAGTGGTCGGCGTCCTTGGAAAGCACGGCGTAGGTGCCGGTGCCGCACTTGGTCGTCAGGAAGTTCTTCTTCCAGAAGTCGTAGTACTTCTGGAGTGCCGCATCCTGCGTGGCCTGCGAGACGGACGGCCGCAGCGTTCCCGGCACGTACGGCGTGCCGGCCGCGGACGCAGCCGTCGGCACGCTCAGCAGCCCCGCGGCGAGCGCGGCCGAAACCACCACCGCCCGGACGACTCTCTTCATGGCTCCTCCGTAAAGACATCGTTGGCTGCGGCGAAGGTGATCGAAGCCTGACAGAAGGTTCAAGACCAGGTCAAGAGCGTTAGGAAACTTTCCTTACTATTACCGTGCGTGGGTCCCGCGACGCCCCGCCCACCCGGACGGACTAGCGTGGCCGTCATGAAGATCGACCTCGACGGCCGCGGGCCGGACTTCCGCGCGTTCTGGACCGAACGCCACCTGGCCACGCTGACCACGGTCCGCCCGGACGGCACCCCGCACGTCGTCGCGGTCGGGGTCACCGTCGACTTCGAGGCCGGCCTCGCACGCGTGATCACCTTCGCCCCGTCGGTCAAGGCCCGGCTCGTGCGCGCGGCGGGCGCGGAGGGGATCCCGGTCGCGGTCTGCCAGCTCGACGGCCCCCGCTGGTCCACTTTGGAGGGACGAGCGGTGCTGCGCGACGACCCGGAGTCGGTGCGCGACGCCGAAAACCGGTACGCCGCCCGCTACCGGCAGCCCAAGCCGAACCCGCAGCGGGTCGTCATCGAGATCGCCGTGACCCGGGTGCTCGGCAACGCCTAGTACTTGTGCGCGACCTGGGAAACAAGGGCAGCCGGTCTGCTGGTCTGCCGCGGCACTCGTGAGTGGTAAATAGGGTTCTAACCCTATTTACCACTCACGACCAGCCGCGGCAGACCAACCAGCCCCACCTCCAAGCTCACTCCGGCAGGCCACCTCCGCCACCGCACGAACCGATTTCCACCGATCGCCGATTCCGAACGGACCACGGCCCGTCCTACTTTGGGCGAAACGACCGAAGGTGGACACCATGAACCGCATCGAATCCGCAGCGCAGAACCTGGCTCCCGGAACCGAACTCGAACCGCTCATGCCCGTCGAGCCGCTCAGCTGCGCGGTCGCCGTGTGGCGGGCCGTCACCCGGCTCGCCACCGCCGAGCGGGCCACCGCCGAGCGCGAGTTCGCGCGCGCCATCGCCCAGGGCTCGCCGGACCTCGGCCACATCGGGTTCTACCCGGCCGTGGACCTGGTCCGGCATGCGGCGCCGTCCGAAGGCGCCTCCCTGATGCAGCTGGTGAACGCCATCGAAGCCCAGCTCTAACGGCCTGCGCGGGAGTGCACCAGCCGGGTGTACTCCGCCAGCAGCTCCGTCAGCTCGCCGTGCTCCCCCGCCGACGCCAGCTGCTGGTGGCCCACCAGCATCGCCATCCCGAGCGACGTCAGCGTCCGGGCCAGCGCCCGGTCGCCGACGATGCCTTCGACCGCCTTGCCGACCGTCCGGAGCCGGGCGTCGTCGACACGTTTCTGCGCCGCGCGCACGGTTTCGTCGTTCCTCGCCCACGCGCGGATGGCGGCCTCGGCCTCGTGCGGCAGCCCGAGAGTGAGGTCCATCAGCGCGCCGAAGTCGGCCGTCGGTCCGCCGGTGCCGAAGCCGCCCTCGCGCAGGATGCGCACCTGACGGTTCTCCCAGTGGTCCAGCAGTTGCGCCACGAACCCCGGCCAGCCGCCGAAGTGGTGGTAGAACGACCCGCTCGTGACGCCGAGGCCGCGGCACAGCGCGCCGACGTTCAGCTCGGTGAAACCGTCCCGCGCCAGCACGTCCAGCGCGGCGTCGAAGTACCCGTATCGGGTGACCGGCGGCATCAGACGTTCCGGTCCCGGTCCCGCCAGTAGGGTTCGCGCAGCGATCGCTTGAGGATCTTGCCGGTGGCGTTGCGCGGCAGCGCCGCCACGATGTCCACACTGCGCGGGCACTTGTAGTGCGCCAGCCGCTCGCGGCAGAACTCGACCAGCTTGTCCGCGTCGAGCTGGTCGCCGGCGACGACGGCCTTGACCTGCTCGCCCCACCGGTCGTCCGGCACGCCGATCACGGCCACCTCGGCGACGCCGGGGAACTCCGCCACCACGCGCTCGACCTCGGGCGAGTAGACGTTCTCGCCGCCGGTGATGATCATGTCCTTGACGCGGTCCTCGAGGAACAGGAATCCGCCGTCGTCGAGACGCCCGACGTCGCCGGTGCGGACCCAGCCGTCCACGACGGTCTCCGCGGTGGCCTCGGGCTTGCCGAGGTAGCCCGCCATCCGCTGCTCGGTGCGCACCCACACCTCGCCGACCGCCGTGTCCTCCGCCGTGACCGGGTCGACGATCCGGATGTCCACGCCGGACAGTGCGGTGCCGGCCGAGGCCAGCCGTTCCGGACGAGTGGGGTCGCGGTGCGCCTCCGGATCCAGCGCGGTGACCGCGCCGGACAGCTCGGTCATGCCGTAGACCTGGGCGAACTTGACGTCCGGCCAGGCGGCGAGCACCGTGCGCAGCAGCGGGAGCGGCATCGGCGAGGCGCCGTAGCAGAGGTACTTCAACCGGGAGAACGCCTGGAGCGCGGCCTCGCCGGCCTGCGCGATCCCGGCCACGACGGCGGGCACGAGGAAGGCGTGCGTGATCCCGGCCCCCAGTGCCGCGAACAGCGACGCCGCGTCCGGCTCGCGGGTCAGGTAGGACGGCTCCCCGTAGAGGAACCCGGACACCGCGTAGCAGCTGCCGCCGACGTGGAACAGCGGCATCGCGACCAGGTTGACGTCGCCCGGGCCGATCGGGAACGCGGTCCCGGCGGCGAGGCCGTGCGCGAGGACGCTGCGGTGGGTCAGCACCGCGCCCTTCGGGAAGCCGGTGGTGCCGCTGGTGTACATGATCAGGACGCCGTCGTCGGTGTCGACACCGGTTCCGTCGTACGGCGCGCCGGACGCCAGGAAGGCCTCGTACTCGTCGGCATCGCCGCCGACGACGATCACGCGTTCCACCGCGGGCAGCCGGTCGCGGATCGCGTCCAACGCGGGCCGGAGCTCGGCGCCGACGAAGACCACCTTGGCGCCCGCGTCTTCGAGGACGTAGGCGAGTTCGTCACCGGAAAGCCGCCAGTTCACCACGGCGTCGGCCGCACCGAGACCGGCCGCCGCGAAGGTCGTCTCCAGGCAGGCCGGGTGGTTCTTGTCGACGAACGCGACCCGGTCACCGCGGCCGATGCCGGCGGCCGCAAGGGCCCCGGACAGCCGGCGGACACGCTCGTCGAACTCCGCCCAGGTCCACGACCGCTCGCCGAAGATCAGCGCGGTGTCGGCCGGACGTTCCCGCGCCCAGTGCGCCAGGAGCTCGCCGAACAACCGGACCCGCGGGCGGACGTCTTCGGGCATGGGAGTCCCCTTCGGGCCGGCTTTGGACCATAGACCGGTCTATGGTGCGCCGCGGCCACGCGGGCGTCAATACCGGTCAGCGGGACCTTTTTTGACCGCATTGTCGGCATATCGCATGCTGTACATGATGTATGACGGTCCTCGACGAGGAGGCTTCGGATGACGGGCAGCACCCGGCGTGAATTCCTGAAGGCCGCGAGCGTGGCGGGCGGGCTACTGGCCGCGGGCGCGGTGTTCGGACCGGCGGGCGCAAACGCGGCCCCCGACGACCCGTGGGCACGCGTGCCGGTGATCCTCGGCCGGATCACCCCGCCGTCGTTCCCGGAGCGGGTCTTCGACATCCGGTCCTACGGCGCGGTCGGCGACAACTCGACCGACTGCACCCCCGCGTTCAAGGCGGCCATCGCCGCATGCAACGCCGCCGGCGGCGGGCGTGTGCTGGTCCCCGCGGGGAAGTTCCGCACGGGCAAGATCCACCTGCTGTCCAAAGTGGAGCTCCACGTGCTCGGCACGATCCGGTTCCGCAGTGACGCCGCGTCGTACCTGCCGGTGGTGTTCACCCGCTGGCAGGGCATCGAATGCCACAACTACTCGCCGTTCCTCTACGCGATCGACCAGACCGACGTCGCCATCACCGGATCCGGCACGATCGACGGGAACGCGGCCGCCGGCCCCTGGTTCGACTTCGACGGCAAGCGCGGCCCCGACTGGGACCGGCTCCAGCAGCAGGCGGCCGACGGGGTGCCGGTGGCGCAGCGGGTGTTCGGCGACAAGCACTTCCTCAAGCCGAACCTGATCCAGTTCTACCGGTGCCGCAACGTCCTGGTCGAGGGCGTCGCGCTGCGGAACCCGGCGATGTGGACGGTGCACCCGGTGCTGTGCCGCAACGTGACGGTCCGGAACGTGACGATCTACTCGCGCGGCGCGATGGTCGACGGCGTCGACCCGGAAAGCTGCGCGGACGTGCACATCCACGGCTGTTCCTTCGACACCGGCGACGACGGCACGGTGATCAAGTCCGGCCGCGACACCGACGGCCGCCGCGTCGGCGTGCCGAGCGAGGACATCGTCATCGAGGACAACGACTACTACGGCCGCTGGGGCGCGATCACCGTCGGCAGCGAGATGTCCGGCGGCGTGCGCAACGTCTTCGCGCAGGACAACCGGATCCACGCCGGTTCGTCGTACAAGTCGTTCTACGGCGTGTACCTCAAGACGAACCCCCGGCGCGGCGGGGTCGTCTCGGACATCCACGTGCGCCGGCTGACCGGCAGCCCGGTCGACCGCGGCGCGATCTTCGTCGACATGAACTACAGCCTCACCGGCCCGGGCTACGGCCCGATCGTGCAGCCGGTGATCCGCGACATCGACCTGAGTGACATCCACCTCGACGACGCGCCGTTCGCGCTGAAGATCAGCGGCGCCAAGGAGAGCCCGCTGACCGGGTTCCGCCTGGCGGACAGCACGTTCACGAAGATCGACACCCCGGCGCCGCAGATCACGAACGCGCGGGACGTGACGCTGTCGAACGTGACGGTGAACGGCAACCCGGTCTAGCCGGTCTGGCCTTCGAAGCGGAGCCGGGTTCTCGGCGGCCCGGCTTCCCGCCGGGGGCGTCACGTGGATTCCTTGAGCGTCACGCTCAGAAGAGGCCAGAACCCCGAAACCCAACGAGCGAGAAGCCCCGCCACCATGACAACGATTCCGTACTGCAGCATCGCGTCCCGCATCTCGTCGGCACTGGCGTGTCCGATGCCGGCCTCCGGTGGCGCACTGAACCGTGCGCCCACCTCGCCGAGGCGAAGAAAACCCTCCACCGTCACAACGATGAACACGACGTGCAGCAAACGGCCGAGGGAATCGCGCCAGGGCTCATACTTCGGCTCTAGCCTGAGCATGAGCCCGAACGCTGTCACGCCGAGTCCGTAACCGAGGATCCCGGCCCTCGACGATGGCCGCCCCCAGTCGGCCAGGCTCACCAGCGCGTGATGATGGCTGATGCCATCCCACAGCACCCATGCCAACAGGGCGAACCCGATTGACACGACGACGCCACCAACGTGACGCATTATCCGATAGGCAGTCCGATCGGCCACGGCATATCCCTCTTCCGAAGAGGACGGTACGTAGCTAGTCGGCCGCGTTGCGTCGGGTGTTTCGGTGTGCCCAACCCGTCACCTGATCAGGTCAATCGATCGTGTGCCGGCCCGGTTCAGCCGGCCTGGCCTTCGAAGCGGAGCCGGGCGGTTTCGATGTCCTCGATGTACCGCTGGGTCCAGCCGCACATGCTATCGACCGTCGCGCGCAGGCCCTGACCGGGTTCGGTGAGGGTGTACTCGACGCGCGGCGGCACGGTCGGGTACACCTCACGTTCGATCAGGCCGTTGCGCTCCAGCATGCGCAGGTTCTGCGTGAGCATCTTGTGGCTGATGCCCTCGACCTCGTTCCGCAGCTCGCTGAAGCGCAGCGTGCGCTCGCCGAGGGTCTCGATGATCAGGAACGCCCACTTGTTGGCGACGTCGGAGAAGATCTCGCGCGCCAGCGAATCCGCACGCGAGAGGTCCGCGTCCTGCTTGGTCACCATCTGGTTCCCCCGTCACCGAAAAGTGCCTTCTTCCGCATGGTCCAACACTCTCCTATGGTTCCTGGGTAACCACAAGAGATCACGGAGGAGAAAATGGCTGTCACCCTGGTGAACCCCGCTGGGCTGCCCGAAATCGACGTCTACCACCAGGTCGCGGTCGCCGAGGGGACGAAGCTGGTCTTCGTCGCCGGGCAGGTCGCCTGGGGCGCCGACGGCGTCACGATCGGCGAAGGTGACCTCGCCGCGCAGGTCGAGCGGAGCTACCTCAACGTCGGCACCGCGCTGGCCGGGGCCGGCGGCTCGTTCGACGACGTCGTGAAACTGACGTTCTACGTCGTCGGCTGGACCCCGGACCAGATGCCCGCGCTGCTGGACGGCATCGCCCGGGCGACCGCGAAGCTGGACACCAAGGCGAGTCCGCCGGCCACCCTGATCGGGGTCGCGGCGCTGGACGTCCCCGAGCACCTGGTCGAAATCGAAGCGACCGCGGTGCTCTAGGCGAACAACGCGAGCAGTCCCTCGGCCGACCGCACCACCACGTGCGCCGCCGTCCGCTCCGCGTGCGGGCGGTCCGGACGCTCGGCCTCGTGCCGCCAGCGCCGCAGGGCGTCCAGGCCGGCGTCGTAGATCTCGTTCGGGTCGGCGTCCGGTTCCAGGCCCAATCGATCAGCCGGCGCCGTGCCCTGCGCGCCCAGCAACCGGACCGCTTCCTCGGCGGGCTCGCCGGACAGCGCCGTCCGGCCGCCGCGGATGTCGGCGATCAGCCGCAACTCACGGAAGTCGTGTGCGGCCGCGGCGAACCGCTCCACCCGGGACACCAGCCGGTCGCCGCCCGGGCGGGGCTGGGCCGCGAGCAGCGTCTCCAGCCGGATGATCGCCGTCCGGGCGCGCAACGCCTCGGCCCGCGCGACGAAGCACCCGGCGAGAGTGTCCCGCAGCTCGCCCAAACCACTGCGGCGCACCAGTTCCGCCGACAGCTTGACGCGGTCGTCGCAGCCGGTGCGGATCAGCGTGAGCGCCAGCCGGACGCCGAACATCCCGAACCGCACCACCAGCGACCGCCGCGTCTCGACCGGGATCGGGCCCGGGAACGCCGGATCGGTGAACGAATCCACCGACAGCACGTGCCGTTCCAGTTCCTCGCGCGGCACCGCGGCGAAGGCCGCCAGGAGGTCGAACTCGTCGTCGCGCAACGACCGGCCGCCGTAGGCGAGCTGCCCCGCGACGGCGATCACGCCCAGGAATCCGGTGCACAGCGGGTCTTCCCGCCACGCGCGCCGCGCCAGCTGCTTCGCGGTGAGCAGCGCGTCGATCCGGCCCGCGCCGACCTCGTCGGCTCGCGACAACACGAGCACCGAGTTCACCGCGCTCTGCCGCGCGAACGCCGAGCCGCCCGGCGGGTGCGCCGCCGCGAGTTCGTCCGGCTCCAGGTGGCGGACCAGCCGGACCGTCGCGTCCGGGACGTCGTCGGCCGGGCCGGGGTCGTCCAGCAGCACGAGGTCGCGCAGCGCCCGCGTCGGCCATTCGCCCAGCGCGGCGGCGAGCGTCGTCTTCCCCGACGACGGCGCTCCGGTGAAGGCGACGCGCAGCGGCTGCTCCAGCCGGTTCAGGCAGTCGTGCAGCAGCGCCGAAGCCCGCGGGTCGTCCCGGTAGAGCCCGGCCGCGGCGTGCAGCAGGTCGCGGACGTCCTGGGTCACGCCGAAAGCTCCCGGCGCTGCTGCCGTCCGGCGATCGTGCCGAGCTCGCCCGCGCGCTGGTGCAGCCCGGCGAGCCGGTCGATCTCGCGGCGGATGTGCCCGGTGCGCCGCTCCCGCTCGGCGGTGCCGGCCAGGATCGTCTCGCGTTCGTGCGTGAGCTCGTCGGCGAGTTCCTCGGCCAGCCCGGTGAAGTGGTCGCGCAGGCGCCGCTGGACGACGCGGATGGCGTCGCGGCATTCCTTGCCGAACCGCAGGAAGACGTCGTCGACGTGCCGCTGCGCCGCCTGCTTGGCGACGGCTTGCCGCCGCTGCAGCCGCATCCCGCCTTCGTCCTTGATCGTCTTCGCGGCGAACGCCGCACCGGCGCCGAGCGAGACCGGGTTGATCAGCGGCAACCCGGCGAGGCTGGTGACCAGGCCGAACATCAGCACACCGCCGTACGATCCGCGCAGCCCGGTGAAGGCCTGCTGGCCGATCTTGAACTTCTCGATCTTCGGCCGCCCGACCTCGTCGAGGTGTTCCACCCCCGAGCCGTCGAGCCGCAGGTCGGGCAGCGCGCGGTCGTACTGGGCGCCGAAGCACGCCGCGACCGCCTGCGCGATCCACTCCGCCCGGTCGGCCAGCCACGTGTAGTTCGTGTCGACGGCCTCGGCCAGCGCGTTGTCCAGCCAGGGCGCGAATTCGTCCCACACCTTCGCCGGGTCGCCTTCGTCGAAGGTCCGGTCGATGGTGGTGACGATCTTGCGGGTCCGCTCGCGCAGGTCGTACTCGGCGTCGGACAGCAGGTCGGTGATCTCGTCGGAGAGCATGTTCTGCCACCGGGTGTTCTGCCGGCGCAGGTCGTCGGCGCGGCGCTGGGCCCGCTGCAGCAGCGCGGCCTGGCCGAGCCCGGCGTCATTGACGGCTGCATCATTGCGGTCGCGCAGCGTCTCGACCAGTTCGGCGGCGGCCGCGCGGACACCCACCGCGGCGAGCAGCGCGCGGGACTGCTCGGGCGGGCGCGCGGCCTGCTCGGCGATCCAGCCCAGCAGCTCCGGGAAACCCGAGCGGGCGTTGAGTTCGGCGTCGCCGGTCTTCGCGGCGGCTTGACGCACGACGGCCGAAACCGGCAGGAGGGGCGCGTCGATCCCGGCCTCGCCGAGCATGGCGCGGTTCCGTTCGGCGACCGCGCGCCAGCCGGGAGAGGCGTCGATCTTCGTGAGCGCCAGCACGACGTGCGGGCACCAGGTGCGCACGTGCCGCGCGAGCGCGAGTTCGGCGGCGCTCAGCGGGGCGGTCGCGTCGGAGACGAGGATCACCGCGTCGGCTTCGGCGAGGAAATCCAGAGCCGCGGCCGTGCGCGGTGACCGCGGGTCACCGACCGGCGGGGTGTCGACCAGGACCAGGCCGGCCGAGAGGAGCTCGCGGGGCACGCCGACCTCGACGCGGCTGAGCGTGCCGGCCGGCCGGGCGCCGAGTTCGCCGGTGAGCCGTTCGACCGGGACGGGGATCCGTTCGCGGGACCGGCCGACGAGCGTCGCGGCGGGTTCGGCGGCGTAGGCGATTTCGGTGGGCACGGCGGGGGTCGCGGCGTCGCCGACCGCGCAGACCGGCGCGTTCAGCACGGCGTTGAGCAGATAACCCTTGCCCTGTTTGGGGAAGCCGAGCACGCCGAGCCGGGTCTGCCCGGCGGGGGCGTCCCGGCGTCTGCGCAGGCGCTCGGCGAGATCGGCGCGGCCGTGCGTGCGGCACGCGTCCAGCGTCTCGTTGAGCACTTCGAGCCAAGCCGGTGCGGTCACGATGGTCGAGTGTCCCCGCTTCACTCCCCGTACGCACACCGGGTGCCCGTCCCGCGGCTGCACCCAGACCGCGGGACGGGCACCGGTGACCGGTTCGGGGATCAGTGCCCGAGGTGGATGTCGTTGCCGGAGGCGATGTCGCCCAGGTGCAGGTTGCCCAGGGCGTTGTGGCTGACGTCGGCGACGTCGGACACCACGTCGTGGACGGCCGTGCCGTTGCCGGACGCGAGCTCGCCGACGTTGCCGACGGTGTTGTGGTCGACGTTGATGCCGGTGGCCGAGGTCACGGTGTTGGTGACGTCACCGAGGCCGTGGACGGCACCGGAGACCTCGCCGGTGACGTGCTTGACGTCGAGGTCGCCGGCGCCCTTGAGGATGCCGGAGAAGTCGCCGACGTTGCCCGCGACCGAGTTGACCGTGTGGGTCACGTCGCCGACGTGCGATACGGCCTCGTTGACCGGGGTGGACGCGGTGCCGAGCACCTCGCTGCCGATCGTGTGGGCGGTGCCCACGCCACCGACGACCGGCTGCTCGGCCAGCGTGGCCAGCGGCGCGACGGTGCTGGGGTCGGTCAGGTAGGCCGGGGCCGCGGTCAGGTTGGCCAGCGCCTGCGAGTCCAGACCGTGGGCCAGGTCGCCGCCGAGCACCGCACCGGTCACGTTGCCGGCCAGCGCGGTCACGTTGGCGGTGTTGGTGACGTCGTTCACGCCCGGCAGCGAGCCGAGACCGGCGACGGCGGGCAGCTCGCCCACGGCCGGGAGCTCGCCGACGCCCAGGTCGCCCACGCCCGGCAGGCCCGAGGTGGCCGGCAGGCCGAGGCCCGAGGTGAGCGCGGTGAGCTGGTCGATCGCGCCCTGGATGCCGGTCGCGTCGGTGCCCACCGGGGACAGGTCGCCGACGACCGGGAGGCCGCCCACGGCCGGGAGGCTGTCGACCGGCACGTAGTCGAGCACCAGCGGGATGACCTCGTGCACGTCGGCGGCGCTGACGTCGCCGAGACCGGCGGCGGCGAGGACGCCCTGCGGGTCCGTCCCGAAGGCCGCGAGCGCGGTCGGGTCGTTGAGCAGGTTGAGGGCGAAGTCGTGCAACGTCTGCACGGAGTCCATGGGGTTTCTCCAGATCCGGTGGTTCGGGGGACAGCAGCGACCGCAGGGACCGCCGCTCCGTCATCAAGGTAGGGAGACCGTCCCCCAGCGCACATCGGGGATCACTCCGAGTCGCGGTCCGGTCAGCCAATAGGGGATCGATATGTCATCGTTAGGGAGTTAGGGGCTCATCCGAGACGCGCTCAGTTGGGTTAAATCCCTCCAGACCCTTGCCTGACTAACCCGTTTGGGTGAGGATGCCCCGAACCCTAGGGGGAATCCGTGCCCCCGATCGGCCGCCGCGAGGTGAGGAGGAAAGCGCCGGTGCCCTACGTCCTCGGGATCGACGTGACCCAGGGCCGGACCCACGCCGCGACCTGCCGCCGACAGGGCCCCGGCTGGGGCGAGCCCGAACCCCTCTGGCTGGGTGAACGGTCCCCGGCCGCGGCGTCCGCGCTGTTCCTCGACGACGAGGGCTACCTGCTCACCGGTGACGCCGCCGCGCAGGCGGGCGCCCAGGTCCCGTCCCGGCTGCTCACCGGCTTCCACCGGCGGATCGGCGACGACGTGCCGATGCTCGTCGAAGGGGAGCCGTTCCCGCCCGAGACGCTCACCACCGTGCTCGTCGAAGGGATCGCCGAGCACGCCGCGAACCTGTTCGGCGGCCCCCCGCACCACCTGGTGCTGACCCACCCCGGCGACTGGGGCGGCTACCGCCGTGACGTGCTGCGCCGGGCACTGGCCGACGCGGGCTTCACCGCGGTGACGCTGGTCCCCGGCTCGATCGCCGCACTCGGCGCGCACCTGCCCCTCCCCGGCCCCGGCGCGCAGGTCGCCGGGGTCTGCGAGTTCGGCGCCGACGGCGTGAACGTGACGCTCGCGACGGCGAGCGGCGCCAGTGGCTGGCAGCCCGGTCAGAGCGCCGAAGGCGTCGCCCCGGCGGCCGCACTCAGCACCCTGTTCGCACTCGCCGGAGCGGCCTCGACGGCTCCGAAGAGGCTCGCCGGCGTAGTGTTCTGCGGCGACGTCCCCCCGCACGCGCTGCCGGCCCGGCCGCCGTGCCCGGTGTTCGCGGGACCGGTTCCGCCGGCGACCGCGGCCCTCGGTGCGGCCGCCGTCGCGGCGTTGCGCGCCGAGGGCCGGGGGACGCCGCAGGAACCCCCAGCTGTCGAGACCACCCTGCTCCCCAAGGTGGACACGCTCGGTGAGCTCGGCGAGCGGCCGCCCCGGCCGCCGGTCGAAATCACGCCGTTCGAGCTGCCCGAGCGCACCGGCCCGCTCAGCCTGTTCCGGCGGCGGCGCCCCCTCGCCGCCGCGGTCCTGGTGCTCGCCGCGGCCGTCTCGGCCGTCGTGATCACCGTCACCGCCCGCGAAGCCACCGCCGGCCCGACCTCTGCCCCCACCCCTGCCCCCACCCACTGCGCCCCCTCCGGTGAAGGTCACTGTTGAACACACTGCTCACGCAGGTTTTCCCGCCGCACGCCGTTCCCGTGCACCCGGCGGCCCGGCAACTGCTCGACCGCGTCGCCGCCGAGCCGGCGACTCCCCTGCGGCTCGCCGTCGTCGCCCCCGGTGGGTACGGCAAGAGCGTCCTGCTCACCGCGCTCGACCGCTGCTACCGCGAGGCCGGGGTCGAGGCCGTGCTGGTCGACGACGCCGACCGGCTCGGCCCCGAGCAGCTCGAGGAGGTACTCGCCGGCGCGGACGGCCCGATCGTCGTCGCGCACCGGCCGGCCGCGGTGGCGCCCGGCTGGACGCTGCTGCAGCTCGGCCCGCTCGGCGTCGAGGACGTGGCGCGGTTGATGTCCGCGGCGACGGGTTCGCCCGCCGACCCGGCGGCCGCGGCCGAGCTGCACGCCCGCAGCGGCGGGGTGCCGCGGCTGGCCGAGCGCGCGCTGCTGGGGCGGCTGGAGGAGTTCCGGCCCGAGCTCGACGAGCTCGACGACGACGTCCTCCGCTACCTGATCGCGGCCGAAGCCGGTGCCGGCCGCAACCTCGACCTGCTGTGCGCGCTGCTCGACCGCCGGCCCGACCAGCTGCCCGCCATCGTCGAGGCCGCCCGCGCGACCGGCCTGCTCGCCCCCGACGACACACTGCTGCCGCTGGCCGCGGCCGCCGTCCGCGACTTCGGGCCGCCCGCCCGCCGGCTCACGACGGTGCAGCGGCTGGTCGAACTGCAGCTGGCGAACGGCCTCCCGGTGCTGGACCTGGCCCGGTCCCTGCTCGGCACGGGCAGTTCCGGCGCGTCCGCGGCGGCCGCGTTCGCCGCGGCGGCCGGCGAAGCGCTGCCGTCCGACGCCCGCCTGGCGACGCGACTGTTCGAAGCCGCCGCCGAAGCGGGTGACCGCTCTCCGGCCGTCACGGCGGGCTGGGCGCGCGCGGCCGCGTTGTCCGGCGACCTCGACACGGCGTTGCGGCTCGGCGACGGGATGCTCGGCGCGGCCGACGCGGAAACCCGCGCGGCAGGCGCGGAAATCGCGGCGACCGTGCTGGCGCACCGCGGCGAACTGGCCCGCAGCGCCGAGCTGTACCACTGGGCGGGCCGCGCCGACGCGTTCTCCGCGACGGCCCTGGTCGGTACCGGTGACATCGAGGGCGCCCGGCGCCTGCTCGACTCCCCCACCCCGGGCGTCGCGCCGACGCTGTTCGCCGGCGCGGCCACCCGGATGGCCCGCGGCATCGTGGATTCGGTGTCCGGCTGCGCGACGGAGACGTTGTCGACGCTGCTCGGCGCGGCCACGATGCTGGAGCCCGCGCTGGGTGGCACGTTGCTGCCGGACAGCCCGGCCGCGCTGGCCGCGCTCGTCGCCCTGCACACCGGCGAGCTGGCGCTGGCGGAGTCCGTGCTGAACCGGGCCCTGGCCGGCGGAACCGGCGGCGAGCTGCTCGCCGCGCGGCACCGGTTGCTGCTGGGCTGGGTCGCGATGACGGCGGGCGACCTGGCGACGGCGGCGGAACACCGCGACGCCGTCGCGGGCCGGCCGCTGGAAGCGCGGGACGAGCTGTTCTTCGCGACCCTGGAGCTCGGCCTGGCGCGCCGTGCGAGCGACCTCGTCGGGCTGCAGCGGTCGTGGAACCGGGCGTACCAGGCGTCGATGCGGCAGCAGACGGACCTGTTCACGTTGCTGCCGCTGGGCGAGCTGGCGATCGCCGCGGCCCGCACCGGCGCGTTCGCCAAGCTCTCCGGCCAGTTCGAGCGCGCCCACGGCCTGCTGGCCCGGCTCGGTGAGCCTCCACTGTGGACGGTGTCGCTGGTCTGGCACGAGCTGCACGCGGCGATCACCCTGGAGGACGCGGACGCGGTCAAGGCCCACCTGGCCACCCTGACCACCCACGCCCACTGCGGCCGCCACCCCCGCGCCCTGGCCACGGCGGCCCGGGGCTGGCTGGCGGTGCTGGGCGGAACCTTCGACCCGGACGCCATTTCCGCGGCCGCGGCGGAACTGCACGACCTTGGCCTCCGCTGGGACGCGGCCCGCCTGGCCGGCCAAGCGGCGATCCGCACGTCCGACCGCAAGGCGATGGTCCAGCTCCTGGAGGCGGCCCGCCAGTTCCAGGGAACGGCGGCCCGCCGCGAACCCGGGGCCTCGTCGGAGCCGGCGGCGGGAACCGGCCTGGCGGCGCTGAGCGAGCGGGAGCTGGAAGTGGCTCGGTTGGTCGTCGAAGGGCTGACGTACAAGCAGGCGGGGAGCAAGCTGTTCATCTCGGGCAAGACGGTGGAGCACCACATGGCCCGGATCCGCGGAAAGCTCGGGGCGGCGGACCGGCGGGAGCTGCTGGCGACGCTGCGGGAGCTGCTTTCCCGGCCGGACGCGGGCTAACCGACCCCAGAAACTCCCCCGCCCTCTCCGGGGGGCGTCCCCAGGTCCAGTCTATCGGGGGCGTCCGCCGCAGGCCGGGAAAGAGGACGATCAGGCTTCGTTGTCCACACGGTCGCCGAATTGTGGACAACGAAGCCGAACAGCTCAGGGGGCCGCCGTTGTGGCGGTGAACGTGGCCGCCGGGCCGGTCCCGGTGGCCGTGACCGCGGCGACCGTGAACGTGTAGGCCGTTGCCGGGTTCAAGCCGTCCACCACCCTGGTCATGCCCTTGATCGTCGGCTGGGTGACCAGGGCGTCGCGGCCCTGCACCGCGATGGTGCGGCCGTCGGACACGGTGATCAGGTAGCCCAGGACCGGGGTGTCGCCCGCCGCGGCCGGCGGGTTCCAGCGGATCGAGGCGGCCGTTGCGCTCGGCAGGGCCCGTGCGCTCGTCGGGATGCCCGGCAGCGCACCGGGTTTCGGGCCCGGGGTCACCGGCGCCGATGGCAGCGACGGCTCGCTCGTTCCGTACGCGTTGCGCGCCGCGACCGTCACCGTGTACGGCGTCCCGTCCGTCAAGCCGGGTACTTCCGCGTACGCGCGCTTCGCGAAGTCGGCCGCGGTCACCGTCGTCGAGTGCGTGCGGCCGCCGCCCGCCGCCGTCACCACGTAGTGCGTCACCGGGGCGTTGTTGAAGGCGAACGTCGGGTTCCAGGTCGCGTACAGCTTGCCCGCGACCGCGAACGTGCCGACCCGCGACGGGGCTTCGGCCGGGGCGCGGCCGCCGACCTGGCGGGTGAGCAGCCCTCGGTAGGCCGGTTCGAGGCCCGCGTTCGCGACGATCGCGGGCGGCGCGGCCGCCGGGTTCGGCAGGAGGTGGTTGCCGCGGGTGATCGCGCCCTTGTCGACCTTGTCGCGGTCGCCCTGTTCCCAGTAGTTGCCCTCGATCAGCGTCGGGTCGTTGTTGCCGAGGTCGTCGCGGTAGTCGACGTGCACCGTGCCGACGTTGAAGTACGCCGTGCCGTACAGGACGTTGCCGCGGACGGTCTCGTAGGTGTTGCCGTTGTCGGTGTAGACGCCCTTGCCGAGCCCCCACTGGCCGTGGATGACGTTGCCGGTGACCTTCTCGCCGTCGTCCAGGGAGCTGCCGGTGATGCCCTGGGTGTAGACGCCGCCGCCGTCGTCGAGCATCTGCATGTAGTCGAAGATCAGGTTGTCCGAGACGACGTTGTCGTGCGACAGGTTCGGCGTCGCGGCCCGCTTGATCTTGTCCGGCCAGCCGCCCCAGCCCACCGAGATCGCCGAGTAGCCGACGTGGTCGATCTGGTTGTGGGAGATGGTGTTCCGCACGGTGTAGCCGTCGACGATCGGCACGCCGCCGTGGAATTCGCGCGGCAGGCCGTAGAGGTGGTTGTCGGTGACCTGGACGTCCCGCACGACGTCGGCATCGGTGTCGGTGAGGGGTTTGTCGACGCCGCCGAGCTGCACGCCGTTGCCGGAGATGTCGGTGAAGATGTCGCCGCGTACCACTGATTCCTTGGTGCCGTCGATGAGGTCCAGCCCGGCACCGCCCAGGTGGGCGAACACGCTGTCGCTGAATTCGACGCGCCGGCCGTGCGAGACGGCGACGTTGGCCGGTTCCCGCGTCCACGAGGCGTACGGGCAGGTGCCGCCGGGCACGAACTGGCAGAGCCCCTGGACGGCCCAGCCGTCGCCGCCGGTGATCGTGTACCCCGCCTGGATTTCCGAGAACCCTTCGGGCGACGACGGCGTCAGCCAGGTCGCGTAGGAGTAGCGCAGGCCGCGGAAGGCGACGTCGTGGATCGGCGCGGCGGCCGTGCCCCGGGCGTCGAGGAGCTTCTCCAGCACCGGCATTTCGACGTCCGCGCGACGCAGGTCCTGGCCGGGCTTCGGCAGGTAGTAGACGACGCGGGCGGACCGGTCGAAGTACCACTCGCCCGGCGTGTCGAGCAGCTCGAAGGCGTTTTCGGCGTAGGTGGGGTGCCGCCCGTTGGTGAGGTCGGCCGGGCCGACCATGTTGACGCTGCGGCCCGGGATGTCCGGGAACAGCACGCGTTTCGTCGAGTTGTCCCAGCACGGGTTGGCCATGGTGATCGTCGTGCCCTCGGCGGCGGCGAGCGGGCAGCGCGGCTCGGTCCAC
This sequence comes from Amycolatopsis sp. lyj-109, assembly GCF_046548995.1. Lineage (NCBI taxonomy): Bacteria > Bacillati > Actinomycetota > Actinomycetes > Pseudonocardiales > Pseudonocardiaceae > Amycolatopsis > Amycolatopsis sp. lyj-109. Next base: position 41,236 of record NZ_JAJPWR010000030.1, read on the forward strand.
TGGCCGAGACCGTCGCGCTGGATGTTCCACAGCGACTCCCCCGAGACGTACACGAACTCGACGTCCTTCGGGTTTCGCCAGTGGGCGAGCGTGTCCGCATCGGCCGTGTAGCCGGTGGCGGTGGCCTTGACGGTCACCGGCAGCGGACCGCGGGCGCGTTGTTCGCGGACACCGTCGACGTAGAGCTGCCGGGTGTTGTCCAGCCCGGCGGGCGCGGGCGCAGCGAACAGGCCCGGACGGCCCGGCACCGGTCCCCAGCCGGTCACCCGCACGCCGCCGTTCAGCTCGGTGTTGCCACTGCCGTGCTCGTTGACACTGCCGTGCTCGTCGACACTGCCCTGCCAGATGACGCGGTGACCGTTGCCACCGGAGTCCCGCGCGTCGAGCCGCAGTGGTGCGGCCAGCCGGAAGACGCCGGGCGCGAGGTGGACGGTGAGGTCCCGCTTGAGGTGCGGTGCGCGTTGCCGCACGAGGTCGCGGGCGCGGTCGAGCGTCCGGACGGGGTGCCCGGCGGAACCGGAGCCCCGGTCGGAGCCGCTGGGCGAGACGTAGACATCCCCGCCGGCGGCATCGGGGGTGGCCGCGGCCACCGGTCCGGTCGTGGCGAGCAAAGCGCCCGCGCCGAGCAGAACGGTCACCACGGTGCGGCGCCGCGTCGAGCCCCACTTGGTCAGCATGAGAGGAAAGATAGGATCTCTGGAGCGGCCTGTCGACAATTTCCCGCTCAGCGGGGCAGACAGTCACCTATTCATCGGATGCCTGCGTGGCATTCAGTCGCGGCTTTCAGTCGCGGCTGGGGCCGAACCGTTCCGTGCGGATGCGGTGCGGGTCGTGGCCGAGCGCGACCAGGATGTCCGCGACCGTCTCCACGAAGCCCGTCGGGCCGCAGACGAAGCACGATGCGCCGAACTCCGCCGGCCAGCCCGCCGTGTTGATCGTCGCCACGTCGATCCGGCGCGGTAGGCCCGGACGGCCTTCGGGCAGCTCACGCGTGAACACGTACGTCACGTCGACGCCCGCCACCGGCGTGCGCAGCTCGTCCGCGTAGTAGAGCTCTGCCGGGGTGCGCAGCGAGTAGATCAGCTTGAACGGCGTGCGGACGCCCGCCGCGCGGCGGGCGCGGATCATCGCCATCAGGGGGACGATGCCCGAGCCGCCCGCGATCAGCAGGACCGGCGCCGGGTCCGTCGGCCGCCAGGCGAACCAGCCGCCGATCGGGCCGCGGATCTCGACCGGGTCGCCGATCGCGTACGGGCCGGCGAGGTGCTCGGACACCTCACCGTCGGCGACGCGCTGCACCGTCAGCTCCACCCGGTCGCCGTCCGCGGGCCCCGCCAGGGAATAGCTGCGCTGCGCGCGGTAGCCGTCCGCGGCCGTGAGCCGGACGTCGACGTGCTGGCCCGCCAGGTGTCCCGGCCAGCCGGGCAGATCGAAGACGAGCGTGCGCGCCGTCGGTGTTTCGTCGCGGAAGCCGGCCAGGCGGGCGACCCGCCAGGCTAGTCGCCCTGATACCGCTGTTCGCGCCATGGATCCCCGTAGTCGTGGTAGCCGGCGTTCTCCCAGAAGCCCGGCTCGTCCCGGGTCTTCAGTTCCAGCCCGCGCACCCACTTCGCGGACTTCCAGAAGTACAGGTGCGGCACGAGCAGCCGCGCCGGACCGCCGTGCTCGGGCGTCAGCGGCTTGCCGCCGTACTCGTAGGCGATCCAGGCCTGGCCGTCGAGCAGGTCGGCCAGCGGCAGGTTCGTGGTGTACCCGCCGTAGGCGTGCACCATGACGTAGTCGGCCTCGGTGCCGAGCCCGCCGACCAGCGTGTCGATCGAAACGCCGCGCCAGCGAGTGTCCAGTTTGGACCACTGGGTGACGCAGTGGATGTCGACAGTGGGCTTCTCGCTGGGCAGGGCCATCAGCTCGGCCCAGCTCCAGGTGTGCTTCTCACCCGTCTCGGTGGTGACGGTGAACTCCCACGTTTCGGTGCGCACGCGCGGGGTCGGGCCCGCCGACAGCACCGGGAAGTCCTCGGCCAGGTACTGCCCGGGTGGCAGCCGCGGGTTCCCGCTGCGCGCCCGGCCCTGAAAACCCGGTGTCACCACACCCATGCGGCGCTCCCTTCCCGATCTCGACGAGCCTACGCCCGGACGTGCAGCCCCAGCGACGTGACGAGCACCGCAGCCTGTTCGGGTGACACGATCGCCCCGGTCAGCTCGGCGTTCAGCGGATCGAGCGCCGAGAGGTCACTGCCCCGCAGCTCGGCTTTCGGCAGCTTGACGGCGTGCAGGAGCGCGCCGGACAGGTCGACGTCGGCGAACACCGCGCCGGCGCAGTCCGCCCCGGTCAGGTCGGCCTCCCGCATCCGGACCCCCTGGAAGGTGACCGTCCGCAGGTCGGCGCCCGCGAGCCCGGCGAACGACCAGTCCCCGCCGGTGACCCGCAACGGCCGCAGCTCGCACTCGGTGAACGTGGCGCCGACGAGCTTGCACCCGGTGAATTCGGCGTCGAAGAAGGTGCACCGCTTGAAAACGCAGCCGGTGAACGCCGAGTCCGTGTGCTGCGACGCGTTGAAGCGCACGTTGCCGAACACGCAGTCGGTGAAGACCGAGTTCCGCGTGATCGCCTCCGAGAAGTCGACCTCGTGGAATTCGCACCGCACGTAGTGCCGCCCGGCGATCTCCTCCCCGTACCAGTCGTCGCGGACGAACCGCTGCTCCTCTTGCATGGCCTCGGACATGCCGCCAGGCTAGCGGCAGACCCGACGCCGGAGGGGCCGCGCATGCTCGACGCCGACGATGTCCGGAAGGCCGTGCCGATGCCGGCGGCGGTCGAAGCGGTGCGCGAGGCGTTCCTCGACCTCGCCGCCGGCCGTTTCGTGGTGCCGCAACGGTTGTCTTTCGCCGGAGCGACGACGCTCGTGATGACCGCCTGCCACACACCGTCGGCGACGACCGTGGTGAAGACGCTCAACCTGGCCCCCGGCCGGACACCGATGATCCTGGGCACGCTGGTCTGGAACACTGCCGCCGGCCAGGTGGTCGCCGACGCCGTCGAGGTCACGACACTGCGCACCGGCGCGGTGTCCGGCGTGGCCACGGACCTGCTCGCCCCGCCCTCGGCGAGCCGCCTGGCCCTGCTCGGCACCGGTGCCCAGGCCGCCGACCAGGTGCGTGCCGTGGCGGCGGTGCGACCGGTGCGTGACCTGGCGGTGTTCGGCCGGGACGTTCGGCGCGCCTCGGCGTTGGCAGAGCGGTTGCGGGCCGAGTTTCCGGAGATGGTGGTGCGGGTGGCTTCCAGCGCTCCCGACGCGGTGGCCGACGCCGAGGTCGTCTGTTGTGCTACTTCGTCCAGTACTCCTCTCTTTGCTGTCGACGACTTGCCGGAACGTGTTCACGTCAACGCGATCGGGTCGTATCTGCCTTCCATGCGGGAGCTTCCCGCGGAACTGCTCGGCACCGCCGGGTGCGTGGTGGTGGATCAGGTCGATGCTGTGCTGGAGGAGGCGGGCGAGGTGATCCACGCCGTGGGCGCCGGACTTCTCGATCGCGGGGAGCTGATCGAGCTGGGTTCGGCCTTGAGCCGGCCGCCGTCGGTTGGCGGACGGACCGTGTTCAAGTCCGTCGGGCTCGCCGTGCAGGACTGGGCTGTCGCCCGCCTGCTCGGCGAGGCGGCAGCGGTCCGCGGGTAGGAACGAGTACCGGGCACCCGGCACGCGCGCCTGGGTGGGCAAAAGTGGTCACTCGTTGCTCACAACCTGCGCCAAACCGGTATGCAGAGAGCAACAGAAGCGGCCGAACGGCGCAATCTCGGACTTGGAGCGTTTGATCTGTCACCCGATCCGGGAATTTCGGGGCATGTCTCCTTGGCGAACCACCACCAGACGGAACACGGCCGTGCGGGTCATCACGGCGATCGGCGCGATCTTCGCGGGGATCGAAGTTCTCTACATGATCATGGTGCTCGCCGGCGCGAATGCCGGCAACGCCTTCTTCCAGTTCATCAAGTCACTGGCCGTTCCTCTCGCGTTGTTCTGGCCCGGCTTGTTCCCGGTGGACAGCCCCAGCCTGGCCGTAATTCTCGACTTCGGCCTGGCCGCGGTGTTCTGGCTGGTCATCACCGGCATCATCGCCCGCTTCGCGGGCCGGTGACCGGAGGCGATCCGCTGGCTCTGGCGGGAACCACCCGCCGTCGCCGCCGCTGGTGTCCGTGGGCGACACTGGACGGATGAGCGACGGCAGGTGGTTCGACGGCTGGCCGCCGTGGCCGGAGCTGGCCGGGCTGGCCGCGGCCGGGCGTTCGCTGCTGCCGAACGTCCCGGTCACGCCGGCTGCCGTGGCGCGCACCGTCACCGAGCAGCTCGTCGGACGCAGGCTGACCGCGAAGGTGGGTGACCGCGAAGTCGGCCTCACCCTCGCCCAGCTCGACTACCCGGCCGACAGCCTGCGGCTGGCCACCGGACGCATCGGCGACGTCCGGATCGTCGCCGAGGACGTCGAGTGGCCGGAGCCCGAAGACGGCGGCGAGCCCGGAAGTATCCTGCTTCGCCGCGTCACCGTGCTCGCCGAAGACGTCCGCCTCCGCTCGCTGCCCACGCCGGCCGCCAAACCCGCGCGGGTGCAGCTGGCGATCGCGGTCTCCGCCGACGTGCTGCGGGACCGGGTGGCGAAAGCCCGCCCCGGGATCGTCGCGACCCCGGCCGAAGACGGCCTGTTGCGGATCCACTGGGCCAAGCGGCCGCACTGGGGCCACCTGACCCTCCGCCCGCAGGTGGCGGACGACGGCGTGCTGCTCGTGCCGCAGACCCTCCACATCGGACAGCGACAGCTGCGGCCGCCCCGCCGATTCCAGCCGATCGTGCTTCCCCTGCCGGAACTACCGCCCGGCCTGAAACTGACGAAGGTGGAGCCGCGGCACGACGAGCTCGTGCTGCACACAGTGGCGGAGGAATGGCCGGAACGCCTTTCCCGCATTCCCCTACCGGACCTCCTGAGCTGGCTGACCACCGCGGCAATGACCCTGACCCTGCCGAAACTCGGTGCACGTCCATAGCTTTCCCTTTCGTTGCCGTGAGCCGGAAGTGGCTCACAACAACCAAGCTACTCGAACGCGCGTTCGAACACATCACTCACACGGGTACACCCATAAAACCCTTGTGCAGCAGGGAAATCAGGCGAACGGGAACCAGGTCCCCGAAGACCACTCCGCGACGCCCCAGGCCGCCCGCTCGTCCGCCCGCGGATCGAGCACCAGGTCCGTGTCGTCGCGAAACACCATGACCGGCCGCAATTCCGGCCCGTACAGCGGCCATTCGGGTCCGTCGGCCGACGCGACGCCGTCACGCACGAACCCCGCCCAGCAGCGGTGGATGAGCAGAGCCGCCCGCTCGCGCGCGGGATTCACGGCAGTTCCCTGTGCCGCCAACGGAAGTGGAACCTTCCACGCCATCGTGGTCTCGGTCCCGTGGCCGCCGTCGAGCTGCTCGGGCACCCCGGGCGCGGCGATGTCGATCCGGTAGCGGTAGACGGGAGCGTGCGCGGACTGGGCGTCGGCGAGCCGCTGCGTCGGGATGCCGTACCGCTCGTCGCCCATGGCGGCAATTCGAGCGGCTTTGAGGTCGGGCACGCGGCGAAGATACGTCTCGAGCAGCCGCGAAGCGCCCGAATCGCCGAGGATGCTCGCGAGAACACCCGAAGCCGGCGCGGTGGCGACGTCGTCGCCGAGCATCATCGCGTACGTGCTGCCTTCGTTGCTGTTGCAGCCGACCAGCAGCGGGATCCCCGCCGCGCTCCCCCGCCGGATCGGCCCGATCGGCACCTCGGGCAGCACGCGCGGATGCAGCGTCGGGCGCCAGAGCCACAGCGCCTGGAACCCGCTCAGGATCCGTTCCTGCGCCTCGACGAACTCCTTGGCCGGCAGTGACCTCAAAGCAGCGACGTCGTGGCAGCCGACCTCGTCCAGCAGGCGCCGCGCCAGCGCCGTCCCGGCCTCCGGCGTCGCGACGTGGTCGGCGCCGCCGGAACTGCTGATGGCCTGCGCGAACAACCCCGCCCCCAGCGGGCTGCCCAGCAGGTTCCCGACGCTCTTCGCGCCGGCCGAAACGCCGTACACGGTGATCCGCGCGGGATCCCCGCCGAACGCGGAGATGTTGCGGCGCACCCACTTCAAGGCCTCGACCTGATCGAGCAAGCCGCACACGCCGGCGTCCAGTTCGGACTCGCCGAAGATCCCGCCGAGGTGCAGGAAGCCGAGCGAGCCGAGCCGGTAGTTGATCGTGACCACGACGATCCCCGCCCGCACGAACTCCTCGCCGTCCCCCAGCTGCTCGCCGTGTCCGACGCGGTAACCGCCGCCGTGCAGCCAGAACAGCACCGGCCAGCCGCCCTCCGGCGCAGGCCCCTCGGGCGTGCACACGTTGAGGTACAGGCAGTCCTCGTCGCAGACGGCGGTCGGGTTCATCGGGTCCGGCGACTGCATCGCGTGCGGGCCGTACTCGGTGGCCACGTGCACGCCGCCGGACAGCGACGGCGGCTGCGGTGCCTTCCACCGCAGCTCGCCGACCGGCGGGCGGGCGTACGGGATCCCGCGCCAGACGCGGACGCCGTCACCCGCCAGCCCGACCAGCGCCCCGAGTTCAGTGGTGACCGTCGGGACGGAAGCCATCAGAGCGAGGCCTGCTCGACCGTCGGCAGGCAGACTTCGAACCGGGTGTTCCCGGGCTCGGATTCGACGCGCAGGTCGCCCTGGTGCCGTTCGACGACGATCTTCCACGAGATGTCCAGGCCCAGCCCGGTGCCCTCGCCGACCGGCTTGGTCGTGAAGAACGGCTCGAAGATCCGCGGCTTGATGTCCGCGGGGATGCCCGGCCCGGTGTCGCGGACCTCGATCCGGATCTGGTCGTCGACGCGCCACGTGCGCAGCGTCAGCGTGCCCTCGCCCTTCATCGCGCCGAGGGCGTTGTCGATGATGTTCGTCCAGACCTGGTTCAGCTCGGCCGGGTACGCCGGGATCTTCGGCAGGCTGCGGTCGTACTCCTTGACGACGCGGACGCCGCCGCCGATCTTGCCGGACAGCATCACGAGCGTGGAGTCGAGGCCGTCGTGGACGTCGACCCACTGGTGCGGCGCCCGGTCCATCTGCGAGTACTGCTTGGCCTTGCCGACCAGCGCGGAGATCCGGGTCGTGGAGTCCTCGATCTCGCCCATCAGCATCTCGGTTTCGAGCGCGTAGGCGAGCCAGCGGACGGCGCCGTCGATGAAGGTGTCGCCGACCTGCTCGGCAACGTTGTCCAGGTCGGCCGTGGTCAGCCCGGCACGGACGTAGATGTCGGCGAGGTCCCAGCCGCCGTCGATGCCGCGCTCGTCGAACCAGTCGCCGATCTCGTCCTCGCGGTCGGCCTGCTGCATCGCGGTCAGCTTTTCGGCCTGCGCGACCTGCTTGACCAGGCGTTCCTGGACGTCGATGAGCTGGTAGAGCAGCTCCGGGTCGATGTCCTTCTTGGCCAGGAAGGCGAGCTTGTGCCGCATCCCGGCGACGCGTTCGCGCAGGGCGGACGTCGCCCGGACCGCGGCCGCCGCCGGGTTGTTCAGCTCGTGCGTCAGGCCGGCCGAGAGCTCGCCGAGCGCCAGCAGCCGGCGACGCGAGCCGATCACCGTGTCGCTGTTGCGCCAGCCGAGGTACATGCCTTCCAGCAGGTGCGTCGCCATCGGGAACCACTTGCGGAACTCGACGGAGAACTCCTTCGACGGCAGCGCGAGCAACGTGACGTCGGAGAGCGCGCGCACCGTGGTGCCGAACGTGTGCTCGCCTTCTTGGTGCACGAAGAACTGCGTCGCACCGAAGTAGGCGCCGCGCTGGTCGGACCGGTTGGTCTCCACCTCGGTGCCGCTGACCATGCGCGTCATCCGGATGGCGCCGCCGAGCAGGACGTAGAAGCAGGTCGCCTCGCCGCCCTCGTTGATGATCGTCGAGTCGCCCTCGTACTCTTCGAGCACGGCGTTGGCGGCCACCCAGTCGAGTTGGTCCTCGGAAAGGTGTTCGAACAGGAAGAGGCCGCGAAGCTCTTCCCGCGGCAGTGCGCTCATTGTTCCTCCAGGTACCGGTGTACCAGCGTCACGGCCATCGCGCCCTCGCCGACCGCGGACGCCACCCGCTTGACCGACTGCGACCGCACGTCACCGGCCACGAACACGCCCGGGATCGACGATTCGAGGTAGTGCGGGTCACGGTCGAGCGGCCAGCCCGCCGGCCGCTGCCCGGCGCTCAGGAGGTCCGGCCCGGTGCACACGAAGCCGTGCTCGTCGCGGTGGATGGTGTCGCCGAGCCAGTCGGTGCGCGGGGCGGCGCCGATGAAGATGAACAGGTGGCCGCTCTCGACCGTCTCGGTGACGCCGTTCTCGCACAGCGTGATCCGCTCGAGGTGGCCGTCGCCGTGCACCTGCTTGACCGTGGTGTGCGTGCGGACGTGGATGTTCCCGATGCCCGCGATCTGCTCGATCAGGTAGTGCGACATCGACGACTCCAGCGAGGCGCCGCGCACCAGGATCGTGACGTCGCTGGCGTGCTTGGCGAAGAACACCGCGGCCTGCCCGGCGGAGTTGGCGCCGCCGACGATGTAGACGTGCTCGCCCTTGCACTCGGGCGCCTCGGTCGCGGCCGAGCCGTAGTAGACGCCGCGGCCGCTCAGCTCCTCGATGCCCTCGGCGTCCAGGGCGCGGTAGTTGACGCCGCTGGCGAGGATCACCGAGTGCGCGGCGATCTCGCTGCCGTCGCCGAAGGTGATCACCCGAGACGAGCCGCGGGCCTCCAGGCCGACGACGTCCCGCGCGGTCAGCACCTCGGCGCCGAACTTCTGCGCCTGGCGCCGCGCCCGGTCGGTCAGCTGCGCGCCCGACACGCCGTCCGGGAAGCCGAGGTAGTTCTCGATGCGCGAACTGGTGCCGGCCTGGCCGCCGGTGGCCTTCTTCTCGACGAGCACCGTGCGCAGGCCTTCGGAAGCGCCGTACACCGCGGCGCCGAGGCCGGCCGGGCCGCCGCCGATGACGACGAGGTCGTAGAACTCCTGCGCCGGCCGGGTCGACAAGCCGACCGCGTCGGCGATCTCGCTGCCGGTCGGGTTCTTGAGGACGGTGCCGTCCGGGGTGACGACCACCGGGATGTCCTTGTCGGTCGCCTCCGCGGCCTGCAGGATCCGGCAGCCCTCGTCGTCGTCGACCGAGTACCAGCGGTACGGGACCGCGTTGCGCGCGAGGAAGTCGCGCAGGTGGAACGACGGCGAGTTGTAGCGGTGGCCGATGAGCTTGACCTCTTCGACCGGCCTGTCGCCGACCGCTTTCCAGGTCTCGACCAGGGCGTCGATCACCGGGTAGAGCTTCTCCTCCGGCGGGTCCCACGGCTTGAGCAGGTAGTGGTCGACGTCGACGACGTTGATCGCCTGGATCGCGGCGTCGGTGTCGGCGTAGGCGGTCAGCAGGGCGCGGCGGGCGTGCGGGAACAGGTCCATCGCCTTCTCGAGGAAGGCGATCCCGTCCATCTGCGGCATCCGGTAGTCGGCGAGGATCGCCGCGACGGCGTCGCCGCGCAGCTTGATCTCGCGCAGCGCGTCGAGGGCGTCCGGGCCGGAGTCGGCGCGGATGACGCGGTAGTCCTTCCCGTAGCGCCGGCGCAGGTCACGGGCGACCGAGCGGGACACGGCGGGGTCGTCGTCGACGGTCATCAGGATCGGCTGGCTCACGAGATGCAGCCTACGGCTCGCGGGGGCCGGGAGGCGAAGACCGTCTTTTCGGCACCTGGACCCGCTCCAGGTCCTGGGCCACGACGATCTCGCCGTCGAACTCGGCCCGTGCCTCCGCCGCGAAGCGCTCCGGATCGGGGTAGCGCTGCGAGAAGTGGGTCAGGACGAGCTGCCGGACGCCGGACTCGGCGGCCACCCGCGCGGCCTGCTGTGCGGTCAGGTGACCGAAGTCGCGCGCGAGGCCGGCGTCCTCGGCCAGGAACGTCGACTCGATCACGAGCGTGTCGGCGTTTTCGCTGAGGGCGTAGACCGCATCGCACAGGCGGGTGTCCATCACGAACGCGAACCGCTGGCCCGGCCGCGGCGCGCTGACGTCTTCCAGTTTCGTGCTTCCCAGGCGGCCCTCTCGCTGGAGCCGGCCGACGTCCGGGCCCGCGATGCCGCGTTCCCGCAGTTTTTCCGGCAGCATCGTGCGGCCGTCCGGCTCGGTCAGCCGGTAGCCGAACGCCTCGACCGGGTGGCTCAGGCGCCTCGCCTCGAGGGCGACCTTCCCGGTGGCGATCGGGCCGTCCTCGGTGATCGGGTGTTCCCGCAGGTCGGCCTGCTCGTAGAACGCCGTCGCGTGCCGCATCCGCTCGAAGTAGTGCGCGCCGGAGGCCGGGAAGTGAGCGTGCACCGGGTGGCTGACCTTGTCCAGGGACAGCCGCTGGATCACGCCGGGCAGGCCGAGGCTGTGGTCGCCGTGGAAGTGCGTGATGCAGATGCGCGTGATGTCCGTGGCCGCCACGCCCGCCCGCAGCATCTGGCGCTGGGTGCCTTCGCCGGGGTCGAAGAGGATGCCCTCGCCGTCCCAGCGCAGGAGGTAGCCGTTCTGGTTGCGGTGGCGCGTGGGCACCTGGCTCGCGGTGCCCAGCACCACCAGTTCGCGGGTCGACACTCCCGCACGCTACTCAGTTTGCGCGTCTCCCGTTCCCAGCTTGCGCAGCCGGAAGGCCAGCACCAGCAGCACGATGCCGTAGATGAGGGCGTAGATGCCGACGAGCAGCGCGATGCCGTACGCGCCGGCGATCGGGTTGATCACGATGAGGACGCCCGCTATCAGCGAGATCGCGCCGGCCAGGATGAGGAAGGCCTCGCCCTGGATCTGCTTGCGCAGCCGGATCGCCGCGGCGATCTCGGCGATGCCGGTGATGATCGCCCAGAAGCCGACCAGCAGGGCCAGCAACAGGACGGTGATGCCGGGCCAGACCAGGACGAGGATCCCGGCGACGATGCCGAGTGCGCCGAGGACGCCGTAGGCCACCCGGTGGCCGGTGTCACCCGGGCGGAACGCCTGCATCAGGGCGCCGATGCCGTCGACAATCGCGTACGCGCCGTACAGGATCGCCAGGACGAGCACGGTGGCGCCGGGCCAGATTAGCGCCAACAGCCCGAAGAGCACGGCGAATCCGCCGCGGACGGCGGCGATCGGCCAGGCTTTGCGGGGTTCGACGACGGTGAACGCTGCGAAAGAGGTCATCTGCCGCTCCCGGATCTAGGGACTCCCAGTATCGCGACAATTACCCCGTCCGGCTCCCGGAACACCCCGTTCGGGCGTATCCACAAAGGACCGGCGTGCGCCGCGGCCGCCACCACGGCGCACGCCGGTTGCTCAGGGGTAACTCACCAGGTTGACGGCCTTGGTCCCGGACGGGGTCGCCGGACCGGTGTTGTTGATCACGTGCGTGATCGTGCCCTGGTAGTTGAGCGACACGGTCACCATGTCGTGGAACCGGACACCCGGCGTGTTCGGCGCCTCGTACGCATGCGCGCTGGCGACGGACGGGTTGGTGCTGAAGTAGCAGTAGCTGCCCAGCCCCCACGCTTCGTGACTGGTCACGTTCGGCCCCACCTTGTAGGCGGAGAAGCCCGGCGTCGAGCCGTTCATCCAGCTCGCCTGGTTCGGCACGTCGTAGGGCATCTCGTTCTGGAAGAAGTAGGTGCGGCCGCCGTTGCCGTTCCAGACCACCTGCGTCTTCTGGTAGTGCTCGACGAAGAGGCCGTACATCGTGACGTCGTTGCCGTTGACGATGAGCCCGGTGTCGGCGGTGTTGGTGGTCCAGCCGACGTACTCGTTGCGCTCGGCGTGGTCGGCGCGCCAGATCCACATGTGGTCGCCGATCACGTTGCTGCTGTTGACGACCAGGCTGTTCGTCGCCTTGCCGACGGCGGCGCCGCCGATCCGGAAGAACACGTCGTGCAGCGACGTCGGGTTCGCCGCGTGGTTCGCGGCCGAGCCGGCCGGGCCGACCTGCATGAGCGTGTTCGAGCTGGTCGTGCCGGCGTCGACCAGCAGGCCGGCGAGCTTGACGCCGTCGACGTCGTCGACGGTCATCGCGGTGATGCCGTTGTCCGGGATCAGCGTGGCGATGCCGAGGCCGAGCACGACGGTGTCCGGCCGGGTGACGCGCAGCGTCTGGTTCAGGTGGTAGACACCGGGCGTGACCAGCAGGTTCTTGCCCGCGGCGAGCGCGGCGTTCAGGTCCGCGGCGGTGGCGCCGGGCTTGGCGATGTAGAACTGGTCGATCGGCAGCGACGTCCCCGGCGCGGTGCCGTTCGCCCAGCTCGTGCCGGACGCGTTGGTCTTGATGCCCGGGACGAAGACCTGGTAGTTGCCCGCGCCGTCGAGGTAGAGGAACGGCTTCTCCCGCACGACCGGCGTCTGGGCGACCGTCGTGTAGGGCGGCGTCGGGAAGCTGCTGGCGGGCGCGCCCTGGACCCCGGCGAAGACCATGTTCCAGTTCGAGCCGTTCCAGCTGCCGAACTGCGAGTTGCGGGAGATCCACTGCTGCTGTGAGCCGGACCGGACCTGGCCGTCGATCTTCGTGTCGGAGATCCAGCCGCCACTGGCCCAGCCGCCGTCGTCGAGCTGCAGATCGCCGCGGACGTGCATCCGGCGGTAGGGCGCGGCCTGGCTGACCGCCCAGCGGTCTGCGCCCCCGTTCGGGGTCACGGACAGGTTTTCCGCGCCGCGCCAGAAGTTCTGGGTGGCGTTCTGCGGCGGGAACCAGTCGGCCTCGACGTGCACGGCGCCGTTGACGGTGACGGCGTCCGGGCTCAGGCCGAGGCCCAGCACCTGCGTGTAGAAGCCGACGTTGACGTCGTTGGCGTAGGTGCCCGGCTTGAACATCACGGCGTAGCGCTGGCTGCCGAACTGGTTGCGTTCCTGCTGGGAGAAGATGCTGTTGAGCCGGGTTTGGATGGTCGAGCTCGGCATGGACGGGTCGAAGATCACCACGTTCGGCCCGAAGTCGGGCTGACCGGGCTGGCTCGTGTTCACGGGGGTCAGCATGAAGGACTGGGCCGCGGTGCCGTTGCAGGTGTACTGCTGAAGCTGCACGTCGGCGGTGGAGGCGCCGGGCACGTCGAGGCACTTCCCGCTGTTGCGGCTGACGAAGTGGTACCGGCCGTTCCCTTCGTCGACGGCCTGCCACTGCTGGTTGGCGCCGCCTCCGTAGGTCCAGAGCTGGACGAGCCCGCCATCGGCGGTCGAGACGTTGGTGACGTCCCAGGCAGCGGCCGGGTTGGTCCGGGTGTTGATCCGGAAGTAGCCGTCGCCGGTGGCCTGGAACTGCCACTGCTGCGAGGCGGTCTGATTGCAGGCGTACTGCTGGACGACGGTCCCGTCGGCAGTGCCCGCAGCTCGGGCATCGACGCACTTCCCGCTGTTCGCGGCGGCGATGGTGTACCACCCGTCCGGGGTCACGGCGGCCTCCGCCGTGGTTACTGCGCTTCCGACCAGGACCGACGCTGCCGCAAGCAGCGTCATCACCCGCCGTCTCGTCATCGAAGCCTCCTCTGCCGCACACGCGGCGTCATCGAGAGGTGTGCCCGGTTTTGAAGACGCGGCGTAACGGGCGGGGACCTCGGCGTCACAACCGCGCAAAATGTAACGGCGGCCACAGTGGAACGTCAATACAAGACTAAAAATAAGGTGTGAATGTGCTGGTCAGCGGGTTGCTGGTTGCGTGGCGGGGCTGTGAGGACCCCCGCGCGAAGGGCGTCCGGGGCGGGTGTAATGTATGGGCATACGAGATGCGGAGTTCAGCTTCGCCTCGGGGCTATGGCGCAGCTGGTAGCGCACCTCACTGGCAGTGAGGGGGTCAGGGGTTCGAGTCCCCTTAGCTCCACAGTGACGAAACACCGCCCACCGGGACAGAAGTTCCAGGTTGGGCGGTTTTTTCGTTGCGGCGGATCTTGAGTTTCGTCAAGAAGAAGTTCAGCTACCGGCCGGTAGCTGGGGCAAAACTGGGGCACCGGACCGATGGCGGCGAAATGGGGTCACGAAAAGTGCCCCAGTAGCGTTCCCCGGACAGGTAGATCACCAGAGGTACTTCATCAGGCGGCGCATCCCGCCCGTCAGCGCTCGTGCTGGAGCGCCTCGGGTAGTCCGTACGCCCCGACATCGGCCAGCTTGTCCACGACGTCGAGACATCTGTCACGCATTGCCGCGTCACCTTGCCGGTAGAGCCGAAGCACGACGGTGACTATGTCCCGGCTGACGGCAGCGGCGGCCCTACTCAGATCACCGAGTTCGACACCAGCGTGCTCGACGGCGCGTTCGCAGGCGATGATTGTGGTCGAGGGCAGCAGTCTCAGGCTTCGCTCGAGCGCGCGGAAGAGGTCACCGAAGTGGTCCGGGAAAGCTCGGCTAGCCGCAAACGCCGCCACGACGCGTTCACTGATCGAGGCCGAGTCAGGCTCGTGGAGGACCCGGATCGCTGCTGCGGCCGCCTTGCGAACTTCTGGGTCCTCATCGTCGAATAGCCCCAGAAGCATGTCGGGGGCGAGGTGCGGCGCAGTGGCCAGGGTTTGCGCAGCCCCCTGCCGCGCCTGGACAGGCAAGTCGGTGACGTCGGAAGGGCATGCCGCCGGCACCAGGTCGTTTAACAACGCGTTAGCCCAGATGTGGCCGGCCCTCGCTGCGATAGGGTCTTCCTCTTCGAGCGCACGGTTGAGGTACCGAGAGAAGCGAGTGCCTGAACGGTAGATCGCGTATGTCAATAGCCGGTTAGCTGCGTTCGAATGGTGAATCTCGATGGCGCTCGTGGCGAACAGAGAATCAGCGATATCGAGCGCCTGCTCCAGATGGCTGTTAAACAGCGCCAAGACCGGACGAGTGGCTTCCGCGCGGACAGACAGGATCGGATCCGCTGCAAGCTCCGCCACGATCGGGAGCAGCCGAGTTGCATGAGTGCCGTCAGCGAAGAGAATCTGACCGATGGCCGCAGCGGCAACTCCTCGGGTCGAGTTCATCCCCTCCGTTGCCAGGCCGAACTCGTCGTCGGGCCTTCGGCCCGCCCGTTCCACCGCGGGATCGGCTGCACGAGCGTAGTGCTCGAGCAGGCCGATCAGCGCGTCCGCAGCACCGGACGGCCCGATGCCATGCAGGTCGAGCAGCGTGCTGCCGCGGGCGATCACCAGCTCGCGAAGATCTCTGTCCGCGGCCTTGGTCTTCTTGTCGATGGTCTCCAGTTCCGCGATCAGTTCGACCGCCAGCGGGCGGCGGGTCTTGCCCACGACCGCCGGCTGAGCCGACGACGTCCTGACTCGATCCGTCGTCCTGGCCGCGTCCGATACTGCGTTGCCGCTCTCTGCCCGCCGTTTCTGCCGATGAGCGGATGTTCGGCGCCACGAGCGGCCTCGTACAGCGGGATCGCTCGCCCCAGACGACCCACCGCTCAGTAGGCGTAGGCCAGGTTGCAAGCCACGGTCCTGGCGTGAAGCCGGGCAGATCGAGCGTCCTTCGGGCTCAGGTCATTCCGATGCGGCCAGGTGGTGCCACCGACTGAGCGCGGGCCTTGGCGGTTCCGACTCCACCGGCCACGGCCGGGACCGAAGCGAACAAGACGGTCGCGATCATCACCAGCCCGAAACTGACCAGTCCCATCATGACCACGATAGCGCCGTGCAGCAGCAATGCCAGTGTCACGGCCCATCGGCGTGCGCGCACGGTGCCTGTCATCAACACAGCGATGCACGCCTCAGCGATCACGACCGCCCAGCCGAGTACCACCGCGACCGGCCCGGCGGAGAACAACGGTCCGAGTGATTCGCGGATCCATTGCGGTGCACCGTAGTACGGGTCGTCGACCAGTCCGGCGAACGCGGAACCGTCGCGCCACTGCGGGTTGACCACTTTGGCGACCGCGGAATTGAGGTAGACGACGAAGACCTGCGCACGTACGAACAGCAGTGCGACGTACGCGCTCCCGCGCCATCCCGGGCCGAGTGGATCGCCGGAGCGGGACCAATGCCAAGTTCGGGTATCGCCGAGGCAGAGGGGAATGAGCAGCAGCGTGACTATGCGATCGACTCCCTCGCCCCCGTTCGCCACGGTCATCGCCGTGCCCAGGCTGAACGCGAGGTACCAGTGGGGAACGCAGGTCCATCTTGGACAGAAGCCGGTGGCGACCACGGCGAACACCAGGATGGCGACCACACGGCAAGTCAGCAGCGCAGCGGGATGCGGCCCGGCGAGGCACCACAGCGACAGGGCGCGGACACCATCGCACCGACCCGCGGTCACCGTCGCCGTCTCCCGCAGGAAGAGGTCGCGGTCGGCAGTGAAGGCCAGCACGCTCAAATCGGCCAGCGCCAGCAGCGTGCGCGCGGTCCCCAGCAGAGGACCACGGGGATCGCACTTCGTCGCGCGCGTGAACTGTCGGCTGAAGAATCCCCTCAGTGGCAAGCCAGCTCAACCCTCACCAGCCGTACCGCAGCGCGCTTCTCGGCGGCAGCCCCGGCCCGCACGACCGCCAGTACCGCCGTGCCGCAGAGCGACGAGGACACGAATTCGTTGGCGATGACCGTGCGCCGAGCAGGCGAGGACCGGAGACACGCGTCGAGGTCGCTGTCCTGGCATTCATGCCAACCTCCAGCCGGTACCCGTGCCGCGAGCGCCTGGGCCTCCACTATCCGGGTATAACCGCGCCGGCTCAGCCCCGCCAGATTGCCGGGAACAGTGAGAGCGCCGGTCAGCTCGTCGCCCAGCCCGCCCCGGGAATTGAGCGCGTAGGCGACCACGACGCCATTCCGTGGGCGTTCGGCGAAGAAGGCCCAGCCCTGCGGCCAGAATGTGGTGTACAGGTCCCGCTGGCTCCGTTGCCATCCACCGGCGAGCGAGGACGGCAGCACGTTCACCAGGCTGAGCGCGAAAGCCAGGCCCAGCAGCCCGCCGGTGAAGGCCAGACCCCACCGGACCCGGTCTTTCTCTTCGCCCGTACTCCTCGGCTTCCGGGCCAAACGGTCAGCAACCGATGCAAATCGAACTGCTGAGGCCCGTTTGCGGCGTGTTGGCCGGAGCCTTGTCATGGCTGGGCAGACCACTCCCCAGCGTCACCGCCAACGCGACGACGGCCGCGAGCAGCGTCCCCAGAATTGCGGGCTTCTTCATCACAAACCCCTCCCCCTGTTAGAACGGCCGGAATAGGACAGCACTGAACCCCGACCTTGAGCAGACGATAACGGACGGCTCGGAGGCTGCACAGAGTTGCCGAGCCGACCGTCGAAGATGCACCCGAACGGCGTAGTTGTCGGGAATACCCCACTGGTAGCGTGTCCGCGGACCGGTATCAGGAGGCGGGTTGGCGTCTGAGCGGGGAGAGCTGGACTTCTGCGTTCTCGGACCTGTTCAGGCCCGAACCGCTGCCGGAACGCCGCTCCCCTTGGGCGGGAGCAGGCAGCGGCGGCTGATGGCCACCCTGCTCCTGCACTCCGGCACGATGCTTTCCACCGACCAGCTCATCGAGCAGTTGTGGGACGACCCGCCCGAAACCGCGCGGCCCCAGGTCCACAACGCGATCGCCGCCCTGCGGCGCGTCCTTGCCCCCTACGGCGGCGAAAATCTCATCAGTACCCACCAGTCGATGTACCGCATCACGGTGCGCCCGGACCAGGTGGACCTGAGTCGTTTCACCGATGACCTGCGGGCCGCGGCGGCGGCGGAGGAGAGCGGCGACACGGCCGGAGCGGCGAGGCAGCTCAGGACCGCGTTGGGACAATGGTCCGGACCAGCCATGTCCGGGGTCGGCGGTCACGTCCTGTCCGCCGCCGCCGCGCGTCTCGAGGAGCAACGCTTAGCCGCCCACGAGAAGTTGCTCGCACTGCGGCTCCGGCTGGGCGAGCACGATTTCGTGATCGACGAACTGATCGAACTCGTCGACCGGCACCGCCTGCGGGAGTCCTCCCGCGCGTCACTCATGTTGGCGTACTTCAGATCCGGCAGGCAATCCGAAGCGCTGCAGGTTTACGACGAAGGCCGACGGGTGCTCCGCGACGAGCTCGGCCTCGAACCCGGACCGGAGCTTCGATCGCTGCACGCCCGAGTGCTCCAGGGTGATCCGGAGCTCATGGACACCGGCGCCAGGACGAACGGGGGCCCGCGGCGCCCGCCCGCCGCCCCGGCGGAACAGCCCGAGGTCCGACCGTCGTTCCTGCCTCCCGGTACTCGCGATTTCACCGGGCGGGGAGCCGAACTCGAGCTCCTGCTCGGTGAGGTGGGCGAGTCAACCGGCGACGCGACCACCATCGTGACGATCGACGGCATGGGCGGAGTCGGCAAGACCACGCTCGCCGTGCATCTCGGGCACCGACTGGCCGAGCGCTACCCCGACGGCCAGTACTTCATCGACCTCCACGGCTACACGGCGGGCAAGGACCCGCTGTCGCCGGCCGCGGCGCTGGATCTCCTGTTGCGGGCGGCCGGCGTGCCCGCCGACCTGATCCAGCCCGACCTCGATGGCCGGGTCGTCCAATGGCGGTCGCATCTCGCCGGCCGGCGAGTACTGGTCGTACTGGACAACGCGATCGACGAGAGCCACGTCCGCCTGCTGCTGCCGGGATCGCCGAGTGCCCTCGTGCTCGTGACGACGCGCAGGCGGCTTTCCAGCCTCGACGCTGCCATCCCGGTATCGCTCGACTTGCTTCCCTTGGACGACGCGATCGACCTGTTCGGGCGCGTGGCCGGACTCAAGCCGGCGGAGCCCGACCACGATCGGGCCATCGCCGTGGTCGAACTGTGCGGACGGTTGCCGCTGGCCATCCGCATGGCGGCATCCCGCCTTCGCCACCACCGCACCTGGACCGTCTCCCACCTCGAGGCCATGCTCCGGGACCAGCAACGGAGAGGTCAGCTGCTCACCGGCCGGGACCGCAGTGTCGGTGCGGTGCTCGAGATGTCCTACCGTCACCTCGCCGAAGACGAGCAACGGCTGTTCCGAGCACTCGGTATGCTCCCCGGCACCGACTTCGGTGTCCACGCCGTGGCCGCCACGGTGGACCTGCCGGTCGAAGACACCAGGGAACTGCTGGAGCACTTGTTCGACGCCCACCTGGTCCTGCAGCACGCCGAGGGCCGGTTCCACCTGCACGACCTCGTCCGGGACTTCGCCCGCGGGCTGGCCGAACGGAGCGGTGAGGAAGAGGAACGAACCGCGCTGCGGCGTCGGATCCTCGACTACCACGTCCGGCTGGCCCACGAGTGCTGCCGCCCCATCGCGCGCGCGTTCGCCAAGATCGATCCGGATCCCGTGCACCGCTCCGCCGCGCTGCCGGCGACCGACTCCGAACCCGCCGCGATGGCATTGCTCGAAGCCGAGGTGGAGAACCTGGTGGCGGTCGCCCACATCGCGCTGGAGCAGCGCTGGGCCGACGACGCCTGGCAGCTGCCCTGCGTCCTTTCGCCGTTCTTCAGCAGGATCAACTACTGGGAGAACACGCTCGACGTCTTCCGGGCGGCCCACGAATCCGCGAAGCGGAGCGGGAGTATCCGCGGCGAAGCGGCCGCGCTCACGAACATCGCGTTGATCCTGCGCGACCGCGGCCACTACGACGAGGTCCGCCGGCTCCTGCTGGAAGCGATCGAGCTGAGCCGGCAGCTCGAGGACGAACCCACCGTCTCGTACCTGCTGACGAACCTCGGCATCGCGCGGGTGCGGGCCGGTGACATGCCGGGGGCGTCGGACACGTTTTCGCAGGCCCGGCAGATCGCCATCCGACTGGGAGACCGGCAGGCCTACGCGTCGTTCACCAACAATCTTGGCGCGGTCGCGTCCCGCATGGGCAAGCCGGACAAGGCGCTGGCGCACTTCTCCGAGGCGATGGAGCTCTGCACCGAGCTGGGCTTCCGGCTCGGCCAGGCAACGACGCACCTCAACATCGGCGACACACACCTCATCTCGGGTGCACCGGAGGCAGCGCTCGAGCACCTGGACCGGGCACTGACGATCAGCCGGGAGATCAGCTTCCGGCTGGGCGAAGCGTTCGGGCTGTGTTATCTCGCTTCCGCCCATCGCCGCCTGGGCCGGTTCACCGTCGCCGAGCTCTACGGCCGGCAAGCGTTGCAGCTGTCTCGGGAAGCGGGCCTGCGCGAGGTCGAATGCGACACCCTGAACACCCTCGGCGAGACCGAGCTGTCCGCCGGGCGACCGGGTGAAGCCGAGCAAGCCTTCACCGAGGCGCGGAGCCTGGCGGTCACGTTGCACCTCCCGCTCGCGACCGGCCGCGCGGAGGAGGGGCTCGCCCACGTGGCCCGATTCCGGGGAGACCTCGACGGCGCGCGGCGGGCGTGGGAGCGCGCCCTCGAGCGCTACCCCGACGAGATCGGTGCCGCGCGGTATGCCCGGGCCCACCTGGCGTCGCCCTTCGCGACCTGTCCGCGGTGCCGGCAGGCCACGCTCGAGAGCGACACCACGCTGCCCGGCTGACCGCTGTAGCAATGACGCGGACGTCGGGCCACCCCCTTGCGCCTGCGCCCCCCGGCCGCCGCCCCGCCCGACGTCCGCGTCATTGCCACAGCATGCCCGCCGCCGCTCTCGACCCCCTCTCCGTCGTCGATAGGCCGTCGACAGGGCCCGGATAGCCGGCCCCAGAAGACTCCT
The DNA here is from genome assembly GCF_046548995.1 of Amycolatopsis sp. lyj-109. Lineage (NCBI taxonomy): Bacteria > Bacillati > Actinomycetota > Actinomycetes > Pseudonocardiales > Pseudonocardiaceae > Amycolatopsis > Amycolatopsis sp. lyj-109. The sequence goes on from NZ_JAJPWR010000030.1 coordinate 61,873, forward strand.
CCTGGTCCGCGGAGCTTCTGCGTGGACGCCCGATGAGGTTCCACTGATGAGGAGAAATCCATGGAGATCAAGCGCGTTTCCGGGCTGCGTGTCGGTGACATCGACGTGCTGCGGGCCAAGCTGGCGCAGACGACGGGTCCGCGCCGCGAGGGTGGCACCGCCAAGGCCGGCGCCCGCCGGGGCACGAGCGACGTCTACTACGTGCGCTGAGCACACGGGGGAGACGGCCCGGTGCCGTCTCCCCCTCCGCGGGCGGTGAACCCGCAACCAGTGACGGGGCCGGCCCAGCGCGGCCGTGAACGGCAGGAGACCCATGAAGATCGGATTTATCGGACACAACGGCTTCGCACTGGGAGACCCGGAGAACCCGGTGCTGGTGGACCCGCTTTTGCTGGCGCGCTTCGGGGAGGAGTACACGTCCAGCCCGGTCGAGGTGTATCCGCCCCGGGTGTTCGACCTGAGTGCCATGCCGACACCGGCCGCGGTGATCATCAGCCACGAGCACTCCGACCACTTCCACTTGCCGACGTTGAACAAGCTCGACCGGTCGGTGCCCATCGTGGTCGGCCCGACGATGATCGAGGCCGTGGTCCGCCCGATCGCTCGGCTCGGTTTCGAGGTGATCCGGCTGCCGTTCGGCGTCACCACCCGGTTCGGCAGTGTCGATGTCACGTTATATCCGCCCGACCCCGAAACGGTCCTCTGGGAAAGCCGCGTGAGCCAGGTCTATGTCCGCGACGCCGACGACGCCGAGACGGGCGGCCTCTACCTGTGCATCGACGCCCTGCTTTCCCCGGAGTTCGTGGCGGACGTCGAGGCCGGGATCGTCCCGCCGCCGCAAGTGCTCGCCGTCAGCAACAACGCCCAGGTGACTCCGACGGGGGTGTTCGGCTCACTCGACAATCTCCGCGCCGCGGGCCAGTCCGACGGTGCCGCGCAGCGCAGCCCGTTCGTGGCGCTCGACATCCTCCGCCAGCTCCTCGTCGGTTATCTCGAACTGAACCCGCAAGTGTCGCCGAACCACTTCATCATCTGCGGCGGCGGCTTCCTCAAGGACTACGAGGAAATGGGCCCGTTCCCGTTTTCCGAGCAGAAGGAACTCGCGAACATCGCTTCGCACCTGGTGCGCCGGGTCACCGTCGCCGGCCCCGAGCCCGGCGAGGTGCTGGAGCTGCGGGAAGCACGGCTCGAGCCGGCCGGGGACATGGGCTGGGTCGGGACCGACCACGAGCGGTTCGCCGAGCTGGTCCGGCGCCGCGAGGAGTTCATCGCGTCGGACGCGATGATCGGCATGCGCCCCATCACGCCGGCCACGGACGGAAATCAGGAGCTGACAGCCCTCGCGGTGGTTACCGACGGGCTGAAGCACCTGGCGACCGCGGTGATGCTGGCGCCGCTCGGCCGGGACCTGCTCGCGCTCAGCCGCGACAACCCCGCGGCCGGGCCCTGCCGCTTGGTCGTGCAACTGCGGTGTGACCACATCGAGAGCCGGTCCTACGCGCTCAACGTCGTCTCGGGGACCTTCGAGCAGGTCCCGGACCTGCCGCTGGACGACGCACTGGCGATGTACCCCTACGGCGTGATCGTCCGAGCGGTCGACTTCGCGGCCGTGCTCACCGGCGCGCTGCAGATCTGGGACATCGTGGGCATCGCCATGCGGTCCTGGTACCTAGGCGACTCGATGAACTCACTGGTCGCCCTCTTCTACGACATCCTCGGCGAACAGCTGCAACCGGACACCTCCTGCAGCGTCTACGACCTGCAGCTGTCCGCAATCAACGAAGGGCGCGAATGATGGGCATCCGGACCACCTTCATCGGCCACCAGTCATGGCTGGTCGACATCGACGGCACCGCTGTCCTCGTCGACCCGGTCCTCACCGGATCATTCGGCCACTCCGAGCAGTTGCGCTTCGAGATCCACCCGGCTCGTTCGGTCGACGTCGGCCGGATGCCGGAGATCGCCGCGGTCGTCGTCACCAACGAGCACCTCGATCATTTCCACCTGCCGTCACTGGCGCTGGTCCCGGTCGGTGCCCCCATCCTGCTGCCGTCGCTCACCCCCGCGGTCTGCGTGTCCGCCCTGCGTCGGCTCGGCCACGAGGTCCGGCTACTCGCCCACGGGGTCAAGGAAACCGTCGGTGCGATCGACGTGGCGCTGCTCCAGGGCGATCCCGAGGCCCCGATCTGGGAAAGCCGGGTGGCTTGCGCCTCCCTCACCCCGGCCGGGCGCGAAGGCGGGGTGCTGATCCAGTCCGACACCGCGATCGATGACCACCCGTCGCTCACCTCGCTCCGCCCGGAGGTGGTGATCGCCACGCACAACGGGCAGATCACCCCGGCGGCCGCGCTCGGCGCCTTCGACAACCTGCTGCCACTCGGCGACGGGTCGCGTCCCGAAACCCAGGGCATCGAACTGCTCGACAGCGTGCTGAACAAATCGCTGGAGTTCTTCCCCCACGCCCGCTGGGTGCTGTTGAGCGGCGGTGGGTACGCCCAGCTCCCGCGAAAACACGGTGAATTCCTCTGGTCGTCGTTCACCGAGCTGGCCGAGCTCGCCAACAAGCTCACCATGAAGGTCCGCGTCGTCGGCCTTCTCCCCGGTGAGACCGCGGACTTCTCCGGGACCGGCGAAGAGGTTTCGCGCGCGTCGTGGATCAGCCCAGCCGATCCGATGGTGCCGGTGGCCGCCTCGGATCGGCACTCACGGGAGGAGGTCGACCTCGGTGCGGATCTCCCGCCCCTATTCGACGACGCGGTCGACGACGTAGCTCGCGACGCGATCTGGCGAAACCTCGACGCGATGGCGCCGCTTCTCCTGAACTCCCGGCTCGGCCGGGCTCTGGTGACGACCAACAGCTACCTAGGCGAACCGACGGCTTCGCACCGCTTCGCCATCCACCTCCGCGGCTTCACCGCCGGGACGGACGCAGTGCTTGCCCTCAACATCAATTCGGCCCGGTTCGAACAGATCGACCTGACGCTCAAGGAAGCCCTCTACGGTATCCCGAGCGGCATCGACGTGAACGCCGCCGACCTCGCCGCGGTCTTCACCGGACAGGTGCACATCTGGGAGCTCGCCACGGCTCGGATGCGCCAGTGGTACCTGACGTCACGGCTCGACAGCCCGGTCGCCTTCCTCTACGCCGCGCTCAGCGAACAGGTTCGGCCGGACTTGGCCGAGGCCCTGTACCGCAAGCTCACCGAACGAGTCCCGGGATGACCACCTTCGCCGTCGGTGGTCCGCCGGCGGCCGGCAAGACGACGACGGCCGGGTGCCTCGGTGCGGCACTCGGCCTGCCCGTCGTCTCGTTCGACGCCGCCAGAGAACATCGCTACCGGCCCTGGGGATACACCACGGCGCGCGCCGAACAGCACTACCGCAGCGGCGGCCCGCGGGCGTTGCACCGCTACGAGAGCCTCTTCGAGTTGCGAGCCCTCGAAGAGGCGGTGCGAACGCCCGGGAGTCGCATACTCGACCTGGGCGGCGGGATCCTCGTCCAGCATTCGCCGGAGGCCCGCGCCCGGCTCGAGACGGCGCTCGCCTCGGTCGTGTTGGTGCTCGTCCTGCCCGAGCCGTCGGACCGCCGGCACTGCATGGTTGCATTGACGACGAGGGTGAGCGGCCGCGGCGACCGAGCGGACTCCCTGACCTGGCTGGGAAACGGGGGCGAATCAATCATGCGCGAGGTGCTCGACGCCACCCTCCTGCACGTGCGGCAGGGTCACCCACTGATCTGCACGTCGACACGCGACGAGTTGGAGGCGGGCATCGCCGCAGTCGTTGCCGGCCATGGGCACCGCGCCGCGATCGACGCCGGAGGACGCACGCGATGAGCCGGTTGTTCAGCCCCCTGCGTCACCGGCGGTTCAGGACGGCATGGGCAGGGCAGCTGGTGAACGTGACCGGAGACGCCGGCTTCACGGTGGTGGTGGCGTTGTACCTCCTGCCCCGTCCGGATGCCGCACGCGCGCTCGGCCTCGTCCTCGGGTTGACCGCGCTGGGTGGCGTCGTGTCCTTGCTGTTCGGAGGTGTCCTGGCCGATCGCTGCCGGCGCACGCGAGTGGTGGTGGCTTCGGACCTGCTGCGCGCGACGGGACTCGTGTTGATCATCGTCACGGGAGCCGGCGGACCGCTGGTCGCGCTCGGTGCCGGCGCCGTGCTGATGGGCGCGGGCAGCGGGATCTACCGCCCTGCCTACAGCGCGCTTCTCCCGTCACTCGTCCCTCGAAACGAGTTCCGTGGAGCGAACGCCCTCCGGTCAGCCACCAACCGCGTCGCCACGGTGGTGGGGGCGGGCCTGGGTGGGGTGACGGCCGCCGCAGTCGGTCCCCGAGGCGCTCTGTGGATCGACGCAGCGACGTTCGTGGCGAGCACCGCCACGATGCTGAGTATCCGAGAACCCCGTGCGGCGGCGTCCCGCGTTCGCGGTGGGGCCCTCGCCGAAGCGCGGGAAGGCATCACCTACGTGCTCGGCCGGCCCTGGATGAGCGCGATCCTTGTGCAGGGGCTGGTACAGCTCACCTTCGTGGTCGCACCGATCACCATCCTCCTTCCGTTCGCGATCGGCTCGGACGGCACCTCCTACGGGCTCGTAGTCGCAGTCGAAGGGGTGGGCGCGGTGCTCGGCGCAGCACTGGCGGCCCGCGTCACCACGACCTCGCCCGGCCTGCTCTCGATGGCCGCGCTGCTCGCGCAGGTACCGCAGACCGTCACCCTCGCGCTGCACGGACCCGCCGTCCTCCTGGCGGTCTTCGGCTTCTTCACCGGCACGGGTCTGTCGGTCTTCGGTGTGCTGTGGATGACTGCACTGCAAACCGGTACTCCGGGAACCCACCTGGGACGGGTGCTTTCCTTGGACGCCCTCGTCAATTCGGCGCTGACCCCACTCGCCATCGTGGTCGTGGGGTGGCTGCTCCCCGCGGTGGGCACGACGATGTTCGCCTGGATCGCGGCGGTGATGCTGGTGGTCTCGATCGTCGCGGTGCTTCCCGTCAGGGGGGTCACCGAGTTCGCGGATGCGCAGGCTCCGAACAGCCATGCGGGCCAAGGTAATTGATTGAGCTCTCGCCACCCACCTCGTCGGAGTGCCCCAGCATGTTCGGGCTGTCTGCTCGATTGCTGGGGTGACCGTGTACGACCTTGCTCGTTGCCTGCCCGCGATCCCGAACCTGCGCGTGCTGTGCCGCGCGCTGGCGGCCTTGGACGTCGTGCTGGGCTCTGACAGGGACGACCGGCGCCACTTCTACGACACCGCTTGGGCACCCGGTGAAGATCTGACGTCGATGGGGGACGGCTCAGTCATCGAGTACTCGATCACGTTCACAGCCGCAGGCGCGCACTTGCGCGGTTTCGACCACGAGTCGACGATGAGTTCCGGCACTGCGTGGTGATCGCCCGCGTTCGTTGATCACCTCGATCGTAGCCGAACGCTTATGTGGATCCATCCCAATAATGAACGTCATGGATATTCTCCTTGCTCGATGCTGATTGTTCCAGCAAGGAGGGCACCGCTACTTTGAGCAGAACAAACCCCTTTTGAGCCACTCCTCGCACGGTGCTCGGCGAGACGCATGCCATGAGAGAGCCACACCAATGACACGGGCAGGCAGCCGCAATGTGGGAGCAACTCACCGAGCACCTGGACCGCAGTCTGGCCGGACCCGGTCCTGCCCACCAGTGTCAAGTAGCCGCAGAGCGTGCGCCTCGGCAAGCGACGCTCGGCAGCCCAACGCGGGGAACCGGTCGCGCGACTGACGTAGCTAGTCAGTGCGGGTTCCAGCTGCACGGCACCGCTCGACTTGATGCTGCTCGACTGGCTCCAAGTCCGGGGTCCCGAGCCGACCGCACGTTTGTTCGCAACGAACGCGGGCGGTCCTCTCACCAATTTCGCTGGGGCACAGCTGGGGCAAACCCCCTGTTACAACTGCACTGAACGACACACAGTTGCAAGCAACGGCGGCCAAGCGCATCATTTCACTAGGCGATTCCCTATCGCCGCAGGTCAGGGCCATGATCGACCCTCACTGACAGTGAGGAGTCAGGGGTTCGGGTCCCCTTAGCTCCACGTCATCGAAAACCCTCCCGGCACCGCAGAGTTTCCTCAGGCCCGGGAGGGTTTCTTCGTGCCACGGCCGATCTTCCACTGATCGTCTGGTGACAGTCCGGGGATCGATTCAGACGCCCCAGGTGGAGGATTTCGCCACCATCAACGGCCTGCTGTACGCCTTCACCTGCTCGAACACGCGGTGGATGCACGACCCACAGCCGCGCGATCACCGCGAAACCGAGCAGGAAGCTGTAGATCTTCCACTGGTTCTCGCTGATCAGCACGGCCGGGCCGAGGTGCTGCGCAACGGCATCCGGCACGGCCTCGACCAGCGGCAGGACCAACAGGGTGATCGCGATCGCGACGACGGCGTCGGTGACGAACACCAGCCGTTCGGGGGACCTGTTCTGGGAAATTCAGGGATCGTAGGCGGTTCGGCCGTCCCGGCAGCGTCGCGTCACCGGAAGAGCAGCCGAACTGCGGCTTCGCGGAATCAGTCCTGCAGATCTTCGGCAGTGAATGAGCGGCGCTCGGTGAGCTGGGCCAGGTGGGTTTCCAGGGTTTCGAGCTGCTCGGGTCCTATTCGGGCCGCCCAGCGGCTGCGGACGTCGTCGAACAGCGCACCGCCGATGGCCATCAGCTCGCGGCCTCGAGCAGTGACCCGCACGCGCTTGCGGCGTGCGTCGCTGGGGTCGGGCTCGCGGTCGACGTAGCCGAAACCCTCCAGCACCGCGATCGTTTGCGCGGCGGCCTGCTTGGTGACCGACAGCCGGCGACCCAGTTCGGAAGCGGTGTCCGCACCCGCGTCCACGGCGCGCAAGGCGAACTCGTGCACCGGGCGGACACCATCGTGGCCGCGCTTCGCGAGCTCGACGTTCACCTCGTCGACCATCGAGTGGAACCCGCCGAGCAGCAGAAGCGCGAGCTCGGCACCGCTGGACTGCGCCATGAACCCGATCCTACGACGCGCGCCGATATAGACAAGTTCCTTGTCTACCCCCTAAGGTTCGACAAGTAACTTGTCCATCGGCTCGAGGGAACCCCATGAATCGTCTCGCCGCCACCATCCCCGGTGTCGACCACCACCGCGTCAGCCTCAACGGCACCGAACTGCACTACGTGGCCGCCGGCACCACCGGGTCTCCCGTACTGCTGGTTCACGGCTTCCCCGAGACCTGGTGGGTCTTCCACAAGCTGATCCCGCTGCTCAGCGAGCAGCACCGGGTGTTCGCCGTCGACCTGCGCGGATTCGGCGACTCCGCCACCGCCACCCCGGACCACGACAGCGCGACCTCGGCGAAAGACCTCAGCGACCTGATCACCTGCCTCGACGTCGGACCCGTCCACCTCACCGGCCAGGACATCAGTGGCCCAACGACGTTCCGGGTCGCCGCGGCCCACCCCGAACTCGTCCGCAGCTACACCGGGATCGAGACCGCACTCCCGGGATTCGGCGCCGAGACGCTCGCGGACGTCACCCACGGCGGCGCCTGGCACATCGGAGTCCTCGCTGCCCCCGGCATCCCGGAGATGCTCCTCGCCGGACGCGAGCGCGCATTCCTCGCCGACTACGCGATCCCGTCGCTCGCCGCGAGCCCCGACGCGTTCACCGACGCCGACATCGACGAGCTCGTCCGCTCCTACGCGCGACCCGGCGCGTTCGCCGGCGCCGCCGGGCTGTACCGGTCCCTGCTCTCGGAGGGCGAAGAACTTCGCCGGCTCGCGGCGCGGAAGCTGGACCTGCCCGTACTCGCGGTGGCGGGCTTCTCCGACCGCACGCCTGCGACGTTGCGCCAGGTCGCCACCACCGTGACCGCGGTGCGCATCGAACGGATCGGCCACTACGTGGCGATGGAGGCGCCCGACCGGCTCGCGACTGCCCTTCTCTCCTTCTACGCGGACATCGATCGGAAATGACGCCTCGATTCACCGCGCGGGTCAGGTCGGCCGGCCGAACCAGGTTCGCAGTGGTGTCGTGACCGGGTCGCCCGGTGCGGTCCAGCACACGTAACCATCGGGCCGGACGAGGACCGCGGTGACGTCGGGCCAGGGCGTCGCCTCGACGAGGGCCGTGGTGACGCTGCCGTTCCAAGGCTGGGCCGTTTTCAGGTGCGTCTCGTCGGTCGACAGCAGCACGCCGTGTCCGGAGTGGAACCACTCGCTCGCCCACCGGTCGCCGATCCGGAAGTCGGGCAGGCGCGTGCCGACATGGCCGGGTCCGCCGTAGTCGATGCCGAGACCGGTGACCATTGCCGCGATGGTGAGGTTGGCGTCGGGGAGCTCGAGGAGCCGGGCCATGATGTCGCGCAGGGCACGATGTTCGGTGTCGTGGGCCTGCAAGGCGCCTTGCGCACGCGTGTTGTCCAGGACGGCGGCACCGACGGGGTGCCGTTCGGTGTGATAGGTGTCCAGCACCGTCTCCGGCACCCGGCCGGCGAGGACGGCCGCCAGTTTCCAGCCGAGGTTGACCGCATCCTGGACGCCGAGGTTGAGGCCCTGGCCCCCGGCGGGTGGGTGGATGTGTGCGGCGTCGCCGGCGAGGAACACCCGGCCGACGCGGTAGTGCCGGGCCTGCCGGGAGGCATCGCTGAACCGCGAGGCGTGGCGGACCCGAACCAGCGCGTACTCGTTGCCGTAGAACGTGTTCAGCGCGGCGCCGACCTCGTCGTCGGTGACCTGGGTGCGTTCACGCCGCCCGTCGAAGTAGACGAACCGGTAGAGCCCCGGCGTGCCGATGGGGACGATGCTGGCGAACGATCCGTCCGGTTTCCGCCGCCGCGTGCGTCCCATGGACGTCCAGGTCGTCGGGAGTTCGGCGGTGCCGTCGGCCAGTACCACGTCGGTGATGGTGGTGTACCGGGTCGCCGGGGTGCCGGAGAACGCGACACCGAGCAACGCGCGCACCGTGCTGTGCGCCCCGTCGCAGCCGGCCAGGTAACGCGCGCGAAGCGTTTCGGGCCCGTGGACGGTGACGCCCTGCTCGTCCTGGTCGGCGCCGGTCAGCTCCCAGCCGCGGCGGAGTTCGCCACCCAGTTCGGTGAGGCGTTGCTCCAGCACGGCTTCGACGCGTGCCTGCAGGATGCCGACCTGGTAGGGGTAGCGCGTCCCGAGGATGTCCAGGCTGAGCGGGAAACCGGCGAAATGCCCGGCCATCCGCCCGATTTCGTCTGGCGCGGCACGGGAGAGCAGGCCACGCAGGTCGAATATCTCGGCCGTGCGCGGCTGCAGGGTCATCGCTTTGCTCTGCCCGTCGCGTTCGGTGTCCTTGTCGATCACGACGACCCTCCGGCCGGCCAATGCCAACTCGGTCGCCAGCGTCAGCCCGACCGGGCCCGCCCCCGCGACGATCACGTCCGCGTCCATGGTTTTCCCCTTCGCTGTTCGATGTGCATCCGCTATAGGCATACTGAACTCAAACTTGAGTCGAGTCAACTTTTGAGTCTGATACAGTAATGCGATGCGGCCAGGACTGCGTGAGCGCAAGAAGCAGGAGGCGCGGCAGCGGATCTCCGAGGCGGCCACGAGCCTGTTCCTCGAGCGCGGGTTCGACGACGTCACCATCGCGGAGATCGCCGAGGCCGCCGGCTACTCCAAGGTGACGGTGTTCAACTACTTCCCGCGCAAGGAGGACATGTTCCTCGACCTCTACCCCGAAGCGGAGGAGCTGCTCGTCTCCGCGATCCGGCAGCGGCCGCCCGGCCAGTCACCCGTCGACGCGGTACGGGGGTTGCTGCACCGGTTGCTGCGCGAGCACCACCCGCTTTCCGGCGCGCTCCCGCACATGAAGGCGTTCGCGCAGGTCGTCGCGGACAGCGCGGCTCTGCGTTCCCGCGCTCGGGAACGACGCGACGAACTCGCCGGGAAGGTCGCTGAGCTCATCGAGAAGGAGACCGGCGACCCCTACACCGCGGCGCTGACGGGCAACCTCCTGCTGGCCGCGGTGTCCACAGTGGTCATAACGCCGATCGGCAGGCTGCTGGAAGGCCGGGCGGCCAAGGCGATCACGGCCGACCAGCCCGGCGTCATCGACCGCGCCTTCGACCTGCTCACCACCGGCATCGGTGACATCGGCGCGAACACACCACCTCCGCAAGGCTGACGACCAAGCGGTCACGGCGAGGACGCGAGCCGGAACAGGGGCCAGCCGATCTCGGTTCGCCAGGTCGCCGGATCCGGATCGTCGCGCTGGGAAGCGGCGGGGTCAGCGCCGGGTCCTTGCGGATCGCGCAGGGCTGGTGATCGCCACGATCCGCGGGCTGCTACTCGACCTGCTCACCACTGGTGAGCGAGACCGGATCCAGAACGCGGCGGAAACCTTTCTTGCCAGGCCCCAGGACACGGCCCGGGAAATCGGGATCAGCGTGGCGGGCCGACGATGACGTTCCCGAACTTCTCCGCCGCCTCCGCCAGCCGGGCCGGGGAGAGCTCGAAACCGTCCGGCCGGGGTTCGGCCCGGTCGCGGCCGGCGTGCCGGAACATGCCCTCGATGCCCGCGGGGGTGTTGATCATCAGCAGGTCGGCCTTCGCGGACGTGATGCGGTAGGCGTGCGGGATGTTCTTGGGCAGGAAGACGATGCCGCCCTCCGCGAGCTCCATCTCCTCCTCGCCGACCCAGACCAGCGCGGTGCCCTTGATGAGCATGAAGACTTCGTCTTCCTTGGTGTGCAAGTGAAACGGCGGCGCCTCCCCCTTGGCGACGTCGAACCGGCCGACCATCAGCCGGCCGTCGGTGGCCGCACCGTCGAGCAGGATCGACAGCGTGCCGCCGTCGAGCCACTCGAGCTTCTGCTGCTGGTCGGGCTGGGCGAGGTAGGCCATGCTCATCGGGTGGCTCCGTTCGAAGTGGACGGTCAGAAGGAGCCGAGGGCACGCAGGCGATCGGCGACCGCGCGGCGGGCGACGTCGGTGTCCCAGGCGAACGTGTCGAACTCGTGCGGCACACCGGGGTGCAGGTGGAACTCCACGTCGACCCCGGCCGCGCCGAGCCGCCGGGCGTAGTCGAGGTCTTCGTCGCGGAAGATGTCGAGCTGGCCGACCTCGAGGTACGTCGGCGGCAGGCCCGAGAGGTCGGCCGCCCGCGCCGCGGCGGCGTACGGCGAGACGTCGGCGCCGCCGGCCCGGTCGCCGAGCAACGCCGACCACCCGGTGGCGTTGTCCTCGTAGTTCCACGTCGCGAACGGGACCAGCTCCGGGTCCGGCGTCGTCGTGCGGTCGTCGAGCATCGGGAAAATCAGGATCTGGCGCGCCACCGCCGGTCCGCCCCGGTCGCGGGCCAGCAGCGTCACCCCGGCGGCCAGGCCACCACCGGCGCTGTCGCCCATCACGGCGATCCGGGCCGGGTCGACGCCGAGTTCGGCGGCGTGATCGTGCAGCCACCGCAGCCCGGCGTAGACGTCTTCGACCGGCGTGGGGTCGGGGTGTTCGGGTGCGAGCCGGTAGTCGACGGCCAGCATCGGCACCCCGCTCGCGGACACGTACCGGGCGATCGGTGCATCGTAGAGGGCGACGCTGCCCAGGATCATCCCGCCGCCGTGCAGGTACAGCGCGGCCGAGCCGGGGGCGGCGCCATCCTTGGCGTACCAGCGCAGCAGCACCTTCGTGCCGTCCCCGGCGACCGCGTGGAAGTCGGTGGCCGTCACGTCGGCCGGAGTGGGCTGCAGGGCCGCGGTCTCGGCCATCATCGCTTCCAGCGCGATACGGCGGGTCGCGACGTCGCCGACCGCCGGGTGCGGGGCGTCGGCCATGGCCTCGGCCATCGGCGCCAGAATCGCGGCGACCTGAGGGTCGACAGTGAACGTCACAGCGGTCCTTCTTCCTGGAGATTTGCCAGGACCGGATCGACGGTGATCGGGGCCGGGACACGCGACTCGACTGTCCTCGTGCAGGATAAACGGACGATATCGTCCGGCTAACCGGCTGTCAACGATGGTGACCGAAGCGCCGAGCTGTGATGATCGGTGTCGTGCGAGAGGAACGGGATGAGACCGGCAGGCAGCGGGAGCTGCGCCGGGACGCCATCGACAACCGCAACCGGGTCTTGGCTGCCGCTGCCGTCGCTGTCCGCCGGGACGGCACCGCGGTGCCGATGGCCACCATCGCGGCAGACGCCGGGGTCGGCGTCGGGACCGTATACCGCCACTACCCCTCGCGGGATGCCCTGCTCGGCGCGCTGACGCACCGGTCCTTCCGGATCGTCCTCGAGACCGCCAGGAGAGCCGCGGCTCTCGACAAGCCGGCGATCGACGGGATCCGCTTCTTCCTCGAACAGACCATCGAGCACGGCCCGGACCTCGTGCTCCCCATGCACGGCGGGCCGGCGCCCACCGATCAGGCCACGGTCGCGGTCCGCGACGAGGCGCATCGGACACTGGGCTCGATCCTGGAGCGGGGGCAGCACGACGGCACGATGCGAACCGGGGTCACCAGGGCGGACATCGTCACCTTCGGCGCATTGCTGGCGCAGGGCCTACCCCACGTCACGGATTGGAAGCTCGCCGCCCGCCGCCAAGTCGACATCTACCTCGCAGGCCTCTCGAACCGCACCCATTGAGCAGGCTTCCAGGGTCAGATCATGGCGGCACGTGCCTGGGAGCGGCGTGGACCTTGTGCACCAGATCGGTGCACGACGTGCCCGGAGCGGGTCGGCGCGATCGTCCGGTCCGAGTCTCCGACAACGTCACCAGCCAGGCGCTGCTCGACGTAGCCGTCCTTCTTCAGTGTGCCCAGCTGTTTGGACAGCGCGGAGTCCGACAGGGACACCGCGTCCCGCAGAAAGGCGAAATCGCTGACTGCCGCCGCTGCGCAACGGTGAGCAGCACCTGCGACAACGCCACGACACCGAAGACCCACGGTCAGCCGGACGCCGCCGCCCTCCCTCATGACCGCCGCGGCGGCACTCGCGCACTCCGGTGGGCTGCTCCTGTCTCAACGACACGTCCGTACCGGTGCTCCTATCTGTCCGCTGACCGCCGGCCACCGGAACACTGCCGCCTCGCCACCGCCGCGAGCTAGCGTCCGCGCAAGGGAATTCCACGCCGCGCGCGACACGCCGGCGCGGAATTCTTTATGGAGGAGGGACAAATGCGAGTAAGAAAACTGCTGACCGTTGCGGCCGTGGTCATCGGCGTCACGACGGGTGAATTCGTGGCGGCCGGTTCGGCGGGCGCGGCGAACTCCGGCACCGATGTCCGGGCCGGCGCTTTCCAGCTGATGAACGTCACGACCACCCTGTGTGCCGGCCCGTCAGTCAAGCCGGAGACCGGCAGGCAGGTGGTACAGCGGCGCTGTACCGGCCTGCCGGCGACGTTGTGGGCGGCACAACCGGTTCCGGAGTCGATCAGCACCCTGCTCGTCAACCAGGACAGCGGTCTGTGCATGGACCTGGCCGACGGGGCCGGTGACGGCTTACCGGTCGTGCAGGCGCCCTGTTCGCCCAAGCTGGTCAGCCAGCAGTGGCAGTTCGTGACCCGCGAGGTTCCCGGCCGGGTGAAGATCGTGAACGCGAAGCTCGGGCAGTGCCTCGAAGTCGAGGACGGTGAGGCGCCGGTCGGCGCACCGGTCCAGGTGTCGACTTGCGTCTTCTCGGCCCGCCAGCAGATATGGCAGACGGGTCTGGTGGTACGCGACGTGAAGAACTGAGTTCCGGCCGTCAACCGCCGGCGTGGGCGGCCCCACGCCGGCACGGTCGAGATGGTCAGGGTCTCGCGCACCGGGAATCGACCAGGCTCCGGCCGGCTGGTGGCCGCGGGAGATACGTTGCCACGTCCGGCTCACCGGCCAGCACCGCCGCCTCCAGCCGCCGTAGCTCCTGCCCGGGTTCGACGCCGAACTCCTCGACGAGCACCGACCGCACCCGCCGGTAGGTCCGCAACGCGTCCGCCTGCCGGCCGGACCGGTGCAGCGCGACCATCAGCAGCTCCCACAGCCGCTCCCGCGACGGATACCGGCCCACCAACCGCTCGATCTCGCCCACGGCATCGGCGTGCCGGCCGGCCATGAGCAGGGCCGTGACCGCCTGCTCCTCCGCCGATGCCCTCGCCTCATACAGCCGGGTGAGCTCGGCGACGGCCCAGCCGGCCACCGCGCAGTCCGCGATGGGATCTCCCCGCCACAACGCGAGCCCCGCCTCGAGCCGTACGTGCGCCTCCTCACCGTCGCCCCGGTCCAGTGCCGCGCAACCAGCCCGGACGTGCTCGGCGAACCGGTGCGTGTCGACCTGCGCCGGATCGACCTCGAGCACGTAGCCGGGCTCCCTGGTCACCAGCACACCGCCGAGCCCGGCCCTCGACAGCGCCTTGCGCACCTGCGCGATGTGCCCTTGCAGCGTCTTCGTCGCCGTCGCCGGCGCGGCCTCGCCCCACAACGCGTCGATCAGCGACGAACGCGACACCACCCGCCCAGGCCGCAACGCGAGCAGCGCGAACACCGACCGGCGCCGCCCACCGGCGAACGACACACTGCCGCGAGACCCGGCGACCTCCAACGGCCCGAGCAGACGCAAGTCGGCATCCATGAATCCCCCGCCCATGGTCGGCATCCTCGACGCATACCGCTCATCGTCACAAAGTCCGTCGACAATCCATCGACAGCGGCCCGAGACGCCACCAGGCTGCCGTCACCGGCCGGCCCGGAAACCGCCCGGCGCGACGCCGAACCGGCGCTTGAACGCGTGCGAGAACGCGAACGGTGAGGCGTAACCGACGTTCGCGGCGATCGAGGGCAAGGGAAGGTCCGTGTCCTGGAGCAGGCGCGCCGCCGTCGTCAGCCGCCACCACGTCAAGTACGCCATGGGCGGCCGACCCGTCAGCGCCGCGAACCGGCGGGCCAAGGTCGCCCGGGACAAGCCCACCCGGGCGGCCAGGTCTTCGATCCGCCACGGCGCTTCGGGGTGCTCGTGCAGGGCTTCCAGCGCGGCGGCGATTTCGGGATCTCGCAGCGCCTGCGGCCAGCCCTGGTCCGGGTTGTCGGCCAGCCACGCGCGGATCAGGTAGACCAGCAGCAAGTCCAGCAAGCCGGTGAGGACCGTGGCCGAGCCCGGCCGCCGGTCGCTCACCTCGCCACCGAGCAGGTCGATGGCCGCACGCAGTTCGGGGTGCCGCCCGATCTCGGCGGGCAGGTGCACGACCTCCGGCAGACTCGCGAGCAGCGGGTGCCGCCGGGCGTGGGCCAGCCGGTACTTGCCGCACAGGAACTCGGTCCGGCCGTCGGGCTCGGCCACCGCCGCTTCGAACGGCACCGCGCCGGCCGCGTCCGGCGTCGCGGAAAGGGTGTGCGCGCCGCCGTGCGGGACCAGGACCGCGTCGCCGGGGCCGAGCGGCACCGGCGTCCCGCCGTCCGGGAGCAGCCAGCCGCTGCCGCGCAGCAGCACGTGGAAGCCCGCGCCTTCGTACGGCGCGAAGCGGTAGCACCACGTCGAACCGGCCCGGAGGCGGTTCGACGTGGGCTGCCCGACCCGCACCGCGGCGATCGCGGCACTCAGCACGTCCACCAGCTCATCATATCTCTGAGACGGTCAAGCATCAGAATGAGCAGTTCACGCATTGGAACTCTCACAATCACCTTCTAGCTTGGAGTCATGCACATCGGTGAAGTCGAAGTCGTGAAGGTCGTCGAGTGGCAGGGCGAGATCGCCCCGGCGCGGTCCATCGTTCCCGGCAGCTCGCCTCAGCTCTGGACGGACAACGCCGCCTGGCTCGCGCCCGACCACTGGAACCCGGAGACCGGCGGCTACCGCGGCGCCGTGCAGACCTGGGTCCTCCGCAGCGAAGGCCGGGTGATCCTGGTCGACACCGGCGTCGGCAACGACCGGCACCGGCCGCAGATCCCCCTGTTCGACCACCTGGCGACGCCGTTCCTCGACCGGCTCGCCGCGGCCGGCGTCCGGCCGGAGGACGTCGACGTCGTCGTCAACACGCACATCCACTACGACCACGTCGGCTGGAACACCGAGCTGCGCAACGGCGAATGGGTGCCCACCTTTCCCCACGCCACCTACCTGATCCCCCGCGCCGACCAGGCGTACTTCGACCCCCGCAACGCCCACCGCCGCCCCGTTCCCCGCACCGAACACGAGCAGCTTCGCCGTGAAGGCAGCCTGCTCGTCTACGCCGACAGCGTCGCCCCGGTGCTCGGCCGGGCCGTGCTGTGGGAGGGCAGCCACCGCATCGACCGGAACCTGACGCTCGAACCCGCGCCCGGCCACACCCCGGGCTCGTCGGTGCTGCGTGTGTCGTCCGGCGCGGACCGTGCGGTGTTCGTCGGGGACCTGCTGCACAGCCCGGTGCAGATCCTGGCGCCCGAGCACAGCAGCTGCTTCTGCGAAGACCCGCGGCAGGCCGCCACCACCCGGCGGGGTGTCCTCGAACGCGCCGCGGACACCGGCGAACTCGTCGTTCCCGCCCACTTCGGCGGACCGGGCGCGGCCGAAGTCCTCCGGGACGGCAGCCGGTTCGCCGTCCGCCTGACTTCGAGTTCGGTCACGGCCGGCCGCTGAGCGGCGTTGACGACGTGGGAAGCGAGGCCGTCCGGCCCGTACACCGGTCCTCACTCGCGTTGTACGTTGTCCAAAAGCCGTCGACGCCGATGGAAACCCGTTGGCCGCGTGGCTAGGAGGCGGTGTGCTGGAAGCGCTGGGCATGACTCCCGAGGAAGAACGGGTCTACCGCGTGATCGTCGGCGGGTACCGGACCGCGCCCGACGAGATCGCGGGCAAGATCGGCGTGGGCCGCGGCGAGGTGGCGCCGATCCTGGACGTCCTGCTGGCGAAGGGGCTCGTCAACCTGGCCGACGGGCACTACGTGTCCGCGCCACCGGACGTCTCCCTCGGCCCGCTGCTGGTGCACGGCCAGGAGAAGCTGGAGGCCGCCCGGGCCGCGGTGTCCCAGCTCGCCGAGGAGTACCGCGGCAGCGCGCGGCGGCGGGACTCCGCACAGCTCGTCGAGGTCGTCACCGGGGTGGACGCGATCCGGCGGCAGGCCCTCGCCATCCAGCGCGGCGCCCGCGAAGAGTCCCTGTGGTTCTGCCTGGAGGGCAACGTCGCGATGGCGGCGTCGGAGAACGTCGAGGAAGCGCTGGCGCAGGCCCGCGGCGTGCAGTACCGCGTGATCTACGAGACCGGTCTGCTCGAAGAACCCGGCCGGATCGTCAACGTCCTGGAGGGGATCGAGGGTGGCGAGATCGCCCGCTCGATCTCGAAGCTGCCGGTGCGCCTGGCCATCTCCGACCGCTCGGTGGCCCTGTGCCCGCTGGTCAGCCACGACAGCACGGGCGAGCCCACCGCCGCGCTCGTCCGGGAAAGCAGCCTGCTGTCCGCGCTGGTCGCGTTGTTCGAGGTCTACTGGGAACGCGCGTCGCCGCTGCGGATCGGCGACACCGCGCCCACCGCCCACCTCGATCCCGACGAGCGGAAGCTGCTGTCCCTGCTCATCGGCGGGGTCAGCGACAAGTCGATCGCGACCCAGCTCAACGTCAGCTACCGGACCGTCCAGCGGCGCCTGCAGGACCTCATGCGCCGGGTCGACGCCCGCACCCGGATGCAGCTGGCCTGGCAGGCCAGCAAACTCGGCTGGCTGGACGAGCCGAGCCCCGGGCACCTCCTGCCGCGAACCGGCGGAAGGCACCCGGAGCCCGTGCGCGACGCTATTTGAGCCCGTACGCCCGGAGCACCGTCTGGTCGACGGTGTCCCCCGCGTTGTCGGTGGCCTGCACCCGCAACGCGACGTAGGAGTTCGTGGCACGGAGCGACGGGTGGTCGATCGTGGCCTCGAACGACTTCCCGGTGCGCGTGACGTCGACAGCGCGCCAGGTCTTGCCGTCGTCGTAGGACGCCCAGGCCTTCATCGACCGCACGTCCGGCGCGGCCATCCCGTCCTGGAACCGGGCGGTCAGGCCGATCCTGACCTTGCGTCCCGCCGGGAGCCGGTTGCCGGAGTCGGCGTCCACCACGTAGTCCAGCTGCAGCAACGGAAGCAGCGCCGGGGCCGCCGACCGTGCCGAGCGGAACGTCCACGACGTCTGCGTGCCGGTGCCGAACAGCCACTCCGGCGAATCACGCCGCACCGACAGGTCGAGCCGGTAGGTCGCCGGGTCCGCGCCGGCGGGGAAGGTGCCGAACGCGTACGGCTGTTCCGACACGAGCTTGCCGTCGCGGAACAGTTTCGCCGACGTGGTGGCCGGCCCGGCCTGGTCGTCGCCTTCGTTGAAGCCGTAGTGCCCGGCCTGGCTGTCGACGAACTCCGGGATCCGGATCCGCAGCTTGTCGCCTTCGCGGGTCGAGTCCATGCCCGGCACGCCCCGCGGGATGGCGGGCCGGACGACCGGCGCGAACCAGTCCTCGGTGAGGTTCTCCTTGCCGGTGTAGGTGCGCGGAGCCGTGGTCATGCCGCCGGTGAGCGGGGACATCTCGTCCCAGATCAGGCCGTGCTTGACCCGGTGCTGCCACTGGATGTCCCCCGAGCTGACGTACTCCTGGCGGGTCGACGGCGTCGCCACGTACCGCTGGTACTCGTTGACGGCGAAGTCCTGCCACGGCTTCCACGCGAACCGCTGTTCCTTCGCCTCACCGCCGCTGCCGGTCTGGCGGTAGTGGGTCGTGATGGTCGCGGTGTTGGCCGCGGTGACCCGGTGGACGGGCTTCTCCGGGATCCGGTCGCGCTCGGTCTGCACCACGTCGTAGAGGTACGGGCTGACCGCGATCCCCTGCAGGCTCAGGAAAGCTGGGAACCGGTTGATCTTGGCCAGCAGGGCTAGCCCCTCGTCCCGGTCGAGCTGGACGGTCGGGATCTTCAGGAACGGCGCCGCGCTGATCGACGGCACCGAGGCGGTGCTCCAGCCGTCCGGCACGACGATGAAGACGATCGCCGCCCCGGCGTCCGCGGCGGCGCGGGAGACTTCGTCGCGGTTGTAGTCCGCCGGGTCCGGGTCGACGATCGCGGCCTTCCCTCGCACGTTCTTGAAGTCCGCCGGTTTGCCGTGCCCCGCGGAGACGGCCTGCAGCAGCCGCCACCCGTCCAGCTTGGGCGACCCGGCGAGGTAGCGGTTCGTCAGCGGATCCCGGCCGCCCAGGACGTTCACCGTCAACGGCGGCGCGATCCTCGACCAGCGGGAGCCGAACTCGAAGGCCCCGGTCGTCACCTTCGGCGTCGGGGTGACCCGCAGTTCGCGGGTGTAGTCGAACTGCATGGCGTAGTTCGCGATCCGGCGCGGGCCGAGTTCCCGGTAGGTGTAATAGCTCCAGATCCCGGCCTGTTCGGACGGCTGCGGGGTCTGGATTTCCACCTTCACCGCCTTGCGGGCGTCCAGCACGATGGCCGTGTCGCCGGTGACCCGGATCTCCGGCTGGACGACCTGGAACGCGGTGAGGCCGTCTTCGGTGCCGTTGACCTGGGCGGTCAGGTAGTACACGCCCGCGCCGAGCTCGACCGTCAGGCCGTCGCCGGCCAGCCAGGTGTTGACGTCGAAGCGGTAGTCCTCGCCGTACATCAGCAGCCACGGCGCGATGGCCGGCTTGCCCTGCAGGTCGAGGGCGGTGAGGGTGACCTTGTGCTTCGGCGCGGTCTTGTCCGCGCCGAGCGCGGTGTGCACTATTACGCCGTTCGCGGTCGCGGTGAGCCGCCCGCTGTAGGTGCCCGGCGCCAGTTTCGCCGGGTCTCCGGTGATGGTGACGGTCGCCCGGCCGCCGACTGGAACGTCCACTGTGGACTTACCGAGCCGGATCCCGTCGGCGGCGGGGACACCGGCGAGGGACTTGGCGTCGAGGGTGAGCTTCAGCGAGACCGGCGTGGTGCCGATGTTGGTGTAGGTGACCTCTTTGGATACCGGCGCCCTGCCGTCCTCGACCGCACCGAGGTCGAGCGTGCCGGTGGCGAAGACCTTCTGCTTCACCGCGCGCGCCACGTCGACCCGGCCGCCGCCCTGCTCGAACACCGAGAGCCCGGTGGCGGTCAGGGAGGTGCTGGACAGCGCGTCCTTGAGCTGACTGCCCTTCCAGTCGGGGTGCTGCTGGGCGAGGATCGCCGCCGCACCGGCGACGTGCGGCGTGGCCATCGAAGTGCCGGAGGCGGCGGTGTAGTGGTCGTCGACGACGTCACCCATGGCAGTCCCCGCGGCGCGGGCGGCGACGATGCCGACGCCGGGCGCGGTGATGTCGGGCTTGACGGCGTTGTCGCCCAGGCGAGGGCCGCGGCTGGAGAACGACGCCAGTCGCTCGTCGCGGCCGACCGCGCCGACGGTCAGCGCGGCTTCGGCGGTGCCCGGCGAGCCGACCGTGTAGGCGCCTTGTTCGCCGTCGTTGCCGGCCGCCACCACGAACAGCGTGCCGGTCTGTTCGCTGAGCGCTTCGAGGCCGACGCTGAGCGGGTCGGTGCCGTCGGTCGGGCCGCCGCCGAGGCTCATGTTGACCGCCTTGGCGCCGGAGTGCGCCGCCCACTCCATCCCGGCGAGGACCCAGGACTCGTAGCCGAAGCCGTCATCGTCGAGCACCTTGCCGACGAGCAGTTTCGCACCCGGCGCGGCGCCCTTGAGCTTGCCGCCCGAGGCGGCGCCGGAGCCCGCGATCGTCGAGGCGACGTGCGTGCCGTGGCCGAAGTGGTCGGTCGTGTCGGGGCTGGTCGTGAAGTTGACCGCCTCGCGCACGCGCCCGGCCAGGTCGGGGTGGGTGGGGTCGTAGCCGGTGTCGAGGACGGCGACCGTGGTGCCGGTGCCGTCGTAGCCCGCGGCCCACGCCTCGGGGGCGCCGATCTGCGGGACGCTGCGGTCGAGGGAGGCGCGGACCTTGCGGTCCAGGGAGATCCGCTCGATGTTTCCCGATGAGGCCCAGAACGCGGTGGCGTTCGCCTTACCGGCTCGCGCCGAACGGCCGTTGACGCTGGTCAGCGTCGCGCCGAGCTCGGCTTTCGCCGGGGCGACAGCCCGGAGGTCCGTGCCCTGACGATAGGTGAGGATCAGCGGGAGGGTCGCCGACTGCTCGTCGGCGTACCCCTCGGCGATCAGCTCGGTGACGTCGAAGAGGGTCCGGTCGACCTGCTTCGCGCCCAGTCGCGGAGTGACGTCCTCCGGGAAGACGCTGAGGTGACCGTCGACCTCCTGCTGGTGGAACCGGATCTTCTCCCGGCCCGGCGCGGGCCGGACGGTGGCGGCCTGCTTGCCGCCGGGCTGCCGTTCGACCTGGACGACGTCCCCGGTGAGCAGGGTGACCGAGTGGCGTTCGACGCCCGCGGGTGACGGCGCCGCGTGCGGGCCGGGCGCCGCGTTCGCGGCTCCGGCGGTGCCCGCGGCGAGGGTGCCGGCGCAGGCCACGACCAGAACAGATGATCTCCAGTGCATCGCACCAGGCTCGCCCCGGCGCTGTCATCCGTCACTAGGGCGGACGCGTCCGAATCACGACACGTCGCATCTTCGTCAGCGGCCGGCCTCCCGGCGGAACACCGAGCCGAGCGGTCTGGACCAGTCGCCGCCGCAGCTCAGCGGCCCTTGCGCACGATCGCGGTCACCTGCTCGCCCTCGCCGATCTCCAGCGGCCCGACCGGCCGCTGCGTCTCGACGCCGACCCCGGCCGCCAACGCGCAGCCGTACAGATCGAGCGCGGACTCGACCAGTGCTGTCAGGTCGGTGATCGCGGCCCGGCCGCGTACCCAGCCCGTCGTGCCGGCCACCACCGCCACCACGACGGCCGGCCACCACAGCACGCCGAGCACGAGCGCCGGCCAGGCCCAGCTGGCGACGGTGACCGCGGCCGCGAACGCCCCGTTCGCGGCGGTGATCTCGGCCCGTGCGGTCGCCGGCATGGTGAGCCAGAAGCGGGACCACGCGAACGGGAGATCCAGGCCGTACCGGTCGGTCGCGATCCTTTCCACGGCGTGGATCCGGTCGCCCATCCAGGTCGGCCGGCCCGGTCTCGCCAGCGCGACCGCGTTCATCCGCGCCGCGGCGAGATCGATCTCGCGCTGCGTCGAGACACTTCGCGTGCCCGCCGGGTGTGCGGCCTCCAGTTCCCGGCGGCGGCGCAGGTGCCGTTCCCACCGGCGGGCCCGCCGGGCCGTCAGGATCGCCCCCGGCCACCGGCCCAGCCACAGAGCGCGGGTGACGCCCGTCATGGCCTGGACCACCAGCCCGACGCCGGCCGACGCGAGCAGTGCCGCCACGAACACCACCGCCTGCGCGGTGCCCGGCCGGCCGGCGACCGACGTCGCCGCCGCACTGAGCGCCTGCGTCGCCATCGACAGGTCCAGCGCGTGCTGGTGCCCCAACCGGACACCGGCGATCGCACCGGCGACGAACAGCGTGCCGGGTACGAGCAGCAGGCCGACCCACCGCTGTGCGAGTGTTTTCGCCAGTTCCTGGAAGAAGCCGCTCATCGAATGCGCTTCATCGCCGAATCGGTCACCTGGCAACGCGGCACCGGCCCGGCGGGGACCGGCCGTTCCTCGCGCGAACAGTGGCCGTGCGGACAGCCGAAGAGTTCCTCGTGTGCCCGGCCGGCACCGGCGCCGGGCAGCCCGCGGTGCAGCGAGCGGAGTCCGGTGGCCGGGTCGATGTCGAAGTACCGCTTGAGCAGACCGGAAATCGGCCTGCCCTCGGCCGCCGCCCGCTCGATCCGGGCCAGCTGCCCGTGCTTCGTCTCGTCGAGCCGCGCGACCTCGGCACGCAGATTCGCCAGATCGAGGCAGAACCGCGCCAGCACCTGCCGTTCGGCGTCGTCCATCCGGTTCTCCCCCATCCCGCTGCCGGGATCGCGCGGCGACCCGGTGGGTATGATATCGGCCGGTGGCATCTGACGAGGCGTTGGCTCGGTTGTCCGAGCGGCTGGCCGACTTCCAGCGATCGGGTCGGCCGGATGCGTTGTTCGCGACGGCGGCCACTGCCGAGGCGGACGTGGTGGCCTCGATCGCGTCGTCCGGCACGGACGACCGTCGCACCACGGCCTGTGCGGTGCTCGGCCGGCTGCACTTCTTCCGCTCCACCGCCCTGGCCGCGGCGGCCCAACGCACGGAACTGGCCAAGGCGCTGACCTTTCTCGCACCCCTGGCCGGCAATCCGGGCGTGCTGCCCGATCCGCTGCGCTCACTCCTCGGCCCGACGGCCGACGCGACCGCCCAGGACCAGGTCGGGAGCGACCTGCTGCGTGCCGCCTTCCGCACCCACGACCCGGATCTGCTCGGCGCCGG
The DNA here is from genome assembly GCF_046548995.1 of Amycolatopsis sp. lyj-109. NCBI lineage: Bacteria > Bacillati > Actinomycetota > Actinomycetes > Pseudonocardiales > Pseudonocardiaceae > Amycolatopsis > Amycolatopsis sp. lyj-109. Next base: position 85,084 of record NZ_JAJPWR010000030.1, read on the forward strand.
AATCTCGCTGATGGCGGCCGCGGTGGCCGCGACCGCCGACGACGATCCCCGTGCCGGCATCCGGATGGCGATGCTCATCGTGGGTCACCAGTGGCGTTACCAGCGCACCCACCGTCTCGACGATCTGGAGCGGACCATCGAAACGGGGGAACGCGCGATGCGCATCCTCCGGGAGGACCACCCGGAGTTCGCCGGAATTCTGTCGAACCTCGGGTTGGCCCATCGAGCCCGGTACTCGCGGACCGGGGCGATGCCCGCTCTGACCCGCTCGATCGAACTCGCCGCGACGGCGCTGGCCGCGCATTCCGCCGACGACCCGAGGCGCGCGGTGTGCTTGTCCAATCTCGCCGACGGCTATCGCGACCGGTCGGCCAGAACCGGCGACCTCGCCGACATGGGCGCCGCGGTCGACTGCGCCGAGCAGGCGTTGGCCTGCACACCAGCCGGACACCCCGATCACGCCGACTACCTGTCCAGGGTCGGCGCGATCTACTTCCGCCGGTACGAGCGCCTCGGCGACGTCGCCGACCTGCGACGGGCGATCGAGTCGGAGGAACGGGCGCGCACGGCGGACCCGGACCTGCACCGGCCATCGACCGACCTGTGCGTGCTGTATCGCGAGCGGTACCAGCGGTTCGGCGATGTCGCGGACCTGCATCGGGCCATCGAGTCGGGCGAGCGGGCATTGGCCATGCTGCCCGAGGGCGACCTGCGTCGGGCCGTACCGGCGTCCATGCTCAACCTGGCCTGTCGCCACCTGTACGAGGCGACGGAAGTCCTGGCCCACCTGCGGCGCGCGATCGGCTACGGCCGGTTGGCGGTGGCGACGGATCGGCCTGGTTCCCTGGACCGGGCGAGCGCGCTGGGCAATCTCAGCCCCGCACTGCAACGACTCTACGAGCACACCGGTCTGCTGTCGGATCTCCAGCAGGCCATCGACGTGGACGAGGAGGCGCTCGCGCTGCTGCCCGACGGCCATCCGATGCGCGTCACCTCGCTGTCCAACCTCTGCGTCGCCTACCGGAACCGGGCAGAGCACACCGAGGCGTCCGCCGATCGGACGCACGCCATCGAACTGGGCGAGCAGGCGCTGGCCGCCATCCCGGCCGACGATCCGACCCGGGGCATCACCATCCGGATGGTCAGTGCCGCGCATCGGGAACGCTTCGAACGCCACGGCGACATCGCCGCCCTGAACCGGGCCATCGAACTCGCCCACCTGGCGCTGGACACGCTGCCCGCCGACCACCCCGACCGTTATCGCTACCTGTCCGAACTCAACATCGGCTACCAGCGCCGGGCCCGGTATTCCGCCGACCCGGCCGACATGCGACGCGGTATCGAGTTCCAGGAACAGGCGCTCGCGTGTCTGCCGGACAGCCATCCCCAGCTGGCCCTGGTGGCCACGAACCTCGGCCAGGCGCACCACCAGTTCGCCACCACCACGGGTCGTCCGCTGGACGAGGAGCGCCTCGGTCCGCTCATCGACGTGATCGCCGGCTCGGCCGCCACGGCGTCGACGACGCAGCAGGTGCGCTCGTACCACGTGGCCGGCCGGCTGGCGACCGTGCTCGGCGACCACGTCCGTGCCACGACACTGCTGGACTCGGCTGCCGCACTGTTGCCGTCGGTCCCGCCGCCGGGCGCGAACTGGCGGGACCGCGAGTACCGGATCGGTCAGTACACGGGGCTGGTGCGGGAAAGCATCGCCGCGCACTGCGCGATCGACGATCCCGAGGGCGCCGTCGAGGTGGCCGAGCTCAGCCGGGGCATCCTGCTGGCCGCCGAACTCGACGTCGACACCGAATCCGTTGCCGCGCCGACGTTTCCGGAACTGCGAGCGGCGGCGGCCGACGGCGTGGTGGTCCTCGTCAACACGGACCTCCGCCAGGGCGAGGCGATCATCGTCACGGCCGCCGACGATCCGATCCTCGTCCGCCTGCCCGATCTCGGCGGTGCCGAACTGCACCGGCAGATCCAGCAACTCATCGACGTCAACCAGCAAAGCGGGTTCGCCGCGACCCTGCACCGGCGGCGCGTCATTCCCGACGTCGCCGGCTGGCTGTGGGACGTCGCGGTCGCCCCGATCCTGGCCGCCCTGCCCGCCACCCCCCGGGTGTGGTGGATGCCGGCCGACCTGCTCAGCCTGTTCCCGTGGCACGCCGCCGGACATCCGGGCGAACCGGGCGCGCTGGACGCCGTGGTCTCCTCCTACACGGCGACCCTGCGCACGCTGACCCACTCCCGGTCCCGCCCATCGGCGACCGAGCGCAGGCAACTGACCGTCGCCGTCCGCGATGCCCCGGGCTCGACGCCACTGCCGGCCACCGCCGGCGAAGCCGAACACCTGCACGACGCCCATCCGGGCCTGCCACTGCTGTCCGGCGAGCACGCCACGACCGACGCCGTCCTCGCCGCGCTGCGCGAATCGACGTGGGCGCATTTCGCGTGCCACGCGGATGCCGACCTGCTCGTGCCCTCCCGGAGCGGAATCCGGCTCCACGACGGAATCCTGTCGCTGTCCGCGATCAGCCGGCTGCGACTGGCCGACGCCGAACTGGCGTATCTGTCCGCCTGCTCGACCGCGAACCCGGGCATCAACCAGGCCGACGAGTCACTGCACCTCGCGTCGGCCTTCCAGCTGGCCGGCTTTCGCCACGTCATCGCCACCTTGTGGCCGATCGCCGACGACATCGCGGCCACCGCCGCGCGCGAGATCTACCGGCACCTGGACGGGACGCCGTCGGCCGGCAACGCCGCCCTCGCGGTCCGGCGGGCCACGCTCGACCTGCGCGCCGAGTACCCCGAACGCCCGGATCTGTGGGCGTCGCTGATCCACAACGGTCCCTGAGACGCTCCGCGGGGAAGGCCGGCCGGCGTCGACGACCAGCCGACCGGCCTCCCATTCGACGACCTGGCCGGCGGCCAATTCGCTGCCGGGTCCGGCCATGGTTCACCAATGATTGATTCATCAGTATTGTGATGCCCTATCATCGAGGCATGGCAACATCCCGATCCGGCCGCACCGAACCCGGCACTCGCGCCGAACGGCGCAAGGCCAACACGCGGCAGAAGCTGATCGACGCCGCGCGTGGTTTCCTGGCGAGCGACACGCATTCCACGGCGAGCATCCAGGACATCACCGACGCCGCGGACGTGGGTTTCGGGTCCTTCTACAACCACTTCTCCAGCAAGACGGAGCTCTTCCAGGCGGCGGTGTCGGAGGTGCTGGAGGAACTCGGGCTGCTGCTGGACGAACTGGCCGGCAGCGTCGACGATCCGGCGATGGCCTTCGCGCAGTCGGTGCGGTTGACCGTGCGCCTCGCGGTGGCGCGGCCGGAGATGGCCCAGGTGCTGGTGCGGCACGGGATGGCCTACATCGACGCCGACGAAGGTCTCGCCCCGCGTGCCCTGCGCGACATCGAGGCAGGTGCGGCGTCGGGCCGGTTCCGCGTCGGTGAGCCACGGATCGCCCTGGCGACCACCGCCGGCGCGCTGCTGGCCGTGTTGCACGTGTCGCTGGTGAATCCGGGCGGCGTCACCGGCGCGACGTGCGACGAGGCGGCCGAGCAGCTGCTGCGGATGCTCGGTGTCCCGCTCGACGAAGCGCGCGAGATCGCGACGGCGCCGCTGCCGGCCGTCGATCAGATCTGACGACCGGCACGACACCGGTCAGGCGGGCAGTTCGGCGATGGTCGCCGGCTCGTGCCGCTCGATCCCGTTGTAGCCGTGGCGGAAGCCGCTCGACTGCGCGTAGGCCCGGCGGCGGGAGCGCATGATGGAGCCGAGCGGGCGGTGGGCCTCCAGGGCGTGCCACGGGTTGAACGACAGGACGTCGTCGGCGTAGCGGCGGCGGGCGTCGCTGTAGGCATCCTGGGCCGCCAGGTGGAGCGTCGCGACGACCTGGTGCGGCGACAGATCCTCCGGCCACCGCACGGAGGCGTCCTCGACGGGCATCGTGTCGAGGACGGTGCACAGCTGGGCGCGGAGTTCGTACTCGGCGTCGTTGCCCGCGAAGAAGTCGACGACGAGGTCGCGCAGCGCCGATTCACCGGCCTTCTTCTCGACCGGGGTGCCGGTGAGCGCACGGACGTTCGGCGAGCGGGGTGCCGCGGAGATCTTGGCGACGTAGTCCCCGTAGCGCAGCGCGGCCATGGAGTGGAAGGTCTCGCCGAGGATGTGGTTGTTGGCGGCGGCCAGGGTTTCCACACTCGGCGGGATCGGCCGTCCGGCGCGGTGGAGCACCCGCGCAGCGGTGCGGGCGGCCAGACCGGCGAGCTGCAGCTGGCTGTCGCTCTGGCCGGGCTGCTTTTCGAGGATCTTCTGCAGGTCGGCGTAGGCCCCGATGGTGCCGAACGGCAAGGTCGGATGGTTGACGAGCAGGAAATCCTGCGTGCTGAACCCGTCGTCGATCGCGCGGGCACCGGGTACCCCGAGGACCTTGATCGCGAAACCGCGCTGGACCGGGACCTGGTCGGAGCGCAGATCACCGGGCGCGGTGGAGAACCGGACGATCACCGGGTAGCTGCGCGCTTCGGCGAACAGGCCCTGGGCCAGGTGTTCGGGCAGATCCGGCCGCACCCGCAGTTCGCCGGCGAGGATGCCGTGGCTCTTGGCGTGGGCGTCGCGCAGGCCGTGCCGGTGTTTGGCCGCGACCTGTTCGTTGGCGTGCTGCATCGCGGCGACGACCTGGCGGGTGAGCTCCTCCTCGTCCGGGAAGGGCTGCTCCAGGTCCGGGCGGTAGCGGACGTAGGTGGTGGTGGTTGTCGACATCGGCGGTCTCCTGGGTCTCAGGTGCTGAGCCAGCGGATGGCGGAGAGGCTGGGCATGAAGAAGTACTCGCCGCCCCGCAGGGTGTTGAAGCTCTGGATGCCCTGCACCCGGCGCGGGGGTGTGCCGGGCACGGTGAAGTAGGCGCCCGTGTCCTGCAGCGAAATGAGCGGGTCTTTTTCTTTGCCGAGGCCGACGAAGTTGCCGGAGTTGACCCATTCGCTCTGCAGGAACTCGACGTTGTCGATCGCGCGTGCGCCGAGGGCGATGAAATCCAGCCCGCGATCCCTGCCGTCGTCGGACAGCGCCGTCGTCGGCTCGCCGAAGGAGGTGCTGCGCCGCACGACGCGCCGGATGTTGACGTCGGTGAGCACTTCGAGCTTGGTGTCGCGCGGGTTCATCCGGCGGATGTGGGAACCCAGCGGGGTCTTCAGCCCGCGCGGGTCGTCGGCGTAGTCGAAGTCGTTGATCCGGCGTGGATCCTCCCCGAGTGCCGGGTCGTCGCCGGTGGGCGACAGCGCCAGTGGCGCGCCGCTGCGCCAGCGGCCCACGAGCTTGGCCGCCAGCAGCTCTCGTTCCTGCTCGGTCCGCCCGTTGTCCCGCAACCACCGGTTGAACGCGGCCACGTGCGAGTGGTATTTGCGGAACACGACAAAGGTTCCGTTGCGGCCGAGCACATCGGGCGCCGGCATGGCCAGTGGATGGCCGGTTTCGCTGGGGTAGCCGAGCACGAACTCGCCCGCCTTGATCGGCCGCCCATCGCCCGGCAGCGGCTCGGCGCCACTGCCCTCGACCACCGGCTGGGAGAACCCGTCCCGGTAGCCGAACACGTTGAACCCGTTCGCGCCGAAGTCCTGATGCGACAACAACTTCACGCCGGGCAGGCCGCGCAGCTGCTGCTCGTAGCCCGTGACCTCGGCGCGCCGATCGGCCTCGTCCGCGGCATAGACGGTGACGGCCAGGTGCACGGCCGGGCCGCCGAACGGGGCCTCCCAGTGCTCCGGCGCGTTCGGCCCGGTGTCGCGCAGCCGCTCGGCACGCCCGGCCATACCGGCGCGGAAATTGGCCGGAAAGGAGTCGAGCGACGCCTGCGGCACGCCCAAGGCCACCAGCCCGCGGTAGCTGATCGCCAAGGCCAGCCAGGACGGGCGCGGCTCGTCCCAGCGGGCCGCGGAAGGCACGCGCGGGGCCAGGCGCCGCAGCAGCTCCTTGCCCGCAGCCTGGTCGGTGATCTCGATGATCGCGTGCGTGCCGAAGTAGGGCTCCGGCCGCGCACGCAGCACCGTCGCCTGGATGTCGTCCAGGTCGAGCGTCGGACGCCTCTTCAGGCGCCGGAACACGTCCACGGCCGTCAGTTGAGGTCGCCGAGGAACTTCTGCACCGTGGCGTCGAGCCGCTTGAGACGGTTGGTCTCCGCCACGGTGACGTTCGGGTGCGACACGAACCACGCCTCGGCGGGGATCTGGTACTGGACGATGAAGTCCTTGACCTCCGGCGAGGCGATGCCCGGCCAGCCCTCGACGTTGCTGAACAGGTAGTCCATGAACTCGGGGATCTTGGTGGCGAAGTCGTCGATGTAGGGGTCCCACTCGCCGTCGTAGGCCGTGGCGAACAGCAGCTTCGTGTCGTTGTCCAGGAACACGAACCGCATGTTGTGCAGCGTTCCGACCTGACCCGCGCCCGCGAGGTTCCCGCCGACCAGCCGGAAGAACTTCCGCAGCCGCTCCGCGCCGTTCGGCTTCAACGGCATGATGACCGTCAACTCGGAGACCTCACCGCTCTTGGCGCCGACCCGCCCCGCGGTCGTGACCGCGTGCTCAGCCTGCTCCTCCTTGTCCGCCAAGAATTCCGCGATCCGCAGCTTCAGCGCGACCTTCGCATCGGCCAGCACGGTATCGACCTTCTCGCGCACCGCGACCGGCAACCTCTCGAACTTCCCCTGCAGCTCCTGCACCGCCATTACGCACCTCCTCGATCGACGGCCCGGGCCAGCCCCGGGCCGATGGTTTCATCAAAAGTGATGATGTCATCAGCCACTGGGGTTGCGCAAGGCGACTCCGGTCACCTCGATGGGGGAAATCTCGCCCGGCCGGGCAGGCAGCGCGAGATCAGGTCGAGGAAGGCGGCAACGCGTGGGCTACGTGACGCGATGAGCTCACCCTGGCGCCGGAGGGCGAGTGGGAGACCTTCGGCGATTGATGAGTCCGGGGGGCCGCGCCGATGATCACGACCGGAACGTTCACGACGCCACCCCGAGTGCCACGAGGTAAGCCGGCGGGCGCGGTGAGGTGGCGCCGCACCTCGACGCGGGCAGGGACGGCGTAACGGCCCAGGACACCCGACACCTTCGGTTCGTCCACTTCGGACAAAAGCGGCAATGGCGATCACATGCCGTGCTCGATCACCGCGTCGACCGCCACGCCGTCGAACGGGGCAAGCGCCTCGGCGATCGCGCGGCGGGTGGCGTCGGCGCGCAGGGCGAGCTTGCAGGGCCAGCCGTCACGCAGCTCGCCCAGTCCGTCCAGCAGATACCCGTTCTCGTCCCGGCCGCGCGGCCGGCGTCGACCGCCTTCGGCCCGGACGCGGACATCGGTGACCTCGACGCGGAGCTGGCGGCGTCCACGGTCGTGGTCGAGGAGCGTTCAGCGTCGCCGAGGTCCTGGCCGCGTTGTGGTCCATCGACCGGGAGCGGGTGCACCTCGCCTGGAGACGGTCGACCTCGCCCACGTCGTGACCGGAATCCTCTCGTCCCGCCGCGACCAGGCCGCCGAGAAGGGCATCGAACTCGCCGAACACCTCGCGCCCGCGGTGACAACCGGAGACCCGAGACTGATCGAAAGCCTCGTCGCCAAGCTCGTCGACAACGCCATCCGTCACAACCACCCGGACGGGCAGGTCCGAATCACGACCGAAAACTCGGGTCCCGGCGTGGCCATCACAGTCGCCAACAGCGGCCCTGTCGTACCCGAAGACCAGCTCCAGCGACTGTTCGAGCCCTTCCAACGGCTCTCGGCCGACCGCAACGACCACCACAGCGGCCACGGTCTCGGCCTGGCCATCGTCAACGCCGTGGCCCGAGCCCACCACGCCGCCCTCACCAGCACGGCACGCCCCCGGGGCGGCCTGGCCGTCACCGCCGCTTCGCACCCTCACCTGAGTCCGGCACCTCCCGCCCAGGGTGTTGACCACTCCTCGCCCGGGCGCCGGCGAGCCGACCCCGTCTGTCTACAGTGGACAGCTGCCGTGATGGGTGGGTCCGGTTCCCTTCAGCAGCCGGGTGGCGAGTACTTCGGTCGCGACGCCGCGGCCGATGGCAAGACCCGCCTGGTTGCTGAATTCGAAGTGCTGTCCCCCGAATATCCGTGACCGGCCGGCCTCGGCGGCGGCCGCGGAGAAGCTCGGGTACGTGCGCGCCTGGCCGCCCGGTGCGGTGTCCGTGGTGTGCGTGAAGGGAATGTTGTCCGTGCAGAAGAACCCGGCCAGCACGGCGGCCGCCGCGCCGCTGTAGGAGCTGTGCCCGGACGGGTATTCCGGTGATCCGCCGATGCTGCCGGCCCGCGGGGCCCAGTTCGCGTTGGGCTGCGTCGACGGGTTCCCGTCGGTTTCCGCCTCGCGGATCGCCGTGGTGGGACGCCAATGACGGTAGGTGAACTTGGTGCCCACGGTGGGAACCGTGGTGTCGGCCAGCGTCATCGTCAGCAAGGCCAGGAGGCGCGCCGAGGTGGGCAACGGCAGGCCATGGGACACGGTCAGGGCGATCTTCACCCACTCGCCGGCGGGTTGGACGGTGCCGGCCGGCAGGGACCAGAACTGGAAGGTGGCGAGCTTGTCGGGGGCGGGTATCCCGGCGTCGCCGAGCAACGCGACTTCGGCAAAAGCGGCGGCATAGTCCAGGCTGTCCACGGCAGGCGGCGGACCCGGTACGTACCCGGCGGGGGTGCCGACGGCGAACGGACGGACGTTGCGGTACTGCACGCCGGACCACTCGGCCCGGAACACACCGGGGCCCGAGCCGGCGGGCTGGCTCTGCACCGGAGTCGAGCCGTCGTCGGCGCGGGAGGCCACCACACGCTGGGCGACCGCACGTCCCCAGCGCACCCCCGCGTCGCGCTGCCGGCCGGGACGCAGGCCGGCCAGGTCGGCCTGGAGTTGTGTGTCGTAGCCGGCGGTTCGGGCGGGGTCCAACCGGACGAGGACGGCGTGTGCCGCGGCGACCGCCGCGGCCTGGGGATCGGCACCGCGCGGGCCGGGGCCGGGAATCAGCGCGGGGGCGCGTGCCGGCCTGGCGAGCCCGTTGACCGCGTCGTAAACGGCAACGTTGAGCATCGCGTAAGTGCGGGCGGCGTCGGCGTCGGTGGCGCGGGTGGCGCGTACCGCGGCCAATGCGAACTCGTTCCACACTCGCACACTGTCCGACCGCGGCTCGGCGACCGCGGGTGCGGGCGCGCTCAACCCCACTCCGGCCAAACCGAGCACCACGGCCAAGACAATCTTCTTCACGGCCTCGCCTCCCGAGTCGCCCACGAAATTCGCCGTCTCGACGGTCCCATCGTGTCGCGATTCCAGCGGCCCTGCGACGGCCACTCGAGGCGACCTGGCTGGTACAAACGGCTGTCCCGCTCGGCGGTTCGGGACACCGAGCGCGACCCGCGAGCTTTCGAGGGTCGCGCCGAGGCAGGTCGTCAGTGGGGCTGAAGGGGGTCGGTCGCGGGCCCGGAGTTCGTGTTGCGCTGCTGCGCTTCGTGGAGCTGGTCCTCGAGGGTGACGATGCGGCAGGCGGCATCGATGGCGGTCCCCTGGTCGACCAGCTCCCGCACGCGGGCGGCCAGCCGAAGCTGGTGGCGGGAGTAGCGCCGGTGACCACCGACGGACCGCTGCGGCGCGATCAGCCCGGCTTCGTCGAGACTGCGCAGGAATCCTTGCGTGGCGCCGAGCATCTCGGCGGCCCGGCCCATCGTGTAGGCGGGGTAGTGCTCATCGTCGAACTTGTCGGCCGCGCTCGGCGTGGCCGGGCCTTGTTGGTCAGGAATCAATTCCACCTCCACGTCACAGAGGACCCCGGGTGCCACTGCGGCACCCGGGGTCCTCGAGGGTAGGGATTTTCACCATTGTCAACCGGCGCGACCGCCGGCGTCCTGCACCCGCATCCAGCGTGAAGCCGGATCGTGCGGGGATCGCTTACTCGTGACCGAGCACCACCTCCGAACTCGATGGGACTGCGGCACCCGCGCGGCACTACCTGGCCGCTGCGGGCGATCCAATGATGCTCCCGTTCCCTTCTTTCCGATACTTCCCACTTACCTGGTACTGCACCTTCACTTGCTACTGCACTACTTGCTATTGCACTTGCACTTGCATTACTTGCTACTGCACTTGCCGCGAGCGCCACTGCCGGAACCCTTCTACTGATCGATCCCAGCACGCTGACGCTGCTCCCGGTCACCAGCCGGGACCTGTTCCTTGATTGGCCCCGTCCTGCCTGACCACTTCTGTCTCACCTCGCGGGTAGTTTCGTCCTCTCCCGCGCCTGCTAGACGTTGTCTCTCTCGCTACGAGTAGAAGACTACACACACCTGCCGTTGAATGTCTACTCCAGTCACCTTAGATTTTCGGGCAGGGCCGGCAGGGGTACCGAGTGGAGGGTGCAGGCGATGAGCGACGAGGTCATGCAGGATCCGCTCGGCAAGCGTTACGGCCTGCTCGACGTGCGTGACCTCGACGAGTACGCCGACGCGCTCACCCGGCTCGTCGAGCGGGGCCGGCGGGAACGGTGCGCGGCGGTGGTCTCGGAGGCCGAGGCCTACGCCGCGGCGGAACTGCTCGGGCAGTTCGCGCAGCTGGATCCGCACTCGCCGCTCAACCAGCTGGCGGCTTCGCTGGCCAGCCGGATCTACCGCCGTCTCGGCGCCTGACCGGCCGGCCGCGCGCTACCGACGTCGAGCGCCCCGGGGGTGCGGCTCAGGCCGGGCTGTTCGCGAGCACCAGGTCGGCGAGTTCGGTTCGCGCGGTGACGCCGAGTCTCCGCGGCGGCGCGAGCCGATGACGATCATTCAGCCGTTAGCGTCTCCCCGTCTTGGAGGTGCTGCGGAGCGACTGGTTCCCGATGTCACGGGGTTCGATCCGGCGCCGGCCGGCCGGATGCCGGCCACCGCCGCGTGCGTGGCTGCCGACGTCATCCCGAAGGTCGCCGACGCCGGCGTGTGCCGGGAGCACGAAGCCGCGCGCGTGCAGGTCATGCACAACGGGCCGTTCGTCGAGGAAGGCGGCTACTACGGCACCTGGATGGCCAAGGTCATCCGGACGCTGCGGGGCCACCACGAGCCGCAGGAAGAGATCGTCTTCCACCGGATCCCGCCTGACTCGACGTCGGGCGCCGCAACGCCGCGCTCAACGGCTGCGAAGACCGCGTCCGGTTCGTGCCGGCCGCGGTCGGAGCCGCCCCCGGCGAGCTGCTGGCCTTCGAAGCCGAGAGCGACGGACAGGTGTACGACGTCCCGCAGCACGATCTGGCGTCCCTGCTGGCCGAAACCGGGCTGGACCGGGCCGACCTCGTGCTGGCCGACGTCCAGGGAGCCGAGACGGTCCTGCTCGAGCGCGCTCGCGGCGACCTCGAAGCCGGACGGGTGCGGTTCTCGTCGTCTCCACCCACCACCACGGCATCTCCGGCGACCCGCTCACCCACCAGAACGCCCTCCGGATCCTGCTGGACGCCGGCGCGCACGTCATCGCCGAGCACTCCGTCGGCGAATCCGTCAGCGGCGACGGCCTCATCGCGGTGTCGTTCGACCCGCGCGACAAGGACTTCACCGTCCCCCGTCACCCACGCCCGCTACCGCGACTCCTTCGCCGGCGAAGTGGAGTACGACCTCGCCGCCGCCGTCCGCGACGCCGACCGGCTCCGAGCCGAGCTGGCCCGCACGGCCGCGGAGCGCGACGAGTACCAGGCGGAACTCGAGGCCGTCTTCGCGACCAAGCTCTGACGCTGGGCCGCGAAGCTCCGGGAAATCTACGCGCGCTCGACCCGATCTTTCGGGCGGCGGCCGTAGCCACCCAGGTGACTGGTCAAGCCAGTTCGATCGCGTCGGCGAACCCGACCGGCAGCAGCTGGATGACGCGCAGTGCCCGGCCGGCCGCGGCGACGCGCACCGTGCAGACGATGCCCCGCCCGGTGGCGAGCCGGTGGCCGTACTCGATGGCCGCCAGGCCCGTGGCGCTGAGGAACCGCACGCCGCGGAGGTCGAGCACCAGGTGGCTGAGCGGGCCTTCCACTTCGGTCGCGATCAGCTCCCGCAACCGCGGGGCCGTGGCGACCTCGAGGTCACCGACGACCTCGACGACCCCGGTGTCCGGCGCCGGCCGGTGGATGGTGAGCCGGAACGCGGCGGGCGCGTCGACGGCCGGGGACTTCGCGGGCAGCGTGTTTTGACGGTGGGTCACGGTGGCCTGCTTCCTTCGGCCACACCTAGGTACAACGCTGAAGTGAAATCGCGGAAAAGGGACCGCGCGACAATCGATGCCCCGAGCGCAGGGGGTCTATCCGGTGCCGGCCGCCTTCTTGACCGCTCACCCCAGCATAGGTCACCCGGCGCCGTGCGGCATACCGCCGGTGGGGCACCCGCAGGCGCTGGGAGACTCCGTCCGAGGTCAGCGGGCCCGGCGCGGCGGACAATCGGGGGGAATCCCCGAGGCACCCCGGGCTTCGGGTCAGGGATTCCGGTTCCGGCCGGTGGAGACGCCGGTGGTTCACGCAGGCCGAAAGTTTCGGTGGAAATTCCGGTCTTTTCGAAAACGCCGACGATGGGGAATAACCACATTCCTGGTCCGGCGTTTGGTTGACGTTTGTCCGGATCAAGAATAAGCTGCTGCCACCCTGGGAGCGCTCCCACATGAACCACCACCACTCGCTCTTTCTGAGAATGGAGGCTCATCCATGCGCAAACGCGTCTTTTCCGGGTCGGACACCGGACGACGAGGCCTCATCGCCTTCGTCATCGCCGGCCTGGCCTGCCTGTTCGTCGGGGTACCCACCGCCTCGGCGCACGGGACCATCGTCGGCCCCGCCACCCGGGCCTACCAGTGCTGGAAGGACTGGGGCAGCCAGCACACGAATCCCGCCATGCAGCAGCAGGATCCCATGTGCTGGGCGGCTTTCCAGGCCAACGCCGACACCATGTGGAACTGGATGAGTGCCCTGCGGGACGGGCTGCACGGCAACTTCCAGGGCGCCACGCCCGACGGACAGCTGTGCAGCAACGGCCTGGCGCGCAACAACTCCCTGAACACCCCCGGCCAGTGGCGGACCACCAGCGTCGGCAGCACCTTCTCGATGCACCTCTACGACCAGGCCAGCCACGGTGCCGACTTCATCCGGGTCTACGTCAGCAAGAACGGCTACGACCCGGTCACCCAGCGGCTCGGCTGGGGCAACCTCGACCAGGTCACGCAGACCGGCCGCTACGCCCCGGCGAAGGACATCACCTTCAACGTCCAGACCTCCGGCGGTTACCGCGGGCACCACGTCGTCTTCACGATCTGGCAGGCCTCGCACCAGGACCAGACGTACATGTGGTGCAGTGAAGTGAACTTCGGCTGACCCACCGGACACCGTGCCGCATTGAACGGACGCGTTCTGTTCAATGCGGCACGGCCGTGTTCTTTCGTGACCGATCTTGAGCGTTTCGCTTCGGAACTCTGGCCGTTCCCCCGGGCGAGGTGTTACCCAGTGTCTCGAAGCTGCGCAGGGATCCGGGAAGGAACCAACGATGAGACCAACCCCCTCCGTGCTCCGCAGGACGCTGTCCAAGGCGCTCCGGTTCTTGGCGGTGACCGCACTCGCCGGCGGGCTGCTGGCCGCCGTCCCACCGCAGGCCCAGGCGTCCACCTCCGGGCTCAAGGGCGTCAACTGGGCCGACACGCGGGACAACTTCGTCAACGGCGTGCTCTACGTGTCCGGGCTCGGCGCCTCGGACACCTACTCCTCGGCAGCCGCCACGGCGAACCAGGTCGTCGGCCAGCTGTACTCGATCACCGGGGCCGACACGGTCCGGCTGCCGATCAACGAACCGACGGTCTCCGGCTACTGGGGCACCTACACCGGGGCGATCGACACCGCGCTCACCAAGGGCAAGGTGATCCTCGCCTACTGGGCCTACACCGGCGGCAAGCCCACGGACACGGGCCGGTTCCAGCAGATGTGGGACACGGTCGTCGCCAAGTACGGCAGCAACCCGAACGCCTACTTCGAGGTCATCAACGAGCCGTACGCCTACAGCGCGGGTGACCTGAACAACTTCTACAACGCTTGGCTGGCCCGGTATCCCGGCGTGCCGCGCGCCCGGGTGATCCTCGACGGCACCGGGTACGCCCAGAACGTCCCGGCGGTCGGCGGCGACCGGCGGCTCGACGGGACGCTGCTGGCGGCGCACGACTACTCGTTCTTCGCCGGCTACGAAAGCGAAACCGAGTGGGCCGACCACATCGGCGGCTACATCGGCGCGTACGCGGACCGGACCGTCGTCACCGAGTGGGGCGGCCCGATGTCGCCCGGCAGCAAGAACGGCGTGCAGTACGGCACCCTCGACTACAGCATCCCGAGCGGGTCGTTCTTCGCCGACTACATCCGGGGCGTCAGCGAGAAACTGCGGAGCCTCGGCGTCGGCAGCGTGTACTGGCCGGGCCTGCGCGACGGCGACTGGTACAGCATGACGACCAAGGCCGGCACCGGTCCGGGAATCAAGCTGTCGCTGTCGAACCCCAGCGGGCTGACCCGGCTGCGGTACGCGTGGGGCCTGGGCAGCGGGGGCGGCACGTACGTCCGGATCGTCAACGCCGCCACCGGGCTGGCCGTCGACGGCCTGGGCCGGACGGCGAGCGGCTCCGGTGCCGGGCAGGCGAGCGGCGACCCCGGCCGCTACGACCAGCAGTGGGTCATCGAGAACTCCGGCAACCGCGTGCGGATCAAGAACCGCGCCACCGGCCTCTACCTCGACGGCGCGGGCCGCACCACCAACGGCGCCGCGGCGAGCCAGTACACCGGCGGCAGCAGTGGCAACCAGCAGTGGTCGGTGGTGACCGACGCGAACAACGTCCGCATCCGCAACAGCGGCACCGGGCTGTACCTCGACGGCATGGGCCGGACCGGCAGCGGCTCCGAGCTCGGCCAGTACGCCGACAGCGGCAGTGCCAACCAGCGGTGGCGCATCGTCGCCGCCGGCTGACCCGCCCTACCGCGGCAGGTCGTGAGTGGTAATTAGGGTTAGAACCCTAATTACCACTCACGACCTGCCCGCGTCTTCTTTGCCGAACGCCCGCAGGAACGTGTCGACGATGACGTCCGCGGCCTGGACGTCGTTCAGGACCGACAGGTCCTTTGTGGACAGCTGCAGCAGTGACCCCAGGACGCTGCCGGGCCAGCGGGCCGGCAGCCCCACCCGCAGGAAGCCCTCGTCCCTGGCGCGCTTGAGAAACCGGTCGACCTCCTCGACCGCGCGCAGGCGGCGGGCCCAGATTTCCGGGTCCGAGCGCATCCGGCTCACCTCGGTCGGCCAGGTGCGGTTGACCCTGACGATCCCCTGGACGTACCGGTGCAGGGCCACCGGGACCGGCGCCTCCCACAGCTGGGCAGCCTCGATCACCGCTTCGATCGCGTCCAAGCGGGCCTGGTAGACCGCGGCCAGGAGCTCCTCCCGGCTCGTGAACCGGCGGTAGACGGTCCGGCGGTCGACGCCGGCCTCCGCCGCGATCGCCGCGATGCTCGTGGCCGGATCTTCGGCGAGCATGCGGGCGCCCGTGGTCAGCAGCAGTCCGAGATTGCGTGCGGCATCGGCTCTCACTCTCCCACCCTAGCACTAACCGTCACATTACTGAGACAGTTAAGTGCTACACTGATGTGGCAGATCAACATAGGGAGCAGCGGTGATCACCTACGGAGAACTCTTCATCGGCGGCACGTGGACCGCCCCGAGCAGCACCGAGCTGCTGGACATCCGGTCCCCGCACGACAACTCGGTCATCGGCCGCGCCGCGCAGGCGCTGCCCGCCGACGTCGACCGCGCCGTCGCCGCCGCCCGGAAAGCCTTCGACGAGGGCCCGTGGCCGCACACCTCGCCCGCGGAGCGGATCGCCGTCGTCCGCAAGCTCGCCGCCCTGCGCGAGAAGCGCGCCGACGAGATCGCGGCGCTCATCTCCGCGGAGAACGGCTCCGCGCTCTGGTTCACCAAGGCCGGACAGCCCGGCCTGACCCGGCAGGTCAACGCCTATCTGAAGGCAGCCGAAGAGTTCGGCTGGGAGGAGACCCTCGAACCGTCGGATCCGGCCGCGCCGTTCCGGTCGGTCGTGCGCCGGGAGGCGATCGGCGTGGTCGCCGCGATCATCCCGTGGAACTCGCCGTTCTCCTCGGCGTCCGCCAAGATCATCCCCGCGCTGCTCGCCGGCAACACCGTCGTCCTCAAGGTCTCGCCCGAGAACACGCTGAGCATGAACCTCCTCGCGGAACTGCTCGCGGAAGCCGGCCTGCCCGAGGGCGTCATCAGCGTCCTGCCCGCCGACCGCGAGACCAGCGAACACCTGGTCGAGCACCCGGACGTCGACAAGATCGCCTTCACCGGATCCACCCGCGCCGGGCGCCGCATCGCGTCGCTGGCCGGGGAGCAGCTCAAGCGCGTCAGCCTCGAGCTCGGCGGCAAGTCGGCGGCGATCATCCTGCCCGACGCCGACCTCGGCGCGGCGATCCAGGGCCTGAAGTTCGGTGCCCTGCTCAACAACGGCGAATCGTGCATCGCGCAGACGCGCATCCTCGCGCCGCGCAGCCGCTACGAAGAGGTGGTCTCCGGGCTGAAGGACCTGATCGAGTCCCTGGGCGTCGGCGATCCGGCCGACGACGGGACGTTCATCGGCCCGATGGTCCGCCGCGACCAGCAGGAGCGCGTCCTCGGCTACATCCGCCTCGGCGTCGAAGAGGGCGCGCGGCTGGTCACCGGGGGCCCCGAAGTCCCGCCGGGCCTCGAAGCGGGCAACTACGTCACGCCGACGCTGTTCGCCGACGTCGACACCTCCATGCGCATCGCGCAGGAGGAGATCTTCGGCCCGGTCCTGGTCGTCATCGCCTACGACGACGAGGACGACGCCGTCCGCATCGCCAACGACTCCGAGTACGGCCTGTCCGGTGGGGTGTGGTCGGCCGACCCGGCACACGCGCTCGCCGTCGCCCGCCGCGTGCGGACCGGCACGGTCACGATCAACGGCGCCCCGATCGGCTTCGACGGCCCCTTCGGCGGGTTCAAGGCCAGCGGCCTCGGCCGCGAGTACGGCGCCGTCGGGCTCGGCACCTATACCGAGTACCAGACCATCACCGTTCCGGAAGCCCGATGACGCTCGACGTCCTTTTCACCTGGTCGATCGGCGCCGCGTTCGGGGTCGCCGCCTTCGGGACCCTGCTCGGCGAGGACGTGGCCGGGCACGTCGGCGGGGCGTTCCTCGCGATCGCCCCGGTGGTCGTGCTCGGCTATGTCCTCGCCGCGCTGCTGAAGCGTCCCGCTCAGCCGCGTTCGGCCAGCGCGGCGAACATCCCGGGCTCGTAGGACCCGCCCTTCTGGTGCACGATCACGGCGAGCCGGTTGGCGGCGTTGATCAAAGCGACCAGCGCGACCAGCGCGGCGACCTGCTCGTCGTCGTAGTGCTCGCGCACCCGGGCCCAGGTCTCGTCCGAGACGCCTTCGGCCGCGTCGGCGAGCCGGGTCCCCTCCTCCGCCAGTGCGAGCGCGGCCCGCTCGGCCTCGCTGAACACCGTCGACTCCCGCCAAGCGGCGACGAGCGCGAGCCGGACCGCCGACTCCCCGGCCGCGGTGGCTTCCTTGGTGTGCATGTCGAGGCACCAGCCGCAGCCGTTGATCTGGCTGGCCCGCAGGCTGACCAGCTCCTGGGTGGCCTTCGGCAGCGGCGACCGGTCGATGACCTGCCCGAGGCCGGCGAACCGCTTGGCCAGCCGGGAGCCGGTCTCGGTGGTGAACAGGTCGAGGCGGGTGTCCATGGTTTCGTCCTCACTGGGTCGTCGGGTGGAACGACCTCAAGACACCGGCGGGGCGAAGCTTGTGACACCTCAGTCCTCCGGGTCGGCCACCTGGAGTTCGACGCGGTGCCGCAGGTAGTCGTCGGAGTGGGTCCGCGCGAGGTGCACGGCCTCGGCGACCAGCGGATGCAGCCCCGCGGGGTAGGCGGCCGGGTCGAGGGTGAGCTGGGGCAGGACGCACCGGCGGACGTCGAGGTCGTCGTTGGCCACGAACTCGCCCAGCGCGGCGCGGTTCCAGCGGTCCTGAAGGTCGTCGAGCGTCTCGAGGGAGGCCCAGTACCAGGCGCGGGCCGCCCCGGCACGCTCCGGGTTCGTGCCGGTCGTGAGGACTTCGAGGAGCGCCTGCTGCGTCCGGCGGGTGCCGAAGGCGGCCTTGAGCGGCTCGACGAACTGCCGGTCGAGGCTCGGGTCCGGGTCGTGGACCGCCGCGCGGACGAGTGCGCCGAAGAACGGCTCCGGGAGATCGGGGTAGTCGTGGTCCAGGTACCCCAGCGCTCGGCGCAGGACGATGCGCTGTTCTTCCTCGTGCTCGGGGGCCTCGGCCGTCCGGGCGGGGAGGTGGGCGCGGCACAGCTCGATCAGCTCGGCCAGGCAGCGCGGGAAGCCGTCGCTCGCGGCCCGGTCCGGCAAGGGCATCAGGTTCATCGTGCCCGGTCCGTCGCCCCGGCCGATTCCGGCGTTACCGGACGTATCACCGCCGGTCCCGCGGGCTCGGACGAGCGCTACGGATCGAGAAAGGCTGCTGGCCGCCACGTCCGGGGTGGGGCGAACGGCTCGTCCAAGTTCGTCCGGCTCGACGACCTGACCACGCAGTGCTACTGGTGATCGGGCTGTACCATCACTGCCGATGAGCTGGGCGGGGTGGAAGGTGCGGTTGCGGGAGGTCCGCCCGGCGGATCACCGCACCCTGATCGGCTTCGACCGCGACTCCGACCGGTCGGTCGGCGGCTACCGCCACTGGGCGACGCACCGCGGCCCGGCCGGTGACGACTTCCACTTCGCGATCGAGACCCTGCACAACCGGACGCTGGTCGGGTCGATCTGGATCCAGGCCGACCCGGCCACCGGTCACTTCAGCTACGGGATCGGGATCGGGTCGCAGCACCGCCGCTGCGGCTACGCGGCCGACGCGGTCACGGTCCTGCTGGCGTACATGTTCGAGCTGCGGCGGTACCGCAAGTGCGAGGTCAGCATCAACGGCAGCAACTTCGCCTCGCTGGCGTTGCACGGAGAGCTGGGCTTCCGCGAGGAGGGCCGGCCGCGGGACACGGAACTGCGCCGGGGCGAAGTCCGGTACCCGGTGCTGATGGGGATCACGGCGGACGGTTTCGCGGAGCACCAGCCGGCGTTCCTCGCGGCTCGGGGCCCGGTGCGCCCCTTGCGGGGCCGCCACTGGCGGACGCCCCGGCGGGGACGCCACTGGCGCCCCGAGCACCTGCGCCCGGCCCGCTGAGGTCACCGTCCGAGCGTCGCTTTCACGTGAAAGCGACGGCCCGGGCGCGACGGGTCACCGTGCGAAGGCCGCCACCGGCCCCGGCGCCGACGACGTCGCCGGCGTGAAGCTCACCACCACCGGGTCCGGCCGGTCCCCCACCCGGGCCTCCACCCGCCGCAGCAAGCCCTCCGCGTCCAGCCAGTACTGGACCCTCGCCGTCTTGACCGCGTTCGGTGCGTGTGCCGGCTGGGGGCCGTCGATCACGTCGACCGCCACGGTGCCCACCGTGTCCGCGCGGACCCACCGAGCCGAGCTCTGGCGCAGCAGCTGCACGTTGTCCGGGCGGTCCGCGCCCAGCCCCAGTACGAGCCGCAGCGCCGTGTCCAGCTCCGGGCCCGGCTGGAGCGGGCGGTACTGCCACCGGTCCGGGGGCGGTGGGTCCGTCGCCGCCTGGCCGGGGCCGCCGCGGAACGCCACCGCCGCCGGGGTCCACTGCAGCAACCCGGCCGATGCCTCGTCGGCGCGGCCTTCCGTGCTCATTTCGGCGTAGCCCAGGCCCTGGACGAAGTCCACGCGGCCCCGCAGGGCGATCACGCCGCCTCCGGTCGGGACCGTCGCCGTGAAGTTCTCCGCCCGGAAGCGGTAGTTGACGAACCGGGCGAGCGCGAGCCGTTCCGCTTCCGCCGCCGACAGCGGACGCGGCTGCGCCTCCGCACCGCACGCCGTCACCAGCAGCACCACCGCCAACACCGTCAGGCGCTTCACGGCTTGACCCCGGCGTGCTCGGCCAGCAGCGCGGTCGGCGGCACCGGGTAGCCGTCCAGGTCGACCGGGCCGGGCAGGCCGTGCGCGGGCCGCGGGGGCGCCGTCGCCGCGTCCGGCAGGCCCGGTTGCTCCGGCGGGGCCGCCACGTCCGGGAACGGCACGCCGCGCGGTGCCGGCGGAAGGGCCAGGCGCACCCCGGCCGCCGGACCGGGACTCGCCGGGCACGCCATCGTCCCCGCGATCCCGGCCGGCGCGGTACTCGTCAAGACGTTGTCCTGCAGGCAGTTCCCGCTCCCCGGCGCCCGGTCCGAAGCCGCGTAGGCGACGTCGACGCCGTTGCCGGACAGCACGTTCCCGACCAGCCGGTTGCCCGAGGGCGCGAGGTCCTCCGCGGAGGCGAGGGCGATCCCGGCGCCGGGATTGCCGGTGACGAGGTTGCGGGCCAGCAGGTTCCGGGTGCCGCCGGCGATCCCGATGCCGACGCCGAAGCCGCCGTCGGCCTGGGCCGGGCTGCCCGGCTGGGCGTTCGCCGCCACCAGGTTCCCCACGATCGCCGCGTCCTGCTGCGGCACGAACGCCTCCTGGTAGTCCGAGTTCGCCGACAGGCCCACCCGATTGCCGACGAACCGGTTGCCCACCACGGCCATCCGCCCGGACGCGTTCGTGCCTTCGTAGCCCACCGCGTTGCGCTCGGCGACGTTCCCGCGGACCACGATGTCGCACGGGTGGCACTGGCCGACGTAGAACCCGGAATCCGCGCTGCCGGACGCGTAGCTGTGCTCGATCACCCCGTGCTGGGAGTCGAAGGCGTAGACGCCGTAGAGCCCGTTGTTGCTCGCCGTCACGTACGAGACGCGGAAGCCCTGCACCGGCGGGAACCGGGCCGGGTCGAGCCGGGTGTAGCCGTCGCTGCCCCGCGCCAGCCCGCCGCTCTCGTCGGCCATCCCGGTGACGAGGATGCCGTTCAGGACATGGGCGCGGACGGTCAGGTTCTCCACGGCGACGCCGGGTGCGGTGACCACGATCCCGTTGGCCCGGCGCACTTCGCCGTCGAACACGACCCGGTTGCGGTCCGTGCCGCGCAGCACCAGGCCGGGCACGGTGATCCGCACCGATTCGCGGTACACGCCCGGGGAGACGAGCACGAGGTCACCCGGGCGCGCGGAATCCACGGCCTGCTGGACGGTCGGCGCGTCCTGCGGTACCCGGATGGTCGCGACGCCGGCGGTGTCCGGCCGGAACGACGAGGCCACGGACGAGCAGCCGGCGAGGGCCAGGGTGACAAGCAGGACGACGGAAAGCGCACGCACGGCGAAACAATAGGAGCGTTCCGCCTCGCGTAGCCCGCACGACGCGAAATGCCACCTGGTGGAGTGACAAGCGCCGGTCCCGTGACGGCGAGGCGGCACAATCCGCGCGTGGCCACTCCTCCCCCGTTGTCCCGCCGCTCGGTGCTGCTCGGCGCCGGTGCCGCCGGCCTGTTGTCCGCTTGTTCCGCGCCGGCCGCCGCGACCGATCCCGGTGTCGTGGCCGCCGTCGGGCCGCAGCAGGCCGGGATCGCCCGGCCCGCGCCGCCGCAGCGGCACGTCGACCTTTCGGTCTGGGATCTCCCACGGGGGACCGATCGCGCGTGGCTCGCCGGCACGCTGGCCACGCTCGGCCGGCGGGCGACGGCGCTGGCCGCGGGCGGGGACCCCGCCCTTTCCGACCTCCCGCCGTCGCGGCTGACGGTCACGGCCGGGCTCGGCCCGCGGATCGTCGCGGCCATCGACCCGGATCTGCCCGGGGCACAGGACCTGCCGGACTTCCCCGGCGACGCACCCCGCGACCGCGGCGGCGACCTCCTGCTCCAGGTCTGCGCGGACGAGCCACTCGTCGCCGCATGGGCGACGACCGAGCTGACCGCCGGCGCGGAGATGTCGTTGCGCTGGCGGCGGACCGGGTTCCGCGGACCGTCCTCTTCGGACCGCTCGGCCCGCAACGTGCTGGGGTTCGCCGACGGCATCGTGGTGCCGAAGACCGACGCCGAGCTGGCCGCCGACGTGTGGCTCGGCGGCCCGCCCGCGGTCCGCGGCGGCACGATCGCCGTGGTCCGCGGGATCCGGCTGGACACCGCGGCTTTCCACGCCCTGCCGGTGGCCGCGCAGGAGCGGGTGATCGGCCGCCGCAAGGCGACGGCGGAACCGTTGTCCGGCCCGGAACTCGACCTGGGCGCCAAGACCCCGGACGGCGAGTACCGCATCCCGGCCGACGCGCACGTGCGGCGAGCCCACCCGCTGACGGTCGGGGCGGGCGTGATGCTGCGGCGTGGGTACAGCTCCGAAGAGGGGCTGTTGTTCATCTCGTTCCAGCGGGAACTGCGGACGTTCGTGGCCACCCAGCACCGGATGAGCGAAGGCGACGCCCTGCTGCGCTACGCGACGACGACCGCGTCGGGGACCTTCCTGGTGCTGCCCGGGTTCACCACCGACGTCCCGCTGGGCCACGCCCTGCTCGCCTGACCACCCAAGCGCCCCAAGGTGGCCTTGGTTGCGTCTCACGCAACCAAGGCGGCCTTCGGTGCGTCTCGCGCACCGAAGGCCGCCTTGGGGCGCTTGGGTCAGCCCTTCGTTCCGCGGGTCCGGCGGGCCACCAGCAGAGCCGCGATGCCCGCGAGCACCGCGAGACCGCCCAACGCCGCCAGCCAGTCGCCCGGGACGCCGGTGTTCGGCAGCGGACGGGCCTTCGGCGGGGCCGCCGCATCGAGCACCCCGGCGTCCAGACTCAGGTCTTCGCGCTTCGCCGGCCCCAGGGTGACCACCTTGGTGCACCCGTCGGACGGCTGGGCGTCGGAGTCCTTCGTGTCGTCAGGACCGGCGTCCGGCTTGGTCAGCTTGCGGTTGCCGGTGGCGAAGCAGACCTGGTACGGCCCGTCCGGCAGGCCGTCGAACAGGTACTTCCCGTCCGGACCCGTCTTCGTGGTCGCGACCTGCTTCCCGGTGCCGTCCTTCAGGGTCACCGGCACATCCGGCACACCCGGCTCACCCGGGTCCTGCACGCCGTTGCCGTTGCGGTCGGTCCACACGAAGTCGCCGACGCGGTTGCGCGGCTCGGCCAGACCGGCGTCGAGGGTCAGGTTCTCCCGCTTGCCCACCCCGAGCTGCACCACCGGCGTGCACCCGGACGCCGGATCCGCATCCGAGTCCTTCGCGTCGTCGCCCGCGTCCGGCTTCACCCACTGCCAGCCGGCGTACTGCGGCGGCACCTGCGTCCGGTCGAAGCAGACCCGGTACGACCCGTCCGGCAGGCCGTCGAACGAGTACTTCCCGTCCGGACCCGTCTTCGTGGTCGCGACCTGCTTGCCGTCGCCGTCCTTCAGCACCACCGGCACGTCCGGCACCCCGGGCTCACCCGGGTCCTGCAGGCCGTTGCGGTTCGTGTCGGCCCAGACGAGGTCACCGAGGCGGTTCGGCGGGGCGACCAGACCGGCGTCCAGGGTCAGGTTCTCCCGCTTGCCCACCCCGAGCTGCACCACCGGCGTGCACCCGGAGGCCGGATCCGCATCCGAGTCCTTCGCGTCGTCCCCGGCGTCCGGCTTCGTCAGCTGGTAGTCGGCGACCGGCGCCGGAAGCTGCTTGACGCCGAAGCACACCTGGTACGACCCGTCCGGCAGGCCGTCGAACAGGTACTTCCCGTCCGGACCCGTCTTCGTCGCCGCGACCTGCTTGCCCTCGCCGTCCTTCAGCACCACGGGCACGTCCGGCACCCCCGGCTCGCCCGCGTCCTGCAGGCCGTCGCCGTTGCGGTCGATCCACACGAGGTCACCGAGCCGGTTGCGCGGCTCGACCAGCCCGGCGTCCAGGGTCAGGTTCTCCCGCCCACCCGGGCCCAGCTTGACGACCGGCGTGCACCCGGTGCCGGGATCGGCGTCGGAGTCCTTCGCGTCGTCGCCCGCGTCGGGCTTGGTCCACTGCCAGTCGGCGTAGTCGGCCGGCAGCTTCGTCCGGTCGAAGCAGACCTGGTAGCTGCCGTCGGGCAGGTTGTCGAACAGGTACTTCCCGTCCGGACCCGTGCTCGTGGTGGCGACCTGCTTGCCGTCGCCGTCCTTGAGGACCACCGGGACCTTCGGGACGCCCGGCTCGCCCGCGTCCTGCAGGCCGTTGCCGTTCTGGTCGGCCCAGACGAAGTCCCCGAGCCGGTTCGGCGGCGTGACCAGACCCGCGTCCAGGGTCAGATTCTCCCGCTTGCCCACCCCGAGCTGCACCACCGGCGTGCACCCGGAGGCCGGATCCGCGTCGGAATCCTTCGCGTCGTCACCCGCGTTCACCTTGGTCAGCTGGTAGTCGGCGACCGGCGCCGGAAGATGCGCGATGTCGAAGCACACCTGGTACGAGCCGTCCGGCAAGCCGTCGAACAGGTACTTCCCGTCCGGGCCCGTCTTCGTGGCCGCCACCTGCTTGCCGCCGCCGTCCTTCAGCACCACCGGCACGTCCGGCACCCCGGGTTCACCGGCGTCCTGCAGGCCGTCGCCGTTCTTGTCGAGCCAGACGAAGTCGCCGACGCGGTTGCGCGGCTCGACCAGGCCCGCGTCCAGGGTCAGGTCTTCGCGGTGGTCGATCCCGAGCGTGGTGACCGGGGTGCACCCGCTCGCCGTGTCGGCGTCGGAGTCCTTCGCGTCGTCACCGGCGTTCGGCTTGGTCCACTGCCAGTCGGCGTAGTCCGCCGGCAGCTTCGTCCGGTCGAAGCACACCTGGTAGGCGCCATCGGGCAGCTTGTCGAACAGGTACTTCCCGTCCGGGCCCGTCTTCGTGGTCGCGACCTGCTTCCCGTCGCCGTCCTTCAGCACCACCGGCACGTCCGGCACACCCGGCTCACCCGCGTCCTGCAGGCCGTTGCCGTTCTTGTCGGCCCAGACGAAGTCCCCGAGCCGGTTCGGCGGCCGGATCCCGGCGTCCAGGGTCAGGTCCTCGCGCTTGGCCGGGCCGAGCGTCGTCACCGGGGTGCACCCGGTCGCCGGGTCGGCGTCGGAGTCCTTCGTGTCGTCACCGGCGTCGGGTTTCGTCGCCAGGTAACCCGCGTACGCGGCCGGGAGCTTCTTCAGGTCGAAGCACACCTGGTACGAGCCGTCCGCCAGGCCGTCGAACAGGTACTTCCCGTCCGCGCCCGTCTTCGTGGTCGCCAGCTGCTTCCCGCTGCCGTCCTTCAGCACCACCGGCACGTCCGGCACACCCGGCTCGCCCGCGTCCTGCAGGCCGTTGCCGTTGGTGTCGGCCCACACGAAGTCCCCGAGCTTGTTCCGCGGAGCGAACAGGCCGGCGTCGACGGTGTGGTCGACCGAGCCTGCCGGTCCCATCGTCACCTTGGCGGTGCCGGTCGCCGGGTCGGCGTCCGAGTCGATGCCCGGGTTGCCGCCCGCCTTCGCGACCGTCCACTTGATACTGGCCAACGGTGGCGCACCCGGCAGCGCGGCGGTGTCGATGCCCGAGTAGTCGAACTTCACCGTGTAGCAGGTATCGGCCTTGAGACCGTCCGCGGCACCGAAGTAGTACTCGCCTCCGGTGCCGGTCGTCTTGGTGGCCAGCGCCGCTCCCTTGCCGTCGCAGGGCAGCAGCTGCACCTTGGCTCCCGCGACCGCCGGCTCGGCCGGCCCCTGGACGCCGTCGCCGTCGGTGTCGAACCACACCCGGTTGCCCAGCTGGACCGGCGCGTTGTCGCAGAGCGCCTCCAGGTCGGCCAGGCCGTTGGCCTTCGCCCAGCCTTCGTTCGAACCGTTGAGGAGGTAGCTGTTCGAGTAGCTGTCGTTCATCATCGTGCCGTTGGCCCGGTCGAACCAGCCGATCCCGCCGGTGTTGATGTCCGTCGGGTCCATCACCGTCGCGGGCATCCGCGCGGCCCCGTACACCACGGCGATACCGCCCTGCGCGGTCTCGTTGTGCGGCTTGCCGACCGCCGCGCTGCTGAAGTACTCACCGGGGTAGTACTCGACGACGTCGGTGGGCTCCCCGCCGCCGTTGGCGGCCGCGCTGTTGTTGTTCGGGCAGCCCGCGGTGCCTTCCCACACGTAGCCGGCGGCCTGGCGGCAGGCGCGGTTCAGGTCGCCACCGCTGACGGTGTCGTACTTTTCGGTGGAGCCCGCGGACGGCGGCATGTCGTGCCCGCCCTGGTCACCGAAGCGGTCCCGGAAGCCGAGCACCAGGTCACCGCCGGCTTCCGCGCGGATGTCGGTCAGCAGCGGTTCCGGGTGGGCGAGCAGGTGCCCACCCTGCGGTGCGGGCGGCTGGTAGGTGGCCTGCCACGGGTTCCAGTTGTGCGTGTTGCTGCCATCCCACAGCGCGTCGCCGCGCTTGAAGTCCAGCTTGTGGTCGACGAGCACCGCGCCGAACGTGCCCGCGGCGGCGTCGAAGGCCCGGATCACCACGCGCATGTCGGCGGCCTTCTGCGTCGATTCGCCGGAGCACACCCCACCGACGAAGACGACGCCGTCGTGCACGCCGAGACCGCCCGGCCGCCAGTCACCGGCCGCGGGGCAGTTCGGGTTCGGGATCGCGTAGCTCGCCTTCGGCGCGGCCGCGGTCGCCGCGGTCGCGTCGTAGAGGTAGAGCTTGCGGTCGACCAGGTTCACCACGAACAGCGTGGTGCCGTCCTCGCTGATCCGCATCGCGCCGAGGCTTTCCTTGCCGACCACGTTGACGAACGGCAGGTCGAAGTCCGTCTGCATGGCGTGCGCGGTGCCGCCCGCGCCGGGCACCTTGGTGAACAGGCTGGTGTTCTTGGTCGCCGGGTTCGTCACGTAGATGCCGCCGGTGCCACCGGGACCGTAGGCGGCGGCTCGCTTGGCGAACGCGCTGGAGAAGACGCGCTTGTCCTGCTTGCGGTACGCGATGCCGTAGACCGTCCCGGTGTCGCCCTGGGTGGCCAGCGCGGTGGGCGGGGTCCCGGTGCCCCGCGCGGTGAACGGGAAGCTCACCACGGACCGGGCCTTGGGGTCGATCCCGGGCGCGATGCCGTTGCGCTGGCAGGCGGTGACCAGCGTGGGGTTGTCCTGGCAGTAGTCCGCCGGGTTCCACAGCCCCATCGTCAGGTCGGCCTTCTTGCCGCCGGAGACGTCGGTGAACGCCGTCAGGCTGCTCAGCCCGCCACCCGCCGGGGCCGGCTTCAGGTACGGCATCGAGGCGGGAATGCTCGCC
Organism: Amycolatopsis sp. lyj-109; assembly: GCF_046548995.1. Taxonomy (NCBI): domain Bacteria; kingdom Bacillati; phylum Actinomycetota; class Actinomycetes; order Pseudonocardiales; family Pseudonocardiaceae; genus Amycolatopsis; species Amycolatopsis sp. lyj-109. The sequence continues at coordinate 112,286 of NZ_JAJPWR010000030.1, forward strand.
TCGACGCGGTACTTCCCGCCGGCCAGCCCCGCGGTGGCCAGCTTGACGGTGCCGTCGGCGCCGGTGGTCCCGGTGGCCGTGCCGCCACCGGGGTCGGTGGCCTTCACCGGGATCCCGGCCACCCCGGTCTCCAGGGCGGGCTCGTAGTTCCCGTTTCCGTTCAGGTCACGGATCACCCGGACGGTCAAGGTGCCGTCCGAAGCGTCCGCGAGGGCCGGTCCGGCCGGGACGGTCAACGGCAGCACCGTCGACGCGAGCAGGAGCACCGCCCCGAATGCCAACAGTCTCTTCAACGTTCACTCCACACAGCCGGGCCCTCGACGGCCACTGTCCAATGCAGACGGTTGTGGGTGAGCTTAGAAGCCGGAGAGAGTGAGGCACCCGGTGAAGTGGAGTGAAAGCTCGACGGCTTTTCGTGACTTCAAACCACACGATCGAGTGAGAGGCCCCTCGACGAAGGGGTTACCGCGGGTGATTGATCAACAAATCGGGCACTGCGCCCACGCCGGCCGGCGTGCCGGGTGATCCACCCGGATCTCCACCGCCAGGTGGTCCCGCTCCACCCGGCTGCCGCACTAGCTTTCCTCCGTCGGATTCGTTCGGAAAGGAAAGCCATGCATGAAGTGCTCGGTTTCATGTTTCTCCGCTTCGCCGTCATCGGCGGCGGAATCCTGCTACTCGTCCTCCTGCTCGGTGTGGTCGCGATCGTCCTGAAGAAACTGGGCCGCTGAGCGTCACAGCGCCAGAACAGCGGCGTGACCAGGACCTGGCCCTGGGTGCCTTCGACGCTGAAGCGGTGATGGCGCTTCAACACTGCTTGCCACGGCCCGAATCGCTCGGGCAGGTCGTGCCAGGCCACCCCGGCGCGGGTAGCTCAGCGCCGCACCGGGGAGGCACGCCCCAGCTGACGGCGCAGCCATGCCACTCGAGCAGCGGTGGCGTCCTGCGAGAGCACGGCACGAGGAACCACGACGTCGAACCCGTGGAACCCGCCGGGCCAGACGTGCAGCTCGACGTGGCAGCCCGCTTGCCACCTGCGGCTTGCGTAGGCGACGTCCTCGTCCCGGAACGTTTCGGCCGACCCGACGTCGACGAACGTGGACGGCAGGCCGGAGAGGTCGGCGGCACGGGAAGGCGCAGCGTACGGAGACACGTCCGGTCCTCCGCGAACGCCGTCGCCGAGGAGCGCGTTCCAGCCGGTCTCGTTCGAGGAGCTGTCCCAGATACTCCTCCGAGGGAGTCGTGGATGGTCTGCTTGGCTGCTTCACGGGTGAGTCCGTCGCCCTCGGCGATCCGCTCCACGAATCTTTCGTAGGCTTCGGTCTCGATTCCGCCGGGGCTGATTGCGTTGACCCGTACGCCGCGCGCTCAGTGAGCCACTGATCATCGCCTTCGCTCGTCATCATGTCCGCTCGATGAATCGGCCGGGGTGCTCGTACCCGTCGGGCATCGTTCGCGCCGTGACGTACACGTCTGAAGATCGACATAGCGCGGGTTCGGTCAGGCTGCGTGGTTGGCGATGACGAGTTCGGCGACGAGGTCATCCCGCAACGCGAACCGGTAGTCGAGCTCGGCGACGCCACCCGGGAAAGTTCCCTCGAGCCGCACGGTCACCACCCAGTGGGCGTCATCGACGCGGCGAGCGCCGAGCTGCTCGGTCGTGTACTCGAACTCGGATCCGGCGTCCCGCAGGAACGCGTGGGCTTCCTCTCGGCCGCGGAAGGTCTCGCCCTGGTCGACGACCACGGCATCCTCGGTGAGGAACGACGAGGCCGTGTCGGCGTCGCGGACGACGTGGGCGGCGAAGAACTCGCGCACGGTGGTCGGGAGCAGATCGGACGGGAGATCGGTGTGCTGTGTCATGAGCCCATCGTGTGACCTCACGGCGTGGGAGGGTCAAGCCGTGGACTCTCCCCCAGGGAGAGAGTCCAGAATGGAGAGGTGCTGAGCATCGGGGAGTTCTCGCGGCTGACCCACTTGAGCGTGCGGACCCTGCGCCGGTACCACGAGGCGGCCCTGCTGGAACCCGCCGTGGTGGACGAGACCACCGGTTACCGCTACTACGGCGTCGACCAGATCCCGGCCGCGCAGGTCATCCACCGGCTCCGCGAACTCGACGTCCCCCTGAGCGATGTGCAGCGAATCCTGCGGACCCCCGACCCCGGTGTCCGGGCGGCCCTGGTCGCGGACCACCTGCAACGCCTCGAGGACGTGCTCGACCGCACCCGGGCCGCGGTCGTGTCGCTGCGGCGCCTGCTCCGGCCCGACCCCGCGCCGATCGACGTCGAGCTGCGTGCGGAGCCCGCCCGGACGGTCGCGGCGGTGGAGGCCGTGGTCGGGCATCGCGACGTCGCGACCTGGTACGCAGGCGCGATGGCCGAATTGGCGGCGGCCGTCGGCGCCGCCGTGACCGGACCGCCGGGTGGCTGCTACGACAACGCCCTGTTCGAACAGGAACGCGGTCACGCGCTCGTCTACCTGCCGACCGCTGCGCCACCCCGCACCGGACGCGTGCACCCCGCAATTCTTCCGGCCGCGGAACTGGCCGTCACCACCCACGTCGGCGAGCACGACGGCATCGAGGTCACCTACGGCGAACTCGGGACCTGGGTGGTGGAGAACGCGATGTCGGTGGCCGGGCCGGTGCGGGAGGTCTACGTCGCCGGCCCTCGTGACGCAAGCGATCCCGCTGCGTGGCGCACCGAGATCGGCTGGCCGGTCTTTCGCGTCACCTGAGCGGTCAGTACGGAGCTCGCTGACTCCGATTCCCCTTTTGCGTACTAGTACTACAGGGACACTTGTGTGCGTGACCTGGGGAAACAAGGTCACCGTTTGCCGTGGCCGGTGGTCGTGAGTGGTAATTCGGGTTCTAACCCGAATTACCACTCACGACCGGCTGCGGCCGACCGGCCGACC
>NZ_JAJPWR010000031.1:0-108954 GCF_046548995.1 Amycolatopsis sp. lyj-109
CAGCAGATGCCCTCTCACTTAAGGTCTGTTTGTTCCCTAGACAAGAACAATCATCCCAGGTCAGAGGGCATCTGCCCGTTTACGACATACCCCCGGCCAGCACATTCACCGGTGGATCCGGGTCCGAAGCCCTGAATGACTCATTCAAGACACCGCGGCCACACCAGCGCCACCGAAACCGCCCCCTTCGGACCCGCCCCCTCGACTTTGCCGAAACCCTGGCCACCCCGCGGGGGCGCCCCCCGGGTCCAGCGTATCGGCGCAGACCGACCAAAACCGGCCGGAAATCCGTTCGGCAGCCGGCTTGTCCACACCATGGCGGCGCTGTGGACAACCGGCCGCCGACGGTGTGCGGCAGAGGGCTGAGGTGAGCACCCACCCGCAAGCACGAAAAAGCCCCGCACCCCAAACCAGGGCGCGGGGCTTCCCGAAACAAGAATCAGCCGGTGCGCACGTTCGACGAAACCAGGGCCGCCAGCCGGTCCCCGATCGCCTGCGTGGCTCCCGGCGAAGCCTGGTCCCGCGTGGCCAGGTCGAACGCCACCGACGCCTCGATCCGCCGCGCCGATTCCTTCTGCCCCAGGTGGTCCAGCAGCAGCGCCACCGACAGGACCGCCGCCGTCGGGTCGGCCAGTCCCTGGCCCGCGATGTCCGGCGCCGAACCGTGGACCGGCTCGAACATGCTCGGGTTGCGGCGGGTCATGTCCAGGTTGCCGCTGGCCGCGAGGCCGATTCCGCCCGTCACCGCGGCCGCGAGGTCGGTGATGATGTCGCCGAACAGGTTGTCCGTCACGATCACGTCGAACCGGGACGGGTCCGTCACCAGGTGGATGGTCGCTGCGTCCACATGCGAATACGCGACCGTCACGTCCGGGTGCTCCAGCGAGACCTCTTCGACGATCCGCGACCACAGCGACCCGGCGAACGAGAGCACGTTGGTCTTGTGCACCAGCGTCAGGTGCTTGCGCGGCCGGGCCTCGGCGCGGCTGAACGCGTCCGCCACCACGCGCCGGACGCCGAACGCCGTGTTGACGCTGACCTCCGTCGCGATTTCGTGCTCGGTGTCCTTGCGGATCAGGCCGCCGGTACCCGCGTACGGGCCTTCGGTGCCTTCGCGCACGACGACCATGTCGACGTCGCCCGCGTCCGCCAGCGGCCCCCGGACACCCGGGTAGAGCCGCGCCGGGCGCAGGTTGACGTGGTGGTCCATCTCGAACCGCAGGCGCAGCAGCAGGCCGCGCTCCAGGATCCCGCTCGGCACCGACGGGTCGCCGACCGCGCCCAGCAGGATCGCGTCGTGCTGGCGGAGCTCGCCGAGGACCGACTCCGGGAGCAGCTCGCCGGTCGAGTGCCATCGCGCGGCGCCGAGGTCGTAGTTCGTGATCTCCGCCGTCGGTACTACTTCGCCGAGCACCTTCAGCGCCTCGGAGACCACCTCGGGCCCGATCCCGTCTCCTGGGATCACCGCGAGCCGCATCCACACACCTCCGTCGACCGGACCACCGGCGCACCGATGGCCCACCGCAACAAAACGCCAGCAGCCGGAAGGTTACCGGCCGTAGACAAACCGCCGTAGCCGCACCACCCTTATGCCGCATCCTCCCACGAGGTGAGACACCCAATCGGGTGAACGCAAGCGGGGCGCCCCCGGCGGAAATCCGCCGGAGACGCCCCTGTTCCTGCACAAATCGATCTTGCCGCGGACTAGCGGTGACCAGCCCCGATCGGCTGACGCTCGTTCCCCGGCCGGGCGCCCTGCGAAGCGTCCACCTTGACCACGTTCGCCCGGTTGCCCGCGGCGTTGTGGTGCTCGATGGCCAGCAGCCCAAGGGCGTTGTCGGCCGCGACCGACGCCGCGTTCCGGGTCACGACCAGCGCCGTCCCCGGCTTCGCGACGTAGCCCAGCGCGGCATCGCCGCCGCCCTGCACCGCGTAGCCCGGTGCGAGCGCGTCGAACGACAGCGGCGTGCCGACGTAGTCGATCAGCCCGTTCGTGGTGCCCGGCGCGACGTAGAAGCCGCTGACGCCCACCGTGTAGGAGATCCGGTGGGACTCGGCGTTCGCGTCGATGCCCAGCGCGGCCAGCGAAACCGGCAGCGTGAGCACGTTCGTGTCGAACACGTTGGTGTCGACGTCGCCGAGCTGCCCGTTGACCGCCTGGACGTCGACGGTCGGGAAGCCCGGGGTCAGCGCGACCGTGTTGGCCAGGAGGACGTCGGTCGACGTCGCCTTGGTCACGTAGGTCTCGAAGTCCGGCTGCCCGTCCCCGGTGGTGTCGATGTCGACGAACGGCGAAGTGTTGCTGCCGATGTTCGCCCAGTCACCCCAGGTGGACAGGCCGAAAGCGAGGATCGCGTTCTCCGGCTCACCCTGGGCCTTCGCCAGCGGAGCGGTCGAAGCCGCGCCGATGTAGCGGAGGTCGCCGCCCTTGGCCGTCTTGTTCAGCGTGCAGTCGGTGACCACGTCCGCGTCGCACTCGGGCAGCTGCGGGGACTCCGCCTGCAGCTCGAGCACGCTGATCAGCGAGCGGTACCGCTGCGCGCCGCTGCCCTGGTCGACGCCCTTGCCGGTCAGGTTGAGCACGGCCTGGGTGGCGTCCGGGGTGAACTTCACCGACGGCGGCGTCGAAATCGTCGACACCGGCTTCGGCGCGGCGTAGACCGACACCCGCAGCGGCACCTTGGCCCCGCTGACCGGGGTGAAGGCGACGCGCCCGGAGGCGTCCGCGACGAACTGCCGGGCCAGGCCGGCCTGGGTGGCCTGCATGGTCGGGTCCATGACCTTGCGCAGCGCCTTGGGGTCGGTGATCTTCAGCGTCACCTTCACCTTGGCGGTGCCGCGCGGGGTCAGCTTCACCGACGGCTTGTCCACTGTGTACTCGACACCCGGCAGCGCGTTGACCGCCTGGTAGGCGACCGAGTACTCGGCCGGCGTGACGCCCTTGTTGACCAGCTTGATCGTCTTCGACAGCGTCACCGGACCGGACGCCTCGACCGTGCCGAAGCTGACGCTGACCGCGCCCGGGTCGTCGACGACGTAGGCGAGCACCTGGTTGTCCAGCGCGGCCTTCGCGTCGATCCGGCCGCTGCCGACGCGCTGCGGCGCGTAGGTGTGGCCCGCGCCGTCGGAGACGTCGTGGCCGGCGGTGTCGATCACCGACGCCTTGACCTCCTCGACCGACCAGTCGGGGTGCGACTGGCGGATCAGCGCGGTGATGCCCGCAGTGTGCGGGGCGGCCATCGACGTGCCCGAGAGCACGGTCCGGCCGTTGCCGCTGCCGCGGAACGCCGAGGTGATCGTGTCACCGGGGGCGGCCACGTCCGGCTTGAGGGCCGGGCCGCGGGTGCCGCGCGAGGTGAACGAGCTCGGGGTGTCCACGATCGTCTTGTCGTAGGTCTGGATCGACGCGCGGCCGGTGCCGAAGAGCCGGACCTGCAGCGTGCCCGCGGTCAGCGCCGCGCGCAGCGTCTTCGTGGCGGACCCGGTGAACTGGAAGACCGGGATGGCCGCGTTGCCCGCGATGCCCGCGCTGAAGTGCTCCAAAGTGGACGAGAGGAGCGCACCCTTCGCCCCGGCGGCCTGCGCGTTGTTGGAACGGGCGGCCGAACCGCAGGCGCGGGTCGAGTCGTTGTCGTCCCACTCCAGCCAGACGAACTTGCCCGCCGCCTTCGCCTTGTCGCCGGCGGAGTACGGCGCGCAGCCCGCGGCGTTCGCCGCCGACAGGGCGACGACCGGCGCGGTCAGGTTCAGCGTGTCGTAGCCGGTGTAGTTCTGGCTGTACTGGCCGGTCTTCTGGCCCGCGGCCGTCGTCGGGGCCTTGACCTCGGCGGCGTCGCGCAGGATGCCCGCGTCGCGCGTGCTGGCGACGGTGAGCGCCTCGGGGGTGTTGCCCGGGGAGCCGGCGATGTCGTTGATGTCGCCGCCGTTGCCCGCGGAGATCACCGGCAGCACGTTGTTCGCGGCGAGCTTGCGCACGAACAGCGAGTCCGGGTCGTCCGGCGCGCCGAAGTCGGAGCCGAGCGAGAGGTTGACGATGTCGAGGTGGTCGGTGAAGTCGCCGTCGCCGTCCGGGTCGAGCGCCCAGTCCAGCGCCTGCGAGGTGACGTTCGTCGAGCCCGTGCAGCCGAACACCTTGATGGCGTAGAGGAGCGACTTCGGCGCCGTGCCCGGGCCGATCTGCATCGCGTCGACCTTCTTGGCGTCCAGCTTCTTGTAGTCGCCCTTGAAGGTCTTGCCGTCGGCGGTGATGCCGAAGCCGCCGATGGTGCCGGCGACGTGCGTGCCGTGCTCGCCGCAGGCCAGCGGGTTCGGGTCCGGCTTCGGGGTGGTCTTGCCGGCCGTCGCGGCGTCGTAGTCGTCGCCGACGAGGTCGGTGCCGCCGACGACCTTGGCGCTCGGGAAGAGCGGGGTCGGCTTGGTGGAATCGACGCTCTTGTAGGCGGCCTGCGTGCCGGGGCCACCGAAGTCGGCGTGGGTGTAGTCGATGCCGTCGTCGATGACGCCGACGCGGACGCCGTCGCCGAACTTGCCGGTCTGCTGCCACGCCGCGAGGGTGTTGGTCAGCTGCTCGGCGCTGGCGTTGGTGCGGCTCTTCGGCACGACCGTGCGGATCGCGACGACGTCGGCCCGCTTCGCGACCTCACGCAGCTTCGCGGCGTCGGCGGTGACGACCACGCCGGGAACGGCGTTGGCGGTCTGGGTGACGACCTGCGGCTTGGCGTCGGCGGCGCGCAGCTGGCCGACGACCGAGTCCACCGCGGCGGCGGTGTCGGCCTTGGCGGCCTTGGCGGCCCGCTTGGCCTGTTCCTTGCCCTGCGGCTCCGCGGCCGTGAACGCGTCGACGGCCGGCTTCTTGGCCAGCTCGACGAACGCGGTGACCCGGCCCTGCGCGGCCCCCAGACGCGGCGACAGCTTTCCCTGCAGCTTCGCGTCGTCGATCTTGGCGGGTGCGACGCCGTCGGCGAGCGGCGCATCGGCTGCGCTCGCGACCGGCGCCCCGAGCGCGGCCGCCAAAACGACGGCGAAGGCCGCCGTCGTGGCGCGCGCGGGGAGGCGGGATCTGCTCATGAGTCGGCCCCTTACTCGAGGTCTGGACCCGAACCTGCCTGCCGCTCCTGACACCCCCGACGGTGAAGCGCGGCGCAGCGTCATGCCCTCGACGACGCGTGGTTCGACCTCGCGGGGAGAACCTAATGCCCCAAAACACCTACTTACGTAGGCAAAGGACTCCGTTATGTAGTTGTGATTGCGCACGAAGGCCCCCTGCCGGGTGACAGGGGGCCTTCGAAAGTGTTACGTCAGTTGAAATCGACAGCACGGATCGTGTGCGCCCCGACCGAGGCGCCGATCGGCTCCAGCAGGTGCGCGTCGATGTGGCGGTCGACGCGCAGCAGCATCACCGCGTCCGAGCCGTCCGTGGTCTGGCTGATCTGGGCGGCCTCGATGTTGATGCCGGCCTCGCCGAGCAGCGTGCCGACCCGGCCCATCACGCCCGGCCGGTCCGGGTACTCGACCAGCAGCACGGTGCCCTCGGCCCGCAGGTCGAAGCCGCGGCCGTTGACCTCGACCAGCTTCTCGACCTCGTCCAGGCCGGTCACCGAACCGGACACGGTCAGCACCGCGCCGTCGGCGTGCACCGCGCGCACGGTGACCAGGCTGCGGAACTTGGGGCTCTCCGGCTCGGTCTCCAGCTCGACCTGCACGCCCAGCTTCTGCGCCAGCTGCGGCGCGTTGACGAAGGTGACCTGGTCCTCGACCACGCCGGTGAACACCCCGCGCAGCGCCGCCAGCTGCAGCACGCCGGTGTCCTCGCTGGAGATCTCGCCCTTGACCTGCACGGTCACCGACGTCGGCGACGTCGGGTTGAGCGCCGTCAGCAGCTGGCCCAGCTTCTGGACCAGCGACAGGTACGGGCGGACGTGCTCGCCGACCGCGCCGCCGCCGGAGACGTTCACCGCGTCCGGCACGAAGTCGCCGCGCAGGGCCAGCAGCACCGACTTCGCGACGTCGGTGCCCGCGCGGTCCTGCGCCTCGGCCGTGGAGGCGCCCAGGTGCGGCGTCACGACGACGTTCTCCAGGTTGAACAGCGGGCTCGACGTGGTCGGCTCGGTGACGAAGACGTCGACGCCGGCGCCACCGACGTGGCCCGAGCGCAGCGCGTCGGCCAGATCCTCTTCGACGATGAGCCCGCCACGGGCGGCGTTGACGATGATGACGCCCGGCTTGGTCTTCTTCAGCGCCTCGGCGTCGATGAGGCCCTTGGTTTCCGGGGTCTTCGGCAGGTGGATGGAGATGGCGTCGGCGCGGGTCAGCAGCTCGTCGAGGGTGACGAGCTCGATGCCCAGCTGCGCGGCGCGGGCGGCCGAGACGTAGGGGTCGTAGGCGATGAGGTGCGTGTCGAAGGCGGCGAGGCGCTGGGCGAACAGCTGGCCGATCTTGCCGAGGCCGACCACACCGACGGTCTTGCCCTGCAGTTCGACGCCGGAGAACGAGCTGCGCTTCCACTCGCCGCCGCGGAGGCTCTGGTCGGCGGCCGGGATCCGGCGCGCGACCGACAGCAGCAGGGCGACGGCGTGCTCGGCGGCGGAGACGATGTTCGACGTCGGCGCGTTGACGACCAGGACGCCGCGCTCGGTCGCGGCGGGCACCTCGACGTTGTCGAGGCCGACGCCGGCCCGGGCGACGACCTTGAGCTGCGTGGTGGCCGCGAAGACCTCGGCGTCGACCTTGGTGGCGGAGCGGACCAGCAGCGCGTCGGCGCTCTTCACCGCCTCGAGCAGCGCGGACCGGTCCGTGCCGTCGACGTGCCGGACCTCCACCTCGTCACCGAAGACGCTCAGAACGGAGGGGGCGAGCTTTTCCGCGATGAGGACGACGGGCTTGCTGGGCTTGCTCACGATACGGCTCCCACTATCTGGTCACTTCCAGGACGCTCTGTGTCGACAAACGGTCAAAGCACGTCGTTGTGCCCCGGTCGAGCCGGAGTTTAACGCGCGCGCCGGACCTGTGGCGTCGTCTGGTGTTAACTCGCCCGCAATCCCTCGAAAACAAGAGCCAGCAGCCGCTGCATGCCCCCTTCACCGGGCAGGTGCCCACCCGCCCAGGATGCCGCGTGCAGCAACAGAAGCAGTTCTTCGGCCGTGACGTCCCCGCGGAGTTCGCCCGCACGCTTCGCACGTTCCACTAGCTGGGAACCGACGCCGCGCATTGCGTGGCACGACTCGTACAACCGGGACGATTCGTCGTTCAGCGCGTCGGCGGTGAGCTCGACCAGACCGCGGAAGGTGCCGGTGGCGTCCCCGAGCCCGGCGAGCCACGAGTGCAGGGCGTTCAGCGGCTCCGGGTGGACGAGCAGTTCGCGGGCCCGCTCGGCCTGGGCGTCGAACCGGGCGCGGAGCAACGTCTCGAGCAGCGCGTCCCGGGTCGGGAAATGCCGGTAGAGCGTGCCGATGCCCACCCCGGCGCGGCGCGCGATGTCTTCCAGGGACGCGTCGACGCCGTGTTCGGCGAAGGCGCGTTGCGCTTCTTCGAGGAGGCGCTCGTAGTTGCGGCGGGCGTCCGCGCGCATCGGTTTGACGTCGGTCATCGCACTCCCGACCCTACCGGGTAGCCAATCGGAGGCTGCCTCCGTATATTAACCGGAGGCAGCCTCAGCTTACTGGAGGGACTCGAGGATGACCCTGATCGACGACACGCGGACCCGGCTCGGCGCCATCGGCGCCTGGCTGCCGAGCGCCCCACTGGCCCCACCCCCGGACGTCGAGCGCGCGGCGACGCGCCGGCTCGCCGACGCCGGCTACCGCTCGGTCTGGAGCGGCGAAGGACCCGGCACCCGGGAGGTGTTCGCCCACTTCGGCGACCTCCTGGCCACGGTGCCGGACGTCGTGCTCGGTACCGGCATCGCGAACACCTGGCTGCGGCGCGGGACGACCGCGTACAAGGGTGGGGCGACGCTCGCCCAGGCTCACCCGGGCCGGTTCGTGCTCGGCGTCGGCGTCGGGCACTCGTTCCAGGCCGCGAAACTCGGCGAGGAGTACCGGCCGCTCGACCGGATGCGGGCTTACCTGTCCGAAATGGACACCGCGGCCGCCGAAAACCCGGCGCCGGTGGCATTTCCCCGGGTGCTGGCCGCCGTCGGGCCGAAGATGCTGGCCCTCTCCCGCGACCACGCGGACGGCGCGCACCCGTTCGCCCAGCCGGTCTCGCACACGCCGTACGCCCGGGAAATCCTCGGGCCGGACAAGCTGCTGATCCCGCAGCAGACCGTGCTGCTCGGCAGCCGCGAGGACGCTCGAGAGAGTGTCCGGCGCCGGGTGGCGCAGTCGCGGGAGTACTCCGTCACCGTTTACCTCGCGGGCTGGAAGCGGCTCGGCTACACCGACGCCGACATCGCCGGGCCGAGCGACCGGTTCGTCGACGACCTCGTGCTCTGGGGTGACGCCGCGACCATCGCGAAACGCCTCGGCGAACTCCTCGACGCGGGCGCGGACCACGTGCTGCTGACGCCGTCCGCACCCGCGTTCGAGTCCACTGTGGAAACCCTGCTCGAGCTGGCTCCGGAGGTGACCCGATGAGCGTCGGGATCTGGCGGTTCTTCGACGGCGCCCCGATCGGCGCGCTCCGCGAAACGGCCGCCGAGGTGGAGGAACTCGGCTTCGACGCGATCTGGTTCGGCGAGTACGCCGGCCGGGACGCGTTCACGCAGGCGGCGCTGATCCTGGCGGCGACGTCGAAGCTGACGGTGGCCACCGGGATCGCGCGGTTCGACCGCCGCGCGCCGATCACCGCGGAGGCGGCGATCCGGGCGCTCGGCGAGGCCTACCCGGGCCGGTTCGTCGCCGGCCTCGGCGGCCACTTCCCGGGCGCGCGGCCTCTCGGCGCAATCCGCGAATACCTGGACGGGATGGACGAGGCCGAGCTGCCGGGCCTGCCACCGCCGTCGCCGCGGCCCCGGCGGCTGCTCGCGGCGCTCGGTCCCCGCGTTCTGGATCTGGCGGCCGAGCGCACCGACGGGGCGCACCCGTACTTCGTCCCGCCGGAGCACACGGCGGTCGCGCGGGAGCGGCTCGGCCCGGGCAAGTACCTGGCGGTCGAGCAGGCGGTGATCCTCGACGCCTCGCCGGAGGCCGCCCGCGAAGCGGCACGGGAGCACGCCGACCTGTACGTCCGGCAAGCCCCGCACCACCAGGCGAACCTGCGCCGCCTCGGCTTCACCGACGACGACCTCGCCGACGGCGGCAGCGACCGCCTGGTCGACGCCATCGTCGCGACCGGCGAGCAGGCGGCCGCGGCCCGGATCCAAGCCCACCTCGACGCGGGCGCCGACCACGTCTGCGTCCAGGTCCTGGCCCGCACCCCCAAGTCTTACCGCCTCCTGGCCGACCTCCGCCCGTGAGCGAAGAGTCGACTCGCGTGATCAGGAAGCCGACTCGCGTGATCAAAGCGACGACACGGCGAGGAGTCCAATCACGCGAGTCGACCCTCCAATCACGCGAGTCGACGCTCCAATCACGGGTGAGGACCTTCCTTCAGGCCGGGGTACGCTGGCGGGGCGCGGCAGGGGCCGCGTCCCGTCCGCGGAAAGGGCCGAGCCCACCCTCGCTTCACCGCACCACCAGCTCCGCACCTTCTTTCCTGCCCGGTGCCGGCGGACCACGGGCGACGAGGGAAGGAGGCACCATGGGCACGCTGCCCGCGAAACCCAGCCTGGACCAGCTCCGCAAGCGCGCGAAAGAACTCGCTCGCACCGAGAACGTCAAACTCGCCGAAGCGCAGTTCCGGATCGCCCGGGACCACGGCTTCCCGAGCTGGCCGAAACTCCAGGCGTACGTCCGCCGCGTCACCGAACACGGGGAAACCCTGCAGCACCCCTACCACCAGGACGTCGGCTACTACGCCGAGCGCGCGCTCGGCCTGCTCGCTTCGGCCGAGGACGACACGCCCGGCGCGAAGGAGCCGTTCGACCGCTGGCACCAGCCGCTCACCCGCGACGGCGCCCGCGCGGTCGTCGCCCGCGAGCACGGCTTCGCTTCCTGGAAGGCACTCCGCGACCACGTCAAGTCCCTTGTGGACAGTGGCGAGCCGTTCGCCCGCGCGTACCGGGCGATCGAGGCCCGTGATCCCGAGCGGCTCGAGGCACTGCTGGGCGAGTTCCCCGGACTCGTCGACGCGCGCGGCACCAACGGCAACGACCTGCTCGGCATGGCCGGTGCGACGCACGACGAGCGGCTCAGCCGGATCCTCCTCGACCACGGCGCCGACCCGGCCCGCGGCAACGTCCACGGCTGGACACCTCTGCACCAAGCCGCCTACAGCAACCTGCCGCTCCTGCTCGACCTGCTCCTGGAACACGGCGCCCCGGTCGCCGTCTCCGCCCGCGGCGACGGCGGCACTCCCCTGGTCGTCGCCCTGTTCTGGGGGCACCGTGAAGCCGCGGATAAGCTGGCCGAGCACAGCCGCGCGCCGGGCAACCTGCGGGTCGCGGCCGGGCTCGGCGACCTCGACGTCCTCGACGAGCTCCTGACGTCGGGCCGCGGCGGCGACCACCGGGGCTTTTACCGTCCCCACAGCGGTTTCCCGCCCTGGCAGCCGACGGACGACCCCGCCGAAGTCCGGGACGAAGCCCTCTCCTGGGCGGCGCGCAACAACCGCGCCGACGCGCTGAGAATGCTCGTCGTGAGGGGCGCCGACGTGAACGCCGACGTCTACCGCGGCACCGCGCTGGCGTGGGCGGCGGCGTCGGGCAAGCTCGACGCCGTCCGGACGCTGCTCGACCTCGGCGCCGACGTGAACTTCCGCGGCACGTTCGGCGGCCCGAACCACGGCGAAGGCGTCACGGCCCTGCACCTGGCGGCGCAGTCCGGGCACCTCGACGTCATCCGCGTCCTCGCCGAAAACGGCGCCGACCCCGGCGCGCGGGACGCGATCTTCGGCAGCACCCCGGAGCAGTGGGCGGAGGTGTGCGGGCAGCCGGCCGCGCGCGACCTGCTCCGCTAGACAACCGGAGTCAGTAGTCCGTATCGTCAGAGACGGACTACTGACTCCGGTTTGCTCTCTGGGAGGACCTCATGACCACACCCCGCGAGGTGTTCGCCGCGCTGTCCGACGGCATCAGCGAAGGAAGATGGGAGGAGCTTTCCGCGCTCTACGCCGAAGACGCCGTCGTCGAACACCCCCAGGCCGTGCCGCGGCCGACCCGCATCACCGGCCGCGCGACGGTCCACGAACGGTTCACCGGCGCCCTCGCCGGAACCCTGCGGCTCAAGCGCAAGAACGTCGTCGTGCACGAGACGACGGATCCCGAGGTGATCGTCGCCGAGTACGACTACGACGCCGAATCGGTGACGACCGGGCGGACCATCCCGACGGCCAACATCCAGATCCTGCGCGTCCGCGACGGCCTGATCGTCCATTCCCGCGACTACCACGACTACCTGCGGCTGGCCGTGATCCGCGACGGCGTCGACCAGCTGGCCAAGGCCTACGAGCAGGCGCCGCCGCGCGAACTGTCCCCGGTCACGCCGGAGGGCACGGGCACGGTGTTCGAGCGGCTCGTGCACGGCGTCGCCGGCGGGCGCTGGGACGAACTGCCGGAGCTGTACGCCGAGGAAACGCACGTCACGCACCCGTTCCTGCCGGGCTCCGGCGTGCTGCGCACCCGCGACGAGTTGCGGGCGCACTTCGCGGCGGGCAAGGCGCTGAACCCGGGGTTCGCCGTCGCGGACCTGGTCACCTACCAGGGCATCGATCCCGAAGTGCTGATCGGCGAGTTCGCTTACCAGGGCGACTTCGGCGGCCATGCGGTGCGGATCGCCAACATCTTCGCCATGCGGATCTCGGGCGGCCTGATCGTCGAATCCCGCGACTACGGCGACTACCTCGGCATCGCGGGCGACACCGGGCAGATCCCGGACCTGGCCGCGAAACTCTAGTTCTCGGGCAGGTCGAACTCGCCGTCGTGGACGCCCTTGAGGAACGCGTCCCATTCCGACGGGGTGAAGACCAGGACCACCCCACCGGGTTCCGTCGACTTCCGCATCGCGACGTAGGTGACGCCGTCGGTGTGTGGCACGAAGGCGTACTCGACAACCTCGTCGAGGGTGACGCCCGCAGGTTCACCCCGGATCCACTCGGCCCGGGCAAGGTCGAGGTGGTGCCGGATGTGCTCCTTGTCATCGGTCATGCGACCAGCGTAACGAGACCCCGAAGGGGACGCCCGGCAGCGAGCGTCCCCTTCGGCGTGGCACGAAAGATGGTCAGGCGGTCTCGGTGATCGGCCGGTCCACCCACGACATCAGGTCGCGCAGCTTCTTGCCGGTCGCCTCGATCGGGTGCTGGTTGCCCTGCTCCTCGAGCTTGGTGAAGTTCGGCCGGCCGGCCTCGTCCTCGGCGACCCATTCGCGGGCGAACGTGCCGTCCTGGATCTCGCCGAGGATCTTCTTCATCTCTTCCTTGACCGCCGGCGAGATGACGCGCGGGCCGCGGGTCAGGTCGCCGTACTCGGCGGTGTCGGAGATCGAGTAGCGCTGGCGCGCGATGCCGCCCTCGTACATGAGGTCGACGATCAGCTTCAGCTCGTGCAGCACCTCGAAGTAGGCGATCTCCGGGGCGTAGCCGGCCTCGGTGAGCACCTCGAAACCGGTCTGCACCAGCGCGGACGCGCCACCGCAGAGCACGGCCTGCTCGCCGAAGAGGTCGGTCTCGGTCTCCTCGGTGAACGTCGTCTTGATGACGCCGGCGCGGGCGCCACCGATGGCGGCCGCGTAGGAGAGGGCGAGCGCCTGGGCATTGCCGGAGGCGTCCTGCTCCACGGCGATGAGCGCCGGGACGCCCTTGCCGTCGACGAACTGGCGGCGGACCAGGTGGCCCGGGCCCTTCGGGGCGACCATCGCGACGTCGACGTTCGCCGGCGGCTTGATCAGGTCGTAGCGGATGTTGAAGCCGTGCCCGAAGAAGATCGCGTCGCCGTCGTTGAGGTTCGGCGCGATGTCCTGCTCGTAGATGTGGCGCTGCTTGGTGTCCGGCGCCAGGATCATGATCAGGTCGGCCTCGGCCGACGCCTCGGCCGGGGTGAGCACGCGCAGGCCCTGCTCCTCGGCCTTCGCCCGCGACTTGGACCCCTCGGGCAGGCCGATGCGGACGTCGACGCCGGAGTCGCGCAGGCTCAGCGAGTGGGCGTGGCCCTGGCTGCCGTAGCCGATGACAGCGACCTTGCGCCCCTGGATGATCGAGAGGTCGGCGTCGTCGTCGTAGAAAATTTCCACTGCCATGGGGGTACTGCTTCCTTTCCTGACTTACTTCTCAACGCGGTGATGTAGCGGTGATCGAACGGGCGCCGCGACCCACCGCGACCATGCCGGACTGCACGAGTTCGCGGATGCCATACGGCTCCAGCATCCGCAGCAGCGCACCGATCTTGTCCGACGTCCCGGTCGCCTCGACGGTGAGCGCCTCCGGGGACACGTCCACCACCTTCGCACGGAAGAGCTGGACGGTTTCGAGGACCTGGCTGCGCACGGTGTTGTCGGCGCGAACCTTCACGAGCAGCAGTTCACGCTGCACGGCGGTCGACTGCTCCAGCTCGACGATCTTGATCACGTTGACCAGCTTGTTGAGCTGCTTCGTCACCTGTTCGAGCGGTAGCTCTTCCACGGCGACCACGATCGTCATGCGGGACACCTCGGGGTTTTCCGTGGGCCCGACGGCGAGGGACTCGATGTTGAACCCGCGGCGGGAGAACAGGCCGGAGACGCGCGCGAGCACACCGGGCTTGTTCTCGACCAGGACACTCAGCGTGTGAACGGTCATCTCAGCGCTCGCCTTCCCCGGCGGAGTCGGCTGCTTCCACCGAAACCTCGTCGTCGTCGAACAGCGGCCGGATGCCCCGGACCGCCATGATCTCGTCGTTGCCGGTGCCGGCCGCGACCATCGGCCACACCTGGGCATCCTTCCCGACCACGAAGTCGATCACGACGGGGCGGTCGTTGATCTCCATCGCGCGGCGGATGGTGGCGTCGACGTCCTCGCGGGTCTCGCACCGCAGGCCGGCGCAGCCCAGCGCCTCGGCCAGCAGGACGAAGTCCGGGATGCGGTGCTTGTGCGTCCCGAGGTCGGTGTTGGAGTAGCGCTCCGAGTAGAAGAGGTTCTGCCACTGCCGGACCATGCCCAGGTTGCCGTTGTTGATGACGGCGACCTTGATCGGCGCGCCTTCGATGGCGCAGGTGGCCAGCTCCTGGTTGGTCATCTGGAAGCAGCCGTCGCCGTCGATCGCCCACACGGCCTTGTCCGGGACGCCGAACTGCGCGCCCATCGCCGCGGGCACCGCGTAGCCCATGGTGCCGAGGCCGCCGGAGTTGATCCAGGTACGCGGGTTCTCGTACTTGACGAACTGCGCGGCCCACATCTGGTGCTGGCCGACACCGGCGGCGTACACCGCGTCCGGGCCGACGAGCTGCCCGATCCGCTCGATGACGTACTGCGGCGACAGCGAACCGTCGTCGGGCCACTCGTAGCCGGCCGGGTAGTTGGTGCGCCAGTCGTCGGCCTGGGTCCACCAGTCGGCGAGGTCGGGCTGCCCGCTGTGGTCGAACTCCGCCTTCACGGCGGTGATCAGCTCGCCGATGATCTCCTTGCAGTCGCCCACGATCGGGACGTCGGCCTTGCGGTTCTTGGAGATCTCGGCCGGGTCGATGTCGGCGTGCACGATCGCGGCGTCCGGCGCGAACGACTCCAGCTGGCCGGTGACGCGGTCGTCGAACCGGGCGCCGAGGGCGATCAGCAGGTCGGCGCGCTGCATCGCGGCGACGGCGGCGACCGAGCCGTGCATGCCCGGCATGCCGAGGTGCTGCGGGTGCGAGTCGGGGAACGCACCGCGCGCCATCAGCGTGGTGACGACGGGGATGTTCGTCAGCTCGGCGAGCTGCTTCAGCTGCTCGTGCGCCTCGGCCTTGATGACGCCACCGCCGACGTAGAGCACCGGGCGCCGCGACTTCGCGATCAGCTTCGCGGCTTCACGGACCTGCTTGCCGTGCGGGCGCAGCGTGGGGCGGTAGCCCGGCAGCCGCAGCTCGGTCGGCCAGGAGAACGAGGTCATCTCCTGCAGCACGTCCTTGGGGATGTCCACCAGCACCGGGCCGGGTCGGCCCGTGGACGCCAGGTGGAACGCCTCGGCGATGGTCCGCGGGATGTCCGCCGGGTCCGTGACGAGGAAGTTGTGCTTGGTGATCGGCATGGTGATGCCGCAGATGTCGGCTTCCTGGAACGCGTCGGTGCCGATCAGCGCGCGGGACTGCTGGCCGGTGATGGCCACGACCGGGACCGAGTCCATGTTCGCGTCCGCGAGCGGGGTGACCAGGTTGGTCGCGCCCGGGCCCGACGTCGCCATGCAGACGCCGACCTTGCCGGTGGCCTGCGCGTACCCGGTGGCGGCGTGGCCGGCGCCCTGTTCGTGGCGGACCAGGATGTGGCGGACCTTCGTCGAGTCGAGCAGGGGGTCGTAGGCGGGCAGGATGGTGCCGCCCGGGATCCCGAAGACCACCTCGGCGCCGACCGCCTCGAGCGAGCGCACGAGGGACTGGGCGCCGGTGACGCGCACCGGCGTTCCCGCCGGTGGTGCCGGCTTCGGACGTGCTCCGGGCGTTCCGGGCGTCGGCCCGGGCTTCGCGTCGCTGCGCGACGTCGCACTGGTCATCGGATCTGCCTCGTGGGTCTCGGTGTCACTCGTTCGGGTCTTTTTTGAGCTCGATTGGTGCGGTGGGGCGGGGAATCTCTTCCCTTGGGCAACAAAAAACCCTCGCCGACCGTAAGGTCGCACGAGGGTTCGCGCGTCGACGCAGCGGAAAGCCTTCCCTAAGCGTCGACGCGCTTGGGAAGTACGAGGCCGGTCAGCGGTGTCACGGCGATGACGCTAGACCGAACGTCGGGCGGGTGTCAACTCTGCGGGATGGCGCGTCCGCATCGTGGACACGACAGCGGCGTGCGTCACCCCCGCGCGACCCGGGTCCGAGCCGGTCCGCGGGGCGGTGCACCATTTCCGGGTGGCCGAAAAACAGCAGGACGAAGGCCGGAAGGCCGTCTTCCGCGTCCCCCGCACGTCGTTCATGGCGATCGCCCTCCTGACGCTCTGCGTAACGCCGATCGCGCTCGGGGAGATCCCGTACCTGCAGTGGCTCTACATCTTCCCGATCGCGCTGGCGGTGTTCGTGATCCGCCATCGCACGGTCGCGACGCGCACCGGGCTGGCCGTCCGCACGGTGTTCGGCCACCGCGACATCCCGTGGTCGGCGTTGAAGGGCCTCGCGATCAGGAAGTCGCGCGTGCAGGCGGTGCTGAAGGACGACACGAAGGTGCCGCTGCCGACCGTGCGCACCCGGCACCTGCCGGTGCTGTCACTGGTGAGCGAGGGGCTCGTCGCGGACCCGAGCGGGGTGCTGCAGGCCGAGGACATCAAGCCCGGGACGTCGGAGAACTCGGCCAGCGAGTAAATTGGTCCTACCAGTTTCGCCGGCCACCCTTTGACCTGGGAGTTTCCCGTGCCGCCTCTCCGTTCCCGGACCACCACCCACGGCCGCAACGCGGCGGGCGCGCGCTCGCTCTGGCGCGCCACGGGCATGACCGACAGCGACTTCGGCAAGCCGATCGTCGCGATCGCCAACTCCTACACCCAGTTCGTGCCCGGCCACGTGCACCTGAAGGACCTCGGCGAGATCGTCGCCGGCGCGGTCAAGGAAGCCGGCGGCGTCGCACGCGAGTTCCACACGATCGCCGTCGACGACGGCATCGCCATGGGCCACTCCGGCATGCTCTACTCGCTGCCCTCGCGCGAGATCATCGCCGACTCGGTGGAGTACATGGTCAACGCGCACCAGGCCGACGCGCTGGTGTGCATCTCCAACTGCGACAAGATCACCCCGGGCATGCTCAACGCGGCGATGCGCCTGAACATCCCGGTGGTGTTCGTCTCGGGCGGCCCGATGGAGGCCGGCAAGGCGGTCGTCGTGGGCGGCGTCGCGCAGGCCCCGACCGACCTGATCACCGCGATCGCGGCGTCGGCGAGCCCCGAGGTCGACGAGGACGGCCTGGACATCGTCGAGCGTTCGGCCTGCCCGACGTGCGGATCGTGCTCCGGCATGTTCACCGCGAACTCGATGAACTGCCTCACCGAAGCGCTGGGTCTGTCGCTGCCGGGCAACGGCTCGACGCTGGCGACGCACGCCGCGCGCCGCGCCCTGTTCGAGGAGGCCGGGCGCACGGTCGTCGAGCTGTGCCGCCGCTGGTACGAGGAGGACGACGCCTCGGCCCTGCCGCGCTCGATCGCGTCGAAGGCGGCGTTCGAGAACGCGATGGCGCTGGACATGGCGATGGGCGGTTCGACGAACACGGTCCTGCACGTCCTCGCGGCCGCCCAGGAGGGCGAGGTCGACTTCACGATCGCGGACATCGACGCGATCGGCCGCCGCGTGCCGTGCCTGTCGAAGGTGGCGCCGAACTCCGACTACCACATGGAAGACGTCCACCGGGCGGGCGGAATCCCGGCGATCCTCGGCGAGCTGTACCGCGGCGGCCTGCTCAACGCCGACGTGTGGTCGGTGCACTCGCGGGATCTGGAGTCGTGGCTGGCTTCCTGGGACATCCGGGCCGCTTCGCCGTCCGCCACGGCGGTCGAGCTGTTCCACGCGGCACCCGGCGGAGTCCGCACGACGCAGGCGTTTTCCACCGAGAACCGCTGGTCGTCCCTGGACACCGACGCGGCGGGCGGCTGCATCCGCGACGTCGAGCACGCGTACACGAAGGACGGCGGCCTGGCGATCCTGCGCGGCAACCTCGCGGAGAACGGCGCGGTGATCAAGGCCGCGGGCATCGACGAGGACCTGTGGCACTTCGAGGGCCCGGCGCGGGTCCTGGAGAGCCAGGAGGAAGCCGTGTCGGCGATCTTGAAGAAGGAGATCCAGCCGGGCGAGGTCCTGGTGATCCGCTACGAGGGTCCGGCGGGCGGCCCGGGCATGCAGGAGATGCTGCACCCGACGGCGTTCCTCAAGGGCTCGGGCCTCGGCAAGAAGTGCGCGTTGATCACGGACGGCCGTTTCTCGGGCGGTTCCTCGGGCATTTCGGTGGGCCACATCTCCCCCGAGGCGGCGGCGGGCGGCCTCATCGGCCTGGTGGAGAACGGCGACCGCATCCTCCTGGACGTCCACGAGCGCCGGCTGGAACTGCTGGTGGACGACGCGATCCTGGCCGAGCGCCGCGCGAAGATGGAGGCGTCGGAGCGGCCGTGGCAGCCGAAGGACCGCCAGCGCCCGGTGACGGCGGCCCTGCGCGCGTACGCCCGGATGGCGACGTCGGCGGACACCGGTGCGGTCCGTGATGTGAACAAGTAAATCCGGCCCAGGCCGCCGGGGGACCCCCGGTTTCAACGTTACCGGCAAGCACCGACAGTTTCGGGCGTGAAACCGGGGGTTGTCCCCAGCCCTACCGCGTCAGACCTACCTCGTCAGAACGATGACCACCACGGCGGCCGCCGCGGCCAGCAGCAGCGAAACCAGCCCCAGCGGCAACGGCCGCTTCCGCCACGGAGTGTTCCGCTCCAGCGAAATCGGCCCGGACCCGGTGAACAGCAGGCTCAACGCCGAAGCCGCCAGCAGCAGCTCGAACTCGAACCCCTGCCCCGAACCCTCGAAGAACCCGCCGTGGAACTTCGCGTACACCGCATTGGCCGCCACCCCGAGCAGCCCGGCCGCGGCCAGCGGCGTGAACAACCCGACGATCAGGAGCACCCCGCCACCCAGCTCGGTGATGCCCGTGATCCACGACAGCAGCGTCGTCTGCTTGTGGTAGCCGTACGTCTCCAGCACCCGCGCGAACCCGCCGATGCCCGGCCCGCCGAACAGGCCGAACAGGTGCTGCAGCCCGTGCGCGCCCATGGTCGCGCCGAGCGCCAGCCGCAGGATCAGCAGGCCGAGGCCGAGCCCACCTTGGCGCGGCGTGTCGTCCGACCGATCCTCGTCGACGCCCGACAGGAGGCTGGTGGGCTGCTGCGAAAAGTCGTCTCCACTGCTCACCCGCGAAGGTTAGAAGAATCGCGCGGGCCTGGCGAGCTCAGTATTCGCCGTGGACGAGGTTGTCCGGCAGCTCGCCGCCGGCGTAGCGGGCGATCTCGGCCGCGGCCACGGCGTACGAACGACCACGGACCCCGCGCACGGCCCCGCCGACGTGCGGCGTCAGCAGCAGCCCCGGCGCCGTCCACAGCGGGTGCCCGGCGGGCGGCGGCTCGGGGTCGGTGACGTCGAGGGCGGCCCGCAGCCGGCCCGTGGTCAGTTCGGCGACCAGGGCATCGGTGTCCACGACGGCGCCGCGCGAGACGTTGACCAGCACCGCGCCGTCGCGCATCCGGGCCAGGAACTCCGCGTCGGCCATCCCCCGCGTCCGGGACGTCAGCGGCACCATCAGCACCACGACGTCGTGCAGTTCGAGCAGCCCGGGCAGCTCGCGCACGCCGTGCACACCCTCCCGCGCCGTCATCCCGACCATCGTGCAGCGCGCGTCGAACGGCTCGAGCCGGCGCCGCAGGTGCCGCCCGAGGTCACCGGCGCCGATGACGAGCACCCGCTTGCCCTGCAGCGTGTCCGCCGTCTGCCGCTCCCACCGCCCTTCGCGCTGCGCCGCGGCGAAGACGTCCAGCTTCCGGTACATCGACAGCAGCGCGGCGACGACCCACTCGGCCGTGCTCCCGCCGTGCGCGCCGCGGCAGGTGGAGAGCAGGACACCGTCGGGCACCTTGCCGACCCAGTCCTCGGCGCCGGCGGACAGCAGCTGGATCAGCTTCAGGTTCGGCAACGTGCGCCACAACTGCTCGCCCGGCGGGTGCTTGCCGGGGATGAGCACCTGGGCCTTCGCGGCCTCGGGCGGCACCGGTTCGCCCCACTGGTAGCGCACGGGCAGGACCCGCGGGACCTCGGCGAGCACGGTCATGCCCTCGTCGTCGGGCACCAGCACGGTCAGCGTCATGATCCCCAACGTAATCGAGGAGTACTCACCCATGGTTCACGCACCGGCCCCTAGGCTGGGGGATCATGCGCACCCGCTACCGCTCGGCCTTGCTGGCGATCTTGGCCTGCGGTGTCCTGCTGCCCGCCGGGTGCGCGCGGTTCGACGACACCGCGGCGGGGCAGACGTTCAGCCCCGCGCCCGTCCCGAGCCCCGAATCGCCGCCCGAGGTCCAGGGCCCCGGCGCGGACTCCGGGAGCGACCCCAAGCAGGCCCGGCCGGGCCAGTCGGCCGCGCCCGTGCCGCCGCCGCAGGGCTGCAAGGACTTCGACTCGTCGGTGATCGCGACGTGCCTGGACACCGTCGCCGCGGTGGCCGGCCTGCCGGGTGACGGCTCCACGCCGAGCGCGCTGGCCGGCGAGCGCAAGAGCGGCCGCGTCCTGCTGGCGACGGGCGGCAAGGACGCGACGGACTTCGCGAAGCTCGACGTCCAGGCGGCCGGCGACGGCGGCCTGACCGGGCTCGCGCTGTCACCGTCGTACGTCGAGGACCAGCTGGTGTTCGCCTACATCACGACTGCGACCGACAACCGCGTCGTGCGCTTCGCCAGGGGCCAGTCCCCGAAGCCGGTCCTCACCGGCATCCCGAAGGGCGCGTCCGGCAACCGCGGCACGATCGGCACCGACAACCGGGGCGCGCTGCTGGTCGCGACCGGTGACGCGGGCAACCCGAACGCCGCGGCGGACCCGAACTCCCTCGCCGGGAAGCTGCTGCGGATCGACACCTCCGGCAAGGCCGCGGCGGGCAACCCGAACGGAGCGCTCGTGGTGGCGGCCGGCCTGCACGCACCGGGCGGGGTGTGCGCCTCGGCCGACGGCGGCCGCGTCTGGGTCACCGACCACCTCGCCGACAAGGACGCCCTCTACCGCATCCAGGCCGGTCAGCCGTTGACGACGCCGGCGTGGACGTGGCCGGACAAGCCGGGCGTCGCGGGCTGCGCCGACTTCGTCGACGCGAACGGCTCGCTCTCGGTCGGCACGTCGCTGGCGGGCAATCTGCAGAACCTGCCGGTGGCCCCGGACGGCGCGATCAGCGGCAAGCCGACGGTCAGTCTCGACGGCAAGACCGGCAAGCCGCCGGTGACGTACGGGCGGCTGGCCGGCATGAGCATGATCAACCCGCAGCTGGCGGTGGCGGGAACGGTCAACAAGGACGGCGGCACCCCGGTCTCCAGCGACGACCGCGTCGTCCTGATCACCCCGGCCACGTCCGGCGGCGGCAACGGCAAGGATTGACCCGGCCGGTGCAGTGAGCTGCACTCTTCGTCATCGAATGTGATGACGATCACCCCCTTCTGGCCCACGATCCGGCGATCTTCGTCCTGTTAAGGTCACGTTCGGGCGGATCCTCACCCTGGTCCGCCGAGGGGGATTTCCGGATGGTCACGTCTTTTTGCGCTGCCCGAACGACGGCTGACATCGCGCCGCCGGCGGGCTGACGCCGTTTCCGGGCTTTTCCCGCACCCGAGCACCGGACGGTGTGGCGCCGGTGCGCGTTCACGAAAAGAGAGCCATGAGACCGGTGAAAAGACTCCAGCGGCTCCGGCGCGGCGGCTTGATCGTCGCGCTCGTCGCCGCACTGACCGCCCAAACCGTGCAACAGGCCACGGCGGCGCCGGCCGCCGCACCCCGGGCCGCCGCGGCCACGGCCTCCGAGCTTTCCCCGCGCGCCAAGGTGCTCACGATCTGGCGAGCCGCCGGCACGCAGGTCAAGGCCGAGGCCGAACGGGCCCTGATCGGCTCCGACGCCGACGTCGCCGCGTTTCTGAAGGACAAGCTGGGCCGCCTCGTCGCGCTGGACGACCGGCTGTCGGTGAACCAGATCCTCAACGCCGGCGGCCCGGCGGTGAAAACCGCGGCGCAGCAGGCCCTCGACGCCGCGGACAGCAACCCGGACGCGCTGCGCACCTTCCTCCGCGAGACCTGGACAGGCGCGTCGGACACCGACCTGCGCGTCCGGGTCAACCAGATCATGGCCGCGGGTGGCCCCCAGGTCAAAAAGGCCGCGCAAGCTGCCTTGGACAACGGAAGCTACGCCGCGCTCCACGACTTCTTGAACACGACCTCGGCCCGTGCCGAGGCGACCGACCTCCGGGTCCGGGTCAACCAGATCCTCGCGATCAGCGGTCCGGAAGCGAAGGTGGCCGCGCAGGAGGCGCTGGACGACGGAACCCCGAATCGGCTGCGGCTGTTCGTCGACCGCGACTGGGAAGTCGCCGCGGCCCGCGACCAGGAGACGGCGAGCATCCAGCAGCTGGTCGACGCGGCGAAGATCGCCGGCGCCCAAGCCGCGCAGGAGACCCAGGAGGCGAAGGACGCCGCCGATCGCGCGCTGAAGGAAGCCGACCTCGCGCGGCAGGCGAGCGAGCTGGCCGCCCAGGCCGCGAAGGCGGCCAAGGACAACGCCGCGGGCGCGGCCGAAGCCGCCGGTCGGGCCGCCACCGCGGCCAACCGGGCAGCGAGCGCCGCGGTCACGGCAATCGGCGCGGCCAACGCCGCGACGTCCGCCGCCCGGGTCGCCGCCAACGCCGCGGCGCGGGCCGCCGCGGCCGCGTCGAAGGCCGGACAGGCGTCGACCACCGCGTGGAACGCCGCCGCAGCGGCCCGCGTGGACCGGGGCAAGGCCGGGGACGCGTCCAAGGCGTCCCTCGAAGCGGCCGCCGCATCGGCCAGTGCGCAGCAGACCGTCGACGCGCTCGACCAGGCGAAAGCTGCCCTGGAACACGCCAAGCAAGCCATCGACTCGGCGAACTCGGCCAGTACCAACGCCTCGAATTCGGCGGCAGCCGCGCGCGAAGCCGTCCAGTGGGCGCAGGCAGCCGGCGCGGACGCGCATGAAGCCGAGGCCGCGGCGGCGACCGCGCAGCGGCAGGCCGACCGGGCGAGCCGGGCGGCCGCGTCGGCCCGCGCGTACGCAGGCGAAGCGGCGGACGCGGCGGCACAGGCGCGTGTGCTGGCTGTCCGTGCCGCAGCGGACGCCGCCCTCGCCGCCGCGGCGGCGAAGGACGCGGCGGACCACGCCGTCAACGCCGATCAGGCGGCCCAGCTCGCCACCGACCACGCGAACGCGGCCAGCGCGGCCGCGCAGATCGCGATCGACTCGGCCAAGCAGGCCCAGCGGATCTACGACGCCGCCCGCAAGGTCGACGCGGACCGGATCGCGCTGCAGGCCGAACAGGCCACCGAAGCCGCCCAGCAGGCCCTCGCCGTCCAGGATCGGCTCGGCCTGACCCGCAAGTGGAACGCGGCGCAGGAAGTCCAGCGCGACGCGGAAACCAACCGGCTGCTGACCGAGGCGAACGCGCCGGGTGCCGACCCGGCGCTGGTCACGCTCAACGGCCGGAAGATCGCCCTTCGGCTGCTGACCACCGGCGGCCCGTGGACGAAGTCCGCTGCCGAAGGCGCGCTCTCCGGCGCCGATCGCGAAGTCCAGGAGTTCGTCCGCACCGGCATTGTGCGGTCGGCGGCGCTGGACGACCGCGAGACCCTGCAGGAGATCGTCGACAGCGCGAGCCCGGCCAAGAAGGCGGCCGGCCAGCAAGCGCTCGCGGGCAGCGACACCGATGTCAAGCGGTTCCTCGCTACGCCGGACTACCCGACCGAAGGCAGCGACCTGCGGCTGCAGGTCAACCAGGTCCAGGCCACCGCCCGCGCCGAAGGCAACTCCGTCGTCGTCGCCGAGGCCCAGAAGGCCCTCGACGCCGGCACGGTGGCCGCGTTCCGGCAGTTCCTCGACACCGGGCAGAACATCGCCCGCGAAAAGGATGACCGGATCGCGCTCAACCAGCTGATCGCCAGCACCGCGACCGGGCCCGAAGCCCGGATGCTGGCCCAGGCGGCGCTGGCCGGGCCGCCCGACATGGTCCGGATGTACCGGCTCAACGGCCAGTACATCGCCGCGCGCCACGACCGTGAGTCGGCGGCGCACAACGCGGTCGTCTCCGGACTGGTCTCCGAAGCCACGTCCATCGCGGCGAAGGCGTCCCAGAACGCCGCGCTGGCGCAGTCCGTCGCCGCCAACGCCCGCCACGCGGCCGCGGAAGCGCTCAAGTACGCCGAGCAGGCCAACGCGTTCGCCACCGACGCGATCAACGCGGCCAAGGACGCGGAGAAGTCGGCGCAGGACGCGCGCGATTCGGCGATCCAGGCCGCGCAGTCGGCCGAAACCGCGCAGCAGGCCGCGGTCCGGGCCTCCCAGGCCGCGGTCCGGGCGACGCAGTCGGCGGTGTCGGCACGGTACTCGGCCAACCTGGCGAACCAATATGCGCAAAGCGCCGTCGACGCGGCGCACCAGGCGTACCAGGACGCGGTCGACGCCGGCAACGACGCCAACGCCGCCGTCGCGGCCGCGAACAAAGCCTGGGACGACGCGGTCACCAGGGCGAACAACGAGATCGCCGCGGCCAAGAAGAAGTTCTCCGACGACGTCAACGGTGCCTGCAACGCTGTCCCGGCGGGGCCGGCGCACGACGACTGCGTCACGCGCGCGTCCCGGATGATCAACGACCCGAAGGGCGAAGCCGAACGCAACGTCGCGGTCTGCAACCAGCTCAAGCAGTACAGCGAGCAGGTCTTCAACGACTGCCTCAAGGGCGCGTACAACCCGGCGCTGACGTACGTCATCAACAAGGCGATCGCCGACGCCAAGCAGAAGGCCGAAGACGAAGCCGACTCCGAACGCTGGTGGTCGATCGCCGGCACGATCGTCGCGGGCGCGGTGATCGTCGGCGCCGGCATCTTCTGCCTCGAGGTCTGCACGGCCCCGCTGGTGGGTGCCCTGGTCGGCGCCGAAGCGGGCTTCCTCGCGGGAGCCGCGGGCGCGGGCATCGAACTGACGATCGGCGCGGAGTTCGTCACCGGCATCGCCGCCGACTCCTTCCTGGCGTCCCGCCTGGCGGCGCTGAGCTCGGAGGAGTTCCTCGCCGGCATCGCGGTCCGCAACACCCTCGGCGACCTCGCCCGCAACATCGCCACGAAGCTCGGCGGGGCGTGCATTCCCGGCTTCGCGTCGGCCCACCTGGCCGCCGCGGCCGGCGGATACTGCCTCAACCCGATCCAGTACGAGCGCTGGGGCAGTGAACTGGCCGACAAGGCGTACGAACTGCGCCGGACGATGGGCCTGCTCAGGAAGCCGGGGATCAACGTCGCGGTGGCGAAGATCCCTGGTTACAAGGACCCCATTCTCGGCGAGGGCTACATCGGCGCGATCAGCGGCAGCAAAAAGCACGCCGAAGAGCGCATCGTCGACACGCTGCGACAGAACGGGTTCGACACGAAGACGATCGAGCGCCTGTTCACCGAGCGGAGCCCGTGCCCGGACCGGTGCTCACCGCTGCTCGGTGAAGCGCTGGCGAACGGGACCCCGGTCGACTTCGCGGTCTATTACCTGAAGGAAAGCAAACTGGAAATCGAATCCCTCAAATCGCTGATCGCCCAGCGCGCCCAGGGATATCGCTGACGAATCCGACCGCCGGTGGTGGCCGCGCGCTGCGGCGCCGGCCACCACCGGCCCGGTGTTAAGGTGCCACGGTGACCGACCCGTTCCAGTACGAGAAGGCCGCGCTGCTCGCCGACGACCCGATGTTCCGCGCCCCGGACGAGGCGGTGTCCGCGTGGCGCGAGCTGGCGGAAGCTGTGCGTGCGGAACTCACCAGGATGGGTTTCGCGGCCACGGTCCTCGACCGCTTCAGCCCGGACCCGTGGCCGGCCGGGGCGCAGATCCTCGTGCACGACATCCAGCCGTTCGGCGTCACGCTGGAATGGCACACTCCGCTCCAGGACACGGACTCCTACCGCGCGCACGCCCGCCGCCAGGATCCCGAAGACCCGCTGGTCGGCTACGTGGTCACGGCCACCGAACTGATCGTCCGTTCGCTGCTGGAAGTCGTGCGAGCTGCCGGGTTCCGGACGCTCGTCGACCACGAGGAGCGCCAGACGTACCACTACCGTGTGCTCGAAGCACCCCGGTTCCCGACGGCCTGAATCAGGCCAGCGGCTTCAGCTCCACCCGCCGTCCCTCGGCCGACGACGTCAGCCCGGCCTCCGCCACCTGCAACCCCCGGGCGGCCGAGAAGAAGTCGT
Source organism: Amycolatopsis sp. lyj-109 (assembly GCF_046548995.1). Classification (NCBI taxonomy): domain Bacteria; kingdom Bacillati; phylum Actinomycetota; class Actinomycetes; order Pseudonocardiales; family Pseudonocardiaceae; genus Amycolatopsis; species Amycolatopsis sp. lyj-109. The sequence continues at coordinate 26,121 of NZ_JAJPWR010000031.1, forward strand.
ACCGGTGCTGGCGCCCGGCGACGACGTCCCGCACGAACTCCTCCCACTGCGCCTTGAAGCCGTTGTCGAACTCGGCGTTGTCCGGCACTTCCTGCCACTGGTCGCGGAAGGGCTCGGTGGCCGGCAGATCCGGGTTCCAGACCGGCTTCGGCGTCGCCGAGCGGTGCTGGACGCGGCAGCGCCGCAGCCCGGCGACCGCGCTGCCCTCGGTGCCGTCGACCTGGAACTCGACCAGCTCGTCGCGGAAGACCCGGGTGGACCACGACGAGTTGATCTGCGCGATGACCCCCGACTCCAGTTCGAAGATGCCGTACGCGGCGTCGTCCGCCGTCGCCGCGTACGCCTCGCCCTGCTCGTCCCAGCGGCGCGGGATGTGGGTCACCGCCTTGGCCGTCACCGCCGAAACGGCGCCGAAGAGGTTCTCGAGCACGTAGTTCCAGTGGCAGAACATGTCGAGCACGATCCCGCCGCCGTCCTCGGCGCGGTAGTTCCAGCTCGGGCGCTGCGCCTCCTGCCAGTCGCCCTCGAAGACCCAGTAGCCGAACTCGCCACGCACCGACAGGATCCGCCCGAAGAACCCGCCGTCGATCAGCCGCCGCAGCTTGAGCAGCCCGGGCAGGAAGAGCTTGTCGTGCACGACGCCGTGGCAGATCCCGGCGTCCCGCGCGAGCCCGGCCAGCTCCAGCGCCGCCGGCAGCGTCTCGGCCAGGGGCTTTTCGGCGTAGACGTGCTTGCCCGCGGCGATCGCCGCCCGCACCGACGGCTCGCGCGCCGACGTCAGCTGCGCGTCGAAGTAGATCTCGACGTCCTGCAGCGCGGAATCGGCGTCGGTGGTCCACGCCGTCAGGCCGTGCCGGTCGGCGAGGTCCTTGAGCTTCGCGGCGTTGCGCCCGGCGAGGATCGGCTCGAGCTGCACACGGCTGCCGTCCGGCAGGGCGACGCCGCCCTGTTCGCGGATCGCCAGGACCGACCGGAGCAGGTGCTGCCGGTAGCCCATTCGGCCCGTCACCCCGTTGAGCAGCACTCCGATGCTGGACTGGTTCATCACTGCAAGCCTTCCTGGTCGGATCCATCCCACGGGATGTCGTATTCGGCCCGGCGTCCGCACATGCCGTAGCCGTCGGGATTCGACGGCGTCGCGACCCGGAGGCCGGACCGGTCGAGGTGGCTCCCGTCGCCGTCGGCGAGGGCCTTGAGGTGCGCACCGGTCAGTTCGGCGGCCCGCAACGCCCCGGCCTGCCAGCGCGGTACCCACTCTGCGACCTTCGGCGCGACGAGCGCGACGGCCGCCCGGTGGAACGCCCGCAGCGGTTCCGGATTGCCGTCCCGGAGGGCGTCACGCAGCGGCAGGTACCCGCGAACGGCCAGGTCACGGCGCCGCTGCGCGGCGTCGCCGGTTTTCGGCAACGCCGCGGCCTCGGCGTAGGCACCCGCGTCGGCGAGCACGTCGGGCGGGAACGTGAAGACGGCGTCCCCGGCCTCCGGCAGCCCGCTGTTCTGCATGAGGACCGTGACGCGCAGGCCGTCGTCCTGCACCATCCGGTGCACGGTGCCGGGGGTGAACCACGCGATCACGCCGGGCTCCAGGGGTGTCTCCCCGTAGCCGTCGACGCTCAGCGTCTGGACGGCACCCCGGCCCCCGGTGACGACGTAGGCCTCGGTGCAGGCGAGGTGGACGTGCGGGCTGCCGCCGCAGACGCCGTCCTCGGCCGCCCAGTCGTAGGCGCGCAGGTGCGAGACGCCGATGCCGCCCGGTAGCGGAAAATCGGTCATGACCAGCCGTGCCCGTCGAGGTAGCGGGTCACCCGGTCGCGGTCCCAGGCCCCGTCGGCGACGACGATCCGGTAGCGATAGGCGAAGCTCTCCCCTGGCGGCAGTTCGAACTCGTCGAAAAACGCCCACGAGAAAGCGACCATGGGCGCTTCCGCGGCCCGGACGAACCAGTGCGACTCGTGGATCGCCTTGTCGTTCTCGGGCGCGTGGGCGAAGACGAGCGTCGAATGCGCGTCGACGTCGTCGTGCTCGCCGACGAACGCGAGCCACGGCGCCTGCGCGCCCATCATCGCCTCGCCCTCCAGGTCGCCGGGGCCCAGGACCTGGCCACCGCCGAAGTCGCGGGGCCCCCGCCAGTGCAGGCCGGTGTACCCGGCCAGCTCGCGGCCCGCGGTGGTCGGGCTGCCGAACACGAGCGGGACGTCGCGGACGTTGGTCAGCTCGATCGCCCAGTCGAGCGCCCAGGACCCTTCGCCCGGCTCGACCGAGTGGACGACGATGTCACGCCGCTCCCGCGCCCACTCGTCACCGCCGTTGGCGACCCAGGTGAGGTCTTCGCAGAAGCTGAGCCGATCGCGTTCGACGGTGAAGCGGGCGAATCCGTCGTGCCGCATGGAGCCGATGCGGTCGGGCAGCTCCTGGTACCAGTCGCCGGGGACGTAGGTGTGGCCACCCCAGAAGTTCTGCCCGGACAGGTGGCTCGAGGTCATCTGCAGGCCCTTGTGCCACCGGTGGTCGGCGGGCCGGTACCCGCTGACGTGCCGGCCGCCGAGGGTCCGCAGCGGGTGGGCGTAGGGCTTGCGCGACTCGAAGGCCACCGGGTCGGGCTTGTACACATAGGACATCAGCTGGACACCACCGGCCTCGACGGACACGTGCTCGCCGTGCCGGTGGGTCACCGTGATCGTCGCACTCATCCACGTCCCCCTGCCTGGTCGCCCGCCATCGAGCGGTAGAAGGGATCGCCCGGCCCGATCTCCCCGCGGCGCACGCCGAGCCCGGTGGACGCGGACTTGTAGAGCGCGGCGATGAACTCCAGCACCTGCCGCCCGTCATCCCCGCTGCACGGCGGCCGCCGCCCGGCCCGGTAGGCGGCCAGGACCGGCGCGAACGCGGCGGCGTGCGAGCTGTCGACGTCACTGGCCGGGGTGTGCCACCGCACGACGGCGTCCCCGGTGACGTGCGGCGCCGACGTGTAGCGCCAGTCCTTGACGCCGTACCCGTAGAGATGACTGAGCTCCGCGGTGGCGCGCTCGCAGTCGATCCGGATCCGGCTCACCTCGTCCGGCGAGAGGACGCTGTTGACGACGGTCGCCAGCGCCCCCGACTCGAACCGGACGAGCGCGGTGGAGACGTCTTCGGTCTCGACGTCGTGCACCAGCCGCGCGGTCATCGCGCGCACCTCGGCCCAGTCGCCGAGCAGGTGGAGCAACAGATCCATCTGGTGGATGCCGTGGCCCATGGCCGGCCCGCCGCCCTCGGTCTCCCAGCGCCCGCGCCACGGAACCGCGTAGTAGGCGGCATCGCGGTACCAGGTGGTCTGGCAGTGCGCGACGAGCGGGCGCCCCAGCTCCCCACCCGCGAGCAGCTCCCGGAAGTGCGCGGCGGCCGAGCCGGACCGCTGCTGGTAGACGAAGGCGGCGTACGGCCCACCCTCCCGCTCGGCGACGGTCATCTCGTCGTACTCGGCGAGCGACCGGCACGGCGGCTTCTCACACCAGGCCCAGGCGCCGCTTCCGAGCACGTCCTTCGTCTGCTCGACGTGCAGGCTCGGCGGCGTGCAGATCGAGACGAGGTCCGGCTCCTGCTCGGCGAGCAGGGTGCCCAGGTCGTGGTAGGGCTTCGCGTGGCCGGTCCCGGCGCAGAACGCGGCCACCCGCGCCTCGTCGACGTCGGCGGCGGCCACGATGTCGACGTCTTCGTGGTGGGCCTCGAAGGCAGTCCGGTGGCTCTCCGCGATGGCCCCGGTCCCGATGACGGCCACCCGTAAGCGCTTTCCCTGAGCCAACCCGGGTCTCCTTCCACGGCTCCGGCGCCCCAGCAGCGCCGATCCGCGCCGCCCGTCCGCCTACGGCGGCGGCGATCTCCGCGGCCGGGCTGCGCCTCTCCGACCGTTCCAGAAAGCGCTTTCTCGCGCAACGGGCGACCATGATGTCAACGTTGTCAACGATCGCGATCCACCGGTCGGACGACTCCCCCACCCGGTCGGAAATTCTCCAGCGGCAGGACTCTTACCGAAGGGGCGCGAAGATCAGCCGCTCTTGCTGCGGCTCTTCCGCGGCTGCCGGCTCTCGGCCCGCATCGCCCGCATGTCCAGGAAAGCGGCAACACCGGACACCAGCGCCGCGAACAACCCGAGGAACCGGCCCAGGCCCGCCCCGATGGCGACCCCGGCGGCCTCGAAGATGCCGCGCTGGTCGGCGTCGAACTCCCAATCCAGGGTGACCCAGCCCAGCACCATCAGCAGCAGCGACGCCGCGGCGACCACCAGCCACAGCTGCGGCAGGCCGCTGACGCGCAGGGTCCGGATTCGCCCGAAAAAGACCACGACCAGCCCGGCCAGCAGCAACGGCAGCGGCGGGCACCAGGCGAAGAAGCTCGAGTGCCACGCGTTGCGGACGACGTCACCCTGGGGCAGCTGCGCGAGGATGTCTTCGATGTCCGGCTTGGTGGCGGTCAGCGTGGTCCACGGAAGGAACGTCGAACCCAGCGCGAGCAGCCCGGCCGCCAAGCCGAGCCACTCGCGCCAGGTGACGCTTTTGACGAATGCCGGCAACGTCAAGAACCGACGCGCTCGATGATCAGCTCACGGACCCGCTTGGCGTCGGCCTGCCCCTTGGTCGCCTTCATGACCGCGCCGACGATGGCGCCCGCCGCGGCGACCTTGCCGCCGCGGATCTTGTCCGCGACGTCCGGCTGCCCCGCCAGAGCCTCGTCGATCGCCGCGAGCAGCGCCGAGTCGTCCGAGACGACCTTCAGCCCCCGCTTCTCGACGACCTCCCGCGGCTCGCCCTCACCCGCGAGCACACCCTGGACGACTTCCTTCGCCAGCTTGTTCGTGAGTTCGCCGGACGTGACCAGCCCGATCACGTCGGCCACCTGCGCCGGAGTGATCGCCAGCTCGGTCAGCTCGACCTCGCGGGCGTTGGCCTCCTGGGCGAGGGTGTTGACCCACCACCCACGGGCGTCGTCCGGCGACGCGCCGGCCTCGACGGTGGCCGCGACGAGGTCGACGGCACCGACGTTCAGCAGGTCACGCAGGGCCTCGTCGGAAAGCGACCACTCCTGCTGGATCCGCTTCCGCCGCTCCGAAGGCATCTCCGGCAGCGTCCCGCGCAGCTCCTCGACCCATTCGCGCGAGGGCGCGATCGGGACCAGGTCGGGCTCCGGGAAGTACCGGTAGTCCTCGGCGGTCTCCTTCGTCCGGCCCGGCGACGTGGTGCCGTCGGCCTCCTGGAAGTGCCGCGTCTCCTGCTTGATCGAACCGCCGGCGGCGAGGATCGCCGCCTGCCGCGTCATCTCGTAGCGGACGGCACGCTCGACGCTGCGCAGCGAGTTGACGTTCTTCGTCTCGGTGCGCGTCCCGAACTCGGTCGCGTCCTTCGCCATCAGCGAGACGTTCGCGTCGCACCGCAGCGAGCCCTGGTCCATGCGGACGTCGGACACGTCAAGCGCGCTCAGCAGGTCCCGCAGTGCGCTCACGTACGCCCGCGCGACCTCGGGGGCCCGCTCACCGGTGCCCTCGATCGTCTTCGTGACGATTTCGATCAATGGCACGCCGGCCCGGTTGTAGTCGAGCAGGGAGTGCTCGGCACCGTGGATCCGCCCGGTCGCGCCGCCGACGTGCAGCGACTTGCCGGTGTCCTCCTCCATGTGCGCCCGCTCGATCTCCACGCGCACGACCTCGCCGTCGTCGAGCGTGACGTCGAGATAGCCGTTGAAGGCGATCGGCTCGTCGTACTGCGACGTCTGGAAGTTCTTCGGCATGTCCGGGTAGAAGTAGTTCTTCCGCGCGAACCGGCACCATTCGGCGATCTCGCAGTTCAGCGCGAGACCGATCCGGATGGCTCCCTCGACGGCCTTGCCGTTCAGGGCCGGCAGCGCACCGGGCAGGCCGAGGCAGGTCGGGCAGACCTTCGTGTTCGGCTCACCGCCGAACTCGTTCGCGCACCCGCAGAACATCTTCGTGTTCGTGCTGAGCTCGACGTGGACCTCGAGCCCGAGCACCGGGTCGAACCGCTCGATAACGTCGGCGTAGTCCATCAACTCGGCCACGGCAGTCACTTCGTTCCTCCCAGCTCCGGGACCTTGTGGATGAGCGCCCCACCAGCGGCGGCGTCGCGGGCGGCCTCGTAGGCGGCGCCGACCCGGTAGAGCCGGTCGTCGGCGAGCGCCGGGGCCATGATCTGCAGCCCGACCGGCAGCCCGTCCTCGTCGGACAGCCCGCTCGGCACGCTCATGGCGGCGTTGCCGGCGAGGTTCGACGGGATCGTGCACAGGTCGGCGAGGTACATCGCCATCGGGTCGTCCACGCGCTCGCCGATCTTGAACGCCGTGGTCGGCGTCGTGGGCGAAACGAGGACATCGACCTGTTCGAAGGCGGCGTCGAAGTCACGCGTGATGAGCGTGCGCACCTTCTGCGCCGAGCCGTAGTAGGCGTCGTAGTAGCCGGACGACAAGGCGTAGGTGCCCAGCATGATCCGCCGCTTGACCTCGGCGCCGAAGCCCTTCTCCCGCGTCAGCGACATGACCTCTTCGGCGCTGTGCGTGCCGTCGTCGGCGACGCGCAGGCCGTAGCGCATGGCGTCGAACCGCGCGAGGTTCGACGAGCACTCGCTCGGCGCGATCAGGTAGTACGCGGGCAGCGCGTAGACGAAATTCGGACAAGACACCTCGACGACGTCGGCGCCGAGCGCCCGCAGCTGCTCGACCGCGGCCTGGAACGACCGCAGTACGCCCGGCTGGTAGCCGTCGCCGCCGAACTCCTTCACGACGCCGACCTTGACACCCTTCAGGTCACCGTTCGCACCCTGGCGCGCAGCGGCGACGACCGGTGGCACCGGGGCGTCGATCGACGTCGAGTCCCGCGGGTCGTACCCGGCGATGACCTCGTGCAGCAGCGCGGCGTCGAGCACTGTCCGCGCGCAGGGCCCGGCCTGGTCGAGCGAGGACGAAAAAGCGACAAGGCCGTAGCGCGACACCCCGCCGTAGGTCGGCTTGACCCCGACGGTCCCGGTGACGGAACCGGGCTGCCGGATCGAACCACCGGTGTCGGTGCCGATCGCGATGGCGGCCTCGAAGGCCGCGATCGACGCAGACGAGCCACCGCCCGACCCGCCCGGGATGCGGGCGTGGTCCCACGGGTTGTGCGTCGGACCGTACGCGGAGTTCTCGGTCGACGACCCCATGGCGAACTCGTCCATGTTCGTCTTGCCGAGAATGACCACACCGGCCTCGCGCAGCTTGCGCGTCACGGTCGCGTCGTACGGCGGCAGCCAGCCTTCGAGCGTTTTCGAACCACAGGTGGTCGGCACGCCCTCGGTGGTCAGCACGTCCTTGAGCGCGAGCGGCACGCCAGCCAGCGACGACGCGGGCGCCTTGCCGTCGGCCAGGCCGTCGTCGACCTTCTTGGCCGCGGCCAGCGCGCCCTCGGTGTCGACGTGCAGGAACGCGTGGATGTGGTCGTCGACCTCGGCGATCCGGTCCAGGTGGGCCTGCGTGACCTCGACCGCGGACACCTCGCGCGAGTGGATCTTCTCCGCCAGCTCCGCGGCGGTCAGCTTGATGAGCTCGGTCACTGCTCTTCCCCCAGAATCCGCGGCACCCGGAAACGGCCCTCTTCGGCAGCTGGCGCACCGGCCAGCGCCTGCTGCTGCGTGAGCCCGGGGACGACGACGTCCTGTCGGAAGACGTTCGTCAGCGGCACGGCGTGCGACGTGGGCGGCACGTCGGCGGCGGCGACCTCGCTCACCTTGGCCACCGAGTCCAGGATCTGGTCGAGCTGGCCGGCGAAGACGTCGATCTCGTCGTCGGTCACGGCCAGCCTGGCCAGCTTCGCGAGGTGCGCGACCTCGTCTCGGGAAATGTTGGGCACGCGGGTGACTCCCGGGTTGTGCTGTGCGGGTTGTCTCGGAAGCTGCAAGTCTATGGTGGCGGCGCGGGCGGACTCGACTGGGTTACGCCCGGCGCAGGCCGGCTGCCGTCCGGCGACGCTCACATCCCGCCCGGCGGACAGCAGGTCCCACGAGCCGGGTGGGTCTGTCACAATCGGCGACCGGCATCGAGCGTCCCACGGCAAGGCTGGGACGCCAGAGGTGAGAGGGGCGCGTGGTGTCGTTCCTGATCCGGGTCCTCCTTCCGGACAGCCCGGGGACCCTCGGCGCGGTCGCCACGGCGCTCGGCACGGTGGGCGCCGACATCCTCAGCGTGGACGTCGTCGAGCGCGGCAGCGGGATCGCCGTCGACGACCTGGTGGTCGAGCTCCCGTCGGGCCGCCTGCCCGACGCGCTGATCACGGCGGCCGAGAGCGTCGAGGGCGTCGAAGTGGACGCGGTCCGTCCCTACGCGGGCGTCCTGGACACGCACCGTGAGCTCGAGCTCGTCGAAGAGATCGCCGCGCGGCCGAAGTCCGGGCTCGACATCCTCGCCGAGGGCGTCCCCCGTATCGTGCGCGCCGGCTGGGCGATGATCGTCGAGCATTCGGAGACCGGCGCGGTCCGGCTGGCCTCGTCCAGCGCGGCTCCGGAGACACCGATCACCGACCTGCCCTGGCTGCCGCTCGAACGCGCGACGGTCCTCGACAGCGAGGAAGCCTGGATCCCGGAGACGTGGAAGGAGCTCGGCACCGAGCTCGCGGCGACCCCGCTCGGCAAGCCGGGCAAGGCGCTGCTCGTCGCCCGCCCCGGCGGCCCGAACTTCCGCGCCGCCGAGGTCGCCCGGCTCGCCCACCTCGCCGGCATCGTCGCGGTTGTCCTCGATGGCTAGACCCTCATGCCATCGAAAGGGACGAGCCCCAAGAGGGTTCGTCCCTTTTCGCGACAAGGCCCAGGTCAGACGTCGATCTGATAGGCGATGAGCACGATGTGCGGGAACGGCCGCCAGTCCCGCTCGGCCAGGCGCGTGAACCCGAGACGCTCGTAGAGCCGATGCGCGCTGCGCATCCGGTCGGCACTGCTCAGCACCACCTTCCGGAGCCCCAGCGCGCGAGCACGGTCGAGCACCGCCCTGACCAAGGCTTCGCCGACACCACGGCCACGTGCCGACGGCGCCACCGCCAGCATCCGGAACTCCAGCTCGCCCGGGCGCGAGATCTCGGCGTACTCGGACCCCGGGCGCACGACGGTCACGGTGCCGATCACCTCCCCGGCCCCGTCCACGGCGACGAGGACCTCAGCCGCCTCGACCCGCCGGGCGACGTCCCGCAACGTCGCGTCGTAGCCGACGTCGTCGGCCAAGTGGCCATCGGCCTTGTACGCCTGCACCGTGACTTCGCCCGCCGCGGCGTACTCCTCGGCCCGCGGCGGCCGGATCTCGACGTCACCCATCCGTTCCCCCAGTCTCTTCCTCGGCGGTCTCGTCGCCGACCGGCAGCGCCACCTCCCGCGCCGCGTCGGGGCCCTGCTCCAGCAGGACGCGGAAGCCGGCTTCGTCGAGCACCGGCACCTTGAGCTGAACCGCCTTGTCGTATTTCGAACCAGGCGAGTCCCCGACGACGACGAACGAGGTCTTCTTCGAGACCGACCCGGCGGCCTTGCCACCGCGCGCCATGACGACTTCCTTGGCTTCGTCGCGCGAGAAGCCGTCGAGCGAGCCTGTCACCACGATCGACAGCCCCTCGAGGTGGCGCGGGATCGACTCGTCGCGCTCCTCCTCCATCCGCACGCCGGCGCGTCGCCACTTTTCGACGATCTCGCGGTGCCAGGCGACGTCGAACCACTCCTGCGTCGCGTGGGCGATGGTCGGACCGACGCCGTCGACCGCCGACAGCTCCTCCTCGGTGGCCTGCTCGATCCGTTCGACCGAACCGAACTCACGCGCCAGCGCCTGCGCAGCGGTCGGCCCCACGTGCCGGATCGACAGGGCGACCAGCACCTTCCACAGCGGCCGGTCCTTCGCCGCGTCGAGGTTGGCGAGCAGCTTCCGCGCGTTCGCCGACAGCTCGCCCGCCTTGGTCCGGAACAGTTCGACTTCGGCGAGGCTGTCCTCGTTCAGGTCGAAGACGTCGCCCTCGTCGGCGACCACTCGCGCGTCGAGCAACGCGACCGCCGCCTCGTACCCGAGGACCTCGATGTCGAAGGCGCCCCGCCCGGCCAGGTGGAAGAGGCGCTCACGCAGCTGCGCGGGGCAGAACCGGGTGTTCGGGCAGCGGATGTCCTTGTCGCCTTCTTTCTGATAGGCAAGCTCGGTGCCGCATTCCGGGCAGCGGGTGGGCATGACGAACTCGCGTTCGTCGCCGGTGCGGGCGTCCACCACCGGCCCGAGGACCTCGGGGATGACGTCGCCGGCCTTCCGGATGACGATCCGATCGCCGATCAGTACGCCCTTGCGCTTGACCTCCTCCTGGTTGTGGAGGGTGGCCCTGGCCACGGTCGACCCCGCGACCGTGACCGGCTCGGTGACGGCGAACGGGGTCACCCGCCCGGTCCGCCCGACGCCGACCTGGATGTCCAGCAGCGTGGTGATCGCCTCTTCCGGCGGGTACTTGTAGGCGATCGCCCAACGCGGCGCGCGCGACGTCGTGCCCAGCCGGCGCTGCAACGCCACCTGGTCGACCTTGATGACGACGCCGTCGATCTCGTGCTCGGCATCGTGCCGGTGCTCGCCCCAGTAGGCGATGTGCGCCGTGAGCTCGTCAGCTGAAGTCAGGACCTTGCTGTGCGGCGACACGGGCAGCCCCCACGCGGCCAGGGCGTCGTACGCCTCCGACTGGCGCTGGGGTTCGAAACCCTCGCGTTTGCCGAGGCCGTGGCAGATCAGCCGCAACCGGCGCTCGCGAGTGATCTTGGGGTCTTTCTGCCGCAGCGAACCGGCCGCGGTGTTGCGCGGGTTCGCATACGGAGGCTTGCCAGCCTCGACCATCTTCGCGTTCAGCTCGAGGAAGTCCTCGACGCGGAAGAAGACCTCGCCGCGCACCTCGACCAGGGCAGGTAACGGGAACTGGCCGGTGCCGGTCAGCGTCTGCGGCACCTGATCGAGGGTGCGGACGTTGAGCGTGACGTCCTCACCGGTCCGGCCGTCACCGCGCGTGAGCGCCCGGGTCAGGTGGCCGTTCTCGTACAGGAGGTTGATCGCCAGGCCGTCGATCTTCAGCTCGGCGAGGAATTCGGTGCGCCCGACCTCTTTCTCGACACGTTCCACCCACGCCAGGAACTCGTCCTGGTCGAACACGTTGTCCAGGCTGAGCATGCGCTCGAGGTGGTCGTGCGCGGTGAACTCGGTCGAGAACGTGCCCCCGACGCGCTGGGTCGGCGAATCGGGCGTGACCAGCGCCGGGTGCGCATCCTCGAGCCGCTGCAGTTCGCCCAGCAGCTCATCGAACTGCCCGTCCGAGACGATCGGCGAGTCCAAGACATAGTAGCGGAACTGGTGGTCGCGCAGTTCCTCGGCGAGGGCGCTGTGCCGCTCACGCACGTCGGCCGGGACGTCGGTGACGTCCTCCGCGGCCACCGGGGCGTCGACCGCCGCAAGCTGGTCCTGGGGAAGTTCGGTGCTGCTCACGGGTGGTAACCCTAGCCGGAGGTACCGACATTTTCGTCCGGTCCGCCGCCCAGCCCGCGGACCAGTTCACGGAACTCCAGAAGGGTGATCGAACCGGCCGGCTCGGCCTCCGCGGTCTCGACGCGCCGTAATCGTTCGGCGGCGAGCCGTTCACCCAATGTCGCGTCGAGCGGCAGGAAGGTCATGGTCCGCCGGGTCGCGTCGTCGAGATCGCCGAAGCGCGGATGGAAGACGGCGACGTCGACCACGTGCTCGTCGTCGTCCACCTGAGCGACGACCCGGACGTCGGCCAGCGCGATCCGGTGCTCGCCGAGGTTCACCGTGACCTCGGTCGGATCGGGTACCGGCGGGACCGAGTCGTGGTACTCCCAGATCGCGTCGTCCGGCGGCGCGGCAGCACGCCACGCGTCGGTGAACGGCCGCACTTCGGGATCTTCCTGGCCGGTCACGACCAGGGCGTAGATCGCCTGACGACCACGCTCGAGCGAGAAGTGCAGCCGCGGGTGCAGCGCCTCGACCAGCTGGCAGAGCTCGTGCTCGACGCGGTTCAGCTCGCCTTCGCCGAGTGCCGCGCTCACCATCGGGAGAAGCTCGAACCAGCCGTGCCAGAAGGAGTCCGCGGCAGCCGCCGGGTCATCCGGCACGGGCTGCTCGGGCCAAGCTGTGCGCGGGTCGGGCGGATCGGCGGCGGCGTCCTTGCGGCGGAACATACGCATGGTTTCGGGTGGTCCTCGTTCGGTCGGCGACCTCGCCAACGCTACTTGCCGGCCGAGGCGGGCGTCGGCCAGTTGCCGAATTCCATCACCAGCCCTCCGGCGGCTCCACGAAGGCTTTGCCGAGGTCCCGGGTGAGCGACAGGGCTCGGCGCATCCACTCCGGCGACGCGCCGGCGAGGCCGCAGGCGGGCGTCGGCACCGCCCGTTCAGCGAGGACGCTGCGGTTGAATCCGAGCCGGTCGGCCAGCCGGAACGCAGGCTCGCCGACGTCCTTCAGGCGCGGCGACGGCGAAGCCTCGGACACCGTTGCCGGGACCGCGCCCAGGAACAGGGTGGCCCCGCCGTCCCACACTTCGCCGATCTCGTCGAGGAACGCGGCGGAGGCCCCATCGAGTGCGGAGAGGTCGAAGGCCAAGGCGTCCGCACCGGCCTCTCGCAGCAGACCGAGGGGCGGTTTGGCGGCACAGCAGTGCAGGATCACCGGGCGGTCGGTGATCCGCCGGGCGCCGTCGATGACGGTGGTGAGCAGCTGACGGGCTTCGGGCGCCGGCACCGCGGGGACGTTCCCGTAGCCGGACGGCGTCGACAGGCCGCCGGCCAGCACCGCGGGCAACGACGGTTCGTCGAACTGGACCACCACCGGCGCGCCGGTCCTGGCCTGCACTTCCGCGACGTGTTCGGCGAGGCCGTCCAACAGCGACGACGTGAAATCGCGCAAGGCCCCGCGATCGGTGAGCACCCGATGCCCGCGGGGCAGTTCGAGTCCCGCGCCGAGCGTCCACGGCCCGGCCAGCTGGACCTTGAAGACCGGCGGGGTGGCCCCAGCCTTTTCGCGCGCCTCCTGCACAGCGTCGAGATCCCAGCGAAGGAGATCGACAGCCCGGCGATGGTCGTGCCCCGGCCGGGACGCAACGCGGTAGCCACTCGGCACGACGTCGACGGCCAGGTCGACGAGCAGCGCGGCGGTCCGGCCGAGCATGTCCGCACCGACGCCACGCGCCGGCAGCTCGGGCAGGTGCGGGAAGTCGGGCAGCTCCCCGAAGACGACCGCGGCCGCCTCGACAGGATCGTTGCCCGGCATCGAGCCGATCGCCGTCGCGGCTCCGCTGGGCCAGATTCGCTCACTCACGACCCCCGATTCTGGTCGACCCCCACATGCCGGCACCGGCCGGGGCGCCGGGGATGCGGACATTCACCGCATTTCCCTTGACTGGCACCATGAGCGCGTCCGCGACGATAGGGTGACCGGCCATGACGAGTTCGCCACCGCAGCCGGGCTGGTACCCGGACGCGCGCGACCCCCATCTGCACCGATGGTGGGACGGCCAGGCCTGGACCGCCGACACCCGGCCGGCTCACCCAGCCCCGCCCCAGAGTGATTCCGCGCCGATCGAGCTGGACATCGAACGTGCCCACGACCCGGCCCGGATCCAGAACCAGGTCAATCGCGCAACACGCGGCCGAGGCGGCACGCGCGCCGGTGGCGGGACCCTGTTCACCGAGCCGGTCCTCGTGGTCAACCAGCGCGCCAAGCTCATCGAGATGGCCAACGAGTTCGGTGTCTTCGACCAGCACGGCAACCAGCTCGGCGGGGTCGTCGAGGTGGGCCAGAGCACGCTGAAGAAGGCGATCCGGCTGCTGACCAACTACGACCAGTTCCTGACCCACAAGTTCGAGGTCCGCGACGCCAACCACAGCACCGTCCTCAAGGTCACGCGGCCGGCGAAGGTGTTCAAATCCCGGTTCCTGGTCACCAGGGCCGACGAGACGCCGATCGGCGAGATCGTCCAGGAAAACGTCTTCGGCAAGATCCGATTCGGCTTCATCGTCGGCGGCCAGTCGGTCGGCGGGATCTTCGCCGAGAACTGGCGCGCCTGGAATTTCTCGATTCGCGACCACGCCGGCACCGAGGTCGCCCGGGTGACCAAGACCTGGGGCGGGTTCCTCAAAGCCGCTTTCACCACGGCGGACAACTATGTCGTGGAGATCCCTCACCCACTGCCGGATCCGCTCGCCAGCATGGTGGTCGCCGCGGCCTTGACGATCGACACCGCCCTGAAGCAGGACACCGACTGAGCAAGTGACCGGCGTCTCATCTCCTCCCGGTGGACAGCGGGCCCGGCACGGCTCAGGGTGAAGAAAGGCCGGGGCACCGCAGTCTCGCCGGAACGGAGGTCACCGTGGAACCGTTGCCGGAAAACAGCGACAGGAACTGGACCGAGCCCGGCATCTACGAAGTCTCGTCCGGCGTCTACCGGATCCCGTTGCCGCTGCCCAACGACGCTCTGCGCGCGGTCAACGTCTACGCGGTCACCGACGGCGAGAAGCTGGTCCTGGTCGACTCCGGATGGGCGCTGGAGGTGGCCCGGCAACAGCTCGCCGACGCCTTGACCGGACTCGGCGCCGAGCTTGCCGACGTCAGCGAGTTCCTCGTCACCCACGTGCACCGGGACCACTATTCGCAGGCGGTGGTCCTCCGGCGTGATTTCGGTTCGAAGATCGCCCTCGGCCAGGACGAAGAACCGTCCCTGAAGGCGTCCGGCAATCCTGATCGCCTGCCGATGGAAGCCCAGGTCGATCTCTTGTTCCAAGCCGGGGCCGGCGAAGTCGTGCAAGCGCTGGCCCGGCAGTTCGGCACAAACCGGCGACACACGGAAGCCGACCTCTGGGAAGCACCCGACGAATGGCTGACGCCAGGCCCGCGGCCGATCCTGCCTGGGCGAGAGTTCGAGGTCGTCGCCACTCCGGGACACACGTCCGGACACGTCGTCTTCGTCGACGACACCGCCGGCCTGTTGTTCTCCGGCGACCACGTGCTGCCGCACATCACGCCTTCCATCGGGTTCCAGCCGGTGCCGGCCGAGCTTCCGCTCAACGACTTCATCGACTCCCTTCGCCTGGTGCGTGCCATGCCGGACCGCCGCATGCTTCCCGCGCACGGCCCGGTGTCCGAAAGCGTCCACACCCGGGTCGACGAACTACTGGAACACCATCGACAGCGGCTCGAGACGGTCGCCTCGCAAATCGCGGCCGGCGCGACTTGTGCGTACGAGGCCGCACATCGGATCGGCTGGACCCGCCGCAACCGCAAACTGTCCGAAATGGACTCCTTCAATCAGATGCTCGCGGTCCTCGAAACCGCAGCGCACCTCGACCTCCTGGTGTCGCAAGGCAAACTGAGCGCCCAGATCGTCGACGGGGTTCGTCGTTACTCACTGACCTGAGCCGCGCACGGCCAGTACTGCGGGTAGCCGCCTCGTTGCAGTTAGGTTCACCGTCCAACCTCCTGCATACTGGATGAAATGGAGGTCATCAGACGCGCCCGGGCAACGGACATCGAGGCGCTCGTGCGCCTGTTCGGTGCATCAGGCGAACCGTTGGCAGCCGCGCTCCGCGAACTCATGAACACCCCGCACGTCACGCTGGTCGTGGCCGAGGACGACAACGGCGTCGCCGGTACTGCACAGCTGACACTGCTCCGGGGCCTCGCGTGGGACGGCGCACCCCGAGGTCTGCTCGAAGGCATCCGCGCCGCTCGCCGCGGCGTGACCAGCGCGCTCCTGACCTGGGGCATCGACGAAGCCCGCCGGCGCGGCTGTACGCGCATCCACCTCGATTCAGGACTGAACCGCGGCGACCTGCGAGATTTCTACGCACGTTTCGGTTTCGAGTACAGCTACCAAGGATTCACTCGCATCCTGTGATACTGGCGTCGTGGCCGACTACACCATCCGCAGGGCACAGCGTGAAGACATCGGTGCGATTGTGCACATGCTGGCAGACGACCAGCTCGGTGCCACCCGGGACGACCCCAGCAACCTCGATCCGTACGTGCGTGCCTTCGACGAGATCAACGCCGACCCCAGTCAGCTTCTGATGGTCGTCGCGCTAGACGACAAGCCGGTCGGCACCTTGCAGCTCACAATCATTCCGGGCCTCGCCAGGCGCGGTGCGCTTCGAGGCCAGATCGAGGCTGTGCGGATCCACGCCGACCACCGAGGCACCGGACTGGGTGCCGATCTCGCTCGCTGGGCGATCGACGAGTCGCGGCGGCGCGGGTGCGCCCTCGTGCAACTCACGTCGGACACCTCCAGGACGGAAGCGCACCGGTTCTACGAGCACCTCGGATTCGTGCCCAGTCACACAGGATTCAAGCTCAAGCTCTAGGCAGCGTCGACTGACACACGCACTATTGTCTACTTTGGACATCAGCTTCCTCCATGATCGCGACAGGACGGCCACACCCGCGAACGATCCCGAAACAATCGCGGTTCGTCAAGCAAAGGGCGCGAATGGACCGTTCGCGCCCTTTCGATGACTTTCCTTGCGAACCGTCGTACGGTCGGGCTCATGACATCTTCACAACCAATCCGCAACCTCGTCCCCGCACTTGACCAGAGCACCGACGGCGAACTCCCGTTCGTTGTACGTTCGGTTCGCGCTGACCCGGACACGTTGCAGCGCATGAAAGACGACCAGGTCATCGACCTGATCCGCGATACCGACGCGGAGATCTCGAAGCTGCAAGCGCTGCAGCTGAGAGCGATCGCGGACCTGAGTGTGCGCCGGAGACGGGCGCCCAGCGCGTCATCGGAAGTCGCGTTGGCCTTGTCCATAACGGAACACCGCGCCAGCTCCATCGTTTCCGCGGCCAACGCACTGATTGGTCGCCTCCCACGCATGCTGAACCTAATGGACGACGGCCGGCTCGACCTCTATCGCGCCATGAAGGTCACTGATGCGACGGCATGGCTGTCGGGAGATCATGTACGCGTCGTCGACGAGGCGCTCGAGGACCGCGTTCCGGGACGGAACGCCACCCAAGTCCGCAGGGCTGCGACCTACGCGGCCGCACAGGCCGATCCCGAGGGCGCAGCGCTCCGCACCGAGCGAAAGCTCATCGAGCGGCGGCTCACGCTGCACCACCAGGACACCGGCGTGGCTCACCTGTCGGTCAACAACGCACCGACCGAAAAGGCAACTGCCGCGTATGCCCGCGTCGACCAGGCCGCCCGGGCACTGAAGACGCCGGACGAACCGCGAACGCTGGACCAGCTCCGCGCGGACGTGGCCATCGATCTGCTGCTCAGCGCCACCGGAGGCCCGGGCGAACGCACCGAGGTTTTCCTGCACATCGACCTGGCCACCTACCTCGGCCTCAATCAGACACCGGCAGCGTTGGCCGGGCGTGGGCCCATCGCGGCGGCGCTGGCTCGCCACATCATCGGCGGGTCCGATACGACGCTGCGCCGAGTTCTCACCGACCCGAGAACCGGTCACGCGGTCGAACTGTCCCCGACGCGCTACTCGCTCGATCAGGACGAGTTCATCCGGGTTCGCGACCAAGAGTGCCGTCAGCCCGGATGCACGCGCCCCGCGCAGAGTTGCGGGATCAAAGCAACTCGCACCAAGGGTGCGGCCGAAGGCGCTGCGGACCAGGCAATCACCTTCTGCTCGCGGCACAGCAAGTTGAACGGACTGCCTGGCTGGGACTACGAAGTCACGCCGGACGGCACGATGAACGTCACGACACCGACAGGACAGGTCCATTCGACAACTCCGCCGTCGATGCACCCCGGCCGCCGACGGACGAACCGGCTACGGAAGCCGCGGAGGTGACCGAGGATCAGCGGGTGCCTGAGATCTTCGCACTACCGAGGACGACGTCCCCGCCTTCGGGATCAGGGTGGTAGAGAACGACGACCTGCCCCGGAGCGACTCCGCGCAGCGGCTCGCGCAAGTGCACCGTCATGGTGTCGTTGTCCACATCGGCGACCGCATCGACGATGCCTCCGTGAGCCCTGACCTGGACCACACATTCGGTGGGTTCGCTCAGCGGCCGGCCGCTGGGCCAGATCGCCCGGTCCGCCTCGATCACCTTGACGCCGAGCCCGGCCACGGAGCCGACCTTGACGGAGCCCGACACCGGTTCGAGCGACAGGACGTACCGAGGACGGCCATCCGGCGCCGGAGCGTCGATCCCCAGCCCCTTGCGCTGGCCGACCGTGAAGCCGTGCACCCCGGTGTGGCGACCGAGGACCGCACCCGTTTCCGCGTCCACGAGCTCGCCGGGACGCTGCCCCAGCCGGTTCTCCAGGAACTTCTTGGTGTCGCCGTCCGGGATGAAGCAGATGTCGTGACTGTCCGGCTTGTTGGCAACGGACAGACCTCGTCGCTCCGCCTCGGCCCGCACGTCGGTCTTCCAGGAGTCCCCGAGGGGAAACATTGCATGGCTGAGCTGTTCCGGCGTCAGCGAGGCGAGTACGTACGACTGGTCCTTGCCGCTGTCCGCGCTACGACGCAACTCGGGCACACCGTCGACCACGGAGAGGCGTGCATAGTGGCCTGTCGCGACCGCATCGAATCCGAGCGCCATTGCCTTCTCGAGGAGCGCTTCGAACTTGATCTTCTCGTTGCAGGTGACACACGGATTCGGGGTACGTCCGGCGGCATATTCGCCGACGAAGGTTTCAACGACTTCTTCGGTGAAACGCTCGGCGAAATCCCAGATGTAGAAGGGGATTCCGAGGATGTCAGCGGCCCGTCGGGCGTCGTGCGAGTCCTCGATCGTGCAGCACCCGCGCGATCCGGTCCGCAGAGTTCCCGGTTTGGCCGACAGGGCCAGGTGCACACCGACGACGTCGTGCCCAGCATCGACCGCGCGCGCCGCGGCGACCGCCGAGTCGACTCCTCCGCTCATCGCGGCCAAAACCCGCATTGCCTTACACCTCTTGCTTCTGTGTCTGCTTGCGCATTCCGGCAAGGCCGGCCTGCCGGGCGCGCATGACGACGCCGCCGATCTCCGCAGCCACGGCCTCGACGTCCGCGGCGGTGGATGTGTGGCCGAGAGAGAAACGGAGGGAACCACGGGCCGCCGCCGGGTCGGCTCCCATGGCGAGCAGCACGTGGCTCGGCTGGGCGACGCCTGCCGTGCATGCTGATCCCGTCGAGCATTCGATGCCCTTGGCATCGAGCAGCATCAACAGGCTGTCGCCGGCGCACCCAGGAAAGGTGAAGTGGGCATGGCTCGGCAGCCTCTCGCCTGCCCCACCGTTGAGGACAGCGTCTGGTACCTCGTGCTGGACGGCCTCGACAAGCCCGTCTCGGAGTTCCTCGACGCGCTTCGCGTACTCGGCTCTGCTCGCGACGCTGATTCGGACCGCAGCGGCGAACCCCACGATCGCCGGAACGTCCAGGGTGCCGGAGCGGACGTTGCGCTCCTGGCCTCCGCCGTGGAGCAGGGGTGCGCAAGGTACGTCACGTCCGAGCAGAAGCGCTCCCACTCCGAACGGGCCGCCGAGCTTGTGCCCGGTCAAGGTGAGCGCCGCGGCGCCGCTGGCGGCGAAGTCGACCGGTGCGGCTCCGACGGCCTGGACCGCGTCGGTGTGGAACGGGATTTCGAACTCGGCGCACACCGCCGCCAGCTCGGCGATCGGGTTGATCGTGCCGACCTCGTTGTTCGCCCACATCACAGTGGCCAACGCCACAGCCTCGGGATCCGCGGCGATGGCTGCCCGGAGAACGTCAGGCAAGACCCTTCCCTGGCTGTCCACGTCAAGCAGGGTGACTTCGGCACCGCTGTGGGTTTCGAGCCATTCCACGGTGTCAAGCACGGCGTGGTGCTCCGCCGCACCGCACAGGATGCGGCGACGCTGCTCCTGCTCGCCACGACGGGCCCAGTAGATGCCCTTGATCGCGAGGTTGTCGCTCTCGGTGCCCCCGCCGGTGAAGATCACCTCGGAAGGACGAGCGCCCAGCGCCTCGGCGATAGTTTCGCGGGCTTCCTCGACCATCCTGCGGGCCTGGCGACCCGAAGAGTGCAGCGCCGAGGCGTTGCCCACGGTGGGCAGCGCCTCGGTCATCGCCGCTATGGCTTCGGGCAACATCGGAGTGGTCGCCGCGTGGTCGAGATAGGTCATCGCTGTTCCAGAGTAGTCCGCTCCAGCGCGTGACGAAGCCCACCCTGGCTGTCAAAGTGGGCTGTCACACCTTTGACGGCCACCGCCCGGTCAGCCGGACGCCCACCAGCGCAAGCGCCACCAAGGCCGCCGTGAGCAGGGCCATCGCCGGCGACGGGTCGAGAACCGAGCCGAACACGCCGAGCAGGACACCACCCAGACCGATGAGCAGCGCGGAGCCGACCCAGTCCGCGAGCTGCACCGCTGACGTGTTGAATCCCCGCTCACCTTCGGGTGAGTAGCGGAGCAGAAGGACGGAGATCGCGGGCATCGCGATCCCCATGCCTGCGCCGCCGACCGCGCAAGCCACGAATGCGATCCAGCCGGGGAACCACGGTTGCGAAACCAGGCCGAAGCAGACCAAGCCTGCCGCGACCAGCCAGAAGCCGGTGCGCAGCGATGCCTCCCTCGACCAGCCGAGGTAGCGGCCTTGAGCCGCCGACGCCGCGGACCACCCCAGGGCCGTGATCGTCAGCGGCAGGCCGGCGAGGGCGGGACTGTAGCCGTGGACTGCGCTCATCGTCAGCGGGAGATACGCCTCCATCCCGGCATACGCTCCGGCGATCAGGGCGCGGGAGGCGTTGACCGTCGGCAGGCCGGGACGGGAAGTCAACGTTCCGGCCGGCAGCAGTGTCCGGAGGGCGTAACCCAGCGCGATCAGCCCGACTGTGCCGTAGCCAAGCGCGACGAGCGACTGGTGCTGAGCCGCCCACGTCAACGCCGCGACGCCGAGCGCGGCGATGATCGCATGGCCGACGCTTGCCCGTCGGCCGCCGGTGGCGGGTTCGTGCGTGGGCAGGCGCCGGACGACCACGACCAGCATGAGCACGCCGACAGCCACCAGCGGAACCAAGCCGAGGAAGACCCAGCGCCAGCCGACGCTGACCGTCACGATCCCGGCGATCGAAGGCCCGATGACTGCCGGCAGGACCCAGGCGGCAGCGTTCGCGGCGTAGATGACCGGGCGTTCGTGGTCGGTGAATGTCAGCGCGATCAGGAGTGAGACCGAGACGAGGAGCAGCCCCGAGCCGAAGCCCTGCAACGCGCGGCCGAAAAGGAGCATCGGCATTCCGCTCGCCGCTCCCGCGACCACGAGACCGGCCGCGAACAGCAAGGGCCCTGCCAGCAGTGCGGGCGCCGGGCCGCGGCGGTCGCCGATCCGGCCCGAAAGCACCGTGGCGACGACGCTGGAGATCAGGAAGATGGTGAAAGGCCACGAGTAGAGCGCCAACCCGTGCAGGTCGGCGACCAGGGTGGGCATGGCCGTCGCCACACCCATGCTCTCGAATGCGACCAAGGTGACCACGAGCAGGAGCGCGACCGTGGTCAGCCGGTGTTCCGTGCTCCAGAGCACACTGCGGCGACGGGGTGCGGAGTCGATCGTCGAGGCCATGATCAGAAGCGTGCAACCTCCAGTCTGCTGGAGGTCAAGGTGATTCAGGCGGTGCGATGCGCCACCGGTTCCAGCGGCAGGTCTCGGGCCAGGGCGGCCGCTTCACCGCGGGAACTCACGTCCAGCTTGTCGAGGATGTTGCGGACGTGGAACTTCACCGTGTGCTCGCTGAGCTGCAGTTGTTCGGCGATCTGACGATTGCGCAGGCCCTGGGAGATGCCTGACAGGACTTCCAGTTCGCGCGGGTTGAGCCGGTCGAGCGGACGCAGCTCCGGCGGTTCGGCCACGCCGAGCGGGAGGGCCGCGGTGACCGTCGTGCCCCAATCCGGCACAGCGTCGACCTCCCAGTGGCCGCCGAGCGCCGCGAGCCGCTCGGTCAGGCCTCGGGGCGGGATTGCGTCGGCGACTTCGGGGCAGTCGTCGCGGACGGTAATCCGCAGCACCGAGCCGTCCACGCGCCAGGACGCCCTCACGCGCGTGGTCGCGGGACGGTCCAACGCGGTGAGCACCAGGCCCCGGGTCAGCGTCCGTGCCGTATGGGCGATGTCCTGCGGGAGGGACACGTCACCGATCGGGTCGACCAAGGCGACGTCGACCTCCGTGTGCCGGACCAGGTCGGCCAGCTGGGTTTTGAGGACGGCGAACGCTGCACCCGCCTGCTCCGCGGACAGGAACCTGGTCGCGGTCGACAACGCCTTTGAGCTCGAGCAGCGCGTCGGCGGCGAGGTCGACCGCGGTGCGGCGGGCGACGGCGTCGGGAAGCCGGCCGGAGCGGAGGACCGACAGAAGCGTCACCAGGGTTGCCGCGTGTGTCTGGCCGAGGTCGGTGATCACCTGGGCGCGTGCGGAGGCCGCCGCGAGGCTACTGGCCAGGACGTCCGGACCCGGGTCCGTTGCCCGCTGGCCCGCGTCGGTGCTGACGATGTGCCACAGCTGGGCCGCGAGCTCCAGCTCCGCGGACGGCGGCTCCGCGGCCTCCGGCACCACGGCGATCACGGCACCTTGGCCGACCGCCGGTGTCGAAGCGAGCAGGACCAGACGGCGCTCGAGGCCACCGAGCACGCCGTCGATCAGCAGGGCCTTGCCCGGCTCGCTGCGGTCGACCAGCCGCTGCAGCTCGACGCTCGTCACGGCGTGCGTGATCGCTTCGTCGCCGATGACCTTGAGCGGGCTGCGGGGACAGTCACCCGTCTGCATCGCGGCCGCCCGGTGCGGGATCAGCTTGCCCAGCTCGGCGGCGAACCGGCTGAGCAGCTGGGGCCGCGGTGCCGACAGGAGCCGCTCGACGACGTCCAGCACTTGCCGCGGCTCCGACCAGGAAGCGTCCATGGCCTCCAAGGTAGGCGCGTCCGGGATCCGGCGACCTGCTCGTCCGGCTAGTGAACACTGCTCGTCCGGGCGGTTCGGCGGCTCCGCCGGGCGAGTTGACTTCCGGGGGAGGACATTCGAACCGAAGGTCACGAACCGAGGAGCGAGACAACACCATGCGAGCGATCACCTTCTCCGCATACGGCGGACCGGAAGTCCTGCAGCTGTCCGACGTCCCGGCGCCGGAGCCAGGTCCGGGACAGGTGCGGCTGGCCGTGCGGGCCGCCGGGGTCAACCCGATCGACTGGAAGATCCGCAACGGCGCCATGCAGCAGAACTTCCAGGTCCCGTTCCCGCACATCCCCGGCCTCGAGGTCGCCGGAGTAGTCGACGCCGTCGGGGAGGGCGCGGACTTCGCCGTGGGCGACGAAGTGTTCGGCTGGTCGGAGACAGGTGCCTACGCCGAGTACGCGCTCGCGAAGACGATCGCGCCGAAACCCGCGAGCCTTTCGTGGGCGGACGCCGCCGCGTTGCCGGTCGCCGGCGAGACCGCGCTTCGCGTCCTCGGGCTGCTCGGGGTCCGTGAGGGCGAGACTCTGCTGCTCCACGGCGCCAGCGGCACCGTCGGGCGGTTCGCGGCTCAGGTCGCGGTCGCGCAGGGGGTGACCGTCATCGGGACCGGGGGAAGCCGGAGCCTCGACGACCTCAAGTCGCTGGGCGTCGTTCCGGTCCTCTACGGCGACAGCTGGGTGGAGCGGGTCCGCGAGGCGGCGTCCGGGCCGATCGACGCCGTTTTCGACGCCGCCGGGCACGGGGTGCTGCCGGGGTCCGTCGAACTGCGGGGCAGCAAGGACCGGATCGTCACGATCGCCGATGCGGCGGCGTTCGAGCTGGGGATCCCGTTCTCCAGCGGGGGTGAGCAGACCCGTGAGGTCCTCACCGGGATCGCCGGCTGGGTGACCGATCGCGGGGTCGGCATCGCGCACGGCAAGAGCTATCCCCTGGCCGAGGCGGCCGCGGCCCAGGTCGAAAGCGAGGGCGGGCACCCTGGCGGAAAATTGACCATCGCCGTCAGCTGACCGAAGGGACCCAATCCGGGCCTGTCGCCGGATCGCGGCGACAGGGCCCGGATCACTTCGCGGGAGGCGAAGCCAGTGGGGCCGCCTGGCGGCGCGGTGTCCGGCGGCGCTGCTGGGCCGGAATCTGCACCGTGCCCAGCGCGGAATGGACCGCTGCCTCGGCGAGGGCAGCCAGTTCGCGGCGGGTCTCCGCGCGGCCGGGGGCGATCTCCGGGCAGACGTGGATCTCGAGCACCAGACCGCGCACGGCCGCGACCCGGCGCAGGGACGCGATCAGCGACTCCGGTCCGATGAACGCCGGGCGGCTGGTCTCGCGGCCGTCGGCGAGGCGGTACCGCAGCGCGATCGGGCGCACCGGGACACCGCCGTCGATGGCCGCCTGGAACGTCGCCGTCGTGAAGCGGCCCGAGGCCAGGCCGCACCACGTCGTGCCCTCCGGGGTGACGCTGACCAGGGCGCCCGTCCGCAAAGCGTCGGCCAACGACGCCATCGTGGCCGGCAGCGTCGTCAGCCGCTCACGGTCGAGGAAGATGCTGCCGCCGCGGCGGACCAGGCCGCCGAGCACCGGCCAGCCCGCGATCTCCTTCTTGGCCAGTGCGCGCATCGGCCGCAACGCGTTGATCGCGACGACGTCCAGCCACGAGATGTGGTTGTTGACCACCAGTGCGCCACGGCCGGCGGGCGCGGTCAGGAAGTCGGCGCCGCCCCGGATGTCCAGCCGGACGCCGAACGCCCGCAGCACGCCGCGGAAGATCAGCCGGAGCGGGCGCTCGCGGCCCGGGGCGACCAGCAGCAGAGGCGCGGACACCAGCGCCGCGAGGACGACCGAGATCGCCGCCGCGAAGCGCAGGACCCGTCGCGGGAGGCCGACCACCGGATCGTCGGCGGTCAGGCAGCCGTCGCCGCACGGCGAGGCCGGCATCCAGGCGTGGCTCATCACTGGCCCCCGAGGAAGAACTTCAGGTACCGCTCGTCGACGTTGTGCAGGTCCAGCAGCACGAAGAAGTCCGCGACACCGAAGTCCACGTCCAACGCGGGCGGCCCGCAGACCTTGGCGCCGAGCCGGACGTAGCCCTTGATCAGCGGCGGCAGCGCGGGCCGCGCCGGGCGCTCGATGTCTGAGGCGTCCCACGGGATCAGCGGCGTGACGCGCGTGGCCTCGTCGGAGTAGTGCTTGGCGCGCAGGACGTCCCACACCCCGGCGGCGAAGGAACCGTCGTCCACCAGCGGGACCGACGCGCAGCCGGCGAGGTAGCGGTGGCCGGAAAGCAGCATGTAGCGGGCGATCCCGGCCCAGACCAGACTCACGACGGCACCACTGCGGTGGTCCGGGTGCACGCAGGACCGGCCGGTCTCGACCAGCGACGGGCGCAGGCCCTCGATCGCCGTCAGGTCGAATTCGCTGTCGGCGTAGAGCTTCCCGGCCCGGGCGGCGCGCTCCGGCGGCAGCATGCGGTAGCAGCCGACGATCTCGCCCGTGTTGTCGTCGCGAACCACGAGGTGGTCGCAGAACTCGTCGAACTCGTCGATGTCGAGACCGGGCCACGGAGAGTGGAGGCGCGCACCCATTTCCTCGGCGAAAACCCGGTGCCGCAGTTTCTGCGCCGCGACCACTTCGTCGTTCGCGTGCGCGACGAGAAGCGAGTAACGGGGGGCGTCGGAGGGAAGCTCGGCACCCGCCTGATCAGTGCTGACGAGGAGCTGTGACGTCGTCATGGTCAAGGTGTACCTGCGCGGAGGAAGCCGCGGAGAGTGCCATCCGATGACCGATAAATGCACGTTCAGTTAATGGCGGGTTCTCTGTCCCGAAAACGCACGAAAGGGCCTTCCGGGTCACCCCGGAAGGCCCTTCGCAGGCGAGGGTCAGCCCTTGCGCTTCTCGACCGCTTCGGTCAGCTGCGGCGCGACGTTGAACAGGTCGCCGACGATGCCGAAGTCGGCGATCTCGAAGATCGGCGCCTCCGGGTCCTTGTTGACGGCAATGATCGTCTTCGACGTCTGCATGCCGGCGCGGTGCTGGATCGCGCCGGAGATGCCGAGCGCGATGTACAGCTGCGGCGAGACCGTCTTGCCGGTCTGGCCGACCTGGAACTGCGCCGGGTAGTAGCCCGAGTCGACAGCCGCACGCGACGCACCGACCGCCGCGCCGAGCGAGTCGGCCAGCTTCTCGACGACGTCGAACTTCTCCGCCGAGCCGACGCCGCGGCCACCGGAGACCACGATCGACGCCTCGGTCAGCTCCGGCCGGTCGCCCCCGGTCACCGGCTCGACGCCGGTGATCTTGGTGGCCTTCGCCGCGTCGACGGCGGGGAGCTCGACGGTCTCCTCGGCCGCCGCACCCTCGGCGGGCTCGGCTTCGACCGCGCCCGGGCGGATCGAGACGACCGGCGCGCCCTTGGCGGACTTGGACTTGACCGAGAACGCGCCACCGAAGATGGACTGGTCGATGACGCCGTCGCCGTTGACGCCCACGGCGTCGTAGATCAGGCCGGAGCCCAGACGCACGGCCAGGCGGGCGGCGACCTCCTTGCCCTCACCGCTGGCGGTGACGAGCACGGCCGCCGGGGACGCCTGCTGCGCGAGCGCGGCGAGCACATCCACCTTGGGCGTGACCAGGTAGTTCGCGGCGTCGTCGCCTTCCGCGACATACACCTTGGCGGCGCCGTGCGACGCCAGCGCCTGCTTCGCCTTGGCGGCGGTCCCCGTCGGGCCGACGACGACGGCCGACGGCTCACCGAGCGCGCGGGCCGCGGTCAGCAGCTCGAGCGTGACCTTTTTGACCTCACCGTCGACGTGGTCGACGAGGACGAGTACTTCAGCCATGGTTCTACTTCCTCCTCGAAGAGCCGTTGTCAGATGAGCTTCTGGCCGACCAGGTACTCGGCGACCTTGGTGCCGCCGTCACCTTCGTCCTCGGCCTTCTCGCCGGCCGTGCGCGGCGGCTTCGGCGAGGACTCGGTCACCGTGGACCACGCATTGGCGAGGCCGACCTCGCCCGCGTCGATGCCCAGGTCGGCGATGGTGAACGTCTCGACCGGCTTCTTCTTCGCGGCCATGATGCCCTTGAAGGACGGGTAGCGCGGCTCGTTGATCTTCTCGCCGACGCTCACGATCGCGGGCAGGCTCGCCTCGAGGTGGGTCAGGCCGTCCTCGGTCTCGCGGGTGGCCTTGATCGTCGAGCCGTCGACGGTCAGCTCACGCACGTAGGTCACCTGCGGCAGGCCGAGCAGCTCGGCGAGGATCGCCGGGATGGCGCCACCGCGGCCGTCGGAGGACTCGTTGCCGGCGATGACCAGGTCGAAGCCCTCGACCTTGCCGATCGCGGCGGCGAGCACCTTGGCGGTGGCGATCGCGTCGGAGCCGTGCAGGGCCGCGTCGGAGACGTGGATGGCCTTGTCGGCACCCATGGAAAGCGCCTTGCGGATGGCGTCGGTCGCGCGGTCCGGGCCCACCGAGATCACGGTGACCTCGCCCTCGCCTGCTTCCTTGATCTTCAACGCTTCTTCGACGGCCTTCTCGTTGATCTCATCGAGCACGGCGTCGGCGGATTCGCGGTCAAGGGTGTGGTCGGACCCGTTGAGCTTCCGCTCCGAGTAGGTGTCCGGTACCTGCTTGACCAGGACGACGATGTTGGTCATGGGTCTGCTTCGACCTCCCGGTTCGTGGCCCGCGGTCGACCACGGGACAGTGCTCTACTGGCCGGTAGATTAGGGCCAATCGGCGCGCGGGACCCGTCGAGGTGACGCCATTCACCTGGATGCGCAATCTAATGGGACCATCGTCCCGGTAGTCGACCGGTTACCCCACCCGAACTGCCGTTCGTCCGATCGGAGCAACCACGGCCTACTGGCAGTGGGTGTAAGGCATTAACCTCCCCCACCATGCCCGCGCGCATCGCCGTCATCACCGACTCGAGCTCCTGCCTGCCCGACCTCGTCGCGTCTCGCTGGGCCATCGGCGTCGTCCAGATCCAGCTGAGCCTGGGCAGCCACCACGACGACGAGAATCGCTTCGACCGCGGCGAAGTGATCGACGCGATGAGATCCGGGCAGGTGATCACGACGGCGCCCCCGGACCCGGGGGCGTTCTTCTGGGCCTACCAGGAGGCGGCCACCGCCGGCGCGACCGCCATCGTCAGCATCCACATCTCCGGCCGCATGTCCGACACCGTCCGCGCGGCCCGGGAGGCCGCCCAGCAGGTCCGCATCCCGGTGCACGTCCTGGACAGCCGGACCACCGGCATGAGCCTCGGCTTCGCCGCTGTGTCCGCCGCCCGGGCGGCCGCAGCCGGCGCGGACGCCCACCGGGTCATCGAAGCCGCCGAACGCCGGTGCATGACGAGCACCGAGTTCATCTACGTCGACACCCTCGAGTACCTGCGCCGCGGCGGCCGGATCGGTGCCGCCCAAGCCATGCTCGGTAATGCGTTTTCGATCAAACCGCTGCTCACGGTCAAGGACGGCGAGGTCGCACCGCTCGCCCGTGTCCCGGGTACGCGGCGCGCGCTGGCCAAGATGGTCGATCTCGCGGTGAAGAAGTCCGGCGGGTTCCGCGCCGACATCGCCGTGACCCGGTTCGGCGCCAGCGACCACGAGCTGGAGATCGGCAGGCAGATCGAACGCCGGGTGCCGGCCATGGTCGAGAGCATGGTCGTCGAAGCGAGCACGGTCATCGGTGCGCACCTCGGCCCCGGCGCGCTCGGCATCACGGTGTCACCGGTGGACTGACCCGCCGCCCCGGAACCAGCAGGATCACCAACGGCAGCAGCACCCCGAGCCCGGTCGTGCCGATGATGAGCACCTGGTCGATCCGCTCGAAGTGCCCGAGGTGGCCGAGGTGGTAGAGGAAGTGCGGGACGCCGAACAGCAGGGCCGAGACAGCCGTGAGCCGTGCCACCGCTGTGGTGCCGATCACGGCGGTCCCGATCAGCAGCGCCGCGAGTCCCAGGTTGAGCCCGCCGAAGTCGCGCAGGAGGTGCTCGTTGAACGGCCCGTCCATCGACACCCAGCCGGTGCGGAAGCCGGGAAAGTCCTGGTAGAAGCCGGTGGGCGACACCAGTGGCCAGATTCCGACCACAGCCTCGACCAGGCCGAAGACGACGAGCAGTACGCGGGTGATGGTTCGTTGCATGACCACGGAACGAGACGGCGGCGCCGGACGTGACACCCGCTAGGGTCGCGGAGGTGACCACCCCAGCCACCCGGGCCGAGGCGCTGCATCTGACCGGCGAGCGGACTGTCCCCGGCATCGCCGAGGAGAACTACTGGTTCAGGCGCCACGAAGCCGCGTACGCCGCCCTGCTCCCCCACTGCGCGGACGCGACGGTGCTCGAAGCCGGCTGCGGCGAGGGCTACGGCGCGAGCCTCCTCGCGGCCACGGCCCGCCGGGTGCTTGCGCTGGACTACGACGTCCCGACCACCGAGCACGTCGCCCGCCGGTATCCCGAGGTCGCCGTCGCGCGGGCGAACCTGGCCTTCCTTCCGGTCCGGAACGGCGGGGTCGACGTCGTGGCCAACTTCCAGGTGATCGAGCACCTGTGGGACCAGGCCGGGTTCCTCGCCGAGTGCCGGCGGGTGTTGCCGGAAAACGGCAAACTGCTGGTCACGACGCCGAACCGGTTGACCTTCACGCCGGACAGCGACACGCCGCTGAACCCGTTCCACACCCGTGAGCTGGCACCGTCCGAATTGGCCGGGCTGCTCGCCGACGCCGGCTTCGACGTCGAAACGCTGCACGGGCTGCACCACGGCGAGGCCGTGCGCGCCCTCGACGAGCGGTACGGCGGCTCGATCATCGACGCCCAGCTCGACGTGGTCATGGGCAAGCTGCCGGGGCAGGCCGAGTGGCCGGACGCCCTGCTCGCCGACGTCGCCGCGATCGACGCCGCAGGGTTCGACATCCACGGCGACGACCTCGACGCCAGCCTCGACCTGATCGCCGTGGCGGTGCGCCGATGAGCGAGGGCACCTTTTGCCTCGTCGTGCACAGTCACCTGCCGTGGCTGCCGCACCACGGGAGCTGGCCGGTCGGCGAAGAGTGGCTCTACCAGGCGTGGGCGCACTCCTACCTGCCCATGGTCGAGCTCCTGGAGCGCTTCGCCGACGAAGGCCGCCGCGAGGTGCTGACGCTGGGCGTGACGCCGGTGCTCGCCGCGCAGCTCGACGACCCGTACAGCATCCGCGCGTTCCACGACTGGCTCGGCCACTGGCAGCTGCGCGCCCAGCACGCGGCGACGCTGTGGCGCGGCGACCCGCTGCTGCGCGAGCTCGCCGCGGCCGAACACCGGACTGCCGTCCGCGCGGCCGAAGAGCTCGGCACGCGGTGGCGGCACGGCTTCTCCCCGGTCCTGCGGTCCCTGGTCGACAATTCGACCATCGAGCTGCTCGGCGGCCCGCTGGCCCATCCGTTCCAGCCGCTGCTGGACCCGCGGGTGCGGGAGTTCGCGCTGAACGCCGGGCTCGCCGACACGGCCCTGCGACTCGGGACTCGGCCCGAGGGCATTTGGGCGCCGGAATGCGGCTACGCGCCTGGTATGGAAAACGACTACGCGGCGGCCGGCGTGCGGCGGTTCATGGTCGACGGGCCGTCGCTGCGCGGCGAGACCTGGGCGGCGCGGCCGGTCGGCGGCACCGACGTCCTCGCGTTCGGCCGGGACCTCGAGGTCACCTACCGCGTCTGGTCGCCGAAGGCCGGGTACCCCGGCCATGCCGCCTACCGCGACTTCCACACCTGGCAGCACGAGGTCGGCCTCAAGGCGGCGCGGGTCACCGGCAAGACGGTCGAGCCGCGGGACAAGGCGCCGTACGACCCGGCGCTCGCCGCGGACGTGCTGGGGACGCACGTCAAGGACTTCGTCGAGACCGTCGTGACGCGGCTTCGGTCGCTGAAGCGGCAACACGGGCGTGAGGCGCTCGTGGTCGCCGCGTACGACACGGAGCTGTTCGGGCATTGGTGGCACGAAGGACCGGCCTGGCTGGAGGGCGTGCTGCGCGCGCTCCCCGAAGCCGGCGTGCGGGTGACGACGCTGAAGGGCGCGGTGGAAGCCGGACACGTCGGCGAGGCGATCGACCTACCATCGTCGTCGTGGGGGTCGGGCAAGGACTGGCGCGTCTGGGACGGCGAGCAGGTCAGGGACATGGTCGCCGCCAACAGCGCGTTGCAGGACCGGCTGCTCGACCTGGTCCGGGGGCTGGACCGGACGGCGCGGGACGTCGTCGCCGATCAGGCGGTCGCCGAGGCCATGCTGGCGCTGGAAAGCGACTGGGCGTTCATGGTCACCAAGGACTCGGCCGCGGACTACGCCCGTCGTCGCGCGGCGGTCCACACCGAACGCTTCGACGAACTGGCCGGGCTGCTGCGCCGGGGCGATCGCGCCCGGGCCGCGGAGCTCGCCGCGGCCTACCGCGCCGACGACGGACCGTTCGGGCACCTCGACGCCCGGACGCTGAAGCACGACTGAAAGGGACCCACCGGATGGGAATCCACGAAATTCCGCTCAAGACCCTAGACGGGCGGGACGGCTCGCTGGGCGAGTTCGCGGGCAAGGCGCTGCTCGTGGTCAACGTCGCGTCGAAGTGCGGCCTGACCCCGCAGTACTCGGGTCTCGAGCGGCTGCAGGAACGCTTCGGCGACCGGGGTTTCTCCGTTGTCGGGTTCCCGTGCAACCAGTTCGCCGGCCAGGAGCCAGGTAGCGCCGAAGAGATCCAGACGTTCTGCTCGACGACCTACGGCGTCACGTTCCCGCTGTTCGAGAAGATCGACGTCAACGGCGAAGGCCGGCACCCGCTCTACGCCGAATTGACCGAGACCGCCGACGCCGAGGGCGCGGCGGGCGACGTCCAGTGGAACTTCGAGAAGTTCCTGATCGGCGCCGACGGCGAGGTCCTGGCACGGTTCCGGCCGCGCACCGAGCCCGAGGACGAGACGGTCGTCAAGGCGATCGAGGCCGCCCTGCCGGCGTGACAGCACGGCGGGGGACGCCCGTCCCCCGCCGTGGCCGGATTTCACCGGATCGATTGAAAACGGCGGCCGTTCAGGTATCACGCAAACGCAACCGAAAATGATTGTCGTGAGCCGGACGGTCGAATTCCGGGTGATCAGCCTGCCATTTTCCCCAGGTCGCACCGAATAATTCTTCCGACGCCATTCCGGCGTCGTCTCGGGCGAGAAGGGATCACCGATGAGCACAACCAGGCACCGGGTCGCACTGGCCGCACTCCCCGTGGCACTCGGACTGCTCCTGGCCGGCCCCGCGGCGGGCACGGCGTCAGCCGCGCCGCGATCCGGCGCGGACGTCCAAGCCCGGCACTGCCTTTTGGTGTGCACCGGCCACCACCATCACCACGGGCACATCCACATCCTGGGCCTTCACCTCTGGTTGCACCTGTAGGTCCCGACCGTGCCGGGGCGGCCGCCGCCCCGGCACCTTTCACGCATTACGGAAATTCTCCAGCGATACGACTGCCGTAGCCGAAATCACGACGAGCCCAGCTCGATTACCGCTCGCACGCACTTCGCGACCACCCCCGGGTCCACCTTGACCACGCGGCGGTCGTAGGTGAGCAGCCCGTTGACCTCGTTTTCGACATCCGTCGTCTGTGTGTAGACGGCACCGGACAAACCGCGCTCCGCGACGACACGTTCGAGGGCGGCACTCACCTCTGCGTAGCGCTCGGTGAGCCGCTCCCGCGTCGGCGTCATCTCGTACGCGTTCGGCGGGCCGGGCCAGCGGTGGTCGTCCAAAACCAGACCAAGGCCGCCGTACTCGCCGTCGACGATCGCGCGGCCGTCGCGCACCGACGGCGCACCCGGGCCCACGTATGTGTGGTCGTCGTAGACGTCGCCCGCACCACTGTCCGGCCGCGAGAAACAGCAGTTGACGCCGCTGTTCGCGATCACCAGCCGCGTCGGGTCGAGGGTTTTGACCAATTCCGCGACACGGGCGGTGTCGAACTCGCCCCAGCCCTCGTTGAACGGGACCCAGCCGATGATCGACGGGACCGCTCGCAGCTGCGTCACCATTTCGGCGAGCTCCGCCTCGAACCACTCGCGCGCCTGCGGGACCGGGTCCGGCGCGATCCCGGGCGGGCCGTCGAACGACACCGTCAGCGACGGCATGTCCTGCCAGACGACCAGGCCCAGTGTGTCGGCCCAAAAGTACCAGCGGGCCGGCTCGACCTTGACGTGCTTGCGGACGAAGTTGAAGCCCAGCTCCTTCGTCTTCTCGAGGTCGAACCGCAGGGCGTCGTCGGTGGGCGCGGTCGAGATGCCGTCCGGCCAGTAGCCCTGGTCGAGCGGTCCGTGCAGAAAGAGGACGCGGCCGTTGAGCGCGATCCGCGGGCGTCCTTGCGGATCCGGGACCAGGCCGATCGTCCGCAGGCCGGCGTAGCTGCCGACCTCGTCCGAAATCGAACCAGACCCGTCGAGCAGCTGGACGCGCAGCGAATAGAGGTGCGGGTCGTCGGGGCTCCAGAGGCGCGGCGAAGGAATGTCCACACGCACCGACGTCCCCGCCGCGCCCGACGCCCGCGCCACCTCGGTGCCGTTTGCCGAAATGACGACAACAACCTCGGTGCCACCGGTGACCTGCGGGAACACCGTCACGCCGGTCAGGTCCGGCGTCAGGTCCAGCCGCTCGACCCGGATCTCGGGGACCGGCTCCAGCCACACCGTTTGCCAGACTCCGGACGACGGCGTGTAGCAGATGCCGCCGGGCGCGTTGCGCTGCTTCCCGACCGGGAAGGGCTCGATGTCGGTACGGTCCTCCGCGCGGACGGTCAGCTCCTGCGGTCCCGAGGCGCGCAGGACGTCGGTGACGTCCGCACTGAACGCCGTGTAGCCGCCTTCGTGGGTCGCGACGAGCTGGTTGTTGACCCAGACCTTCGCCGTCTGGTCGACCGCGCCGAAATGCAGGAGGACCCGCGAGCCGTGCCAGCCGGAGGGGACTTCGAAGAGGCGCCGGTACCAGAGGACCTCGTCGCGTCGTCGAATTCCGGACAACGCCGATTCCGGCGGGAACGGGACCAGGATGCGCTCGGCGTAGCCGGACGGCCGTGGTTCTTCCGGCGACGACGGCCGGCCCGCGTACTCCCAGACACCGTTCAAGTTCAGCCAGCGAGGTCGCGCGAGCTGGGGCCGCGGGTACTCGGGCAGGGCATTGTCCGGAGCGACGTCGCTGCTCCACGGAGTCGGCAGTGGCGGGTCGAGCCGGCGCCAGCCGGGATCCTCGGAAGAAGTCATCCCGGTCGATGGTGGCAGAGATCGCCAGACCCATCAGTGATCGAAATCACATGTGAACACTTCGCGAGCACGGTCGCGCCGGGGCCTTCCGACTCGCGAGTAACCTCTGCCCATGCGAGTGCTGATGCTGTCCTGGGAGTATCCGCCCGTGGCCATCGGAGGCCTGGCCCGGCACGTCCACGCGCTCGCCACCCACCTAGCCCGCCAGGGCCACGACGTCGTGGTGCTCTGCCGGCACGCCGCCGGTACCGACGCCGGGACACACCCGCGCACCGACCGCGTCGTCGAGGGCGTGCGGATCGTCCGGGTCGCCGAGGACCCGATGCACGTGACCTTCGAACGCGACCTCGTCGCCTGGACGCTGGCCATGGGGCACGCCATGATCCGCGCCGCGCAGGATCTGCTGCGGACCTGGCAGCCCGACGTCGTCCACGCGCACGACTGGCTGGTCGCCCACCCGGCCATCGCGATCGCCGAGGCCGCGCGGGTGCCGCTGGTCGGCACGATCCACGCGACCGAGGCCGGGCGGCACTCCGGCTGGCTGTCGCATCCGCTGAACCAGCAGGTCCACTCGGTCGAGTGGTGGCTGGCGAACCGCGCCGATGCGCTGATCACCTGCTCCCAGGCCATGCGCCGCGAGGTCGCGTATCTCTTCGAGGTCGACGCCGACGACGTCACGGTGATCCACAACGGCATCGAGGAGCGCGGCTGGCAGGTGCCCGCCGACGAGATCGCCCGCGCCCGGGCGGTCTACAGCCCGGCCGGTGCGCCGCTGTTGCTCTATTTCGGACGACTCGAGTGGGAGAAGGGCGTGCAGGACCTGCTGGCCGCCCTCCCCCGCATCCGGCGCCGCCACCCGGGCACCCGCGTGGTCGTTGCCGGAAAAGGACGACACTTCGACGAGCTGGTCGAGCAGTCGCGGAAGCTGCGGGTGCGGCGCGCGGTCGACTTCGTCGGGCACCTCTCCGACCGTGATCTCCGCGCGGCGCTGGCCGCGGCGGACGCCGTGGTGCTGCCCAGCCGGTACGAGCCGTTCGGGATAGTCGCCTTGGAGGCCGCGGCCGCGAAGGCGCCGCTGGTGGCTTCGACGGCCGGCGGGCTCGGCGAGGTCGTCGTCCACGGCGAGACCGGGCTGGCGTTCAGTCCTGGGGACGTCACCGCGCTGGCTGCCGCGGTGACGACCGTGCTCTCCGACGCCGAGGCCGCGGCCGAGCGGGCGCGGGCCGCGCAGTCCCGGCTGGCCGCGGACTTCGACTGGGGCCGGATCGCCGAGGCGACCGCCGAGGTCTACCGGCGGGCGAAGCCGGGCGAACCGGTCGAGCTGCCCCGGCCCAAGATCGCGACCGGCAACGCCTTCGAACCGGTCCCGGCCGAAATCCCGGAAGTCTAGGCAGTTCGGCCTCTCAGAACCGGCAGGGCCGGACGCAGTCCGGACCGGCCGAGACGGTCGTGGTCGTTATTCCGTCCACGGCGAACGCGAGCGAAAACACGACGAAGACGGTGGCGACGGCAGCGCTCAACCTGCTGATCATGGGGACTCCTTGGGAAACGGCGGCGCGATCGGCGCCTCGCAGCGAGCATCCGCGCCGCGTCCCGGGGAAACAATAAGCGGAACAGCAGGGGCCGGTACGTATTCGCCGCCCGGTTCACCGGGTTCCGGTCAGCAGCCGAACCCGGACGCGTTCCCGCAGCGGGCCGTGCGGGGCGACCGCCTCCCGGATCCGCTCGGTGAACGCCGGCCTCGCGTCGGGGCCGGGCAGCTGCTCCGGGCTCATGGCCGAAAAAACACCACCGGCCAAATCGTCGGCGCTGAGCGGGCGCGGAGTACTCGACGACCGTCGAGTTCATGGCGTACCCGGCGGCCGAGAGGGCCTTCGCATACCGCTCCTGACTCGCGTCGTCCGTGCAGCAGGTCCGGTGCAGCGGGGTGCCGAGATAGGCGGAGACGACCTCCCACAACGCGGCCGGCCACGCCGTGTCCTGCAGCCACAGCGGCTCGCCGTTGGTCACCACCGCGACCCGCCGCCGGGACGCAGCAGCGGACGGACCGCCGCGAACAGCCGCTCGTGGTCCATCCGGTGCAACGCCCACGGCCCGGGACGGCCGGACGTCGTTCCGCCGAAAGCGGACTCAGAAGATCGGCAACAGCACGCCGTGCTCCGGCTCCGGTCGCGGACCGAAGATGCGGCGGTCGGCTTCGGCGATCGGGACGTCGTTGATGCTCGCCTCGCGGCGGCGCATCAGGCCTTCGTCGCTGAACTCCCAGAGCTCGTTGCCGTAGCTGCGGAACCACTGGCCATCGGCGGTCCGGGACTCGTACTGGAACCGGACGCCGATGCGGTTGCCGCGAAAACCCCACAGCTCCTTGCGCAGGGCGTAGTCCAGTTCGCGGGCCCATTTCTCGGTGAGGAACTCGACGATCCGGGCGCGTCCGACGACGTACTGGTCGCGATTACGCCAGACCGAGTCCTCGGTGTACGCGAGCGAGACGCGTTCCGGATCGCGGGTGTTCCACGCGTCTTCGGCGGCCTGGACCTTTTGGCGGGCGGTGTCCTCGTCGAAGGGCGGGAATGGCGGGCGCGGGGTCATGGAGCTCCTTCCGGACGTGGAGAACGTTCGTTCTCCACTGCACCCGCTAGACTAGAGAACGTTCATTCTCAGCGCCAGGGCAGGTGACATGGATTCCACGGAGGCGACCGACCGGCTATTGGAGGCCGCCGAAGATCTCTTCTACGCCCACGGCGTGCAGGCGGTCGGGATGGACGCCGTCCGCGAGCGCTCCGGCGTCTCGCTCAAGCGGCTCTACCAGTGCTTCCCGGCGAAGAGTGACCTCGTCGAGGCGTACTTGCTTCACCGCGACGAACGCTGGCGCGGCTCGTTGCGCGATTTCGTCCACGCCCGCGGCGACGACCCCCTGGCCGTGTTCGCCTGGCTGAAGAACTGGTTCGGCGAGCCGGGTTTCCGCGGCTGCGCGTTCATCAACTCCTTCGGCGAGTTCGGCGAGCCCACCCCGGGCATCGCCGCCGCGATCCGCAAGCACAAGGACGAGGTCCGCGCTTACCTGCGTGACCTCGTGCCCAGCCCGGGCGTCGCCGACCAGCTGTTCTCACTCATGGAGGGGGCGACCGTGCTCGCCGCCATCACCGGCGATCCGCGCGAAGCGGAGACGGCCGGCGAGGCGGCGAAAGTCCTGCTGGCCGCTCAGGGGTAGAGCGTCAGCCTCGGATCGAGCGCGACCTCCGCCAGCTGGCCGAGGTCCAGGGGCGGCGACGGCATGTCCGGCGCGTCACCCAGCTTCGCGTCCCGGACCGTGTTCTGGGCCTCGACGATGACGCCGGTGCCGTCGGGCTTGGTGACGTTCGCCCGGTTGACCGTCGGGCCGCCCGGCATGGTGAACGTGTCTTCGACGATCGTCTCGCCGTGGGGACCAGTCCGGCGGTGGCACGAGCCCTGTGTGTTCTCGGGGGCCGGGCTGCACTCGGTCGCCGGGGCGGCGTTGCCGCCGAGCCGGGTGACGATGGCCCAGACACTGCCCTTGTGCGCTTTTTCCGACGTCGAGGCCGCGGCCATGAAGTAGTCCTCGCCGCCACTGCAGGTGCTGTCCTTCTCCACCAGCGCGGAAAAGACGTGATAGAAGGCCAGCGGCCCGTGCTGGGTGCCCTTCGGATACTGCCCCAGCGTGTGGTCGCCGAGCGTCGTACCCGCGGCGACCCGCTGCTGGACGGCGGCGGTGAGCACCGTCGTCAGCCGGTCCGCCACCACCGCTGCCTTTTCCTTCAGCGGAGCGCCGGTCGGCCGCGGGTCGAGCCCGCAGCCGTCGGACGACGGAGGCGGCGGGGCCGCTCCCGGCTGCACGAAGCTCGGCCCAGGATCCCCCGGGGCGAGGACGAGCACCGCGCCGGCGGCCACCGCCACGACGCCCGCGCCCGCTGCGGTCCACGGGTTCGCCACGCGACGCACCCGTGCCCGACGGCGCGCGCGATCCAGTACCGCTTCTACGTCCACTGTGGACGGCGGGGCGACGCCGATCGCCGCGTCGAACTGTTCCCTGCTCATGTTCCCTCCATCAGCTCCGGCTCGCGGCGACGAGCGCGCGCAGCGAGTCGAGCCCGCGCGCGGTCTGGCTCTTCACGGTTCCGGTCGAACACTCGAGGATCTCGGCCGTCTCTTCGACGGACAGGTCGCAGTAGTAGCGCAGCACCACCGCGGCCCGGCGCCGCGGCGGCAGCGCGTCGAGCAGTTCCAGCAGGCCGAGCCGCTCGACGACGTAGTCTTCGGCGGGCAGCATCGGCGGCTCCGGCAACGTCTCCGCCGGCTCCTCCCGCCGCCAGGCCCTGGCCTTCTCGTCCAGCCACGTCCGCACGAGGATCCGGCGGACGTAGGCGTCGAGGTACGCCACCTGCCGGGCGCGCCGCCAGTG
The DNA here is from genome assembly GCF_046548995.1 of Amycolatopsis sp. lyj-109. Taxonomy (NCBI): domain Bacteria; kingdom Bacillati; phylum Actinomycetota; class Actinomycetes; order Pseudonocardiales; family Pseudonocardiaceae; genus Amycolatopsis; species Amycolatopsis sp. lyj-109. Next base: position 64,724 of record NZ_JAJPWR010000031.1, read on the forward strand.
CCGGTACAGCTTGCCGATGGTGATCGACACCAGATCGTCGGCGAGGTGCCAGTCCCGGCACAAGAGGTACGCCGTGCGGCGCATGACCTCCATCCGGGTCGTGACGTAGTCGCGGTACCCCGCTTCTTCCGACCGTTTCACCAGTTCCTCCTCGTTGCCCCCACACCTGTCGAACGGGGTGCGTGGGCACGGGGGTTGCCCGGAGAGCGAAATCCGGGCAACCCGCCACCGCACGGGACCCGTTCCACGAACCGGGGGACCCGACAGGGAGGAACCATGCCATGAGAAAACCGATCACCGCGGTCATCGCGGTGACCTTGGCCGCAGGCGTGCTCACCGCGCCTGGTGCGGCGGCCGCGACGGCGGACGGACCGGCGGGGACGCCGAGCCGGATCACGCTGGTCACCGGCGACCAGGTGCTGGTCAGCGGCACGGACGTGCGGGTGCTGCCCGCCCGCCGGGACCGTCCGGTGCCGTTCCGGCAGTACACCCGCCATGGCGACAGCTACGTGCTGCCCGGCGACGCCGCCGGGTTGGTCCGCGCCGGGCGGGTCGACGAGCAGTTGTTCAACGTCACCGGCCTGCTGCGCCAGGGCTACGACGACGCCCACACGCCGCACGTGCCGCTGCTGGTCCGGCAGGCGGGCCCGGCGATCGCCGCCCGGACCGGCGTCGCCGCCTGGCCGTCCGCGCTCGGCTACTCCGCACTCGACGAGCCCAAGTCCGGCGCCGCGGCGTTCTGGAACCGGCTCGCCACGGAACCCACGACGCTCGCGGCAGGCACCTCGAAGGTGTGGCTCAACGCGAAGGTGCACGCGAGCCTCGACCAGAGCGTGCCCCAGATCGGCGCGCCGGAGGCGTGGCAGGCGGGCTTGACCGGCCGCGGCGTGACCGTCGCGGTGCTCGACACCGGCATCGCCGGCGCCCACCCGGACTTCGCCGGCCGAGTAGGCCCGAGCAAGGACTTCAGCGGCAAAGGCAGCGTCGAGGACGGCGCCGGGCACGGCACGCACGTGGCCTCGACGATCGCCGGCTCCGGCGCGGCGTCCGGCGGGAAGTACCGCGGGGTGGCGCCCGACGCGACCCTGGCCGTCGGCAAGGTCCTCGACGACAACGGCGACGGCACGCTCGGCACCGTCCTGGCCGGCATGCAGTGGGCGGTGACCGAGGCACACGCCCGCGTGGTGAACATGAGTCTGGGCGGCGGGCCGTCGGATGGGACCGATCCGGTGTCCGAAGCCGTGAACACCCTGACCCGTGACCACGGCACGCTGTTCGTCGTCGCCGCGGGCAACTCCGGCCAGGACGAATCCGTCGAAAGCCCGGCGGCGGCCGATGCCGCGCTCGCCGTGGCCAGCGTGTCGAAGAAGGACGTCCTGAGCTCGTTCTCCAGCCGTGGTCCCCGGCCCGGCGACGGCGCGGCCAAGCCGGACGTCGCGGCCCCGGGCGAGTCGATCACCGCGGCGCGCCCGGCCGGGATCCCGCCCGCCGGCGAACCCGTCGGCGACGGTTACCAGACGCTGAACGGCACGTCGATGGCGACGCCGCACGTCGCGGGCTCGGCGGCGATCCTGGCCCAGCAGCATGCCGACTGGCCGGCCGAGCGGCTCAAGGCGGCGCTGACCAGCAGCGCCACGCCCGTCGACGCCGGGCCGACCGCAGTCGGCACCGGCCGCGTCGACGTCGCCCGCGCGACGACCACGCCGGTCACCGCCACCGGCGCCGCGTCGGCGTTCCTCCCCTGGCCCAATCACGCGATGACCAAGAAAGCCACGGTCACCTGGTACAACTCCGGCGCCACGCCGGTGACGCTGACGCTCGCCAGTGACCTCGGCGGCCTGGTCACCTTCCCGGCGACCGTGACGGTGCCCGCGGGCGGCAGCACCCCGGTGGAGCTCACCTTCACCGCCCAGGACGGCGCGCCGGGGACCCACTCCGGTGTCCTCACCGCGCGCGGCGACGGCGTCGGCACCCGGACCGCGCTGTCGGTCCGGCAGGAGGGAGAGATGTACGACCTGACCATCGGCCTGATCGACCGTGACGGCAAGCCGTGGGCGCCGACCGGCTACCCGCCGGTGGCGATCTTCGAGCTCGGCACCGGCGCGGTGACCCTCGCCGAGCCGGGCACCTACCGGCTGCCGCGCGGCCGATACGCCGTACACAGTGTGATCGAGACGCCGCGGCCGGGTCAGGAGCCGTCGTACAGCTTCATCAGCCAGCCGGAGCTGGTGCTCGACCACGCCGTCATGCAGACCTTCGACGCGCGCGACGGCAAGCCGATGTCGATCGAGCCGGACAACCCCGCGGCGCGCGGCGGCACATACAGTGCCCAGCGGCTCAGCCTGATCGACGCCTGCTCCTGCGCCTTCGCGGACGGTACGGACCTCGACCCGCGCTTCCACGAAGCCTTCGCCGCGACGGTGCCGGGGACCTCGTCGGCCGCCTTCGCCTTCAGCCAGCAGCGCCGGGCCACCGAACCGGACCTGGAGCTGACCGCGAACGACGGCAAGCCGTTCGCGATCCGGGGCATGTGGCTGGAGTCGGCCGCGCCGGCCGGCAGGAGCACGCTGCCGGTGGTGTCCGGCGGGGCCGGCACACCGGAGGACCTGGCCGGGATCGACGCCCACGGCAAGCTGGTGGTCATCCAGTTGCCGGTGGGCATTTCGGTCATCGAGGCCTACCAGCGGCTCGCGAACGTCGAGCACGCCGGAGCGAAGCTCGGCGTGGTCTCCACCTCGGGCGCCGCGGCCGCGGCCACCGTGCTCGGCGGCGGTGTCCCGACGCTGACCATGCCGACGATCTGGAGCGGGGTGTCGGTGACCGGACAGCGCCTGGCGGAGCTGGCGAAGAAGGGCGGCGCTTCGGCGACGGTGGTCAGCCGTCCGTCGCCGAACTTCCGCTACGAACTCGGCGACGGCGTCGAGCGGGCAGTGACGGCCGCCCGCGTGCAGCGACCGAAGACGCGTGACCTCGCCGAGGTGCGCGCCTCCTACCACGACAACGTCGCCTCGACCATCCGTTACGTCGCCGGACGCGAGTTCTTCGGCCGGATGGTCGGCTACGGCTACACCGAACCCGTCGCCGACCAGCAGGAACGCATCGAGTACTACTCCCCCGGCCGGTGGGAGACGATATGGAACGCCCCTTACTTCGGGGAGCTGACGGAGAAACTCGACCTCGCCGCGGGCCGCAAGTACCAGCTCGCGTGGAACAAGGCCGTGGCCGGGCCGTCGTTGCGCGGGCTGACCGTGACCCACTCCGGCGAGCAGCCGCGGCCGTGGGCGTGGCGCAAGGACGGCGTCTTCGACGTGTGGCTGCCGCTGTTCGGCGACGCCGCCGGACGGCCGCGCACGCCCCAATCGTTCGCCGGGGACACCGGTTCGGTGAGCCTCACGAAGGACGGCGCCGCGATTCCCGTGTCACCGGACGAGCCGGGCCGGGCGTCGATCCCGGTACCGGACGCCGACAGCGCGTACCGGCTCGCCGCGGACGTCCACCGGCACACCGACTGGTGGCCACTGTGGACGGACGTGTCGGCGGAGTGGGGCTTCCGCTCGTCGGCCGCCGCGGACGGCAAGGCCCTGCCGCTGCTGACCGCCCGGTTCGACCCGGCAGTCGACCTCCGCAACCGCGCACCGGGCGGCCGGCTCTTCACGTTCCCGGCGTTCGTCGAGCGGCAAGGCGGTGGCACCGGCAGCAAGCTCGCCGTCGAAACGTCCACGGACGACGGCCGCACCTGGCAGTCCGCAGCGGTCCTGCGGACCGGTGATCACTGGACCGTCGTGGTGCGGAATCCCGCGAGCGGTTTCGTCTCGCTGCGGGCGAGCGCGTCGGATGACGCCGGGAACACCGTGCGGCAGACCGTGATCCGGGCCTACGCGATCTCCTGACGCGGCAATGAACCGGTCCGGTGACGGGGAGCCGCCGTCACCGGACCGGTCCGGACCCACACCATCCCAACAGTGTGGAATCCGGCCTCCCCTCGTCAGGTAGGGGAGACCGGGGCCCTGCTACCGGGCGTCCGTGAGGTACCGCGCGTAGGCACCCGTGGTGAGGAAGCTCGGCAGCTTCTCGCCCAGCGCGGTTTCGGTGAAGATCTCGTACGCGTCGGCCAGGCGGTTGCCCGTGCCGAGCTCCGCGCGGACCGACGCGAGTTCGTCGTCCAGGAATTCGACCGCCAGCTCACGGGTCAGCGCCGTGCCGTCCTCGAGCTTCGTGCCGTTGCGGATCCACTGCCAGACCTGGCACCGCGCGATCTCCGCGGTGGCTGCATCCTCCATCAGGTTGTGGATCGCCGCCGCGCCGGTGCCGCGCAGCCACGCGTCGACGTACCGCAGCGCGACGTTGATGTTCGCGCGCACGCCCGCCTCGGTGACCTCGCCGCCGGCGCTGGCCACGTCCAGGAGGTCCGCGGCGGTGACGTTGACGTCCTCGCGCAGCTTGCCGAGCTGGTTCGGCCAGCCGCCGAGCACGCTGTCGAAGACCTCGCGGCAGACCGGGACCAGGCCGGGGTGCGCGACCCAGGAGCCATCGAAACCGTCGCCGGCCTCGCGTTCCTTGTCGGCGCGGACCTTCTCGACCGCGGTCGCGTTGACCGAAGGGTCCTTGCTCGGGATGAACGCGGCCATGCCGCCGATGGCGTGCGCGCGGCGCCGGTGGCAGGTGCGCACGAGCAGCTCGGTGTAGGCCCGCATGAACGGCACGGTCATCGTGACCTGCGCGCGGTCCGGCAGGACGAAGTCGGCGCCGTGCGCGGCGAAGTTCTTGATCATGCTGAAGATGTAGTCCCAGCGGCCGGCGTTCAGGCCCGCGGCGTGCTCGCGCAGCTCGTAGAGGATTTCGTCCATCTCGAACGCGGCGGTGATCGTCTCGATCAGCACGGTGGCGCGGATGGTGCCGCGCGGGATGCCGAGTTCGCGCTGCGCCAGCAGGAAGACGTCGTTCCAGAGACGCGCTTCGAGGTGGTTCTCCAGCTTCGGCAGGTAGAAGTACGGGCCGACGCCGCGGGCGAGCAGCTGGCGCGCGTTGTGGAAGAAGAACAGGCCGAAGTCGACCAGGCTCGCCGACACCGGGCGGCCGTCGATGCGGATGTGCTTCTCCACCAGGTGCCAGCCGCGGGGGCGCGCGACGATCGTCGCGGGGTCCTCGCCGATGGTGTAGCGCTTGCCGGCCTCGGTCGTGAAGTCGATGTTGCGGCGGATGGCGTCGAACAGGTTGAGCTGGCCGTCGATGACGTTGTGCCACGTCGGCGACGTCGCGTCCTCGAAGTCCGCCAGCCAGACCTTGGCGCCGGAGTTCAGGGCGTTGACCGTCATCTTGCGGTCGGTCGGGCCGGTGATCTCGACGCGGCGGTCTTCCAGGCCCGGCGCGGTCGGGGCGACGTGCCACGACTCGTCGTCGCGGATCCGGCGGGTCTCGGGCAGGAAGCCGAGCGGCTTCTCGCCGGACTGCAGTTCCTCGCGCCGCACGCGGCGGGCGTCGAGCAGCTCGCGCCGGCGGCCGGCGAACGTGTTGTCCAGCTTGGCCAGGAAGTCGAGTGCCGCCGGGGTCAGGATTTCCGCGAACCGGCCCTCGACCGGCCCGGTGACCTCGATGCGGTAGTTCAGCCGATCAACCATGGGGTGCCTCCGCGAGCTGTGGGCAGGGAAGGAAAGAAGGGGGAAGGTCGCGGCCTGACGACGAAGGGGGTTGTCGTCGTCAGGCCGCGGCCGGGATCAGTGGAACTGGGCTTCTTCGGTGGAGCCCTTGAGCGCGGTGGTCGAGCTCTCCGGGTTCAGCGCGGTGGCGATCTTGTCGAAGTAGCCGGTACCGACCTCGCGCTGGTGCTTGGTCGCGGTGTAGCCGCGGCTCTCCGAAGCGAACTCGCGCTCCTGCAGGTCGACGTAGGCGGTCATGCCCTCACGGGCGTAGCCGTGCGCCAGGTCGAACATCGAGTAGTTCAGCGCGTGGAAGCCGGCCAGCGTGATGAACTGGAACTTGTAGCCCATGTGGCCGAGCTCGCGCTGGAACTTCGCGATCGTCGCGTCGTCCAGGTGCTTCTTCCAGTTGAACGACGGCGAGCAGTTGTAGGCCAGCATCTGGTCCGGGAACTTGGCCTTGATCGCCTCGGCGTACTTGCGCGCCACCTCGAGGTCCGGCTCGGAGGTCTCCATCCAGAGCAGGTCGGCGTACTGGGCGTAGGCCAGGCCGCGCTCGATGCACGGCTGGATGCCGTTGGTGACCTCGTAGAAGCCCTCGGCGGTGCGGCCGCCGGTGAGGAACTGCTGGTCGCGCTCGTCGACGTCGCTGGTCAGCAGGGTCGCGGCCTGGGCGTCGGTGCGGGCGACGATCAGCGACGGCACGTTCAGCACGTCGGCCGCCAGACGGGCGGCGTTCAGCGTGCGCTCGTGCTGCTTGGTCGGGATCAGCACCTTGCCGCCGAGGTGACCACACTTCTTCTCGGACGCGAGCTGGTCTTCCCAGTGCACGCCCGCGGCGCCGGCCGCGATCATGCCCTTCATCAGCTCGAACGCGTTGAGCGGGCCACCGAAGCCGGCCTCGGCGTCGGCGACGATCGGGGCGAACCAGTCGATGTCCGTATTGCCCTCGGCCCAGTTGATCTGGTCGGCACGACCCAGCGCGTTGTTGATGCGGCGGACCACGGCCGGCACGGAGTTGGCCGGGTAGAGGCTCTGGTCCGGGTACGTCTGGCCGGACAGGTTGGCGTCGGCCGCGACCTGCCAGCCGGACAGGTAGATCGCCTGCAGGCCCGCCCGGACCTGCTGGACGGCCTGGTTGCCGGTGAGCGCGCCGAGCGCGTGGATGTAGTCCTCGGTGTGCAGCAGGTCCCACAGCTTCTCCGCGCCGCGGCGGGCCAGGGTGTGCTCCTCGACGACGCTGCCGCGCAGCTTGATCACGTCTTCGGCCGAGTAGGAGCGCTGCACGCCCGCCCAGCGGGGGTCGCTCGCCCACTGCGCGGCCAGCTCCGCGGCCGCCTGCTTGGCCTGTTCCGTCATCGGTACTCCCGGTGTTGCGAAGTTTGCGATTGCTCGCCTTGCATGGCCTGACCCTGGCACGCCAGTGAAAACGAGGTCCAGTTGTCCAATTTGCCAATTTGTGCGAAGGGTCCGTACGCTCCTTGCAAAGGTTGCGAATCGGCCGATTCGCAACTGAACGAAAATCCGCGTTCTTGACCGTTCACGTAACCGTTCAGGACCGGAAACCTTCCGGGAAGAAGGGCACGGATGGAGAAGACTTTCGCCGGCGCGCGGTTGCGACACCTCCGCGAAAGCCGCTCGATGAGCCAGGCCGATCTCGCTCGTGTGCTGGAGATCTCACCCAGCTACCTCAACCAGATCGAGCACAACTCGCGCCCGCTGACCGTGCCGGTACTGCTGCGGATCACGCAGGCGTTCGGCGTCGACACCGAGTTCTTCGCCAACAACGACACGTCCCGGCTGGTCGCCGACGTCAAGGAAGCGCTGCTCGACGAGGCCCTGGGCATCGACGTCACCACCGGCGAGCTCAACGACCTGGCGACGAACCTGCCGGCGATCGCCCAGGCGCTGGTCAAGCTGCACCGCAGCTACCGCAACGCCGTCGAGAACACCGCCGCGCTGACCACGGAAAACGGCCTGGGCCTGCACGGCAGCGCCGCGGCGCCGTTGCCGCACGAGGAGGTCCGCGACTTCTTCTACGAGCGCGAGAACTACGTCGCCGAGCTGGACGAACGCGCCGAGAAGATGGCCGCGGACATCCCGCTGCTGCGCGGGCAGGTCCTCGGCGCGCTGAAGGAACGCCTTTCCCAGCGCTACGGCGTCGAGGTCACCAGCGAGGGCATCGACGAGGCTGCCGGCCAGCAGCATCGCTACGAGCCGGCGACGCGGGTGCTGCGGCTGGCACCGAGCCTGCGGGTCGGGCAGCAGGCGTTCCGGATGGCTTCGCAGATCGCCCTGCTCGAATACGACGACCTCATCACCGAGCTGGCCGACTCGTGGGCCTTCTCCGGCCCGGCCGGGCGGTCGCTCGCCCGCGTCGGCCTGGCGAACTACTTCGCCGGGGCGCTGATCCTCCCGTACGGGCCGTTCCTGGCCACGGCCGAGCGCTTCCGCTACGACATCGAACGGCTCTGCGACCACTACGGCGTCGGCTTCGAGACCGTCTGCCACCGGCTCTCCACGCTGCAGCGGCCCAAGCAGCGCGGGGTGCCGTTTTCGTTCGTGCGGGTGGACCGGGCCGGGAACATGTCCAAGCGGCAGTCGGCGGCCGGGTTCCACTTCTCCCGGGTCGGCGGGGCGTGTCCGCTCTGGAACATCTACGAGGCGTTCACCCAGCCGGGCAAGATCCTCACCCAGATCGCCACCCTGCCCGATGGCAAGAGCTACTTCTGGATCGCGCGCACCGTGTCGCGCAACATCGGCGGCTACGGCAGCCCGGGCAAGACCTTCACGGTCGGGCTGGGGTGCGAACTGCGCCACGCCGGCCGGCTGATCTATTCGACCGGCCTCGACCTGGACGAGCCGGCCGCCGCGACGCCCATCGGGATGGGTTGCAAGGTCTGCGAACGCCCGGCGTGCTCGCAGCGCGCGTTCCCGACGATCGGCAAGCAGCTCACCGTGGACGAGAACACCAGCACCTTCGTCCCCTACCCGGCGGTGCCCAAGGGCTGATCACCCGATCACGTGCGTCGTCCACTTCTTCTCGTCCGGGCCGAGCAGCGTGATCCGGTCCAGCAGCTCCTGCGAGGTGATGCCCGCGGCCTGGGGGTGGTCGATCGCGACGCATGCCTTCAGCCCGCTTTTCGTCGTGCACACGGGCTTGCCGAGGCCGTCCGCCTGCCCGCCGGGGAGGGAGACCGTGATCGTCGCCAGCGCGCCGTTCGACGAGTACTGGAGCACCGCCCGCCACGGAACGCCGTCGCTCTCCGGGCGGCGCCACAGGTTGACGTCGGCGACGCGGAACGCCGCCGGCAGGCCGGAGATGTGCAGGGGCAGGGGCACCGCGCGGTTCGCGAACGTCACCTCCCCGGCCACGCGCAGCAAGATCTGCTGCAGGTCGGGAAGAGCGAGGTAGTACGCGTTCAGCTCGGCCCAGCGGCCGTCCGCGGTCGGCCAGCGCAAGTAGCTGTTGCCCTGGTTCAGCGGGTCCTTGGCATCGACTGTGACCCAGTAGCCGTCACGGTCGCCGACCCGGACCGGGACGCGCACCGCCCGCCCGCCCATGTCGTGCCTGCGGTCCAACGGCGGTTCCTGGTCGTACACCGCGAGCCAGATCATCGGCGCCAGGTCGCCACGGCCGATGGCCAGCGCGTAGTCGCCGTGGCCGCCGACGCCGTACTCGACGCCCTTGATGGGCTCCGGCAGCCAGCCGAAGCTCGCCTTGGCCACCAGCGGGTTGTCGGTGGGCACCGCCGCGACCGGCGGCGGCTTGGGCAGGACCGCCGCCGGCGTGATCGGGGGCGTGGGCCGCAACGCCGACACCGCCGTCAGCCCCCCGGCCGTCACCACCGCGGCACACCCCACGACCAGCGCGGTGGTCCGCAAACGGCGACGGCGTCCGCCACCCCGGCGCGCGCGATCGAGGTCGAGCCGAGGCGGCGGGGCGGGTGCCTCGGCCAGTTCCTTCAGCTTGGTGGCCAGCTCGTGGTCGGTCATGCCCGTCCCTCCCGGATCGGTTCGCGCAGCAGCGCGCGGAGCGTGTCCACGGCCTTCGCGGTTTGGCTCTTGACGGTGCCTTCGGAACAGCCCAGCGCCCGCGCCGTCTCGGCGACCGGCAGGTCGCTGAAGTAGCGCAGGACGATGGTCGCGCGCTGCCGGGCGGGCAGCCGATTCAGCGCCGTCCGCAGGTCCAGGGCCTGTTCGATGTCCGTGCGCGGAGCGGGCGGGTCCTGGTCGTTTTCGCGCAAATCCACCCGCCGCCACCACGACGTCCGCTGTTCGGCCAGGAACGTGTTGACCAGCGTGCGGCGCGCGTAGCCGTCCAGGTTGTCGGCGCGAGAGGCCCGCGGCCAGTTCGCGTAGAGCCGAGTGACCGCCGACTGGACCAGGTCGTCGGCCCGGTGCCAGTCGCCGCAGAGCAGGTACGCGACCTTGCGCAGCCAAGCCGCCCGCGCGGTCACGTACTCGGTGAATCCGGCGTCCATCGGCGCCCCCCATCTCGTTCGTCACCCCTTTGATGCGCCCGGAGGCCCGGGCGGTTGCCCGGGACGCGCGAGTCGTAGATTCACCGGGGTGCACGACATCGACACGGTGACCGCGGCAACGATCGAAAAGGCCGCCGAGCGGCTGGCCGGGGTGGTGACCCGGACGCCGCTGGAGCCGAGCGCCCGGCTGTCGTCCCGGGTGGACGCGCAGGTCTGGGTGAAGCGCGAGGACCTGCAGACCGTCCGGTCGTACAAGATCCGCGGCGCCTACAACTTCATCGTCCAGCTCGACGAGGACGTCCGCGCGCGCGGCGTCGTCTGCGCCAGCGCCGGCAACCACGCCCAGGGCGTCGCCTACGCGTGCCGCCGACTCGGGGCAACCGGCCGTGTGTACGTCCCCGGGACCACGCCGCGGCAGAAGCGCGAACGCATCGCGACACTCGGCGGCGCGCACATCGAGGTCGTCGTGGTCGGCGAAACGTATGAAGACGCCTTCGCCGCGGCCAACGAAGACGCCCAGCGCACCGGCGCGACGCTGGTGCCCGCGTTCGACGACGTCCGCACGGTCGCCGGCCAGGGCACGGTCGCGTGCGAGGTGATCGAGCAGCTCGGCTTCGTGCCCGACGTCGTGGTCGTCCCCGTCGGCGGCGGTGGGCTGCTCGCCGGGGTCGGCAGCTGGCTGCGGGAGCGGCACCCGGACGTCCGGATCGTCGGCGTCGAACCCGCGGGCGCGGCCTGCATGGCCGCGGCCCTCGAGGCCGGGCACCCGGTGCGGCTGCCGCAGCTCGACTCGTTCGTCGACGGCGCCGCCGTCCGCGAAGCCGGCGCGGTCACCTATCCCCTGATCCGCGAGAGCGGCGCCGAGCTGACCGCGGTCGCCGAGGGCGCGGTGTGCACCGAGATGCTCGCGATGTACCAGTCCGACGGGATCATCGCCGAACCCGCGGGCGCGCTCGCCGCGGCGTCGCTCGGCACGGTCGTCGAGGTCGAGCCCGGTCAGACCGTCGTCTGCCTGGTCTCCGGCGGCAACAACGACGTCAGCCGCTACAGCGAGATCCTCGAGCGCTCGCTGATGCACGAAGGGCTGAAGCACTACTTCCTCGTCGGCTTCCCGCAGGAGCCGGGCGCGCTGCGGCGGTTCCTCGAGCAGGTCCTCGGCCCCGAGGACGACATCACCCGCTTCGAGTACGTCAAGCGCACCAACCGCGAGATGGGGCCGGCGCTGGTCGGCATCGAGATCGCCCGGTCGGCCGACCTGCCCGGGCTGCTGGCCCGGATGGACGCGAGCCCCCTGCAGGTCGAGCGGATCGAGCCGGGCAGCCCCCTGTTCCACTTCCTGCTCTGAGGCCGTGGTCCACTAGGCGGATGGTGAAGGTCGACGGTGTCCGCAGTGTCGAGGCGTTGCGCGAAAAAGTCCACGAGGGTGCGGAGCCCGAATACCTGCTGTTCTACGGGCACACGCCCTCGACGTCCGGGCGGGTGACGGCGAGCTGCCTGAGCCAGTGGTGGGTCGACCCGTTCGAAGCCGACGGCGCGCTCTACCCGACCGCCGAGCACTACATGATGGCCGGCAAGGCCGAGCTGTTCGGCGACCACGAGAAGGCCGAGCTGATCCGGGCCACGCCCGACCCGAAGGCGGCGAAGGTGCTCGGCCGCGAGGTCGCCGGGTTCGACGCCGCCATCTGGGAGCGGCAGCGGTTCGACATCGTCGTCGACGGGAACCTGGCCAAGTTCCGCGCCCACCGCGACCTGCGCCGGTTCCTGCTCGGGACCGGGGAAGCGGTGCTCGTCGAGGCGTCCAAGAAGGACCTCGTCTGGGGCACCGGCCTCGCGCGCGAGGAGAAGAACGCCACCAAACCGGACTACTGGCGCGGGCTGAACCTGCTCGGCTTCGCGCTGATGGAGGTCCGCGACCAGCTGCGGGCCCGCATCTGACTCACGGCGCCGGGACCGGCGCCCCCGCGCACGACGCCGACGTCGTCTTGCCCGTGTCGAAGAAAGTGACCACGGCGTCGGCGCAGGGCAGCGACGACAGCGAGCCGTGGGCGTCGTCCTCGATGCTCATCAGCGCGCCGCCGATCCGCTGCTGCATCGCGATCGCCCAGCCGATCGGGGTGACCGGCTCGTACACGTGCCCGACCAGCTGTACCGGGCTTGTCCCTTTTTCGAACGACCACGGCCGGGCGTCGAGGGGCCAGCCGATGCAGAGCTGTTCGTAGAAGCCGTAGCCGCCCGCGACCGGGAGGCGCTTCATCCGGTCGAGGCGATGCTGCCAGACCGTCTCGAAGTCACGCGGGCTCGGCGACTCGTTGCAGAGCAGCGCCGTCTGCTGGAAGTGGTTGAACGCGTGCGGCTCGCCATCCCAGGCCAGGCCGCCTGTGGTCGCTTTTTCGGCGACGGGCATTCCGCCGTCCCGGATGGCGGCGAGCTGCTTCGCCAGGCCGGCCCACTCGCGGCGGGGGTTAGCCAGCATGCCGTTCACGGTCGCGCCGCGCTGGTCCCGCAGGTCGAGCAGCGCCTTCGCGACCACGGGCTCCGTGGTCCCGAATCGGTAAATGGCGTCGTACCTGGCGATCCACGCCGCGAAGTCGTGGAAGGTGTTCTCGCCCGCGGTGGCCTGGCCGTCGTCCATCGCGGTGACGTTCAGGTCCGGGGGCATGACGGAGTCGAGCAGCATCTTGTCGACGTGCTCGTCGAAGAGCGACCGGTACTGCGCGCCGAGCGCCGTGCCCCACGAGACGCCGTAGTAGCCGATCTTGTCCTCGCCGAGCGCGGCGCGGATGCGGTCCAGGTCGCGGGCGATCGTCGGCGTGGTCAGATTCCGGACGAAGGCCGGGTGGGCGCCGACGCACTTGCGGTTTGCCTCGGCGGCGCGTTCGGCGGCTTCGCGGGCCTTCTCCTTGTCGGGGGCGCCCGGGTCCGGCTCGGGGAACTCCACCGGGCACGGCAGGTCGGCGCTGTAGCCGACGCCGCGCGGGTCGAACCCGACGAGGTCGTGGTGGACGCCGAGGCCGCCGGCGTGGCTGTCGGCGATGCTGCCCGGCATGGTGAGACCGGACTGGCCGGGTCCGCCCGGGTTGAGGAGTATCGCGCCGGTCCGCGTGCCGGACGCCCGGATCCGGCTGACGGCGATGTCGATTTTCGGACCACCGGGGTCGGCGTAGTCGAGCGGGACCGGGACGAGCGCGCATTCGGTGCGGTGGTCGTCGGGGTCCCAGCCCTTCGCGACGGTGGCGCAGAGCTGCCAGGAAAGCCCGCCCGCGGCGGCGACCGCGGGGACGGCGGGCAGCAGTGCCGCGGCGGCGAGCAACGGGACGGCGAACCGGGTGATCGACATGGGCCCCAGGCTGCTGGGGAGAGGGCGTGGCGGAGATCGGCCGATCAGCCGGTGATCACCGCCGAACGGCCCGGAACAGCCGTGGCCGATTCTCGGCCACACGCAATATCCCCAGGTCAAAGCAGCTTGCGGCGAGAAGGTCAGGGGCAGTCGCTGTCGCCGCCGCTGTGCTCGACGCAGCGGGTCGGCTCCGGGGGCGGCGGCGGGACGGGATGGGTCTCGGCCCACCGGAACGCCGCCACCACGGCGACCACGACGACGCCGACCCCGTAGAACCGGGCCCAGCCCCGGCGCCGCGTGGTCACCGCAACGACCACGCCCACGACCGGGATGCCCGCGCCGAGCCAGCTCGCCCACGTGAAGGTCGAACTCGCCGCGGCGGGGTTACCTGGCCCCAGCCCGATGTCGTACGCCCTCAAGGCGCCATTTACGAACATCAGCGGGACGACGCCCAACCACACGAACGCGCCGATCGTGAGCAAAGCGGACACGGCGACCCTGCGGGACTCCCCCATGCGACCACTATGTCGCGAAAACCGACCACGCCGCCTGAGTAGTCCTACTGCTCGCCGAGGGTCTTCTGCAGAGCTTTGTTCGCCTTGCGGGCCATGTCCGCGACGGCCTCGCGACGGGCGGCGTCGGCCGCGTAGTCCTCTTCGCGGTTACGGACCACCCGGGCCGGCGCGCCGACCGCGATCGAGTAGTCCGGAATGTCACCACGGACGACCGCGTGCGCGCCCAGCACGCTGCCGCGGCCGATCCGGGTGCCCTTGAGCACGCTGACCTTGGTGCCGAGCCAGGTGTCCGGGCCGATCCGCACCGGGGACTTCACGATGCCCTGGTCTTTGATCGGCACGTGGATGTCCGAAATGACGTGATCGAAGTCACAGATGTACACCCAGTCGGCGACGAGCGTGGCCGCGCCGAGCTCGATGTCGAGGTAGCAGTTGATCACGTTCTGGCGGCCGAACACGGACTTGTCGCCGATCCGCAGCGAGCCCTCGTGGCAGCGGATGGCGTTGCCGTCGCCGATGTGGACCCAGCGGCCGATCTCCAGCCGCCCGTAGCCGGGGCGGCAGTGGATCTCGACGTCCTTCCCGAGGAAGAGCATCCCCCGCAGGATGATGTGCGGGTTGGCGAGCCGGAACTTGAGCAACCGGTAGTACCGGACCAGGTACCAGGGCGTGTACGCGCGGTTGCGCAGGACCCAGCGCAGCGAGTCGGCGGTCAGGAACTTCGCCTGCCGCGGGTCGCGGCGGGCGCGGCGCCAGGCCCGCACCCGCGACAGCGCGGGCGCACCCCACATCGACGTCATGCCCGTGACCGTAACCTGTGTGCGGGACGGGTTCGCAGGCAAGGGGAGCGGGATGGGCACGAAGCTGATCATCGACACCGACCCGGGCGTCGACGACGCGCTGGCGATCGCACTGGCGGCGCTGTCCCCGGACGTCGACCTGCTGGGTGTGACGTCGGTTTTCGGCAACGTCCCCCTCGACCGCACGACGTCGAACGCGCGCCGGCTGCTGGAGCTCTTCGGCCGCACCGACGTTCCCGTGGCCGCGGGGGCCGCGCGGCCCCTCGTCTACTCCAAGCCGCGTGACGCGAAAGAAGTCCACGGCGGCGACGGCCTGTCGGGCCACTCCTACACCCTGCCCGAGGCGAGCCGTGCGCTGGAAGAACGGGACGCCGTCCGGCTGATGCTCGACCTCCTCGAAGCCGCCGACGAACCGGTGACCATCGCCCCGATCGGGCCGTTGACGAACATCGCCGCGTTGCTCGCGGCCCACCCGGGCGCGGCGGCGAAGATCGCGCGGCTGGTGATCATGGGCGGCGGCGTGACGTTCGGAAACAGCACGACCGCCGCCGAGTTCAACATCTGGAGCGACCCCGAGGCGGCCCGGCGGGTGCTGGTCGAGGAAGACGTCCCGGTGGTGCTCGTGCCCCTGGACCTCACCCACCGCTGCGCCGTCGACGCCGAGTGGCTGGCGAAGCTCGCGTCGTCGGGTCCCATCGGCGCCACCCTCGAGGGACTGACGTCGACCTACCGGCAGCACTACACGCGCGTGTTCGGCGAGGATCGGATGGTCATGCACGACGCCGTCGCGGTCGCCGAGGCGATTTCGCCGGGCATCCTGCACACCGAGACCTACCGGGTCGACGTCGACTGCGGCCTCGGCCCGGCGCGCGGCCAGACCCTGGTCGACCGGCGGCGGCTCGGCGACGACGATCCGCAGTTCACCCCCGGCCGCCCGATCGAGGTCGCGCTGGACACCGACCTCGACGGCCTGCGCGGCTTCGTCCTCGACCGGCTCACCGGAGCGGCCCGGTGAGCGAGGAGCCCGAGGTCGTCCCGGCCGAAACCGAGATCGAGACCGACACGCCCAGACCCCGCCGCCGGAAGCCCGTGGTGGTGATCGCGGCGGTGGTCGTCGTCGCAGGCGCGCTGGTGGCCGGCATCCTGCTCGCCCCGAAGCAGCAGGAGACCACGAACGCCGCCGCGACGGTCCCCCCGACGTCGGCCAAGCCGACGACGTCCAAGCCACCGACGACCACGCCGCCGCAGACCTCGACGCCGCCGAAGGTGCCCGAAGCGAGCGAGTTCGACGCCTGGGCGTCCAAGACCAGCCAGTGGCTCGACGTCCCGCTGCGCGCGATGGTCGGCTACGCGAAGGCGACGACGAAGCTGAGCAAGGACGTCCCCGGGTGCCACCTTTCGTGGGTCACGCTGGCCGCGGTCGGAAAAGTGACCACGGACCACGGCCGGGCGCGCGGCGGGCAGTTCGGCACCACCGGCGTCCTGGACAAACCGCTCGGCACGATCGAGGTACGCGACTTCTACAACAAGGTCGTCTCGACGGCGAACGCCGCCGGCCCGATGCAGCTCGCCCCGGCGATCTGGGGCAAGTACCAGGCGAGCGCGTCCGGCGGGAAACCCGATGTCCAAAACATCGACGACGCCGCGCTGACCACGGGCCGCGCGCTGTGCGCCGACGGCCACGACCTGTCCCAGGGCCAGACGTGGTGGAACTCGGTGAGCACGCTGCAGCCGGCGCCGCTGTTCCTGCACCGGACGCTGGCCACGGTCAACGTCTACGGCACGGTCGGCCAGGGCTCGGCGGCGCCGAACGCGGCGGTGCTGAGCGCGGTGAACTTCGCGATCGACAAGATCGGCCTGCCGTACATCTGGGGCGGCAACGGCACCGGCGGCAGCGACCCGGGCTTCGACTGCTCGGGCCTGACGACGGCGGCCTACGGGAGCGCGGGGGTCAAGCTGATGCGCACGGCCGACACGCAGTTCCGCAGCGTGCCGCACGTGACCGACCCGCAGCTGGGCGACCTGATCTTCTACGGCGAGCCGGCGACGAAGATCCACCACGTCGGTCTCTACATCGGCAACCAGCAGATGATCGACGCGCCGCAGACCGGCCAGGCGGTGCAGGTCCACTCGTACCGCCGGGACGGCGATGACTACGCGGGAGCGGGCCGCCCGACGGCCTGAACCCGGGCGAGTTCCGCAAGGTCGGCGGGAATCGGCACGTCAGCTTTCGCCGATACGGTGCTGCCGCCGTTGTGCCGCACTCACGACCTGGGGCCAGCTCGGGCCGAGACCATCCTGCAGGGTCGCGGATCGCAACTGCTGCGGCGCGATCGTGTCGAGCAGGTCGGTGGTCTCCGGTTCCCGGCGACGGGCTCGGACGACGATGGGGGCGTCCTCGCCGGAGTAGGCGCGGATGCCCGCCAGGAACAGCAGGTTCGCCACGATCAGCCAGTGGCCGGGCACGCCGATCGGATCGGGTCCAGGCCGGCTGTCCGATGGATCGGGAGCCACGAACCGGACCTGCCCCACCTCGGTGAACTCGCACGCTGCCGCACACATCGCGCACGGCCGGTGGGAGCTCCAGAGCGTCATCGTGGACAGATCCGCGCCGGTGGCAAGGCGAGCGAGCGCGTTCATCTCCGCGTGGGCGATCGGGCTGCCCTGCAACCGGTCAGCGCCGCCGGGTGGGTCATACGCCCGGTTGCGGCCCTCGGCCACCGGCTCACCACCGGGGCCCAGCACCACGGCGCCGACGGGCAGGCCGCCAGCGAGCAACGCCCGATGAGCGAGCTCCAGGCTCCGCGTGACGCCGAGACCGGCGGCACGCCAGGCGGAGATCAGGTCCACGGCCATGGCACGACATCATGCTCCCCGCAGCACTGGCCGGCCACCGGCTTACCGGGCGTCGGCAACGGCGGCGAGAGTCACCGAGCTGTGGTCGCGCGGGCGACCAAAAGGATTGGCGCGCGGTGGCCTGGGCTTGTAGCTTGCCGAAGACCGTGACACCGCCCGAGGAGGTGAGACCCATGAACGCTGGATCGACGTGGGTGCTCCCCCGCCAGTCACGGCCGGGCGATTGACGTAGGTGTCGCCGGGAGCGCCTGACCTCAAGGCACTCCCGAAAGGCACCACCCATGGACTCTTCGCCGTCCACCACCGAGCCGTTCGACGTGATCATCGCCGGCTGCGGGCCCACCGGTGCGACGCTGGCCGCCGAGCTGCGGCTGCACGACGTGCGGGTTCTCGTCCTGGAACAGGACACCGAACCCGCGTCGTTCGTCCGCATCGTCGGGCTGCACATCCGCAGTCTCGAGCTGATGGCCATGCGCGGCCTGCTGGACCGCCTCCTCGAACACGGGAGGCAGCGGCCGGCCGGCGGATTCTTCGCCGGCATCCCCAAACCCGCGCCGCGGGACCTCGATTCCGGGCACGCCTTCCTGCTGGGTATCCCGCAGCCGGTCATCGTCCGGCTCCTCGAAGAACACGCGATCGATCTGGGTGCCGAGGTCCGGCACGGCGCCGCCCTGGTCGATTTCGAGCAAGACGGCGAGGGCGTGACCGTCGAACTGGCCGACGGCGGACGGCTGCGGGCGCGCTACCTCGTCGGCTGCGACGGCGGGCGCAGCACGGTCCGGAAGCTGAGCGGCATCGGCTTCCCCGGCGAGCCCTCGCGGACCGAGACGCTGATGGGCGAGATGGCGGCGACGGCGCCGCCGGCGGAGATCGCCGCCAAGGTGGCCGAGGTCAGTGAGACCCATAAGCCGTTCTGGCTCCGGCCGTTCGGCGAAAGCGTCTACAGCGTCGTCGTTCCCGCCGCCGGCGTCGGCGATCGCGCGGCGCCACCCACCCTGGACGATTTCCGGCAACAGCTGCGGGCCGTCGCCGGGACCGACTTCGGGGTGCACTCCCCGCGCTGGTTGTCCCGGTTCGGGGACGCCACCCGGCTGGCCGAGAACTACCGCGTCGGGCGGGTGCTGCTGGCCGGCGACGCGGCGCACATCCACCCGCCCACCGGCGGTCAGGGTCTCAACCTGGGCGTCCAGGACGCCTTCAACCTCGGCTGGAAACTGGCCGCGCGGATCCGCGGCTGGGCGCCGGAACCGCTGCTGGACACCTACCCGGCCGAACGCCGTCCGGTCGCCGAGGCCGTCCTGGACAACACCCGGGCGCAGACGGAACTGTCCTCGCCCGAACCAGGACCGCGGGCCGTGCGCCGGCTGCTCACCGAACTGATGGACCTCGACGAGGTCAACCGCTACCTGATCGGGAAGATCACCGCGATCGACCTCCGCTACGACTTCGGCGCGGGCCCCGATCTGCTCGGCCGCCGGCTGCGCGACATCGACGTGAAGCAGGGCCGCCTCTACGACCGGCTGCACCGCGGCCGCGGCCTGCTGCTGGACCGCACCGAGCGGCTGTCCGCCGCCGGCTGGCCGGACCGGGTCGACCACCTCGCGGACCCCACCGCGGCCCTGGACGTCCCGGCCGTCCTGCTGCGCCCCGACGGCCACGTCGCCTGGGTCGGCGACGATCAACGGGACCTGGACGACCACCTGGCCCGCTGGTTCGGCTCACCTCTCCGGTGAGGCCTGGTGGACGGCGTCGAGGCGGGCCAGCTCGTCCGGCGTGAGCCGGAGGCCCCCGGCGGCGATGTTGTCCTCCAAATGACCAGGGGTTCCGGTGCCGGGGATGACCAGCACGTGCGGTCCACGCCGGAGGGCCCAGGCGAGCCGGACCTGCGCCGGGCTCGCCCCGTGCGCCCGGGCGGTGGCGAGCACCTCCGCGTGCTCGTCGCCGCCCGCGCCCGCCTCGCGCCCGGCGACGGCGATCACGAAGAACGGCACGAACGCGATGCCCTGCGCTCCGCAGGTGTCGACGAACGCGTCCTGCTCGCGGCGGTAGCCGAGGCCGTAGGCGTTCTGCACGCACACCACCGGCGCGACGGCCTGTGCCTGGGCGAGGTGCGCGGGCCGGACGTTGGAGATGCCGAGGTGCCGGATCAGCCCGGCCTCGCGCAGCCCGGCCAGCACGCCGAAGTGCTCGCTGATCGAGTCGAGCCCGGCGACGCGCAGGTTCACCAGGTCCAGGTGGTCGCGGCCGAGCTGGCGCAGGTTCTCTTCGACCTGCCCGCGCAGTTGCTCCGGACGGGCCAGGGGCAGCCATTCGCCGGACGGATCGCGGCCGGGACCCACCTTGGTGGCGATGACCAGGTCGTCCGGGTACGGGGCCAGCGCGCGGTTGATCAGCTCGTTGGCCGACCGCAGCCGGGAGAAGTAGAACGCGGCGGTGTCGATGTGGTTGACGCCCAGCTCGACGGCCCGGCGCAGCACCGCGATCGCCTGGTCGCGATCGCGCGGGACGGCGTCCGCGGCGAACGCCTGGCCATTTTGCGGCAACCGCATCGCGCCGAAGCCGACGCGGTTGACCGTCAGGTCGCCGAGGGTCCAGGTGCGGGGCGAGGCCGTGATCATCAGCGGATGATGGCACCGGCTCAGCCGAGGTGGTCGTTCGCCCCGCTCACCCAGGCGATGTAGCGCTCCGCGGACCGGCGCACCGCGCCCTTGGCGTCGCCGATGACCTGGCCGCCGAGGAGGCTGTGGAGGCGTTCGAACTCATACGGCTCGAGCCGGTCCACGATCCGCTGCACCAGGCCCGCGGAGAGCGGGATCCGGTTGGGGTAGCTGCGCATGAACGTCACCCAGCCGTCGGCCGCCACCGGGATCATCGTGTCGCCGACCAGCAGGGTGCCACCCGTTTCGTTCTCGACGTGGGCGACCGCGGCGCCGGGGAAGTGCCCGCCGGCCTCGATGAGGGTCACCCCGGGCAGGATCCGCTCGGTCCCGGACCATTCCCGGATGACGGCGTCCTCGCGCTGCACCCAGCGCCGGTCGGCGGTGTGGACGAGGACCGGAACGTTCCCGAGCCGGCGGCTCCAGCTGACCTGGGAGCCGTACATGTGCGGGTGGCTGGCCACGATCACCACGGCCCCGCCGAGCTCGCCGATCTTCGCGGCCAGTGCCGGGTCGAGGTGGTTCGGCGGATCCCACAGGAGGTTGCCGCCGGAGGTCTGTACGAGGTGCGTCCACTGGCCGATCCCGAACTGCGGTTCGCGGTTGAACCCGTGCAGGCCCGGTTCGAGTGCCCGGTGCACGACTTCGTGGCTGCCGTCCGCGAGCTCGTCGAGGGTCGTCCACACCTGGCCCGAGGTGGGCACCCACTGCCGGTCGTCCGCGCAGATCGCGCAGTCGCCGGCCGGGGGCCGGTCGGTGTCGGGGTGCTCGACCCCGCAGGTTCCGCAGATCCAGATCGTCATGGCGCCAGTCTGGGAACTCGACCATGGTGGAGGTCAAGGACACCGGGATAATCCCGTGATGGACTCGGGGACCACCACGCAGCTGATCACCGTGAGCGCCACCCTCGGCGGGGTCGTGCTCACGTTGCTGACCACCACGTTCGTCGAGGGCCGCAAGCTGAAGGCGACCCACCGTGCCGAAGCGCAGAAGCGGGCGGCGGACCACGCGAACTGGCTGCGCGACGAGCGCGTCAAGGCCTACGCAAGCCTGTCGACGGCGAGTGAAGAGGCGTTCCAGCTGGTCCGGTCGGAGTTCATCAACCTGACTGAAGACCGGCCGGGGATCGAGGCGCGCTGGCGCGAACGGCGCACGGAGCTGCGCAAGGCGCACAACCAGGTGGCGCTGTTCGGCACCGAGGAACCGCGACAGCGGGGCAAGGAGCTGTGGAAAGCGGCCCGCAACGGGGTCAACGGCATCTTCGCCGAGCTGGACGCCGGAGCCGAGCAGGTGCCCCGGGAGAGTCTTGATCGGGTGCTGACCGGGATCAGCGATGCCGGGGACCGGTTCCTCGAGGCGTGCCGGGCCGACGTCCAGGGCACGCGCTGAGCGTCAGCCGCGGAGACGGCGGATCGTGGCGCGGAGCGACTCGATCTCTTCCACCATGGCCACGAGCTCGGCTTGGCCCGCCCCACTTCCCGAATTGGTTCCGGATCTTGTCGGGCGAGACCGGCAGCACGCCTGTCTCGGCCAGAGCCGGCAGGAGCGACGGGGTGCAGTCCTCTTCACCACGGACGCGATCGACCAGGGCTTGGGCCTCCGGTGTCAGCTCTACCCGGCTTCGTTCCTCCAACGCACGCATGAACGACTCGGGGGTAAAGGGTTCGGGCGGCGGCCGCAACCGGGCCGCCAGCGCGGCCAGATCCTCTCCCAGCTCCGTCAGCACTCGCAGGGCAACGCCTGCCCCGCGGTCAGCAAGCCGTAGGCCAGCTGCTCGACGGTGATCAGGCCGTCCACGCCGGGCGCGCGGCGCAGCACCTGGTCGAACGGTATGGCCTTTCCACCACGGAAGTTTAGGCCGAACCGGCCCGCGTGGACACGGTTTCCCGGACCCGCAGCGACGGCGCCAGAAAGATGATCCCGAAGGTGACCACGACCGCCGACGATAGGGCCCAGTGCAGGCCGACGCGGGTTGCGAGCGCGCCCACCAGCACCGGCTCCACCAGGAACCCCAGATACCCGCAGGCCGCGACGGCGGCGACCGCGCGGCCCGGTGCGTCCGCCTGCTTGCGGCTCGCCACGCTCCACGCGATCGGCACGATTCCGGCCACGCCGAGCCCGACGACCGCGAAGCCGATCACCACCACGAGCGGCCACGGCGCGGCGAGGACCACGGCGAAGCCCAGCACCGCGACGGCGGCCGCCACGCGGACGAAGCGGTCCGCGCCCGTCCGCGCCACGATGCGGTCGGCGACCAGCCGGACCGCGATCATCGTTCCCGAGAAAGCGAAGTAGCCGAGGGAGGCGAGCGCGGGCGTCGCGCCGGTGACGTCGGCGAGGTACACCGCGCTCCAGCTGTTGACCGCGCCCTCGGCGACGAACCCGCAGAAGGCGATCACCCCCAGCGGCACCAGCGCCCGGCTCGGCCACGCGAACGCCGCCTCGCCTTGGCCGCGGTCGGCGCCGCCGAGGAAGCGGGTGCCGACCGCCCAGAGTGCGAGGGCGAGCAGCGCCGCGCCGGCGATCGGGAAGTGCACGGTCACCGGGACGTGCGTGGCTTCCATCAGCGCGTCGACGCCTGAGCCCACGAGGCCGCCGATGTTCCAGAACGCGTGGAAGCCGGCGAAGATCGGGCGCCCGTAGCCCTCCTCGACGCGGGCTGCGTGGGCGTTCATCGCGACGTCGAGCAGGCTGTTTCCCACGCCCAGCACGACGAGCGCGGTGAAGAACACCGGCGCCGACCACGCGAGCGCGACCAGCGGCAGCCCCGCACACAGCACGACCGCGCCGAGCGCGACGGCCGCCCGGCTGCCGATCCGGGTGAGCAGCGCGCCCGCGCCCAGCAGGGCGAGCACCGAGCCGGCGGCGAGGCCGAACAGCCCGGTCGCCAGCTCGCCGGTGCTCAGCCCGAGCCGGTCCTGCACGGCGGGCACTCGGGCCAGCCAGGTCGCGAAAGCGGCGCCGCACACCGCGAACACGACGGAGACCCCCAGCCGAGCGCGGTTCAGCTCCCCCGTCACCGGATCGATCTTGGTCCCCGGCGAGGCGGCTGTCCAGGTCCCCGGAGGCCGCCTTCGGGGCACTTGATCACGACCCCACGGCCGCCGCCGCACGGCCTACGGTGGCAGGGTGAACTCTTTGAGCCACGACCGGCTGGCGGGCGCCCTCGTCACCGAGGCGGACCGGTTCGGGACGGCGATCGCGGGTGCCGCGCCGGACACGCGCGTCCCGACCTGTCCGGATTGGACACTGCGGGACCTGACCTGCCACGTCGGGGTCGCCTACCACAAGTCCGCCGCGATCATCGCGAGCCGGCCCACGGGTTACGTGCCGTTCGAGGCCGTCACGATCGACGACCCGCCCGCGTTCGAAGCCCTCGGCGGCTGGCTGCGCGACGGCGCGGAGCGGCTCGTCGCCGCGGTGGCCGAGGTCGGTCCCGAGACCCCGACGTCGACGTGGACGCCCGATCGGCGCGCCGGGTTCTGGACGCGGCGGCTGACCCACGAAACGGTCGTCCACCGCGCGGACGCCGCCTTCGCGACGGGCACGCCGTACGACGTCGACGCCGACCTCGCCGCGGACGGAATCTCCGAGGGCCTGTGGCTGGTGGCCCTCTTTTCGCGCCGGCCGCACCCGGCGCTGGACCGCACGTCGCTGCACGGCACCGGTGAGACGCTGCTGTTCCACGCCACCGAACCCGAGATCGGCTGGCTCGTCCGGCGGACGCCGTCGGGGGTCGAGATCAGCCAGGAGACCGCCGCGGAGGCCGACGTCGTCGTCGAGGGCCGCGCTGTCGACCTGCTGCTCGCGCTGACCCGGCGCCTCGCCGCGGACGACCCCCGGCTCACCGTGTCCGGGGACGCGGCACTGTTCGACCACTGGCGGGAGAACACGCGCTTCTAGGCGTCGATGGCGTCGGTCGCCCCGATGTGTAAGGCTCCTGTCATGAGTCCAGCCACGACCGGCGATCGGCCCGGCTACCTGCTCAAACGCGCCCAGCAGGCCCTGCACCAGGCGTGCACCGACCGGCTGCGCCCTCTGGAGCTGTCGATGTCGCAGTACGCCGTGCTGCGCGCGCTCGACGACCACCCCGGCGCGTCGTCGGCGGAACTCGCGCGGATCACCTTCGTCACGCGGCAGTCGCTGCGGGACGTCCTGGTCGGCTTGCGGTCGGCCGGGCTGGTCACCGTCGCCGAGCAGGCGAGCAGCGGCCGGGCGCGCCCGGTGGCTTTGACCCCGGCCGGTCGCGCTCGGCTGAGCGCCGCCGAAGACCTGATCACGCAGGTCGAAGCGCAGATGCTCGACACCCTGTCGGCCGACCAGCGGCACTCACTGGCGGACCTGTTGCGCACCTGCGTCGGCAATCTGGCTTGACGGTGGTCGTATAGTCGGTTCCGACTAATAGGGAGCGACCAGTGCCGCCACGCAAGATCCGCAACACCCTCGCGCTGGCCCTGCTCGGCCTGCTGCTGGAACGCCCGATGCACCCGTACGAAATGGCGTCCACGCTGCGCGAGCGCTACAAGGGCTCGACGTTCAAGATCAACCCGGGATCGCTCTACGACACCGTGGAGTCCCTGGCGAAGCATCGCTGGATCGAGCCCGTCGAGACGGTCCGCGACGGCAACCGGCCGGAACGGACCGTCTACGCGCACACCGAACTCGGCCGCCAGGAGTTCATCGCCTGGCTCGACGAGCTGGTCCGCGAGCCGGTCGCGGAGTACCCGAAGTTCGTCGCGGCGGTGAGCTACCTCGGCGCGCTGGGCCCGGAGCGCGCCGCCGACGCGCTGGAAGAACGTGCCCGCCACCTCGCCGAACGCATCGACGGCGCGGACACGGCGCTGGCCGAAACCGTCGGCAAGGGCGCGCCGCGGCTGTTCATGATCGAGGTCGAGTTCGTCCGGCACGCCTGGCAGGCGGAGCTCGACTGGGCGCGCCGCACGGCGGCCGAAATCCGGTCCGGCACGCTGCCGTGGCCCGAAACCTTCTGAGGGGAACCCCATGTCCGATCCCGACGTCCTCATCTCCGGCGCCGGCCCGGCCGGCCTGCTGCTCGCCGCGGAGCTCGCGCTGGCCGGCGTCCGCACCACGATCGTCGAACGCCTGCCGGAACGTCCGCCGTACTGCCGCGGGTTCAACCTGAACGCGCGCGCACTGGATCTGCTGGCCCGCCGCGGCCTGGCCGAGGGGCTGGTGGCCGAGGGACACCGGGTGCCGCACGCACCGGTCACCGGCCTGCCCGGCCCGCTCCTGCTCGACGGGGCGGCGACGGATCACCCGTTCTCGCTGGGCATCCCGCAGACGCGCGTCGAAGAGGCCCTGGAGGCCCGGGCCCTCGAACTGGGCGTCGAGATCCTGCGCGGCCACGACCTGCGCTCGTTCACCCAGTCCGCCGAGGGCGTCGCGGCCGTGGTCCACAATGGACGTTTCGGCCGGACGATCCACGCCCGCTTCCTGGCCGGCTGCGACGGCGGCCGCAGCACGGTGCGCAAGCAGGCGGGCATCGACTTCCCCGGGGTGGACGCGCGCTGGCACGCGCTGCTCGGCGACGTCGAATGCGAGCTGCCGTACGGGCCTTCGGCGGGCCCGGACGGGCGGAGCGTGTTCGTGATCCCGCGGCCGGGGTACGTCCGGATCGTGGTCCGGGAGGACGACCCGCCGTCGGACAAGGACACGCCCGTCACGCTGGAGCGATTGCAGGCGCAGGTGGACGCGGTCCTCGGCCGCCACGTCGAGTTGCGCGCGCCTCGCTGGCTGAGCCGCTTCGGCGACGCGGCCCGCCTGGCGTCGAGGTACCGCGAAGGCCGGGTGCTCTTGGCGGGCGACGCGGCCCACATCCACCCGCCGGCGGGGGCGATCGGCGTGAACGTCGCACTCGACGACGCGTTCAACCTGGGCTGGAAACTGGCGGCGACGGTGCTCGGTACTGCACCCGAGGGCCTTCTGGATACGTACCACGCCGAGCGGCACGCGGCCGGCGAGCGGATCCTGGCGAACACGCGGGCGCAGGTGGCGTTGGAGGAAGCCGGCGAAGAGCCGTGGGCAGACCTGATGCGGCGCGTGGCGGCGCATCCGGCGGGGAACCGGGCGCTGGCGGAGATCATCACGGGGCTGGACGCGTGTTACGAGCCCGGCGGCCATGCCTGGCTGGGACGGCTGGCTCCGGACGTACCACTGCGGGTTTCCGGGGTGGAGAAGCACTTGGCCGCGCTGCTGCACGCCGGGCGGCCGGTGCTGCTCGATCTGACGTCGTCGGGTTCGTTCGCCGCGTGGTCGGCCGGGATGGCGGTGGTGGCCGCCTCGAGTCCGTCCACTTCGGACGTGGATGCGGTGCTGCTGCGGCCGGACGGGCACGCCGCCTGGGTGGGCACGCCGGGTGCGGGCGATGCGGGCCTGGCGGAGGCCGTGCACCGGTGGGTCGGCGACGTTCCGGTGCCGGCGTCCGCCTGAGCCAGGTTCAGCGCGGGCGGTCCAGGACCGCCCGCTGCTCCGTCCGCCCGTCCAGGACGAACTGGCTGTGCACGGCAAACCCGAGCTTCTCCACCACCCGGGCCGAGGGCTTGTTCACCGGTTCGTACACCGCCAGCAACCGATCCGCCCAGCCCGACGCGAACGCCCTGTCCCGCACCGCCGCCGTCGCTTCCGTGGCGTACCCGCGGCCCCAGCCCGAGGGCGCGATCCACCAGCCCATCTCCACCGCCGGCAGGCCGAGCCCCGACTCCGTCGCGCTGCGCCGCACCAAAGACACCACTCCGTCGAACGAACCCGGCGCCGCCGAGACCGCGAACCAGCCGAAGCCGTGCTCGGCCCAGTGGGCGAGCGTCGCACGGTGCTTGGCCAGCGTGTACTGGTGGCTCCACGGCTCCCCCGTCCCCACATAGCGGACGGTCTCGGGCAGCTGGGCCAACGCGAACAGGGCGTCGAAGCGGTCTTCGGACCACGCGTGCAGCGTGAGCCTCTCCGTCGTGATCAGCACCGCCGCCAGTCTAGTGTTCGCCCAGCAGCACGGCGATCCCGTCGAGCTGACGCCGCAACCCGAACTCGAACGCTTCGTCGAGGTCGACGTCCTCGACGCCGGTCATCACCTCGGTCAGCGTGGGAAACCGGCCCGATTCGAGAAACCGCGTCAGCAGCGCCATGTCCGCCTCCAGGCGCTGGTCGCCGGTGATGCCCGTGTCCTGCTCGGCCTGGACCTCGAACGCGTTGCTCGCCGCCAGGCCGCCGACCCAGCCGTTGAGCGTCATGATCACCTGCAGCTTCACCCGCCGCTTCAGGCCGGTTCCGGCCAGTGCTCGCAGGGACCAGTCGACCAGGCGCAAGCCCGCCACCAGTACCGGTGGACGGACCAGGGAGTTGAGCAGGATCGGCGCCAGCCACGGGTGACGGCGGTACGCCCGCCACTGCGCGCGGGCGGCGAGTTCGAGGCGCGGCCGCCACGGCGCCGGGCCCGGCTCCGGCAGCTCCGCCTCCCCGAGCGCGACGTCGGCCATCAGCCGGAGCAGCTCGTCCTTGTCCGGCACGTGCCGGTACAGCGCCATCGGGCCGACGCCCAGCTCGGCCGCCAGCCGCCGCATCGACAGCGCGGCGAGGCCTTCGGCGTCGGCCAGCGTGATCGCCGCGCGCACCAGCGCGTCGCGGCCCAGCGGCGGCTTGGCCGGCGTCCGGTCGGCGACGACCGTGCCGCTGCCCGGCACCGCGCGCACCCAGCCCTGCTCGCCCAGCGCCGACAGGGCCTTCGCCGCCGTCGCCATCGCGACACCCCACTCGCGGACCAGTGCCCGGGTCGACGGGACGCGGTCGCCCGGGCGCAGTTCGCCCGCGGTGATCCGGCGGCGCAGGTCCGCCGCGATCCGGAGGTAGGGCGCCTCGGCCACGAACGAACTCCGTACTAGAACAGTTGTCATCAGGACCTAGAACGGTTTCAGGGTACTCCCCCAAAGTCCGCAGCAATGATTGTCGAGTGTGAACCGACCTGAATACGGTGCGGATACACCGTACGAACAGGGGGAAATGATGACGACGACCGAAGTCCGACGCCCGAAGCCGTGGGTGCGCCGCCCGTGGGTGTTCCCGCTGGGACTGCTGGTCATGGCGTTCCTGGTCTTCTCGCTCCCGCCCTACCTCGGGCTCGACCCCGCCCGGTCCCGGATCCCGGCCCCCACCGGCTGGTACTACCCGGTGCTGGTCACGCACATCGGCCTTGCGACCGTCGCCATGGTGACCTGCGCGCTGCAGATCTGGCCGTGGCTGCGGCAGAAACACCCGGCCGTGCACCGCCGCACCGGGCGCGTCTACGTCTTCGCCGGCGCGATCCCGGCGTCGATCGCCGGTTTCGCCATCGCGCTCGCGGCGCCGTTCGGTCCGGTCGGGGCCGTGTCGAACGTCCTGCTCGCGACGCTCTGGTTCGGCTGCACCGTGCAGGGCTACCGGATGGCGCGGGCGCGCCGGTTCGGCGAGCACCGCCGCTGGATGATCCGCAGCTTCGCGCTGTGCATGTCGATCATCAGCAACCGGATCTGGGGCGTGCTCTGGGCGGTCGTGCTGACGCCGCAGCTGGAAACGACGTTCGGCGGCAGCGAGATCGCGCTGGGCCAGGCGATCGCCGGGATCACGACGTGGACCGGCTGGGTGCTCCCGCTGCTCGCCGCCGAGTGGTGGCTCGGCCGGGGACGCCGTCGCGCGGCGGCCTGAGCGACGCACCGTGACCGGGGGTAGCCCGTTCGGCCGATGGTCCACACCACGATAAATGGTCTATACCAATAGGGACAGTTCCGCCGCCGCGCTCCGAGTCGTGGAGGTTCCCCATGCGTCTCCGTTTCCTGCTGGCCGCACTGGCCGGTGCCACCCTGCTGTCCCACGGGGTCGCCGGCGCCGCGGCCGGCTCGCCGATCCCGGTCGGTCCCTATGTCGACATGGGCGCCTGGCCGACGCCCAGCCTGTCGGCGATGTCGGCCGCGAGCGGCGTCAAGGGCTTCACGCTCGCGTTCGTCAACTCCTACGGCTGCAAGGCCAGCTGGTTCGACGCCTACGACCCGCGCACGGCGTGGCAGAAGGAGGAGATCGCGAAAATCCGCACCGCGGGCGGGGACGTCAAGATCTCCTTCGGCGGCGCGTCCGGCATCGAACTGGCGCAGGCGTGCAGCACGTCCGCGCAGGTCGCGGCCGAGTACGACGCCGTCGTCAAGGCCTACGGCCTCAAGTACGCCGACTTCGACATCGAAGGCGCGGCCGTTGCGGACCCGGCGTCGATCGCGCGCCGCTCCCAGGCCCTGAAGACACTGCAGAACACCAACCCGGGACTGAAGATTTCGCTGACCCTGCCGGTGCTGCCGAACGGCCTCGACGCCAACGGGCTCACCGTCGTCAAGGCCGCCAAGAACGCCGGGGTGAACCTCGACCTGGTCAACATCATGGCGATGGACTACTACCAGGGCACCGGCGACCAGGGCGCGAAAGCGATTTCCGCGGCCAAGGCCACGCAGGCGCAGCTCAAGTCGCTGTACGGGCTGAGCGACGCGGCGGCGTGGAAGAAGGTCGGCGTCACCCCGATGATCGGCGTCAACGACTCGCAGAACGAGATCTTCCTCCAGAAGGACGCGAAAGCACTGGTGGCGTTCGCGAAGACCGTCCACCTCGGCATGCTGTCGTTCTGGGAGGCGGGCCGCGACGCCAACGCCTGCACCGGCGCGCTCTACAAGTGCACCAACGTGCCGCAGTCGAAGTACGAGTTCGCGAAGATCTTCGCCGGCTACACCGGCTGAGTCACCACCGGGCGGCGTCCGCGAGCAGTGCGTCCCGCACGGCCGCGGGCCCCGCCCGGCAGGGCTCGGTCCGGGTGACCGCGAAGAGCGTGTTGATCGGCGGTTCCTCGGGCTCCAGCAGCGCTTCCAGGTCCCCCGACGCCAGCTCGGCCGCGCACAGGTACCGCGGCAGCACGCTCACGCCGAAGCCCGCCCGTACGCAGGCCAGGACTCCGCGCAGGTCCGGGACGACGACCGCCGGCCCCGCGGGCGGGCGCGTGCCCAGGACCGAACGCCAGTAGCGGCGGATGATCGGCAGCTCCTCGGCGTAGGCCACCAGCGGTGCGGTCCTGAGGTCGCCGGTGAAGCCGCGCGGGCCGACCAGGACGAACTCCTCGTCGGTCAGCGGGGTGGCCGTGAAGCCGCGACCGCGGGGGCGGATCGTCGAGACCACCAGGTCGAAGCGCCGCCGCGCGAGGCCCGCCAGGAGGTCGTCGGCCAGGCCGAACGTCACCCGCAGCTCGAGGCCGCACGCGACCAGGCCGGCCAGTGCGGGCAGGACCCGGGCCGTGGTCAGCTCGGCGGGCCCGGCCAGGTGCACCGGGACCGCGAACGGATCCGGCTGCCGGGCGACGACGTCGGTGAGCGCGTCGATGTGCGGGGCGATCCGGGCCGCCAGCTCGTCGGCCGCCGACGTCGGGGTGACGCCGCGGGCCCGGCGGACGAACAGTTGCCGGCCGAGCTGGTCCTCCAGGGCTCTGACCTGCGCGGTCACCGTCGGCTGGGACAGCCCCAGTGACGGTGCCGCGCCGGTCAGCGAGCCGGCCCGGTGAACGGCCAGGAACGTCCGCAGGAGGTCGAGGTCCAGCTCAGTCCTCGATCAGCTCGATCGAATCCACGACGTTCGGGTAGAACGCCACGTGGTCCTTGATCGGCGCGACCGCGTCGTACGGCTTCTCGTACGTCCAGACCGAGTTCTCGGCCTGCACGTCACCCACGTTGAGCGAGTAGTAGCCCGCCTCGCCCTTGTACGGGCAGTACGTCTCGTGGTCGGTCCGCTCGAGCACGCCCGCGTCGACGTCCGCCAGCGGGATGTACTGGACCGCCGGGTAGGTGGATTCCTGCAGGGTGAACGCGTTGCGGCTGTCCGCGATGACGCGCCCGCCCGCCTTGACCACCACGCGGGCCTTGGTCGGCTCGACGGTGATCGGGTGGTCCGGGCCCGGCTGCAGAACCTGCTTCGCCATCTCAGCTCCCTAAAGAGTTCTGTGTACAGGGAGCAGCACGCCGGGCCCGGCGGTTATTCCGCCCGGGGGATCAGGGCAGGTAGTACATCGGGTTCGGCAGCTTCACCGGACGCAGCGCGTAGCCGCCTTGGAGGTCGCTGAACTGGTCGCCGAGGTTGAGCACGATCTTCGCGCCGGTGGCCTCGATGTGCGCCCGCGTGCCCGACTTGTACTGGACGGTGGTGCAGGTCAGCCCGCACGGCAGGTAGTCCGGCGCCGCCGTCTTCGGCTTGAAGAACGCGCCTGCCGGGGCCGGGAAGCCCTCGTTGGCCAGGTTCTTCAGCGACTGCGGGCCCTGGAACTCGTTGCGGCCGGTCAGGAAGTACACCTTGACGCCGTGCTGCGCGGCCCAGTTGGCCAGCTCCAGCACCGGCTTGTTCGCGACGAACGTGCCGTTGTCGATCGCCTGCTGCTGCTTGACCGGGTCGAAGCCGAAGTCGTTGTCGGCTTCCCAGCCGTAGGTGATTTCGGAGGTGTCGTCGACGTCCAGCACGACCGCCGGGTTCTTCACCCGGCCCAGCTGCTGCTGCAGGAAGCGCTTCGCGTCCGAGACGATCCGGTGGGTGTCCTTCACGAACCGGCTGGTGTCCGAATAGTGGTGTTTGCCCGCGGCGTCGACGTAGTCGCCGTAGTACGCCTTGACGTCCAGTTTGACCTGGCCGATGTTGGCCGGCTCCTTCGAGCGGGCCGCGGTGGCTTCGTCGGATCCGGCCAGCGCGGTGGCTCCGGAGGCGACGGTGGCGCCGATGGCCGCGGCGGCGGCGAGCTTGACGAGACCTGACCATTTTGCGGACACGGCGATCCTCCAGTGAAACTTGGCAACCCGGGGAACCTACGTCAGGTCCACCGGGAGTTCCACCCCTCGAAAGTTTCCGTCACGTGCTGCGTTCGGCGCGGCACAGGAACGCGACGGGCGATCGTCCGATCCGCGTCAGCACGACCGACGCTTCCGCCGCACCACGCGGTTTCAGCCGCCGCCGCAGCGCGTCCGGGTCGACGTCCAGGCCCCGCACCAGGATTTCCAGCCGTCCGACGTCGTGTCGCTTGAGGACGGCCTTCAACCCCTTCTCGGTGTACGGCCCGTGCTCCAGGACGCGGAACGCCCGCACGCCCGGCGGCGGGGTGTCCCCGGTCAGGTACGCGATGCGTTCGTCCAGCTGCCACAACCCGTGCCGCGCCGCGTAGTGGCGGACCAGCCCGGCCCGCACGACGGCGCCGTCCGGGTCGACGATCCACTCCCCCGGCTTCCGCGTGGGCAGTTCGTCCGGTTCGGCGTCGGTGACCGTCCACTGTGTTCCGTCCGTGCGCAGCACGGTCGCCCGGCGGGTGACGCCGGTGCTCAGGCCCCGCCAGAGGCAGGATTCGCGCACTTGGCCGTCCAGGGACACCAGCTCGACCTCTTCGGCCCACGGTGTCAGCGCGAAGTCGAGCCCGGGCGCGCATTTCACAGACAGCGGACGTCCCGGGTAGGCCTCGACCAGCCCGTCCAGGGGCGGGGCGAAGTCGGCGGGTTTCCACGCCCGGCGTCCGGCGGAATCACGCCGGGCCGGGTCCGCGACGACGACGCCGGACCGGCTGACCGGACACAGGGCGTCGGCCCGCGCGAGTCCGAACGCGACACCCGCGGCGAGACCGTTGTGCCGCGCCATCTCCAGCCGCACCGGATCCACATCGGACCCCACGGCCAGCCGCGCCACCCGAGCGATTTCCACCAGGTCGGCGCCCACCGAGCAGGTGACGTCGTGGACGTCGAGCCCGGCGAAGCGGGCGGCCCGGTGCCGCGCCACGATCGACGCGCTCGCCTGCTGGAGCGCGTCGGACGTGAACAGCCAGTCCACCCCGGACAGCTTGCCGACGGCTTTCCGGCGCAGCAGCACGGTTTCCAGGACGGCGGCCGCGTGCTCCTCACCGGCGATGCGACGCGCGGCGGCGACGGCGGCGATCCGATCGGTCAGCGGCAGCGCCGAGACCTCGGCGAGCGCCGCCACGCCCGCGTCCGAACGCAGGTGGGCGACGTCGCCGAGGCTGAACGAATATCCCAACTCAGGACGGCCGCTTGGTCCCGGTGATCATGACGTTGTAGAACAGCTCCCGCGGCAGGATCTTGGAAAGGACCTTCTTGTCCACGGCGGACAGCCGCAGCCACAGGCGGTAGGCGAACAGCCGCCAGCGCACGGTGAGCTTCTCGGCGGGCACCGCCGCCTCGAACGTCCGGATCGGCCAGCCGGCCAGTGCCGCGGCGAACTCCTCGGTGACCGCGCGGACGTCCTGGGCGCCGGCGCCGCGGGCCCACGACTCCAGCTCCGACGGGTCGAAGGTGTGGATGTCGACCACGGCCTCCAAAGCGGCGGCTCGCGAAGATTCGTCCAGTTCCTCCTGCGGACGCCGCCAGCCGCTCAGCGCGGGCAGCTTCGTCACGCGGGTCGTCAGGAACCAGGTGAACTGGCCGAGCTTGCGGGCGTAGAAGTCGCCGACCTTGGTCGGCTCGCCGGCGAAGACGAACCGGCCACCCGGCTTGAGCACGCGCAGCACCTCGCGGAACGCCGCCTGGACGTCCGGGATGTGGTGCAGCACCGCGTGCCCGACCACCAGGTCGAACGTGTTGTCGTCGTAGGGGATGCGCTCGGCGTCGGCGACCCGGCCGTCGACGTCGAGGCCGAGCTTTTCGGCGTTGCGCAGCGCGACCTGGACCATGCCGGGCGAAAGGTCGGTGACCGAGCCCTTCTTGGCGACGCCGCCCTGCATCAGGTTCAGCAGGAAGAAGCCGGTGCCGCTGCCCAGCTCCATCGCGTGCTGGTAGGGCTGGCCGTCCTCGCCCGCGACGGCGTTGAACACGTCGGTGGCGTAGGAGATGCAGCGCTCGTCGTACGAGATCGACCACTTCTCGTCGTAGGTGCCGGCTTCCCAGTCGTGGTAGAGCACGTTCGCCAGCTTGGGGTCGGCCCAGGCCGCCTGGACCTCTTCGGCGGTGGCGTGCGGGTTGGGCGCCGGGTCGTTCACGTCGGTCAAGGCGTCATTTCCCTTCGAAAGTGGCCTTGCCGGGCCCGTTTTCGATGAACGACTTCATGCCGTTCTGCTGGTCTTGGGTCGCCCAGAGGGCGGCGAACAGGTGCGATTCGAGCTTGAGCCCGTTCGCGAGGTCGGTGTCGAGGCCGCCGTCGATGGCCGCCTTCGCCGCGCGCAGCGCGACCGCCGGGCCGTTCGCGAATTGCGCGGCCCACTTGTGCGCCGCCGCGTAGACGTCGTCGGGCGCGACGACCTGGTCGACGATCCCGAGCTGCAGCGCTTCTTCGGCCTTGACGAACCGTCCGGTGTAGACGAGGTCCTTGGTCTTGCTCGGCCCGATCAGCCGGGCCAGGCGCTGGGTGCCGCCCGCGCCGGGGATGACGCCGAGCTGGATCTCGGGCTGGCCGACCTTGACGTTGTCGCCGGCGACCCGCCAGTCGGCGGCCAGGGCCAGCTCGAGGCCGCCGCCGAGGGCGTACCCGGTGATGGCGGCGACGACCGGCTTCGGGATGTTCGCGATGGCCGCGACCGTGCCGGTGAGGGTGGCGCCGAACTTCGCGATCTCCGGATAGGTGCGAGCGGCCATCTCCTTGATGTCCGCGCCGCCGGCGAAGGTCTTCTCGCCGCCGTAGAGGATCACCGCGCGGACGTCGTCGCGCTCGGTCGCCTCTTTCGCCAGCTCGGCGAATTCGGCGGTGACCTGGGCGTTCAGGGCGTTGACCGGCGGCCGGTCGAGCCGGATGGTGCCGACCCCGTCCTTGACCTCCAGGGTTACGAACTCTCCCACGCCCATCCTCCTCATTGACGACCGGCCAACAACGGCACTTTCACGTGAAAGTGCCGTTCTTGACGCCCTGCCAGCACCCTACCGGTCGGTAAGCGTCAGCTTAGCGACGGCGGGCGAAGAAGCGATCCCCGGAACGCTCGAGCACGAGGTCCTGGTCGAACGTCTTCGACAGGTTCTCGCCGGTGATGACGTCGTCGACCAGGCCCGACACCACCGCGTGGCCGTCACGCAGCAGCAGTGCGTGGGTGAACCCCGGCGGGATCTCCTCGACGTGGTGGGTGACCAGCACCAGGGCCGGCGCGTCCGGGTCCATCGCCAGCTCGGACAGCCGCGCGACCAGGTCCTCGCGGCCGCCCAGGTCGAGACCCGCGGCGGGCTCGTCGAGCAGCAGCATCTCCGGGTCGGTCATCAGCGACCGGGCGATCAGCGCTCGCTTGCGCTCGCCCTCGGACAGCGTGCCGAAGGTGCGCTCGGCGAGGTGCCCGATGCCCATCGCGTCGAGCAGCTCGGTCGCGCGGGCCATGTCGAGGGTGTCGTATTCCTCACGCCAGCGGCCGAGCACCGCGTAGCCGGCGCTGACCACGACGTCCTTGACCAGCTCGTCACCCGGCACGCGCTGGGCGATGGCGGCCGAGGTGAAGCCGATGCGCGGGCGCAGGTCGAAGATGTTGACCTTGCCGATCCGCTCGCCGAGCAGGTCGACCTCGCCGGTGGTCGGGTGCAGCTCGGCCGCGGCCAGGCGCAGCAGGGTGGTCTTGCCCGCGCCGTTCGGGCCGAGCACCACCCAGCGCTCGTCCAGTTCGACGGTCCAGTCGAGACCGGCGAGGAGGTCGTTGGTCCCCCGGCGGACGCCGACACCGGCCATCCGGACCACGAGGTCGTCAAGTTCGCTGGGCTGGATCGGCTCGCTCACGAGGCCCATTCTGTCTTCCGTCGCGCGCACGTGCGCACCCGCCCGGGTGAGACGGCGAACGGGCAGGTCGTGGCGTGCCCAGCACGTGGAACGCCCGGGTCGCCGACGGCGGGTTGTGGCACTATCAACGGCATGTCCGCCGACGCGCCCGTGCCCCCGGTGACCCGGGGTTCGTTCTGGCGCCGTCGCGCGATCGACCTGCTCCTCGTCGCTTCGGCCGGGTGTACGCGGGCGCGGCTCCGCTGATTCCTCGCGTCCGCGGACGCGAGCGGTACCGCGCTACCCCGGCGTCCCGATACCTTCGCGTCCGAGGAGCACCCGCGTTGACCACCTCCCTGATTCGCCCGCCCGTCGAAATCCACCCGCAGCTGACCGACCCGCTGCTGCCCGAGCTGCTGCACCCGTCGCGGCTGCTCTGGACGCCGCGTGAGCTGGCCGAGCTGACCACCACCGTCACCACCGAGCTGACCGCGGGCCTGCGCGGCATCCTGCGGTTCGACGAGGACCGCCGCTGGTGGGCGCGGCTGGCGCTCACCGACGGCGTCGAGCTGTGGCTGCTGTCGTGGCTGCCCGGCCAGCACACGAAGCCGCACGACCACGGCGGCGCGTCCGGGTCGTTCACCGTCCTGCAGGGCGAGCTGGGTGAGGAGTACCGCTACCCCGGCGGCCCGATCCGGCGCCGGACGCACGCCGCCGGCGAGGGCCTGGGCTTCGGCGCCGGCCGCGCCCACCAGGTCACCGGGCTCGGCGACCAGCCCGCGGCCAGCGTCCACGCGTACTCACCGCCGCTGGTGGCGACGCGGGAGTACGCCACGCTCGCCGACGTTCCGGCGGAAATCCCGCCGCTGCCCGCTATCGTCCGGTCATGAGCGCTGTCGAATCGCTGCTGGCCTCCGCGCGGTCCGGCCTGGACCGGGTGACGCCCGTCCGGGCCCGCGAACTGCAGGAGGCCGGGGCGCTGGTGGTCGACATCCGGCCGCTGGCGAACCGCGAGGCGGAGGGCGAGATCCCGGGCGCGGTGATCGTCGAGCGGATCCACCTGGAGTGGCGGCTGGCGCCGGACAGCGAGTGGCGGCTGCCTTCGGTGACGCCCGGCTCGACGGTGATCGTGGTGTGCAACGAGGGCTATTCGTCGAGCCTGGCGGCGGCCGACCTGCAGCGGCTGGGGCTGCCCGGCGCGACCGACCTCGAGGGCGGGTTCCGCGCATGGGCTGCCACCGGCCTGCCCGTGCAGGCCGGTGGCAGCCCGGCGGTGCCTTAGCAGCCCCCGTTTTCCACGCTACCGAAGGGGACCGACAGTTCTTTCGGCCGACACTGTCCGGCCGACAGGTTTTCGGCCGACAGGTTTTCGGCCGACGCTGTCAGCCGGCCAGTGCCGGGGCGACGTGCTTGGTGAACAGGTCGATGCCCGACCGGTCGTACGCGGCCTCCGGGAAGTTCAGGATCGCGTACGACAAGCCGCGCTTGCCCAGGGCGGCGAGGTGCTCGGCGACCTGCTCCGGCGTGCCGACCGTCGGGCCGCTCGCGAAGGCGGCGACGGCCCGCTCGGCTTCCTCCGTCGTGACGTACTTCGCGTAGTGTGCCTTCAGCCAGGCCACCTTCTCCTCGGCAGCCTTCTCGGTTTCGCCGAGGACGACGCCGAGGTTGCCCGAGCGCACGATCGCGTCGAAGTCGGTGCCGACGTCCTTGCAGTGCGCCGCCAGGATCTCCGACTTGCGGGTGAACGCCTCCGGCTCGGGGAAGAAGTTCGTGTAGCGCGCGTACTTCGCCGCGATCCGGAGGGTCTTCTTCTCGCCGCCGCCGGCGATCCACAGCGGGGGCCCGCCGTCCTGCAGCGGAAGCGGCCGCAGGATCGCCCCGTTCGTCTGATAGTGCTTGCCGTCGAATGTGGACTTACCGGTCGTCCAGAGGTCCCGCATGATCTGGACGCCTTCGTCCAGCTGGCCGAGCCGCTCGCCGGCGGACGGGAAGCCGTAGCCGTAGGCCCGCCACTCGTGCTCGTACCAGCCGGCGCCGATGCCCATTTCGACCCGGCCGCCCGAGACGAGGTCGGCGGTCGCGGCGACCTTCGCGAGGTAGGCGGGGTTGCGGTAGCCCATGCAGGTGCACATCTGCCCGAGCCGGATGGTCTCCGTCGAGGCGGCGAACGCCGACATCAGCGACCAGGCTTCGTGCGTGGCCTCCTCCGTCGGGACCGGCACGGTGTGGAAGTGGTCGTAGACCCAGATCGATTCGAAGGGGCCCGCCTCCGCGTGTTTCGCGAGGCCGAGCATGGTCTTCCAGTGGTCCGCGGGGTCGATGCCGGCCAGGTCGAGCCGCCAGCCCTGCGGGACGAACATTCCGAAGCGCATGCCTACAACTTAGCTTCCCCGGCAATGCGCGCGGCGCGATTTCCACCTGGAGGAGCTCCAGGTCAGGCCAGCACCACGCGCGCCAGCTCCGCCGGCGTGGCCAGCAGCCCGTGCTTCGGCAGCACCCGGACCGTGTACCCGATCGCCCCCGGCCGCGGCAGCTTCACGCGGGCCGCGAACGCCCCGATGCCGTCGGCGGTCATCGGGACCGTCACCGGGTCGCGGAGCTCGTCGTCGTCGGCCACCCGGCCGACCACCGCCTGGATGTCCACTTCGGACGGATCGAGGCCCGCCAGGTCGATGCGGGCCCGGATCGTCACCTCGGTGCCCACCACCAGCGGTTCGGTCGCCTCCACCAGCAGCTCCGAGTCGAAGATGCGCAGCCGCGGCCACGACACCTCGAGCTTCGTGCGGTAGTCCGCCAGCGACAGGGCGCCGCGGTAGCCGTCGCCGGTGGCCGCCGCGACCGTGCGCGACGCCGGCAGGTAGCCGTTGTCGACGTACTCGCGGACCATCCGGGACGCCTGGACCCGCGGGCCGAGCGTTTCCAGCGTGTGCCACACCATCGACAGCCAGCCCGTGGGCACGCCGCCGTCCGAACGGTCGTAGAACAGCGGCGCGATCTGCTGGCCGAGCAGCTCGTACAGCGCCGCAGCCTCGAGGTCGTCGCGGCGCAGCGGGTCGGCGACGCCGTCGGCGGTGGGGATCGCCCAGCCGTTGCTGCCGTCGTAGCACTCGTCCCACCAGCCGTCGCGGATCGACAGATTGAGACCGCCGTTCAGCGCCGACTTCATCCCCGACGTCCCGCACGCCTCCAGCGGGCGGACCGGGTTGTTCAGCCAGACGTCGCAGCCGCGGTAGAGGTAGCGGGCCATCGACATGTCGTAGTCGGGCAGGAAGACGATCCGGTGCCGGACGTCCGCGCCGTCGACGAACCGGACGATCTGCTGGATCAGCTGCTTGCCGTTCTCGTCGGCCGGGTGCGACTTGCCCGCGACGACGACCTGGATCGGCCGCTGTTCGTGCAGCAGCAGGGTCCGCAGCCGGTCGGGATCGCGCAGCATCAGCGTCAGCCGCTTGTAGGTCGGGACGCGGCGGGCGAAGCCGACGGTCAGCACGTCGGGGTCGAAGACCGAGTCCACCCAGCCCAGCTCCAGCGGGGACGCGCCGCGCTGCAGCCACGCCGCGCGCACCCGGCGCCGCACCTCGTGCACCAGCTTCTCGCGCAGCTCGCGCCGCAGCTGCCACAGCTGGGCGTCGGACACGCCGTCGCGCAGCGGCCCCTCGCCGACGTCGAGGCCCCATTCGCGGCCGAGCAGCGTGCTCAGCTCGCGCGCGACCCACGTCGGGCCGTGGACGCCGTTGGTCACCGACGAGATCGGCACCTCGTCGTGGTCGAACCCGGGCCACAGCCGCGAGAACATCTTCCGCGTGACGCGCCCGTGCAGCTGCGAGACGCCGTTCGCGCGCTGCGCCAGCCGCAGGCCCATGTGCGCCATGTTGAACAGGCCGGGGTTGTCCTCGGCACCGAGCGCGAGCACCCGTCTCGGGTCGATGTCCGGCACCAGCCTGCCGTCGTTGAAGTAGCGCTGCACCAGGTCCACCGGGAACCGGTCGATGCCCGCGCTGACCGGGGTGTGCGTGGTGAACAGCGTCCCGGCGCGGACCGCGGGCATGGCCTCGTCGAACGCGAGGCCGTCGGCCTGGACGATCTCGCGGGCGCGTTCGAGGCCGAGGAAGCCCGCGTGTCCCTCGTTCGTGTGAAACACCATCGGCTGCGGGTGCCCGGTCAGCTCGCAGTACTTCCGCACCGCGCGGAACCCGCCGATGCCGGCCAGGATCTCCTGCCGCAGCCGGTGGTCGGCGTCGCCGCCGTAGAGCCGGTCGGTGACGCCGCGCAGGTCCTCGTCGTTGGCCTCGGTGTCGGTGTCGAGCAGCAGCAGCGGCACCCGCCCGACGCGGGCCTGCCAGATCTGCGCGCACAGCTCGCGCCCGCCCGGCATCGCGACGCCGATCAGCACCGGCCGCCCGCCCGCGGTCAGCAGTTCGAGGGGGAAGGCGTTCGGGTCGATCACCGGGTAGTGCTCGACCTGCCAGCCGTCCAGCGACAGGGACTGCCGGAAGTAGCCGTTGCGGTAGAGCAGCCCGACGCCGACCATCGGCACGCCCAGGTCGGACGCGGCCTTGAGGTGGTCGCCGGCCAGCACACCGAGGCCGCCGGAGTAGTTCGGCAGCGCTTCGGTGACGCCGAACTCCATCGAGAAGTAGGCGACCGCGGAGGGCAGCTCCGGGTCCTCGCGGCGCTGGTACCAGCGCGGCTCGGACAGGTACTTCTCCAGGTCCTCGGCCGCTTCGCGCGCCCGGGAGAGGAAGTCGTCGTCGACGGCGAGCTCGTCGAGCCGGGCCGGCGGCAGCGCGGTGAGCATCCGCAGCGGGTCGCGCACGGCGTTGAAGAGCTCGGCGTCCATCGACGCGAACAGGTCGCGCGTCGGCGGGTGCCACGTCCAGCGCAGGTTGGTGGCCAGCGCGCCCAGGCCGGACAGCGAATCCGGGAGACTGGCGCGGACGGTGAACCGGCGGACTGCACGCATGGGAAGCGACGATATCGGGCCGCAGGCCGCCCTGCGCAGGGAGGACTTCGGGGATAACGTGCACGCTCCGCGAATGCCCTGGGTATGGTCCTGCCCGTCGGGTAACGGGTGGGTACGAGAGCGAGTTGGACAGATGATCCCAGGGGGAGGACGGCGGGCGCTGGTCGCGCTGCTGGCCGTTGCGGCGGTCGCCGTGAGCGGGTGCACCGGCAAGGGCGGTGCGAGCGGGGACCCGGCCAAGGACAACGGCGCCGGATCCGTGTCCGGGCTGCCGGTGACGCACTTCGAGAGCGGCCTCAAGCCGGACGCGCCGACGCCGAGCCTGAACGTCCGCAACGCCGACGGCGGCGAGGACGACAAGCTCGCCACCGCCGCGATCGAGGACGTCCAGACCTACTGGGGCGAGATGCTGCCGTCGAACTTCGGCGCGCAGTTCGAGCCGGTCAAGTCCCTGCTGTCCTACGACGCGCAGACCGACACCGAGAAGACCGGCTGCGGCAGCGTGAAGAAGCTCGTGAACGCGTTCTACTGCCCGGTCGACGACTCGGTGGCGTGGGACCGCGGCGTGCTGCTGCCGATGCTGCGCCAGCGGTTCGGCCCGATGTCGGTGGTCGTGGTGCTCGCGCACGAGTTCGGCCACGCCGTGCAGTACCGGCTCGGCGACAAGGCGGGGATCGCCAAGAACACCCCGACCGTGGTCAAGGAGCAGCAGGCCGACTGCTTCGCCGGCGGCTACTTCCGCTGGGTCGCCGAGGACAAGAGCAAGTACTACCGCGTCTCGACGTCCGAAGGCCTGAACCAGGTGATGGCGTCGATGTTCCTGATCCGCGACCAGGCCGGCACCAGCGCCGCCGACAAGGGCGCGCACGGCACGGCGTTCGACCGCACCTACGCGTTCCAGGCCGGGTTCGAGAAGGGCCCGAAGGAGTGCGCGGGGATGACGGCCGAGAACATCAAGCCCCGGCTCACCGAGCGCCCGTTCGACAAGGGCGACAAGGGCAAGGGCGACGCGAAGTTCACCGCGCAGACCGTCGAGCTGCTGAAGAAGAGCCTCGACGAGGCGTTCAAGGGCGCCGGGGTGGCCGCGCCGGAGATCACCGACGGCGGCAGCTGCCAGACCACGCCGCCGGCGTCGTACTGCCCGGCGGACAACACCGTCAGCGTCGACATGGCCAAGCTGGCCCAGCTCGCCCAACCGATCGACCGTGACGCCGAGATGAAGGGCGAGGACCCGGGCGGCATGGGTGACTTCGCGGCGTTCTCGGAGGTCGCGGCGCGGTACGCGCTGGGCATCCAGAAGGGCGTCGGCGCGTCGATCGACAACGCGAACGCGGGCCTGCGCACGGCGTGTCTGGTGGGTGCCTGGGCGGCGTTCACCAACCGGCCGGGCGACCTGCGCCTGTCGGCGGGCGACCTCGACGAGGCCATCGCGGACCTGCTGCAGCCGGAGAGCCTGGTGTCGGCGGACGTCAACGGGAAGCGCCCGGACAGCGGTTTCGACCGGGTCGAGGCGCTGCGCAAGGGCTACCTCGAGGGCTCCTCGGTCTGCTCGAAGCAGTACGCCTGACCAAAGCCGTGAAGGCCACCTTCAGGAACTTGAAGTTCCTGAAGGTGGCCTTCACGGCTTTGCGGCTCAGAAGAGAGCGCTCGCGAGGTCGCGGCGGGCCTTCATCACGCGGTCGTCGGCCGGGTCGAACAGGTCGAACAGGGCCACCAGGTGCTCGCGGACCTTGTTGCGGTCCTCGCCCGCCGTGCGGCGGACGGTGTCGATCAGGCGCTTGAAGCCGGCCTCGACCTCGTTCGCCGCGATCTCCAGGTCGGCCGCGTCGAGCTGGGCCGCCAGGTCCGACGGGTCGGCGTCCGCCTTGGCGCGCGCGTCCGGGTCGGCGCTTTCGGCGCGGGCGGTGAACTTGACCTGGGCCAGAGCGTTCTTCGCCAGCTCGTTCGCCGGTTCGACGTCGAGGATGCGCTCGTACGCGGCCTGCGCGGCAGCGAAGTCGCCGCGCTCGAAGGCCTCTTCCGCCTCGGTGAAGCGCGGGTCCTCCGGCTCTTCGACCGGGCCGCCGGCCGCATCCGCGTCGCGGATACCCGGCAGCTTGTCGCGCAGGGCGTCGAGCAACGAAGTGATCCACTTGCGGATCTCGGGCTCGGGCAGCGCGCCGGAGAAGGCGTCGACCGGCTGGCCACCGGCGATGGCGACGATCGTCGGGATGGACTGCGCGCCGAACAGCTGCGCGATCCGCGGGTTGGCGTCGACGTCGACCTTCGCGACGACCCACGCGCCACCGGACTCGGCGGCCATCCGCTCCAGGACCGGGGACAGCTGCTTGCACGGGCCGCACCACTCGGCCCACAGGTCGACGACCACGAGCTGGTGCAGGGACCGCTCCACGACCTCGGCCTGGAAAGTGGCCTCGGTGACATCGATCACGGCATCGCCCGAGGCGGGCCGCGGCGGCCCGTCACCCCCGCCCGGGCCGGCGGGCGGGGCCGGCTGTCGTTGCGCCGCTTCGGCACGGGCCTTGAGCGCGGACAGGTCGACCGCGCCGGAGAGGGCGGCGGACAGGGCCGCTGACTTCGCTGCAGATCCGCGTGGTTGTGTCACGGTTCCATCCTGGCACGCGTGCCGGAGGAGTTTCACCGGGTGCCCGGCCACCCACGGCTTGGCAGGACGGCGGCGCTGAGGCAGGCTCGGCCGGGTGCACATCCGGCGTGACGTGAAGGTGGGCCT
This sequence comes from Amycolatopsis sp. lyj-109, assembly GCF_046548995.1. NCBI lineage: Bacteria > Bacillati > Actinomycetota > Actinomycetes > Pseudonocardiales > Pseudonocardiaceae > Amycolatopsis > Amycolatopsis sp. lyj-109. The sequence goes on from NZ_JAJPWR010000031.1 coordinate 108,414, forward strand.
GTCGATCACGGCCGCCGTCGTCTGGATCGGCGCGGTGACGCTGCTCATCGTGCACGAGCCGGACCCGGGCGCGGCTTCACCCGCCGAACTGCGCGACCGGCTCGCCGCGGCGCTCTCCGGCCACGACGCGGACGCCTTCGCCGGCCTCCTCGACTACCCCGGCTCGGGCGGCGACGACTTCGCGAAGGACTACGTCTCGGTGCTCGCCGGCCGCGGCGCCCACGACGTGCACGTCGAGCTGAGCCCGGACGCTAACTCGCCGACCCGCGCCACGGTCTCGGGCGCGCTCGGCGACGGCACGCCGTTCAGCTACCCGCTGACGGTGACGAGCGAAGACGGCCGCTGGACGGTCGCCTTCACCCCGCCTCTCCCCTGACCTGACCCGAGCGCCCCAAGGCGGCCTTGGTTGCGTCAGACCCGGATCCACCGATTTGATTTTTGGTGATCTTGAGGCTGGGTTGTTGATCTTGTTGTGGGTGGTGGGCGTGCTGGGTCGTGCTGGCTGGTCCAGCACGTCCACGGTGAGGTCTCCGGTCGTCGG
>NZ_JAJPWR010000032.1:0-105219 GCF_046548995.1 Amycolatopsis sp. lyj-109
TTGTGTGCGTGACCTGGGGAAACAAGGTCACCGTTTGCCGTGGCTGGTGGTCGTGAGTGGTAATTCGGGTTCTAACCCGAATTACCACTCACGACCAGCTGCGGCAGACCGGCAGGCCGACGTCCAGGATTGTCCTGGCAGGCTGTCTTCGGCCGCACCGAACAAAGATCTCGCCCTGCAGTACTAGAAGCCGAACGCCGTGCAGCTCGCCGTCGCCGTCTTCGACGGGTCGCTCACCGACGTCGCCGTCAGCTTCACCCTCGCCGCCAGGTCGGCGCCGTGGCCGCGCTTCGCGTACGCCGGCACCTTCACGTGCCCGCCGGCCTTCGCCGTCGCCAGCTCGTTCGGCAACCGGACCTCCCAGCCGCGCGCGTCCGTCGACACGCTCAGGCGGTACGTGTCCGTGTCGTACGGTGCCGCCACACCAGCGGCCGATCCCGTGTTGAGCAGGCCGAAGTCGCACGTTGCGAGCCCGCCGCGGGCGACGGCCGGGAGAGCGGGAGTCAGCGCCGCCCCGCGCGCCTGGCTGCCCGCGCCGTCCAGCGAGGCCACCGTCACCGTGTACGACAGGATCCCGCGGCGGTCGCGGGCCACGTCCGTGATCAGGAACCGCAGCCGGTTCGCCTGGTCGGTGTACTCGTACGGGCTCGCCGCCTCGGTGCCCGCCTTGAACATGGCGTCGTTGAGCTGCCGGTAGTCGCCGATGGTGATCTTCACCGGGGTGCCGTCGGCCTTCGTGTAGTCGGTGATGCCGATGTCGGCCGGGTTCGCGTCGATCACCCACTCGAAGGGCGCGTTGTCCTTGTTCTTGGTCTTCGCGATCAGTACCCCGGAATCCGGGGCGAAGGAGTCGGCACCCATCCGGTCGACGACCTCGACGGTGTAGTTGTCGTAGCCGCCGCCGTCGCAGAACGGGTCCGTCGCCTTGTCGCACCTCGGGCTCTTGTCGCCGCCGGTGAGCTTGATGTTCAGCCCGGTGAACGCCCCGGGCTGCGCTTCCGCCTCCCGGGCGGTGACGCGGGCCGACACCGGCCCGGTCGCGGCCAGCTCGTTCCGGTCGAGCTGGAGGACGTCGGCGGGGTCGACGATGCCGAGCTTCAGCTTGTTGCGCAGCATGTGCTGGGCACCCATCGAACTGCCCTGCGTCGCCGGGATCTGCCAGCGGGTGTGCGGGCCGCCAGGACCGTTGAACGTGCCGCGCGAGAGCATCTCCCACGCGCCGGAGTAGTCACGCCAGGGCGGGATGCCGAACGGGTTGTTGTAGTTGTCGCCGATGCCCAGGATGTGGCTGAACTCGTGGGCGTAGGTCGACTGGCCCGAGCTCTCGGCCTGCACCGAGCTGCCGTTCTGGGCGTTCGGCCAGATGCTGGCCGCGGACGCCCACGACGTCCACGGCACGTACCGGGTGGCCGCGTAGTTGGGCAGGTCGTGGTTGGGTGGGCCGAAACTGTCGGGCACGTTCTCCTTCGTCCCGAACTTCATCTCGCCGAACTCCTGCCAGGTCGAGCTCTCGTCCTGGCCGGCGGAGAGGTAGAAGACGAAGTCGAACTGGTTCGCGGTGTCGCCGACGGCGGCGCGCCAGGCGTCCCCGGCGTCCTTGCGGATGTCCCGGTTGCAGTTCGCGCTGGGCGGGCAGGCGCCCGGCTGGAACTCCATCCCGTACTCGTAGGACTTCCCGGGCATCCGGTACGGCCCGAACGCGGTCAGTTGCACGCCGAACCGGCCGCCGGAGTCCTCCATCCAGTACTCGTTGATCGTGTGGCCGTTGTTGAGGGCTTCGGGCTTGTTGAGGAAGTCCTGGTAGTACTTCGCGACGTTCGCCCGCGGGATGTTCGCGGCGGCCGGCGCGGGGTTGCCGAACACCGTCGAGTTCGCCGGCTTCGTGACGACGAAGTCCTGGTCCGGGTAGTCGGCGAGGACGACGGCGCCCTTGAAGGTGCGCTGGGTGGGTTTCACCTTCGGGTCGGCCCAGTTCGTGCCGGGGATCTTGCGGTAGTCGGACCAGGTCATGTGGTCCTGGTTCTCCCAGTGCGCGGCGTCGATCGGGGCGGGCCAGCCACGGGTGAGCGGCTCCGCCGCGGCGGTACCGGTACCGAGCCCGGTCAGGACGGCGACGGCGGCGAGCAAGGCGAGCGCTTTCGGGGTTCTGGGGCGCATCTGCGGCTCCTTCACTGGGAACCCACGGGGGTGGTGGTTCCCGAAGATCGACCGTATTGAGCCCCGCTGTCGTGGTTGTGCCTCGCGGCGAGGTCCACCCGCTTGCCCCACGACGAAAGTCTGGCCGGTTGTCAGCCCGGGCAACGAGCGCTCGGCGGACGTCTTGAATGACTCATTCCTGTCGTCGGAGGTCTTGAATGAGTCATTCAAGACGTGGGCCGAGGTCGCCGAGTGCTGTGGACAAGTCGGGCCGCGGACGCCGGGAACGCCGGAAACTGTCGGTGCTCGCCGGTAGCGTGGAAGACGGGGGGCGCCCCCGAGGGCGGCCGCGCCCGCCGGGCTGGTGTGACGCGGCGAACGCCTCCGCAGGCAGCGGGACTACGCTTGGCGCCCATGAGCGTGGTCTACGACTGCAGCAAGCGGGAGACCCGGGCCGACGGGCTCGCCGCCGCGGCCGGGGCGGTCCGGTCGAGCCGGCTGGTCGTCCTGCCGACCGACACGGTCTACGGGATCGGTGCCGACGCGTTCGACGCCGGTGCCGTCCAGGCGCTGCTGCGTGCCAAGAACCGCGGCCCGGACATGCCGGTCGGCGTGCTCGTCGGCTCCTGGTCCACTGTGGACGGCCTGGTGCTCGGCGTTCCGCCGCAGGCCCGGGCGCTCATCGAAGCCTTCTGGCCCGGCGACCTCTCCATCGTGCTGCCGCACGCGCCGAGCCTGCAGTGGAACCTCGGCGACGCCCGCGGCACAGTCATGCTGCGGATGCCGCTGCACCCGGTCGCGCTGGAGCTGCTGCGCGACGTCGGGCCGATGGCCGTCTCGAGCGCGAACGTCTCCGGGCGGCCGCCGGCCAGCACCGCGCAGGAAGCCCAGGAGCAGCTCGGCGACTCGGTCGCGGTGTACCTCGACGGCGGGTCGAGCGGCGAGGCCGTCGCCTCGAGCATCGTGGACCTCACGGGCACCGAACCGGTGGTACTGCGCGAAGGCGCCGTGGGCAAGGAAGCCATCGCGGAGGTGCTCGGTGTGCCCGCGGAATCGTTGGCCTGAAGCCGGATCAAGCGGAAAACGGCGGCACGATAGCGTGTCGCGGGTGACCCCGACCTCGCGAGCGTGACATCCCCGTGCCGCCCACATCCGGTCTCCTCCCCATCCGGGAATACATCCTCGTCGCGCTGACCGCGACGGCCGTGACCTACCTGCTCACCGGCGTCGTCCGCCGGCTCGCGATCCGGGTCGGCGCGATCGCCAACCCCCGCGCCCGCGACGTCCACGTCGCCCCGATCCCGCGGATGGGCGGGATCGGCATCCTCCTCGGCGTCGCCGGCGCGATGGGCCTGGCCCACCAGCTGCCCGCCCTGTCGCACGGCTTCGACGCCTCCTTCGACTCGGTCGGCGTGCTGCTGGCGGCCGGGGTGATTTCGCTGATCGGCGCGCTCGACGACCGGTTCGAACTCGACGCCTGGACGAAACTGGCCGGTCAGGTCATGTGCGCCGGCATCCTGGTCATCTTCGGCGTGCAGTGGGTGTCGTTCTGGGTGCCGTGGGGCGGCACCGGCGGCTCGTTCGGCTCGGTGCTGGTGCTGGACAAGAACCAGGGCGCGCTGCTCACCGTGGTGATGGTCGTGGTGATGGTCAACGCGATGAACTTCGTCGACGGCCTCGACGGGCTGGCCGGCGGCCTCGGCTTCATCGCCGCCGCCGCCACCTGCGCGTTCTCCCTCGGCCTGCTCGACAGCTCCGGCGGCGACGTCGGCACCTACCCGCCCGCGCTGATCGCGGCCACGCTCGCCGGCGCCTGTCTGGGGTTCCTGCCGTACAACTTCCAACCCGCGAAGATCTTCATGGGCGACTCCGGCTCGATGATGATCGGCCTGATGCTCGCGGGCGCGACGACGTCGGCGTCCGGGCGCGTGCCGTACCCGCAGTTCAGCGGCAAGGACGCGATCGCGCTGCTCTCGCCGCTGGTGGTCGTGGCGGCGGTGCTGTTCGTGCCGATGCTGGACCTGATCATGGCGGTCGTCCGGCGCACCCGCCGCGGGGAGAGCCCGTTCGCGGCCGACAAGATGCACCTCCACCACCGGCTGCTGGAGATCGGCCACTCCCAGCGGCGCGCGGTCCTGCTCATCTACTTGTGGGCCGGGATCCTCGCGTTCGGCGCGGTGTCGGTGACGCTGTTCGACGACGCCGCGGCGCTGTGGATCATCGGGGTCGGGCTGCTGTTCGCGGTGGTGGTCTCGGTCGTCCCGCGGCTGCGCTCGCGCAACCAGGCGGGCACCTGATCCGCCGGGGTCTCTACACTCGGGGTCAACCGAGCAGGGAGCCAGGTGTGAGCGAAACCGAACCGCACGAGCAGGAGAACCCGCACGCCAAGGTGGTGCTGCAGGCGGCCCGCGCGATGACGAAGGCCTCGCTGCTGGTGACCCCGCCCGCGGTGCTGGTGTGCATCGCGCTGTTCAGCATCCTCAACGGCCTGCCCGGCTTCCTGGGCTCGCTCGTCGGCGGGGTGCTCGCGATGCTGGCGTCGCTGTCGACCCTGGGCATGATGCGCTTCAGCGCGGGCCAGGACCCGATGTTCGTCATGGTGATCGCGCTCGGCGGGTACGTGGTGAAGGTCGTCCTGCTCTTCGGCGCGCTGACGCTGTTGAAGGGTGTCACCGCGCTGCACCCGATGTCGCTCGGCATCACGATGATCGTGGCCATCCTGCTCGCCGCCGCGGCCGAGTTCGCCGCCTTCCGCAAGACCAAGATCCCGACGATCATCCCGTCCTGACGCGGTCCGGTTGCCCGCTCGTTCCGTTACGGACGGTGAGCCGGGCTGCGGCCACCCGAGTGTGACCGGGACCACGTCCGAATATCTGCCCGCGCGCGCCGGGACCCGGCCGGAGCCGGTGCCTGCGACGTTGCGAACGCGGTCCCGGCCCGCACCGGACCTGGGTCCCGGGACGACCCGGGACCTAAGTCCTGGGCTGATCGGTTGGTTAGGAGTACGCCTGTCCGGCACTGATTGACCTGCTGGTATGGTCCGCGTCAAGGGTGGCGGCCTCGACCGCGCACTCCCTCAGACGAACCGCGATCAGCAGTGTGGCGACCGTGTAGTTCCGCCGCCCGGCCGCTGGTCCGAAGTAGACCGCAGGGCAGTGTTCACACGAGACAACCCCGTGTGCAGAACGTGAAGCCGTGTTCAGCGCACAGTGGGGCAGCCGCCTCCGACGTCCCGATACGTATCGGGTACGTTAAGTCCAGATCGTGACGATTCCCCCGGCGGAGTGAACGCCGGCCGGGAGAACCGGAAGGAGCCCAGTGGGCGCGCTGGTACTGACCGAGGGTGGCATTTTCACGCCCCCCGGTGCCGAAAGCTTCGAGTTGCCGGCGCTGGTCGCCGGTGTCACCAAGCCGATGCTGCTCGTCGTGCTTTCGGTTGTCATCATCGCGACGTACTTCCTGCTCGCCACCCGCAAGCTACAGGTCGTGCCGGGCAAGGGGCAGTTCGTCGCCGAGTCGATCTACGACTTCAGCCGCAACAACATCGCTCGCGAGCAGATCGGGTCGAAAGACTTCAAGCCGTTCGTGCCGCTCGTTTTCGCTTTGTTCACCTTCATCCTGGTGAACAACCTCTACGGGATCATCCCGCTGCTGCAGTTCCCGACCATGGCGCGGTTCGGTTTCCCGCTCGCCCTGTCGGTCCTCGTCGTCTACCCGGTGTACCACTACGTCGGGTTCAAGCGGCACGGTTTCAAGGGGTACTTCAAGAAGGAACTTGCGCCGGCGGGCGTGCCCAAGGCGGTCCTGCCCCTGTTCGCGCTGATCGAGTTCGCGGAGAAGTTCTTCCTCAACCCGCTCACGCTCGCCATCCGTGTTTTCGCCGCCATGTTCGCGGGTCACCTGATCCTGGCGGTGTTCACCCTCGGCGGCACCTTCCTGCTGACCGAGACCTCGGGCTGGGCGCTGAAGCCGGTTTCCCTGGTGGCGTGGATCTTCGCCATCGGGATGACGTTCCTCGAGGCCTTCATCCAGGTGCTGCAGGCCTACATCTTCGCCCTGCTGTCGGCCGGGTACATCGGCGCCGCGCTGGCGTCGGAGCACTGAGAACACAAGCCCCCGATCCGCGCGAGCGCGTGGACCGAAGTGAAGGGAAATGCACGTGAGCAACATCGTTCTGGCCCAGGCCGCGGAGCAGGCCGTCAACATCAACCCCGGTCTCGCCGCCATCGGTTACGGCCTGGGCGCGATCGGCCCGGGCATCGGTGTGGGTCTGATCTTCGCCGCCGTCATCAACGGCACCGCGCGTCAGCCGGAGGCGCAGGGCAAGCTGCAGGGCATCGGCTTCTCGACCTTCGTTCTGACCGAGGTGCTCGCCCTGATCGGCATCGTCATCTACTTCATCGCCTCCGCTCAGGGCTGAGTCACGCTCACCTCGCTTAAGGAGACGCCGTGCTGAACAGTGCCTTGGTCCTCGCTGCAGAGGGCGAAGTTCACAACCCGATCATTCCGAACATCTCGGAACTGATCCTCGGCATCGTCGCCTTCCTGATCCTGCTGTTCATCCTCAAGAAGTACGTCGTCCCTCGCTTCGAGGCCGCGTACGAAGAGCGTGCGCAGAAGATCGAGGGAGGCATCGAGAAGGCCGAGCGGGCCCAGGCCGAGGCCGAAGAGGCGCTGGCCAAGTACAAGGCCCAGCTGCAGGAAGCCCGCACCGAGGCCGCGAAGATCCGCGACGACGCCCGGCTCGAAGCCGAGCAGATCAAGGCGGAGCTGCGGGCCGAGGCGGAGGCCGAGTCCCAGCGCATCGTCGCCCAGGGCCAGGCCCAGCTGCAGGCCCAGAAGGCGCAGATCATCGCGGAACTGCGGGCCGACATGGGCCGCAACGCCGTCGAGCTGGCCAGCCGCATCGTCGGCGAGTCGCTCGAGGACGAGGCGCGCCGCCGCGGCACCGTCGACCGGTTCCTCGCGGAGCTTGACACAGCCGGTGCCTACCGTGCCTGATTCGGAAGCGGGGAAGTAGCCAAAGATGACGCTGCATGCTGCGAGCCGTGAAGCGCTCGGCCTCGCCGAGGAACGCCTCGGCGAGGTTCTGGCCGACGCGGGAGCCGACGCGAGCACGGTCGGCGACGAGCTGCTCTCCGTCGTCGACCTGCTGGACCGGGAGATCGGCCTGCGCCGGGCGGTGAGCGACGCTTCGGCGACGCCGGAGTCACGCTCCGAGCTGGTGCGCCGGCTGTTCGACGGCAAGCTGTCCGAACCGGCCCTCAAGGTGCTCGACGTCGTGGCGGGCAGCCGCTGGTCCAGCCCTCGTCAGCTGGTCGACGGACTCGAGTCGCTCGGGCACTCCGCGCTGCTCACCGCGGCCGAAAAGACCGGCAACATCGACGCCGTCGAGACCCAGCTGTTCCAGGTCGCGCGCGTGGTGGCCCACCACCCGGAGCTCGAGACCGCACTGTCGGACCTGGCCGGTCCCGCGGATGCCAAGCGGAACCTGGTGCGCGGGCTGTTCGCCGACAAGGTGGACGTGGTCACCGAGACCCTCGTCGAGCAGGTCGTCCGCCGGGCCAAGGGGCGCGGTGTCGGCGTCGGCCTCGACGCGCTGGTCAAGCTGGCCGCGGAGCGGCGTCAGCGCTCGGTGGCCTACGTGACCAGTGCGAGCGCCCTGACCGACGAGCAGACCGCCCAGCTGGGCACGAAGCTGAACGCCATCTACGGGCGGTCGATCGCGCTGCACGTCGAGGTCGACCCCAGTCTCGGCGGCGGGCTCGTGGTCCGCGTCGGCGACGAGGTCATCGACGGAAGCGCGGCGGGGCAGCTCGCGGCGTTGCGCAGGCGGCTGGCCCGGGCATAGCCCCAGGTCACACAAGACTTTGCATACTGGCAAGAACGAAGCGAGAGCGGGAAAGACATGGCCGAGCTGACGATCTCCTCGGATGAGATCCGTAGCGCGATCGAGAACTACGTCTCGAGTTACGCCCCGGACGTGAGCCGGGAAGAAGTTGGCGTCGTGATCGACGCGGGTGACGGTATCGCCCACGTCGAGGGCCTCCCCTCGGCCATGGCCAACGAGCTGCTCGAGTTCCCCGGCGGCGTCCTGGGCGTCGCTCTGAACCTGGACGCGCGCTCCATCGGTGCCGCGATCCTCGGTGACTTCGAAGGCATCGAAGAGGGCCAGCAGGTCAAGCGCACCGGCCAGGTCCTGTCGGTGCCGGTCGGCGACGGCTACCTCGGCCGCGTCGTGAACCCGCTGGGTGCCGCCATCGACGGCCTCGGCGACATCGAGACCACCGACCGTCGCGCGCTGGAGCTCAAGGCCGCCTCGGTGGTCGAGCGCCAGCCGGTGTCGGAGCCGCTGCAGACCGGCATCACCGCCATCGACGCGATGACCCCGATCGGCCGCGGCCAGCGCCAGCTGATCATCGGTGACCGCAAGACGGGCAAGACCGCCGTCGCCGTGGACACGATCATCAACCAGAAGGCCAACTGGGAGACCGGCGACCCGAAGAAGCAGGTCCGCTGCATCTACGTCGCCGTCGGCCAGAAGGGCTCGACGATCGCCGCGGTCAAGAAGTCCCTCGAGGACGCGGGCGCGATGGAGTACACCACCATCGTCGCCGCCCCGGCCTCGGACTCCGCCGGCTTCAAGTGGATCGCGCCGTACACCGGCTCGGCCATCGGCCAGCACTGGATGTACGAGGGCAAGCACGTCCTCATCGTGTTCGACGACCTGACCAAGCAGGCCGACGCGTACCGCGCGATCTCGCTGCTGCTGCGTCGCCCGCCGGGCCGCGAGGCGTTCCCCGGCGACGTCTTCTACTTGCACTCCCGCCTGCTGGAGCGCTGCGCGAAGCTGTCGGACGAGCTGGGCGCCGGCTCGCTGACCGGGCTGCCGATCATCGAGACCAAGGCGAACGACGTGTCGGCCTACATCCCGACGAACGTCATCTCGATCACCGACGGCCAGTGCTTCTTCCAGTCGGACCTGTTCAACGCCGGCCAGCGCCCGGCCATCGACGTGGGTATCTCGGTGTCCCGCGTGGGTGGTGCCGCGCAGGTCAAGGCGATGAAGTCGGTCTCCGGTTCGCTCCGGATCGACCTGTCGCAGTACCGCGAGCTGGAGGCCTTCGCGGCCTTCGCCTCGGACCTCGACGACGCGTCGAAGGCGCAGCTCGAGCGCGGTGCGCGCCTGTACGAGGTGCTCAAGCAGCCGCAGTACTCGCCGATCCCGGTCGAGGAGCAGGTCTGCACGGTGTGGCTGGGCACGAACGGCCACTACGACTCGGTCCCGGTCGAGGACGTCCGCCGCTTCAACCACGAGTTCCTCGACTCGGCTCGCCGCAAGCACGACGACGTCCTGGGCGCGATCCGCGACACCGGGAAGTTCGAGGACGAGACGGCCGACAAGCTGGTCGCCGCGGTGAACGAGTTCAAGAAGGAGTTCACCACCTCCGAGGGCAAGTCCCTGGTCGAGGCGGACGCCGACGCGATGGACGCCGACAAGGTCGGGCACGAGACCGTCAAGGTCAACAAGCCCGCCCCGAAGAAGTGAGCTGATAGCTCATGGCCGCACAACTGCGGGAACTCCGGTCGCGCATCAAGGCGACCAAGTCGATCGGCAAGATCACCAAGGCGATGGAGCTCATCGCCACCGCGCGCATCACCAAGGCGCGGGCGAAGGTCGCCGCCTCCCGGCCGTACGCGGACGAGATCACCAAGGTGCTCTCGGCGCTGGCCGGTGCGGCGGCCAACCTCGACCACCCGATGCTGGTCGAGCGCCCGAACCCGAAGCGGGCCGCTGTCCTGGTCGTGACCAGTGACAAGGGTCAGTGCGGTGGCTACAACTCCAATGTGCTGCGCGCGACCGAAGAGCTGCTCGCCCTCCTGCGTTCCGAGGGCAAAGAGCCGCAGGTCTACGTCACGGGCAATAAGGGCCTGAACTACTACCGGTTCCGCAACCGCCCGGTCGTGGACGGCTGGACGGGCTTCTCCGACCAGCCGACCTACACCGGCGCGGTGGCGGCCGGTGAGGCCCTGGTCGAGTCGTTCATGGCCGGTGTCGACGACGAGCACGGCAACACCGACGGCGTCACGGGTGTCGACGAGATCCACATCGTCTACACCGAGTTCGTGTCGATGCTGACGCAGCGCCCGGTCGCCAAGCGCGTCGCGCCGCTCGAGGTCGAGTACACGGATGGCACTGACGAGCAGAAGCCCGCCGGTGAGCTGCTTCCCAGCTACGAGTTCGAGCCGAGTGCCGAGAAGCTGCTGGCCGCGCTCCTGCCGAAGTACATCAACACGCGGCTCTACGCCGCCTTCCTCGAGTCCGCGGCGTCCGAGCTGGCCGCCCGCCGGACCGCGATGAAGGCCGCGTCGGACAACGCGAACGACCTGGTCGGCAACCTGACGCGGGAGATGAACCAGGCCCGCCAGGCGCAGATCACCCAGGAGATCTCCGAAATCGTCGGTGGCGCGAACGCGCTCACCGCAGCAGGAAGTGATGATTGATGACCAGTACTGAAGCCCCGCGCGCCAAGGGGCGCATCGTGTCGGTGACCGGTCCGGTCGTCGACGTCGAGTTCCCGCGCGGTTCCGTTCCCGAGCAGTTCAACGCGCTCAAGGTCGAGATCGAGTTCGAGCAGCTGCGCAAGACGGTGACCCTCGAGGTCGCCAGCCACCTGGGCGACAACCTCGTCCGCACGATTTCGCTGCAGCCGCAGGACGGTCTCGTCCGCGGTGCCGAGGTCACCGACACCGGCGGCCCGATCACCGTCCCGGTCGGCGACAAGGTCAAGGGGCACGTCTACAACGCCCTCGGCGAGTGCCTCGACGAGCCCGGCTACGGCGACGACCTCGAGCGCTGGGGCATCCACCGCAGCGCGCCGTCCTTCGACCAGCTCGAGGGCAAGACGGAGATGCTGGAGACCGGCCTCAAGGTCGTCGACCTGCTGACCCCGTACGTCCAGGGCGGCAAGATCGGCCTGTTCGGTGGGGCCGGCGTCGGCAAGACGGTGCTCATCAAGGAGATGATCACCCGCGTCGCCCGGAACTTCGGTGGTACCTCGGTGTTCGCCGGCGTCGGCGAGCGCACCCGTGAGGGCAACGACCTCTTCCTGGAGATGTCCGAGGACGGCGTCATCAACGACACCGCCCTCATCTTCGGCCAGATGGACGAGCCGCCGGGCACGCGTATGCGCGTCGCGCTCTCCGCGCTGACCATGGCGGAGTACTTCCGCGACGTCCAGAACCAGGACGTGCTGCTGTTCATCGACAACATCTTCCGGTTCACCCAGGCCGGTTCCGAGGTGTCGACCCTGCTGGGCCGCATGCCTTCGGCCGTGGGTTACCAGCCGACGCTGGCCGACGAGATGGGCCAGCTGCAGGAACGGATCACCTCGACCCGAGGCCGTTCGATCACCTCGATGCAGGCGATCTACGTCCCCGCGGACGACTACACCGACCCGGCCCCGGCCGCGACGTTCGCCCACCTGGACGCCACCACCGAGCTCTCCCGGTCGGTGTTCCAGAAGGGCATCTTCCCGGCGGTGGACCCGCTGGCGTCGACGTCGACGATCCTCGACCCGGCCATCGTCGGTGAGGACCACTACCGCGTGGCTTCCGAGGTCATCCGGATCCTGCAGAAGTACAAGGAACTGCAGGACATCATCGCGATCCTCGGTATGGACGAGCTCTCGGAAGAGGACAAGCTGACCGTTCAGCGTGCGCGCCGCATCGAGCGGTTCCTGTCGCAGAACATGCTGGTCGCCGAGGCGTTCACGCAGATCCCGGGCTCGACGGTGCCGCTGGCGGAGACCATCGAGTCGTTCGACCGCATCTCGAAGGGCGACTTCGACCACTACCCGGAGCAGGCGTTCCTGGGTATCGGTGGCCTCGAGGACCTCGAGAAGAAGTACAAGGAAATCACCAAGAAGTGATTTTCCGGGCGCGGCGGGGGTGGTGTCCTATGTGGACTTTCACCCCCGCCGTTCTCGTAGTCTGAGTCAGACCTATTACACTCGGTGGTAACACCCCGAGCGAAGGAGTGCTACGTGGCTGAGATGTCCGTGGAGCTGGTGGCCGTCGAGCGCCGTCTCTGGTCGGGTACTGCCACTTTCGTGGTGGCCCAGACCACCGAGGGTGAGATCGGCATCATGGCCGGTCACGAGCCCGTGCTCGGGCAGCTGGTCGAGGGCGGCGTGGTCAAGGTGACGACCACCGACGGTGAGACGGTCTGCGCGGCCGTCCACGGTGGGTTCCTCTCCGTGACCGGCACCGGGGTGAGCATCCTCGCCGAGAGCGCCGAGCTTTCGGACGAGATCGACGTAGAAGCGGCGAAGGCGGCCCTGACCGGGGACGACGAGACCGAGCGGGCGAGGGCCTCGGCCCAGCTCCGCGCAGCGGGCCAGACGGCCTGAGCGCGAGACGGGCAGGAGCCGGACCGTGATGATCACCGTGGTCGTAGCAGGGCTCCTGATCGTGCTCGCGGTACTGGCCGCCTGGTACGGCCAGCGCTGGATCCGGATGCGCCGCGGTGGTGGCGTGAGCGTCGCGCTGCGGTGGCGTCCGGACAGCCCGCGGTCCAGCTGGCACCTGGGGCTGGGCCGCTACGAGGGCGACGAGTTCGTCTGGTACCGGGTGTGGAGCCTGCGGACCGGCGCCGACCGCGTCTTCCAGCGTGAAAGCATGCAGATCGCCGACCGCCGTGACCCGTCCGGCACCGAGGCCTACGCCGTGCCCGAGGGTTCGACGGTGCTGCGCTGCGAGTCCGAGACCCAGGAAGCGATCGAGATCGCCATGGGGCCGGGCGCGTTGACCGGCTTCCTCTCGTGGCTCGAATCCGCCCCGCCGGGCCGACGCCTCCCGCGCGCCTCCTGACGTTCCAAAGCGGCACTTTCACGTGAAAGTGCCCCGACCCGGGTCTACGGAGAGCGGCACTTTCACGTGAAAGTGCCCCTCTCCGTAGACTTGGATCGTGACTCTCGTCGAGATCCCCGGCTCCAAGTCCGTCACCGCCCGTGGCCTGTTCCTGGCCGCCGCCGCGCACGGCACCACCACCCTCGGCCGTCCGCTGCACTCGGATGACACCGAGGGCTTCGCCGAGGGCCTGGTCAAGCTCGGTTACCGCGTCGACCGGCAGCCGGGCGAGTGGACCATCGAGGGCCGGCCGTCGGGACCGGGAGTCGCCGAAGCCGATGTCTTCTGCCGGGACGGCGCCACGACGGCCCGGTTCCTGCCCGCGCTGGCCGCGGCCGGCACCGGAACGTTCCGCTTCGACGCGTCCGGCCAGATGCGCCGCCGCCCGCTCGGGCCGCTGACCGACGCACTGCAGGAACTGGGCGTCGACCTGACCTTCGAGGGCGAGCCGGGCCACCACCCCCTGACGGTCCGCGCGAACGGCATCAAGGGCGGCGAGCTCACCCTCGACGCGGGGCTGTCCTCGCAGTTCCTGACGGCGTTGCTGCTGGTCGGGCCGCTGACCGCGGAGGGCCTGCGGATCACGGTGACCGACCTCGTGTCGGTGCCGTACGTCGAGATCACGCTGGCGATGATGCGCCGCTTCGGCGTCGACGTTCGCCGCGAGGGCCAGACGTTCGTGGTCCCGGCCCAGCCGTACCAGGCGTGCGAGTACCCGGTGGAGCCGGACGCGTCGACGGCGAGCTACTTCCTGGCCGCGGCGGCGGTCACCGGCCGCACGGTGACCATCCCGGGGCTGGGTTCCGACGCTCTCCAGGGGGACGTGAAGTTCGCCGACGTGCTGCGCGAGATGGGCGCGCACGTGGAGCTGTCGCCGGACTCGGTGACGGTCGCGGGCCCGTCGGACGGCCTGCGCGGCATCACGGTGAACATGCGCGACATCTCGGACACGGTCCCGACCCTGGCGGCGATCGCCCCGTTCGCCTCGGGCCCGGTGCGCATCGAAGACGTCTACAACACGCGCATCAAGGAGTGCGACCGGCTCGACGCCTGCGAGGAGACCCTGCGCGCGATGGGCATCGAGGTGGCGACCGGCCGCGATTGGATCGAGGTCCAGCCGGGCGAGCCGACGGGCACCCTGGTGGCGTGCCGCCGCGACCACCGGATCGCGATGGCGTTCAGCATCACCGGCCTGCTGGTCGACGGCGTCACGCTGGACGACCCGGACTGCGTGAAGAAGACGTTCCCCGGCTTCCACCAGGCGCTCGCCGACTTGCGTACGCAGTGGGCCTCGTGAGTGGTAATTAGGGTTCTAACCCGAATTACCACTCACGACAACTTGCGCCGAGACCTACTGGGGCTGCCCGCCCGGCTGCCACAGCACGTCACCCTCGGGATTGGCCAGCCGGGCGAGGATGAACAGCAGGTCCGACAGCCGGTTCAGGTACTTCACCGCCACCGGGTTGGTCGCCTCGGGCTCCTCCTCGTGCAGGGCCCACGCCGACCGCTCCGCCCGGCGCGCCACCGTCCGCGCCTGGTGCAGGAACGCCGCCCCCGGCGTGCCGCCCGGCAGGATGAACGACGTCAGCTTCGGCAGGCGCTCGTTGAACTCGTCGCACCAGCCTTCGAGCCGTTCGACGTACTTCTCGGTGATCCGCAGCGGCGGGTACGGCGGGTCGTCGGAGATCGGCAGGCAGAGGTCCGCGCCGACGTCGAAGAGATCGTTCTGGACCGCACGCAGCACGTCCGTCACTTCGGAAGGCAGAGAGCCGACCGCGATCGCCAGGCCGAGCACCGAGTTCGTCTCGTCGGTGTCCGCGTACGCGCCCAGACGGGCTGAAGTTTTGGGCACGCGGGACCCGTCGCCGAGCGCGGTCGTGCCGTTGTCGCCGACCTTCGTGTACACGCGGTTGATGCGAACGACCATGGACCCCACCATAGCGGCCCCCGCCCGGGCCGAATCCGGGCGAGAGGGCATGATTGGCGGCCATGAGCGAGCACTTCGACGTGCATGGCGGAGCCCGGCTGGTCGGCGAGGTCGACGTGGTCGGCGCCAAGAACAGCGTGCTGAAGCTGATGGCCGCCGCCCTCCTCGCGGAGGGCACCACGACCATCACGAACTGCCCGCAGATCCTCGACGTCCCGCTGATGGGAGACGTGCTGCGGAGCGTCGGCTGCGAGGTCGTGATCGAGGGTGACACCGCCACCATCACGACGCCGGCCGAACTGTCGTACCGCGCCGACTCGGCGGCGATGGGCAAGCTGCGCGCGTCCGTCTGCGTGCTGGGCCCGCTGGTCGGCCGGCTGAAGCAGGCCGTCGTGGCGCTGCCGGGCGGGGACGCGATCGGCTCGCGCCCGCTGGACATGCACCAGAACGGCCTGCGCAAGCTGGGCGCGACGAGCACGATCGAGCACGGCTGCGTCGTCGCGAAGGCCGAGACGCTGGTCGGCGCGCAGATCTGGCTGGACTTCCCGAGTGTCGGCGCGACCGAGAACATCCTGATGGCGGCCGTGCTGGCCGAGGGCACCACGGTCATCGACAACTGCGCGCGCGAGCCCGAGATCATCGACATCTGCACGATGCTCATCGAGATGGGCGCGAAGATCGAAGGCGCCGGGACGTCGACGCTGACTGTGCACGGCGTGGAGCAGCTGCACCCGACGACGCACAGCGTGATCGGCGACCGGATCGTGGGCGCGACCTGGGCGTTCGCCGCCTCGATGACCCGCGGCGACATCACCGTGCGCGGGGTCAACCCGCACCACCTCGACCTGGTGCTGAACAAGCTGCACCAGGCCGGCGCCGAGGTCGAAACGTTCGGGGACAAGGGTTTCCGCGTGATCCAGCCCGAGCGCCCGAAGGCGGTCGACTGGGTGACGCTGCCGTACCCCGGCTTCGCGACCGACCTGCAGCCGTTCGCGGTGGCGCTGTCGGCGGTGTCGGAAGGCACGTCGATGATCACGGAGAACGTCTACGAGGCGCGCTTCCGCTTCATCGAGGAGATGGTCCGCCTGTCGGGCGACGCCCGCACGGACGGCCACCACGCGGTGGTCCGCGGGGTCGAGCAGCTCTCGAGCGCGCCGGTCTGGGCGTCGGACATCCGCGCGGGCGCCGGGCTGGTGCTGGCCGGCCTGTGCGCGGACGGCGTCACCGAGGTCTGGGACGTCTTCCACATCGACCGCGGCTACCCGCACTTCGTCGAGAATCTGAACCGGCTGGGCGCGAACATCAAGCGCGTCGCCGGTGACCCCGACCGAAGCTGACGTCAGGCGCCCTGCGCGCCCAGTGCGCGCAGGGCGTAGGCCACCAGCCGGTCCAGGTAGTCCGGCTCGGCGGGAGCCTGCCGGACCACCAGACGCCAGTAGATCGGCGCGGCCAGGACGTCCAGCGCCAGCTCCATGTCGAGGTCCCCGGGTAGTTCGCCGCGCGCGATGGCCCGGCGCAGCATCGCCTCGCCGACCTCGCGCCGCGGCCCGCCGATGCTCGTGCGCGTGCTTTCCGCGGTCTCGGGGTTCCGCACGCCCTCGGCGACCAGGTCCGGCAGGATGCGCGAAAACAGCGGGTGCGTCAGCCAGTCGATCAGGGCCTGCATCGTTTCGCGCAGGTCGCCGCGCAGTGAGCCGGTGTCGACGTCGGCCGCGCGGGTCACGCTGAACTCCACGACGACCGCGGTGATCATCTCGTCCTTCGAACGCCACCGCCGGTAGAGCGCGCTCTTGCCGACGCCGGCGCGCTTGGCCACGGCCTCCATCGACAGCCGGCCGTAGCCCTGGTCGGCGAGTTCCTGCAGGACGGCGTCGGTGATCGCCTGCGTGACCTCGGGCTGGAGGACCGCGGCGCCGGTCGGGGTGCGTGCCATGGAGCGCAGTCTAGCGGGTGGACGAGACGGTATCGTCCCGTCTATGGTGACGTTGGGACGGTACCGTATCGTCCGAACGATGAAGGAGGCTGCGATGCGCGACTTCGTCGAGCACGCGCTCGATCTGCTGCTCGAGCACGACATGGCCGGCTTCGCCGGGCTCTGGTCCGAGGACGGCGTCCTCGAGTTCCCGTTCGCCGGCCCGGGCTACCCGAAGCGCGTCGAAGGGCGCGACGCGATCCGCGAGTACCTGCGCGACTACCCGAACCTGCTGGACATCCGGGAGGTCACCGCGAAGACCGTGCACGAAACCGCCGATCCGGCCGTGGTGGTCGCCGAGTTCACCGTCGCCGGGGTCGTGGTGGCGACGCGGAAGCCGTACGAGCTGTCCTACGTCGCGGTGATCACCGTCGAGGACGGCGAAATCCGCTCCTACCGCGACTACTGGAGTCCGCTCGCCGCGGCCGAGGTCCTCGGCGGTGTCGCGGAGCTGACGGCGGCGTTCGGTGGCTGACGTCCTGGTCCTCGGCGGCACCGGCACGACCGGCCGCCGGGTCGTCGCGGGCCTGCGCGGGAACGGCGTCCCGGCCCGGGCGGCCACGCGCAAGCCGGGCGAGCCCGGTCAGGTCCGGTTCGACTGGGCCGACCGGTCGACCCACGCCGGCGCGCTGCGTGGGGCATCCGCGGTGTACCTGCTGGCCCCGATCGGCGAGGCCGAGCCCGCGGCGCTGGTCGAGCCGTTCCTAGCGGACGCGATGGAGGCGGGCGTGCGGCGGGTCGTCCTGCTCAGCTCGTCGGCGGTCACGACGGACACCCCGGGCCTGGGCGACCTGCAGCGGCTGGTGCGCGCGGCGCCGGAGTGGGCCGTGCTGAAGCCGTCCTGGTTCATGCAGAACTTCACCGGCGAGCACCTGGTCGCCCAGGGCGTCCGGGACGGCGAGATCGTCACGGCCACCGGCGACGCCCGGGTCGCGTTCGTCGACGCCGGCGACATCGCGGCGGTCGCCGTCCGCGCGCTGACCGATCCCGAGCCGCACAACACCGAACACGTCCTGACCGGACCGGCCGCGGTGAGCTACGCCGAAGCGGCCGCGATCGTGGCCGCGCACCTCGGACGTCCGGTGCGGCACCGCGCGGTCGGCACCGCCGAGTTCGCCGAGCGCGTGACGGCGTCGGGGATCCCCGCCGGGTTCGCCCGCGTGCTCGCCGCGCTCGACGAGGACATCCGGCGCGGCGCCGAAAACCGCGTCACCCCGGTCGTCGAGCAGGTCACCGGGCGGCCGGCCCGTTCGTTCGAAACGTTTGTGCGGGAGGAAATCCGATGAAGCAGCTGATGTTCGAAGAAGACCCGCAGTTCTGGTTCGAAACCCTGCGCTTGTTCGGCCACGCGGCCTACGGCGGCTCGGACTTCGGCGAGGTCCTCGCGGCGGCGTCGACGGTGACGCCGGGCGACTACGACGGCTGGCACGACGCCTACCGCGCGCTGGCCGACCGGCTGTACGCCGAAGCCGCCGGCGCCGGGCCGGTCACCGCGCGCGACCTGCTGCTGCGCGCGTCGACGTACTACTTTTCGGCGGAGTTCTTCCTGCACGGCGATCCGGCGGACCCGCGGATCGCGGCGGCCTACGACCGCAGCGTCGAATGCTTCCGGCGCGCGGAGGTGGCCGAGCCGGTCGAAATCCCTTACGCGGGAACGGTTCTGCGCGGGTACTTCTACCGGGCGCCGGGTGCCGGCCCCAAGCCGTTGCTGATCATGCACAACGGCTTCGACGGCAGCGCCGAGGAATGCCACTTCATGGGCGCGGCGGCCGGTGCGTCGCACGGCTACCACGTGCTGACGTTCGACGGACCCGGCCAGCCGAGCGCGGTCCGGCGCGAGAAGCTCCTCTTCCGCCCGGACTGGGAGCACGTGGTGACGCCGGTGGTGGACTTCGCGCTGGCGCTCGACGGAGTCGACCCGGCGCGCATCGCACTGCTGGGGGTGAGCCTGGGCGGCGTGCTGGCCCCGCGCGCGGCGGCGTTCGAGTCTCGCCTGGCGGCGGTGGTCGCGGTGGACGGCGTGTACGACGCGGGTGCCGCGGTGACGTCGATGCTGCCGTGGCCGCGCGAGGAGATCGCGCGCCGCGCCCGGGCCCCGTACGACGAGGAGTTCGACGCGCTCCTCCTGGCGGGCCGCCGCGCGAGCCCGACGCTGCGCTGGGCCTGCGACCACGGCCGCTACGTCCTGGGTGCGGCGACCGACCGCGAGTTCATCGCGAAGTACCTGGAGTACACGCTGGAGGGTGGCGTGGCGGAGAAGATCGCCTGCCCGGTCCTGGTCTGCGAAGCGGCGGACGACCTGTTCTTCGGCGGCGAGCGGGAGACCGAGCCGCGGCGGCTGTACGCGCACCTGACGGGCCCGAAGACGCTGCTGACCTTCACCGCGGAGGAGGGCGCGGACGCGCACTGCCACGTCGGCGCCCAGCGGCTCGCGGCAGGCCGGATCTACGACTGGCTGGACCGGACGCTCTAGTGTTCGCCGGGCCGGCTCGCACCGCCGGCCCGGTCAGCCCTCCAGGGCGAGCACTGCGCCGAATCCCACCAGCGCGGTGCCCGTCGCGCCGTCCATCACCCGCCGCACCTTCCGCTGCCGCAACCAGCCCCGCACCCGGTGCACGAAGAACAGCAGCAGCACCTGCCACACCACGCCCAGCGCCGCCACCGTGTACGCCAGCAGCAGCGCGTCCGTCTGGTCCGTGACTCCCGGCGTCAGGAACTGCGGCAGCACCGACAGGTAGAGCACGATCACCTTCGGGTTGGTCATGTTGGACAGGAACCCTTCGCGGAACCGCCGTCCGCGGGAGGCGCGGGCCTTGCGGACGTCGTCGAGGGCTTCGTAGTTTCCGCGCCAGGCGCCGCGGAGGGCCTGGATGCCCAGGAAGACCAGGTAAGCCGCACCGAGCCACTTCACCGTCTCGAACACCGGGTGGTAGCGGGTGATCACCGCGCCGAGGCCGAGGGCCGCCGCGGTGCCCTGCAGGAAGTTCGCGACGGTGATGCCGGCGCACGCCCAGCCGCCGCCGCGGGCACCGCCGGTCAGGGCGTTCTTCAGCACGACCATCGTGTCCGGACCCGGCATCATCGCCAGGAAGGCCATCATCCCGGCGAAACCGGCGTAGGTGCTCCAGGTCATCAGGACTCCAGGGCGAGCGCGGCGCCGAAGCCGAGCAGCGCGGTGCCGGTGACGCCGTCCAGGGCACGGCGCACCCGGCGGCGTTCCAGCCAGGCCCGCACGCGGTGCACGAACACCAGCAGCACCAGCAGCCACAGCACGCCGAGCACGGCGACGGTGTAGGCCAGCGCGAGCGCGTCCCACGTCGTCGTGCGCGCCGGGTCGAGGAACTGCGGCAGCACGGACAGGTACAGCACCAGCACCTTCGGGTTGGTGATGTTGGAGAGGAAGCCTTCGCGGAACCGCCGGAAGCCGCCGCCCCGGCGCCGCTGAGCTTCTTCGACGGCGTGGTAGTGGCCGCGGAACGCGCCGCGCAGCGCCTGGAACCCGAGGAAGACGAGGTAGGCCGCGCCGGCCCACTTGAGCGCGACGAACACCGGCTGCGACCGGGCGATGAGGACGCCGAGCCCCAGCGCCGCGGCGCTGCCCTGCACGGCGTTGCCGGCGAAGATGCCGAGCGACGCGAGCAGCCCGCCCCGGAACCCGCCGGACAGCGCGTTCTTGAGCATCACCATCGTGTCCGGCCCCGGCGCGAGGACGATCAGCACCACGATGACCAGATAACTTCCGTACGAACTCCACGTCACGGCTGCCCACGCTAATCGACGGGGATGGCCCGGTCTCGCGGATTTCGGTCACACCGTTCGTCGCGTAGCGTGGAGCCATGAACCGGGGGGAACTCAGGCTGGCCGACGGCGAAAACCTGCTCTGGCAGTGCTCGCCGCGGCCCGTGCCGTCCGCGGCGAAGAACAAGAGGCTGCTCGTCGCGCTGTCCCTCGTCTGGCTGAGCGTGACCGGCTGGTTCGTGATCGACGGGAACGTCACGGGCGCCGTCTTCTCGATCGCCGCCGGCGGCATCGGCGCGCTCGTCGCCCGGCAGCGGGAGAACGCGATCGAGTTGGTCGAGTACTTCGTGACCGACCGGCGGATCGTGGTCCACACCGACGAGGAAGGCAAGTTCGAGGAGCGCGTCTACCCGCTGGCCGAGCTGCCGGAACCGGTGCTGGAGCCGCACCCCGACGGCACCGGCACGATCACCTTCGCCGGCGCGGAAGACCGGCGCCGGCGCCGGGTCGTCCACATCGACCGGTACGCCGAACGCGATCTGGTGCTCCGTGCGATCGACCACGCACAGAGGGTGTACGACCACATCCGGCGCGCGCGGGACTCGGCGGGCGGGGCCTCGGCAGAGTAGTGTTCGGCCATGTCAGCAGGGGAAATCGATCTTTTGCCCGGTGAACGCGTGCTCTGGGCGGGCGAGCCGGTCCAGCGCCCGCTCTACGTCGCCGCGGACGGGGTGATCGCCCCTGCCGGGCTCGTCCTCGCCGCCGTCGCGCTCTGGTTTCTGCTCACGCGCGAACCCAGCGGCCTCACCATGGCCGCGGCCGTGGTCGCTCTCGTGCTCGGTCTCTACGGCGCGATCGGCCGGTCGGTCGTCCGGTACCTCGCACTCGGGCGCACCACCTACGCGGTGACGGACAGCCGGGTCATCGCGCGCTCGGGCCTGTTCCGGCTGAAGGAACGCTCCAGCGAGCTGGCCGGCCTGCCGGCGCCGGCCCTCAAGACGGGACCGTCCCGCACCGGGACCATCGCCTTCGGCGGGTCGGGCACGGTGACGCTGATCGGCGTCGGCGAGCCCAAGCGGGTCCGTGACCTGCTCACCAAGGCGATCGACGAGGCCAAGGCCCGTCAGGCGCCACCGGAACCGGACAGCTCGGCCGCCTGAGCCGCGAACCGGGGCAACCCGCACGGCCTCCCGGAGCGTCAGCCCGGCAAAAGAGGAGGCCGCCGTGGACGAGCCCTTGATCGCCCTGGAACCCGGTGAACGGCTGCTGTGGTCGGGACGGCCGCAGCGGGTCGCCCCGACGCGCTTCGAGTGGTATCGCATCGCCTTCGGCTCGGTCATGGTGTCGGGTTTCGCCATCGCCGCCGGGCTGCCGGTCCCGGACGGCGGGTTCCCGGTCGCGACCGTGGTCGTGGCGGTCATCGGGCTTGCCGTCGTGGCCGGGCCGGTGCTGTGGCGGCTCCGGAGGACGCGCCGCGCGGTGTATGCGGTGACCGACCAGCGGGTCGTGGTGGCCGACCGCGGTTCGGGCCGCACCCGCACGTCCGAGTACCTGAGCAACCTGGACCGGCCGGTCGTCTGGCCCGGCCGGCACTTCACCGGCACGGTGAGCTTCGTGAGGCGGGACGCGACCACGAACGTTCTCGGCGTCTCGGTGCCGGTGCGCGGCGCGGGGGGCCCGATCGAGCTGTTCGCCGTCCTGGAGGCCGAACGCGTCCGGGAGCTGGTCGTGCGGGAGCAGGCCGCGGACTGACATCACCCGGACGTGTCCGATTGCACTGCCACCATAAGTTACCGGTCGGTACACTCGACGAAACGTCCACCGCCGGAGGTGCCCCGTGCCGTACCCAACGGACCGCGAACGAGACCGCCCCTGGGTGATGCGCACCTACGCCGGGCACTCGTCCGCCGCCGCGTCGAACGAGCTCTACCGGCGCAACCTCGCGAAGGGGCAAACCGGCCTCTCGGTGGCCTTCGACCTGCCCACCCAGACCGGCTACGACCCGGACCACCAGCTTTCCCGCGGCGAGGTCGGCAAGGTCGGCGTCCCGGTGTCACACATCGGCGACATGCGGCGGCTCTTCGACGGCATCCCGCTCGCCGAAGCGAACACGTCGATGACCATCAACGCGCCGGCCATGTGGCTGCTCGCGCTTTACGTCTCCGTGGCGCGCGAGCAGGCCGAGGCGGAGGGCCGGGACGTCGACGAAGTCCTCGCGAAGCTCGCCGGCACCACGCAGAACGACATCATCAAGGAATACCTGTCGCGCGGGACCTACATCTTCCCGCCCGGGCCGAGCCTGCGGCTGATCACCGACGTGATCGCCTGGACCGTGCACCACGTCCCCAAATGGAACCCGATCAACATCTGCAGCTACCACCTGCAGGAAGCCGGGGCGACGCCGACGCAGGAGGTCGCGTACGCGCTGTGCACCGCGATCGCCGTGCTCGACGCCATCCGCGACTCGGGGCAGGTCGACGCGGCCGACATGGCGAAGGTCGTCGCGCGGATCTCGTTCTTCGTCAACGCGGGCGTCCGGTTCGTCGAGGAGATGTCCAAGATGCGCGCGTTCACCGCGCTCTGGGACGAGCTCACCCGCGACCGTTACGGCGTGACGGATCCCAAGGCGCGCCGGCTGCGCTACGGCGTGCAGGTCAACTCGCTCGGGCTGACCGAGGCCCAGCCGGAGAACAACGTCCAGCGCATCGTGCTGGAGATGCTCGCGGTGTCGCTCTCCCGTGGCGCCCGCGCCCGCGCGATCCAGTTGCCCGCGTGGAACGAGGCCCTCGGCCTGCCCCGGCCGTGGGACCAGCAGTGGGCGCTGCGGATGCAGCAGGTGCTCGCCTTCGAGACGGACCTGCTGGAGTACGAGGACATCTTCGACGGCTCGCACGTCATCCAGGCCAAGGTCGACGAGATCATGGCCGGCGCCCGCGAGGAGATCGCGCGCGTGCAGGACCTCGGTGGTGCGGTGGCCGCGGTCGAGAGCGGCTACATGAAGTCGCAGCTGGTCACCTCGCTGGCCGAGTACCGCCGTGAGATGGAGAACGGCGAGCGGGTCCTGGTCGGGGTCAACAAGTTCGGGACGACCGAGCCGTCACCGCTGCAGGCCGAAGGCGCGAAGGCGATCGAAACGATCGACCCCGTCGTCGAGAAGGACGCCGTCACCGCCATCGAGGAATGGCGCTCCCTGCGTGACAACGAAGCCGTCGAGCGGTCGCTGGCCACGCTGAAGGAACGCGCGCAGACCACGGAAAACCTCTTCGAGGCCACTGTGGACTGTGCGAGGGCCGGCGTGACCACCGGCGAGTGGGCCGGCGCGCTGCGCGAGGTGTTCGGCGAATACCGGGCACCGACCGGTGTTTCCGCCTCCGCGGTCGCCGGCGTGGGCGACCCCGAGCTGGAGCGGGTGCGCGCGCGGGTCCGGGAAACCGAGGCGGAGCTGGGCGAGCGGCTGCGGATCCTGGTCGGCAAGCCGGGCCTGGACGGGCACTCCAACGGCGCCGAGCAGGTCGCCGTCCGGGCGCGCGACGTCGGCTTCGAGGTCGTCTACCAGGGCATCCGGCTGACGCCCGAGCAGATCGTCGCGGCCGCGGTGCAGGAAGGCGTGCACGTCGTCGGGCTTTCCGTGCTCTCCGGCTCGCACCTCGAGGTCGTCCCGCACGTCGTCGACGGCCTGCGTGCCGCCGGGGCGGGTGACGTGCCGGTGATCGTCGGCGGCATCATCCCGCCGGACGACGCCGCGCTCCTGGCCGAACGCGGCATCGCCCGGGTGTTCACGCCCAAGGACTACGAGCTCACCGGGATCATGGACGGCATCGTCAGCCTGATCCGGGAGCGGAACGGCCTCGGCTGAGCTCGCCGAGGATGTCCTTTGTGGACTTCACGGTGGCGAACTGGTTCGCCAGGTTCGCCGCCGTGACGCGGTAGAGCTCGTCGGCGGTCACGCCCGGGAGGTCGAACGTGAACGTGGCGTCGAGCGCGAAAGTGACGTCGTAGCCGAGGTTCCCGCCCATCCTCGCGGTGGTTTCGCAGCAGAAGTTCGTCTGGATGCCGGCCACGACGAAGCTCGTGATGCCGCGCTTGCGCAGCCACGCGTCGAGGTCGACGTCGCCGATGAAGGCCGAGTTGACCTTCTTGCCGAACACCAGGTCCGGCCGGGCCCCGTCGAGCTCGGGCTTGAAGTCGTTGCCCGGCTGGCCCGGCCGCAGCGGCGAGCCGGGTTTCGGCGAATCGTGGTGCACGAGCACCACCGGGAGCCGCCGCTCCTGCCACGCTTCGAGCAGCGCCTGCATGTTCGCTTCGGCGCCCGGGTTGTTGCGCGGGCCCCAGAACTCCGGGTCGTCGAACCCGCGCTGGACGTCGATCAGGATGAGTGCCGTTTCGGTCATGCCGCCGAGTCTGGCTACTCGGCGCGGCTTCGGGGAGTGGCATAAGACGCGCGATGCGGTACTTTCCTGCCATGCGCACCATCGGCGTCCTCCTGCTGCCGGGCACCCGGATGTTCGACCTCGCGGTGATCGGCGAGGTCTGGGGTCAGGACCGGACCGACAGCGGGATCGGCCCGTTCACGGTCCGGCGGTGCAGCCCCGGCCGGGTGCGGACGCCCGCGTCGCCGTTCGGCGACGTCGCGGCCACGCACGGGCTCGCCGGGCTCGACGGCTGCGACCTCGTGCTGGCGCCGGGCCGCGACGACCCCCTTGCTCTCGTGCCGCCGTCCGCCGTCGCGGCGCTGCGCCGGGCACATCGGGCCGGGGCGACCGTCGCCGGGTTGTGCTCCGGCGCGTTCACGCTGGCCGCCGCCGGCCTGCTCGACGGCCGCCCGGCGACCACGCACTGGCGCGACCTCGACGCTCTCGCCGGCGTCGCCCCGCGCGCGGACCTCCAGCGTGACGTGCTCTACACCGACGACAGCGGGGTCCTGACCTCCGCGGGCGTCGTCGGCGGCCTCGACCTCTGCCTGTACCTGGTCCGGCGCGACCACGGCGCCGACGTCGCGGCCACGCTGGCGCGCCGCCTGGTGATGCCGCCGGCGCGCGAGGGCGGGCAGCGCCAGTACGTCGACAACCCGCTGCCGCCGTCGGCGGCCCAGCCCGGCATGGCGTCCACAATGGACTGGGCGCTGGCCCGCCTCGGTTCCGGGATCGGCGTCGAGGACCTGGTCGGGCACGCGCGGATGAGCGAACGGACGTTCCACCGCGAGTTCGCCGCGGCCACCGGCGTGACCCCGGGACGCTGGCTGCGCGTCCAGCGCGTCCGGTACGCGCAGCGGCTGCTGGAGACGACGTCGCTGCCGGTCGAGCGCGTGGCCGAACGGTCCGGGCTGGGCACGGCCGCGAACCTGCGCCGGCGGATGCGGGCCGAAGTCGGCGTCGGCCCGGACAGCTACCGGCGCACGTTCCGGTCCGGAGGGACTACCTTCGGGGAATGTACGAGCACCTTTTGCTGAGCCGGGACGGCGACACCGTCACGATCACCATGAACCGGCCGGCACGGCGCAACTCGCTGTCCGCCGACCACCTCGCCGAGCTGCTCGCCGCGTTCCGCGCGGCGGGGGCGTCCGACGCGACCGGCATCGTGCTGGCCGGCGCGGGACCGGTGTTCTCCGCGGGGCACGACTTCGGCGACGTGGCCGCGCGCGACCTGATGGGCGTGCGCGAGCTGCTCACGGTGTGCACGGACCTGATGCGGACGATGCAGTCGATCCCGCAGGTGGTCATCGCGCGGGTGCACGGCCTGGCCACCGCGGCGGGCTGCCAGCTCGTGGCGTCGTGCGACCTGGCCGTGGCCGCCGAGTCGGCGGCCTTCGCGCTGCCGGGCGGCAAGGGCGGCTGGTTCTGCCACACGCCGGCGGTGCCGGTGGCGCGCTCCATCGGCCGCAAGCGGCTGATGGAGCTGGTGCTGACCGGGGACGTCATCGACGCGCCCACCGCGCTCGACTGGGGACTGGTCAACCGGGTGGTGTCCGACGAACAGCTCGACGACGCCGTCGGGGATCTGCTGTCGCGGGCGACGCGCGGCAGCCGCGCCAGCAAGTCGATGGGCAAGGTGACGCTCTACGCCCAGCTCGACCGGCCCGAGGCCGACGCCTACGCGATCGCGCTGGAGGTCATGGCCGCGGCGTCCCAGCTGCCCGGCGCCCGCGAAGGCATGGCGGCGTTCCTGGAGAAGCGCAAGCCCGACTGGCCCGACTGAGCTTCCCCGCTCCGGCCGGTTTCGTCGTGGCCACGAACCGTACCATACGGTATGGTATGGCCATGGCGGGCAAACGGGACTGGCTGGACGCGGGGCTGGCGCTGCTGGCCGAACACGGGGCGCCGTCGGTGACCATCGAGCGGCTCACCGAGCGCCTCGGGCTGTCGAAGGGCTCGTTCTACCACCACTTCAAGGGCATGACCGGCTACCGCACCGCGCTGCTGGAGCACTTCGAGGCCGAACGCACCACGCGGTTCGTGGAACAGGCCGAGCAGGCCGACGGCGACCGCCTGCGCACGCTCATGGACCTCGTCCTCGTGCCCGGGCCCGGCCCCGACCTCGAGATCGCCGTCCGGGCCTGGGCCTTGCAGGACGCCGAGGCGCGCACGGTCCAGGAGCGCATCGACCGCACCCGCACGGCCTACCTCACCGAGATCTGCGGCGACGCCGAACTCGGCCGGGCGCTCTACCTGATCGTCGTCGGGGCCGGGCAGGTCGTGCCACCGCTGTCCGGCCGGCAGCTCAAGACCGCGTTGGAACTCGTTCTGGGGAGCAGGAAATGACCGAGCTCAAGCCCTTTCTCGACGGCGCCGACTACGTCGAGTTCAAGGAAATCGCCAGCGAGAACAGCCTGCGCGAGTTCGTCGCGGGCGTCTTCGGCTGGTCGCCGTTCTGGGTGAAGGCCCTGTTCGGCGTCCGGTACGTGCTCGCCAAGGCGTTGCGGCTGGACACCGCGTCCGTGCCGCGGACCGGCCGGCTCCGGCCCGAGGACGTCGGCTTCGCGCCCGGCGACCGGATCGCGTTCTTCACCGTCCGGTCCGGCGATCCGGAGCGGTACCTGGTGGCGGGCGCGGACGACAGTCACCTGACCGGGTACCTGACGGTCGAAGCGCTGCCGCACGGCTTCCGGCTCGGCACGATCGTGCACTTCCACAACCGCGTCGGCCCGGCCTACTTCGCGCTGATCAAACCGTGCCACCACCTGGTGATCCGCGGGATGCTCAAAGCTGGTGCCGCTCGTACAGCAGGAGCTGGGCCCACGCGGCGATCGACTGCGCGTCGGTGATCTCGCCGGCGAGGATCATCTTCTCGACGTCGGCGCGCGCGAACCACGCGCTGCGCATGTCCTGTTCCTCGTGCTCGCGCTCCGGTTCGCCTTCGACGATGTCCGTGGCGAGGAACACCCAGCCGCGCTGGCTGCTCATGCCGGCGGCGACGTCGAGCTTGCCGAGCGGGACCATCGAGCCGGCCCGCAACCCGGTCTCCTCGCGCAGTTCCCGCACGGCGAGTTCGGCCGGCGGCACGTCGGCGAGGTCCGGCGCGGTGCCCTGCGGGAACTCCCAGCGCCGCTCGCCGAGCGGGTAGCGGAACTGTTCGACCAGCCGGAACCGGTCGCCGTCCCGGGCGATGACCAGCGCGTACGACGGCTTGTCGATCACGCCGTAGATGCCCGGCGAGCCGTCGGAGCGGCGGATCTCGTCCTCCCGCACCGTCATCCAGTTGTTCCGGTACACCTCGCGGGACGCGACACGCTGAATGGGGTCCACGCGCTCAGTATCACCGACCCTGTCCTACCCTCCTCGGGTGCGTCTAGTGATCGCGCGGTGCCAGGTCGACTACGCCGGCCGGCTCACCGCCCACCTGCCGATGGCTACCCGGTTGCTGCTCGTGAAGTCCGACGGCTCGGTGTCGGTCCACTCCGACGACCGGGCGTACAAGCCGCTGAACTGGATGAGCCCGCCCTGCTGGCTGATCGAGGACGGCAAGATCTGGATCGTGGAAAACAAGCAGGGCGAGAAGCTGGTGATCTCGATCGAGGAGATCTTCCACGACTACTCCCAGGCCCTGGGCGCGGAACCGGGTCTGCAGAAGGACGGCGTCGAAGCGCACCTGCAGGAACTGCTGGCCGAGCACATCAAGACCCTCGGCGACGGCTACACGCTGGTCCGCCGCGAATTCCCCACGGCGATCGGCCCGGTCGACATCATGGCCCGCGACGCCGACGGCGGCTCGGTGGCGGTCGAGATCAAGCGCCGCGGCGAAATCGACGGCGTCGAACAGCTGACGCGCTACCTGGAGCTGCTCAACCGCGACCCGCTCCTGGCACCGGTGCAGGGCGTGTTCGCGGCCCAGATCATCAAGCCCCAGGCCCGCACGCTGGCCGAGGACCGCGGCATCCGCTGCCTGACGCTGGACTACGACGAACTCCGCGGCATCGAGTCCGACGAGTTCCGGCTGTTCTGACGTGGAACCCGGTCGCTACGTCCACTACAAGGGCGGCGAGTACGAAGTGGTCGGCGTCGCCCGGCACAGCGAGACCGAAGAGGAACTCGTGGTGTACCGGGCGCTCTACGGCGAGCGCGGGCTGTGGGTCCGCCCGGAACCGATGTTCACCGAGACCGTCGAGACGCCCGCCGGCCGCGTACCGCGGTTCCGGCGGGTGGCGGACTGACCGCGTATCGTTGAAAAATCGGCCCCGGGTTGCCCGAAGGGGCGGATCTCGGTGCCGATACCGAATCGATGCCGAAAATCTCGTATCTGATTCGTTGATTGTGACTCCGCCAGCAAATCGTTAACCCGATAGGTCGGCGCGCAGTGAGAAGAAACTTTTTCACTGCGATTCCTGCGCTGTTCGGGTGAGCTCGGGATCTTATTCGACGTTGTTGTGCGACACTCGATTCGAGGGGTTCCGCCGGTGTGTCCGGTGTGCCGGAGGGTGGTGCGCTCGGCCGTCTTTTCTTCGTCGTGCCAACGTTTCAGTCCGCCTTCGAGCTCGGGGTGTGCATGCCAGCCGGCCGGCGTGTACGCATTTTTGCCTGCACGGAGGAGGAAGTCATGCGTTATCGCCCACTCGGTTCCGACCCGGTCGACCCGCGCCTCGGCCGGTTCATTCCGGACGACTGGCGGCACGTGGAAAGGTATCCGCTCGGCGCGCTGGCCGATGAAGACCGGCCCACCCGGGCGCCGGTCGTGATCGGCGTCAACTGGTACTCGGCGTTCGACCAGCCGGAGCAGGACGAGAAGTCCGGTGAGTTCTTCATCGCGAGGGCCGGCGTCAAGAAGCTCGGCCACATCCGCGGCGGCCACTGCGTGTGCCTCGAGCCGGGTGGCACCCCGGACACCGACGCCTGGTACGCGTTCTACGACCAGGGCCACGAGGGCGCCTGCGTCGGCTTCGGCTGGTCGCGGTGCATGTCGATCTTCAACGGCAGCGAGTACGCGGCTCGCTGGCTCTGGGACTCGGCCAAGAAGCGCGACGAGTGGCCCGAGACGAACCCCGGTGACGAGAACGGCACGTCGGTCCGCGCCGCGGCCGAGGTGCTCAAGGACACCGGCCACGTCCTGTGGGACGAGTCCTACGCCGACAACGACTGGCACACCCGCGAGAAGTACACGCCCGAAGCCAAGCAGGGCATCAAGGCGTTCCGCTGGGCGAAGTCGGTCGACGACGTGCATTCCGTGCTCGCCAACCCGCGTGCCGACGAGCTCGGCGCCGTGCCGATCCTCAATTCCTGGGGCCCGGGCTTCCCGCACCGGACCTACCTGCCCGACGCGGTGCTCGCCAAGCTGATCGAGGAGGACGGCGAGATCGCGGTACCGACCGACCGGTGAGTCCAGCCGCTCCCGCGGCGCGTGGACGAGGGCGCGTTTCCCCTGGTGGTGACCAGGGGAGGCGCGCCCTCCGGCCATTGTGGACCTGTCGGCGTGCCGACCCTGAATCCATGCAGTACTGTCCGGATCCGACGGAATACTGGTGATTCCTGTCGGATCTTGTCCTGTCCGAAAGTACTGCCGGAGGTGGGTCGGGTGCTCGTCCTAGCCGATGCGAACCTGCGACTCGACGCGAGCGCGATCGACTACATCGAGTTGGCGTTCTACTTCGCGCTCGTGCTCGGCATCGGGTACCTGGCGCGGCGGCAGGTGTCGAGCAGCCTCGACTTCTTCCTGTCGGGCCGGTCGCTGCCCGCCTGGGTCACCGGCCTGGCCTTCATTTCGGCGAACCTCGGCGCGGTCGAGGTGATGGGCATGTCCGCCAACGGTGCCCAGTACGGCCTGCCGACCGTGCACTACTTCTGGATCGGCGCCATCCCGGCGATGCTGTTCCTCGGCATCGTGATGATGCCCTTCTACTACGGCTCCAAGGTCCGCAGCGTCCCGGAGTTCATGCGGCGGCGCTTCGGCAAGCCGGCCCACCTGGTCAACGGCGTCAGCTTCGCCGCGGCCCAGATCCTGATCGCGGGCGCGAACCTCTTCCTGCTGGCCAGCGTGGTGAACCTGCTGCTGGGCTGGCCGCTGTGGGTGTCGATCATCATCGCCGCCGCGATCGTGCTCTCCTACACCGCGCTCGGCGGCCTGTCCGCCGCGATCTACAACGAGGTCCTGCAGTTCTTCGTCATCGTCATCGCGCTGGTGCCGCTGACGATCATCGGCCTGGTCAAGGTCGGCGGCTGGCAGGGCCTGGTCGACAAGGTGACCAACAGCCCGGGTGGCACCGCGCAGCTGCACTCGTGGCCCGGTGACAACCTGACCGGCTTCGGCAACAGCCTGCTTTCGGTGCTGGGCATCGTCTTCGGTCTCGGCTTCGTGCTGTCGTTCGGTTACTGGACGACGAACTTCGTCGAGGTCCAGCGCGCGATGGCGTCGAAGAGCATGTCGGCCGCGCGGCGCACCCCGATCATCGGTGCGTTCCCGAAGATGTTCGTCCCGTTCATCGTGATCATCCCGGGCATGATCGCCGCGGTCACCGTGTCCGAGTACGTCAAGGACAAGCAGGTCCTGCTCGACGGCGGCACCGCCGAAAGCGGCGTCACCTTCAACAACGCGCTCCTGCTGCTGATGCGCGACCTGCTGCCGAACGGCATGCTCGGCATCGCCATCGCCGGTCTGCTGGCCTCGTTCATGGCCGGCATGGCGGCGAACCTGAGCTCGTTCAACACCGTCTTCACGTACGACATCTGGCAGACGTACGTGAAGAAGGACAAGCCGGACCACTACTACCTGAACCTGGGCCGCGTGGTGACCTCGGCCGGCACGATCCTCGCGATCGGCACCGCCTTCATCGCGTCGAACTCGGGCAACATCCTGAACTACCTGCAGGACCTGTTCTCCTTCTTCAACGCGCCGCTGTTCGCGACGTTCATCCTGGGCATGTTCTGGAAGCGGATGACCCCGCACGCCGGCTGGAGCGGCCTGGTGTTCGGCACCCTGTCCGCGATCACCGTCTGGGGCCTCTCGCAGGCCGGGGTGCTGGGCCTCACCGGCCAGGGCATCAGCTTCGTCGCCGCCGGGACCGCGTTCGTCGTCGACATCGTGGTGAGCGTCGCCGTCTCGCTGGCGACCAAGCCGAAGCCGGACGAGGAGCTGGTCGGCCTCGTCTACTCGCTGACGCCGAAGGAGACCCGGCAGCACGACTCGACCGGCGAGAACGCGGGCTGGTACCGCAAGCCGGGCCTGCTCGCGGGCATCGTGCTCGTCCTGACCATCGCCCTGAACATCATCTTCTAGGAGGTCGGAATGGCTACCGAGTCGCAGCCGCGCGCGCACAAGGCAGGCGCCTTCGACATCCGGCTGATCATCGCCCTGCTGATCGGCGTCTACGGCGTCATCCTCACGGTCATGGGCATCGGCTTCACCACCGACGCGGAGATCGAGAAGGCCGCCGGCGTCAACATCAACCTGTGGGCCGGCATCGGCATGCTGGTGGTCGCGGCGCTGTTCGTCACCTGGGCCCTGGTGCGCCCGCTCGTCGTGCCGGCCGACCCCGAGGCCGAGACGGGCGACACACCGACGGTGGCGGGCGAATAGCCGGGTTGTCCGGACAGCGGCGCGAGGGTGCCGCTACCGTGCATCGCGTGTTCCCAGACGCTCGGCGCCGCCGTCTCCCGAAGCTGTTCCTGCTGGTCACCGCACTCGCGCTGCCGCTGACGGCGTGCGGGCCGGACCTCGGCAAGTCCAACTTCGCCCGGACGACGGTGCCCGCCGCGGCCGGCGCCGGCCAGGTCGCCGACGGCCCGATCACCGACGCCGCCGTGGCGGCGGGCGTGCTCCGCACGATCCAGCCGTGCCAGTTCCTGACCAAGGACGCCCTCGGCGCGCTGGGCCTCGGCACGGTCGAGGACGACCCGTCGCCGTCGTCCATCGCCTTCGACACCTGCAGCAACAAGGTGAAGGACCCCGGCGGCAAGGAGATCCGGCTCGAACTCGAGATCGGCAGCACCGTGGTGCCGCGGACGGACAAGACGACCGGGGTGGTGAGCGGGCTGCCGCTGCGCGTCGACAAGACCGGCGACACGGACTGCACCGTCGCCGTGATGACGGCGCTGAACCCGGACATGGCGCTCGCGGTGTCGGTCGGCTACCCCGGCGACCCCTGCCGTCCCGGGCAGACGTTCGCCGCGGCCGTCGTCCAGAAGCTGCACGACTCGCCGGAGAAGTACCCGACGCCCGCGGGCACCGTGCTGACCGCCGATCCGTGCGCGATGGCCGATCCGGCGGTGGTGACCGCCGCCGTGCCGGCCGCGAAGCCCGCGCCCTCGGGCCTGCACTCGTGCGAGTGGAAGGACCGGGGCCCGACGGCGACGGTCCGGTTCCTGCCGGGCCTGCCCCCGCTCGTCGGCGACGGTTACTCCAAGGTGGACCTCGGCAACGGCGTGACCGGCTTCCAGAAGCAGGCGACAGGGGGTTCGGCGCGGTGCAAGGTCGAGTGGCAGCACCGGCCGTGGCAGGGCGACGACGTCGAACTGGCCCAGGTGGACTACCAGGGCTATGCCGACAATGACGCCGATCCGTGCGGCAAGGCGGTGACCGTCGCGAAGAACGTGGTCACCAAGCTCCCCAAACCCTGATCTGGCGGCGGGCCGCGCGGAGAGGTAGGAAGGGAACCCCACCCGCCGATGTGCCGGAGGCTGCCGTGAAGAAGATCATCAACGATCCGGCGAACGTGGTCGCCGAGTCGCTGCGGGGGCTCGCCGCCGCACACGCCGACATCCTCCGCGTCCAGTACGACCCGGACGTCGTGATCAGAGCCGACGCGCCGGTCGCGGGCAAGGTCGCCGTCATCTCCGGCGGCGGGTCCGGGCACGAGCCGCTGCACGGCGGCTTCGTCGGCCACGGCATGCTCGCCGCGGCGGTACCCGGCGCGGTGTTCACCTCGCCGACGCCGGACGCGGTGCAGGCCGCCGTCACCGCGACCACCGGCGAAGCGGGCGCGCTGCTCATCGTGAAGAACTACACCGGCGACGTGCTGAACTTCGAGACGGCCGCCGAGCTGGCCGCCGCCGAGGGTCTCGAGGTGCGCAGCGTCGTGATCGACGACGACGTCGCGGTCAAGGACTCGACCTACACCGCGGGCCGCCGCGGGGTCGGCGGCACGGTGCTGCTGGAGAAGATCACCGGCGCCGCCGCCGAGCGCGGCGACTCGCTCGACGCCGTCACCGCGCTGGCACAGAAGGTGATCGGCCAGGTCCGGTCGATCGGCGTCGCGCTCACCGCGCCGACCGTGCCGCACGCCGGCACCCCCAGCTTCGACCTCGACGACGACGAGATCGAGTTCGGCATCGGCATCCACGGCGAGCCCGGCCGCGAGCGGACCCCGCTCGAACCGGCCGACGCCCTGGTGGCGCGGATGGTCGAGGCCGTTGTCTCGGACCTGCCCTTCGAATCCGGCGACCGCGTTCTGCTGTTCACCAACTCCATGGGCGGCACCCCGCTCGTCGAGCTCTACCTGGCCCACGGCATCGCCGAGCGGCTGCTGGCCGACCGTGGGATCGTGGTCGAGCGTCGGCTGGTCGGCCCGTACATCACCAGCCTCGAGATGCAGGGGATGAGTCTGACGTTGCTCAAACTGGACGACGAGCTGACCGAGCTGTGGGACGCCCCGGTCAACACCGCAGCCCTGCGGTGGGGGCTCTGATGGCCTGCCCGGCCGAGGGGGTCGCGGCGGCCGTGCGCGCCGCCGCGGCGGTGGTCGCCGAGCACCGCGTGGAACTGATCGACCTCGACCGTGCGATCGGCGACGGCGACCACGGCGAGAACCTCAACCGCGGCTTCACGGCCGTCGTGGCGGCGCTCGACGCGGCTCCGCCGGACACCCCCGGCGGGGTGCTGAAGCTCGTCGCGACGACGCTGATCTCCAAGGTCGGCGGAGCCGCGGGCCCGTTGTACGGCACGGCTTTCCTGCGTGCCTCGGCCAAGCTGGGCGCTGTCGACACCCTGGACGTCCCGGCGCTGCTGGACGCGCTGCGCGCCGGCCTCGAAGGCGTCCAGGCCCGCGGCAAGGCGGTGGGCGGCGACGCGACCATGGTCGACGCCCTGATCCCCGCGGTGGCGGCCGCGGAGAAGGCGGCCGGGGACGGCGGGGACGTCGCCGCGGTGCTGACCGCGGCGGCCGACGCGGCCGACACCGGCGCGGAGTCCACTGTGGACCTGGTGCCGCGGAAGGGCCGGGCGTCCTACCTCGGCGAGCGGGCCGTGGGGCACCTGGATCCCGGCGCGCGGTCTTCGGCGCTGCTCCTGCGGGCGTTCGCGGAGGCTGCCCGGTGAGCGTGGGAATCGTGCTCGTGTCGCACAGTGCGAAGCTGGCCGAAGGCCTGGCCGAGCTGGCCGCCCAGATGGCGCCGGACGTCACCATCCGTCCGGCCGGGGGCCTCTCCGACGGCTCGATCGGCACGGACTACGACGAGGTCGTCGCCGCCACCCAGCGCGCCGACTCCGGCGACGGCGTCGTGCTGCTCTACGACCTGGGCAGCGCCCAGATGACGGCCGAGCTCGCCGTCGAATCGCTGGCCGACCCGTCGGCCGCGATCGTCGCGGACGGCCCGCTGGTCGAGGGCGCGATCGCGGCCGCGGTCGCCGCGCAGGCCGGGCAGGATCGCACGGCGGTGGCCGAAGCCGCCGCGTCGGCCGGTATCCCCGAGGACCTGGCGCCCGCCGAGGCCCCGGCCGACGCCGCCGAGGTCGAACTGGAGCTGCACAACAAGGTCGGGTTGCACGCCCGGCCCGCCGCGGTGCTGGTGCGCACGCTCAGCGAGTTCGACGCCGAGGTGACGGTGCGGCTCGGTGATCAGGAAGCCGACGGCCACAGCGTCCTGGCCCTGATGTCGCTCGGCGCGCGCCAGGGCGACCGGATCCGGGTGCGGGCGCGCGGCCCACAGGCTTCCGCCGCGCTGGAGAAGGCGAAGGAGCTGGTGGACGGCAATTTCGGCGAGTGAAGCCGGCCTCGCCGACCGGGTGACTTGAGCGGTACTGACTCGATTCCGTCTGGGCTTCCGGTGGTGCCCGTGGCAGTATCGAGGCCAATTACCGGCGAGTAACATCTCTGGAGGCCTCGATGGCGCGGGAAATCTCGACGGTCGGTGTGGTCGGCCTGGGCACCATGGGGGCCGGCATCGCCGAAGTGCTCGCGCGCAGCGGGCTCGACGTCGTCACGGTCGAGCTCGACGAAGCCGGCGTCGCCCGCGGCCGCGGCCACCTCGAGCACTCCACCGAACGGGCGCTCTCCGGCGGCAAGCTGGATGCCCCCGGGCGCGAGGCGCTGCTGGGCCGGATCCGCTACAGCACGTCCCTGTCGGACCTGTCCGAAGTGGACCTGGTGATCGAGGCGATCCCGGAGAGCCTCGAGCTGAAGGCCGACGTCCTCGCGGAGCTGGACAAGATCACCAGGCCCGAGGTGGTCTTCGCGTCCAACACGTCGTCCCTGTCGATCACCGAGATCGGCGTGCACACCGCGCGGCCCGGCAAGGTCGTCGGCATGCACTTCTTCAACCCGGCGCCGGTGCAGAAGCTCGTCGAGATCGTCAAGACGGTGGTGACCGAGCCCGACGTGGTCGCCGAAGTCGTCGAGTTCGCCGAGCGGCTCGGCAAGGTGCCGGTGGTGATCGGCGACCGGGCCGGCTTCATCGCCAACGCCCTGTTGTTCGGCTACCTCAACCACGCGGTCCGGATGTACGAGCAGCGTTACGCCACGCGCGAGGACCTCGACGCGGCGATGCGCTTCGGCTGCGGCTACCCGATGGGCCCGCTCGCGCTGCTCGACCTGATCGGGCTGGACACCGCGAACGAAATCCTCGACACGATGTACCACCAGTCCCGCAACCGCCTGCACGCGCCCGCGCCACTGCTCAAGCAGATGATCACGGCGGGCCTGCTGGGCCGCAAGACCGGCCGGGGCTTCTACACCTACGACGCCCCGGACTCGCCCAACGTGGTCGCCGCCGGTGCGGTGTCCACAGTGGATTCTGTCCCGCCGCGCCCGGTGGCGCGAGTCGGCGTGGTCGGGACGGGCACGATGGCCACCGGCATCGCGGAGGTGTTCGCCAAACGCGGCCTCGACGTCGTGCTGCGCGCCCGGAGCCTGGAGAAGGCCCAGGCGTCGGTGGCTCGCGTGAAGAAGTCGCTCGACAAGGCCGTGGTCAGGGGCAAACTGTCCGAAGAGGACGCTGCGGCGGCGCTGGTCCGGATCACCCCGGTCACCGACTTCGAGGACCTGGCCGACGTCGACCTGGTCATCGAGGCGGTGGCCGAGGAACTGTCGGTCAAGCAGGCGGTGTTCGCCGCGCTCGACGAGGTGGTCCGCCCCGGCGCGGTGCTGGCGACGACGACATCTTCGCTGCCGGTGATCGAGTGCGCGGCCGCGACCTCCCGGCCGTCCGACGTGGTCGGTCTCCACTTCTTCAACCCGGCCCCGGTGATGAAGCTGGTCGAAGTGGTGTCGACGATCGCGACCGCCCCGGACGTGGTGGCGACGGCGAGCGCGGTCTGCGCCGCGGTGGGCAAGCACGCAGTGCACTGCGGCGACCGCGCGGGCTTCATCGTCAACGCGTTGCTGTTCCCGTACTTGAACGACGCGGTGAAGATGCTGGAGGCCCACTACGCGGGGGCGAACGACATCGACACGGCCATGAAGGTCGGCTGCGGCCTGCCGATGGGCCCGTTCGAACTGCTGGACGTCGTCGGCCTCGACGTCTCCCTGGCCATCCAGCGGACGCTGTACAACGAGTTCCGCGAGGAGGGCTTCGCGCCGGCGCCATTGCTGGAGCACCTCGTGACCGCGGGGCGGCTGGGCCGGAAGACCGGGAAAGGCTTCAAGGACTACTGATCAGTGCCCGAGGCTGAGTGCGACCTTCCCGGTCCGGGCGTCTTCGGGCTGCACCATGATCCGGCCCCGGTGGGACACCTCGACGAGGTAGAACTTCTCGCCCGCCGGCACCTTCGGTGCGGCGAGTGAGAAAATGCAAGTGCCGGTACCTTCCGGACGTCCGGTTCCGAGCGCGCCTTGGGAGAGCACGGTTCCCGCTGCGTTGTAGACGGTGACCGCCGTCCCCGTGGTGATGTCCGAGTAGCCGCCGGAGCCGCCGCACGCGCTGTAGCCGTACCCGCTGCTGTACAGCGTGAACGTGCCACGGAGGTCGAACGCCGTTCCCGGGCCGCCGGTCGGCGCGGTCGGCGAGCCCGAGTGGGCCAGATCCAGGCCGACCCACAAGGAACCCACCAGAGCTGCGCCCGCCACACCCGCGAAGAACAGGTGCCAGAGGTTCGTCCTGGTGCGCACCGGTGGCAGGGGCTGCGGTGGCAGCCACGGGTCGGGCAGAGCGGGCTCGAATGCGCTGGTCATCGCGGCTCCTCCGTTTGGCGCTCGGCATTGCTCCGATCGCACGAAGAGGAGGTCGCCCGGGCAACGGTGGTCGTTACCCCGGAGCCCGGATCGTGATCGTCCGGCTCAGCGCCCGGCCACCTCGCCGAGGACGGGTTTCACGTCGAGCACCGGGGTGCCGTCGATGGCTTCCAGACCCGCGACCGTCAGCGTGGCGCCTTCGACCGTCGTCACCGTGACCGGGTGGAGGCCGATCGGGTTCGGGCGGTCCGGTGAGCGCGTCGAGAACACCCCGGTGCTCGGGCGGTCCCGGTCGCCGCGCGGGTGGACCGCCTGGACGTCGCGGTCCGCTTCGTGCAGCCACGTCAGGAGGACCAGGCGATCGCCGGGCCGGAGGTCGGCCGCCGCCGGGGCGAACTCCGGCTCGAACACCACCCGGGACGGCGGCGCGCCCTCGTCGCCCTGCTTCGGGGCCGTCGAGCGGTCCGTCAGGGGCGACTCGATGCGCGCCACCGGGCGCACCCGGTAACTCGTCACCGGTAATAGCCCTCGACCGGCACGCGTGCCTCGTCGAACAGCGCCGGGCCCTCCAACTTGTGCTCGCCCCAGGTGAGCGGCGGGCGCAGGGTGAGGAACTGTTCCGTCGACAGCGCGTAGACGACGCGGCCGAGGCCGGACCGCTCGATCGCCCCGGTGCACATTCCGCACGGCTGCGTGCTGGTGAACATCGTCGTGGCCGCCGCGGCTTCCGGGGCCAGGTTCTGCGCCGCCCAGCGGGCCAGTTTCAGTTCCGGGTGGGCCGTGATGTCGTTGTCGGTCAGCGAGGTGTTGCGGTCTTCGGCCAGGATGTTCCCGTCGGCGTCGGCCAGCAGGGAGCCGAACGGCGGGTTGCCGTGTTCCTCGCGCGCTTCACGGGCGAGCTCGATCGCCCGCCGCAGCAGGGTTTCTTCGGTGTCCTTCACCGGTTCTCCTTCCAGGACGCGGCCACTGCCGCGAGGTCTCGCCACGCCACCTCCGGGCGCAGCGTTTCGGCCGGGTCCGAATCGAACGGGTCGAGCACGACGGTGTCCGCACCCAGCGCTCGCAACTGCGTCAGATCGTCGATGACCTGCTCGAGGGTGCCGTGCCCGGCAAGCCGCTCCGGGACGGTCACCGGTGCCGCCGTCAGCCGCAACAGGATCCGCGGCGCGAAGGCAGGCACCGGCCGGTCGCCGGCCAGCTTTTCCAGGCGCCCCAGCGTTTCCCGGAACCCGGCCGGCGTCAGCCGCAGCGGGTGCCAAGCGTCGCCGAGTTCCACCGCCCGGCGCAGCCCGGCGTCGCTGTGCCCGCCGAGCCACAGCGGGATCGGCCCCACGCGGTAGTCGGCGCGCTCGGCCCACGCGGCGCGGATCGTGCGCAGGTATTCGCTGGTGAGCTTGCCGCGCTGCTCGAACGGCACGCCCAGCGCGTCGAACTCCTGCTTCGCCCAGCCGATCCCGGCGCCGAGCACGAGCCGTCCGCCGCCGCTGAGCTCGTCGAGGTTCGCCGCCATCCGCGCCACCAGCAGGGGATGCCGGTACGGCACCACGAGCACCGTGGTGCCCAGCCGCACCCGCTGCGTCACCCCGGCCAGCCACGACAACGTCGTGAACGGCTCGTAGAACGGCGCTGGGTACTGCCCGGCGACGTCCGGCGTGATGGCGATGTGGTCGGACACCATCAGCAGGTCGTAGCCGAGGCCTTCCACCGTCTGCGCCCAGGCGCGCAGGACGCCCGGGTTCGTGCCGGGCCCGAAATTGGGGACGTTCACGCCGATCTTCACCGGGAAAGGCTATCGACGTTTTGCCCGAATCCGGAAGGGATTGTCCACGGCGTTCGGCCCGGTCGGCCGTGGATCCCACGGTATGTTCGAGGAATGACCGAGAGTCTCGATCCGACGGACTGGGCCATCCTGACCGAGCTCCAGCGCGACGCCCGGCTGCCACTCACTGAGCTCGGCCGCCGGGTGAACCTCAGCGCGTCCGCGGCAACCGAACGGCTCCGGCGGCTCGAGACCGCCGGCGTGATCAGCGGCTACCGCGCGGAAATCGACCTCGGCAAGGTCGGCTACCCGGTGCTCGCCGTGGTCCGGCTCAAGTACCCGGGCAGCCGGCACGAGCCGTTGCACAAGCTGCTCGCCGAGCGCTCGGAGATCCTCGAATGCCTGCGCACCACCGGCGACGACTGCTACACGCTCAAGATCGCCGCGGCCTCCATGGCTCACCTCGAGCGCACGGTGGACGAGCTGTGCCAGTTCGGCAGCACGACCACGAACCTCGTCTACAGCCAGACCCTGCCCTACCACGCACCACGGGAGCCCGCCCGTGACCTCGAGGCCTGACCGCATCGTCGTCGTCGGGGTGACCGGCTCGGGCAAGTCGACGCTCGCGGCCCGGATCGCCGAGCGCACCGGCCTGCCCTACCACGCCGCGGACGACATCGGCTGGCAGCCGGGCTGGATCGGCACCCCCGACGAGGAACAGCGCCGCCGGGTCGCCGAGGTGTGCGCGGGGGAGCGCTGGGTCCTCGACGCCGTCTACAGCAAGTGGCAGGACATCGTCCTGCCGCGCACTCAGCTGATCGTGGGCCTCGACTACCCGCGCTGGCTTTCGCTGAGCCGCCTGGTGCGCCGGACGTTCGTGCGGGCGGTGACCCGCCGGCGGATCTGCAACGGCAACGTCGAATCGTTCCGCCAGATGTTCTCCGCGGACTCGATCATCCGCTGGCACTTCACGTCGTTCGCGCGCAAGCGGGACCACATCCGGGCGTGGGCCGCCGAGCCACCCGGCCCGGCCGTCGTCCGGCTGACGTCGCCGCGCGAGACACGCCGCTGGCTCGAGACGTTCTGAGCTCAGGCCCCCGGCGGCAGCAGCGGGCCGCCGCTCCAGTGCTGGAACACCAGGTTGGTGTGGACGCGCGCGACCTCGTCCCGCGCGGTCAGCTCGTCGAGGACCAGCCGCTGCAGCTCCCCGGCGGAGCCGGTCGCGACGTGCGCGAGGAAGTCGTCCGGGCCGGTCAGGTGGTAGACCGCGCGCACCTCCGGCAGCGAGAGCAGGTGCTCGATGAACGGGTCCACCAGCAGCCGCCGGTGCGGGCGGACCTGGACGAACAGGAACGCCTCCAGTGGCCGGCCCAGCTTCGCCGCGTCGACCGACGCGTGCTGCCCGGTGATCACACCGGTGTCTCGCAGGCGGGCGACGCGGTCCAGGCACGTCGACGGCGCGATGCCGACCGCGGCCGCCAGGTCCTTGTTGGTGATCCGGGCATCGTTCTGCAGGAGGCGCAGGATTTCGAGATCGACCGGACTCAGTTCGACGGAAGCGGACATCGCCGAATGATATCCGAGACTGTTGCTCCTGGTCCGGCGAAAGCCCGACCATGCAGCCATGACCTCCTCGCTGCGCACGCGAGCCGTCCACGCCGGCCGTGACGATCTCACGGACCTCGGCGTGCACGCCGCTCCGCTCGACCTGTCCACGACCTACCCGTCCCGCGACAGTGCCGCCGAAGCCGCCCGGATCGACGCCTTCGCCGCCGGCGCCGAACTCGACGGCCCGCCGATCTACGGCCGGGTGGGCAACCCGACCGTAGAACGGTTCGAGCGGGCGCTCGCCGAGCTCGAAGGCTTCGACCACGGGGTCGCGTTCGCCAGCGGCATGGCCGCCGTCTCGGCCTGCCTGCTTTCCGCGGTGGCGCGGGGGAAACGGCACGTCGTCGCGGTGCGCCCGCTGTACGGCTGCAGCGACCACCTGCTCGAGTCCGGGCTGCTCGGCACGGAGGTCACCTGGGCCGCGCCCGATGCCGTCGCCGCCGCGCTGCGGCCCGACACCGGGCTGGTGTTCGTCGAGACGCCGGCGAACCCGACCCTGGCCGAGGCCGACATCGCGGAGCTGGCTCGTGCCTGCGGGGAGGTGCCGCTCCTGGTGGACAACACGTTCGCGACCCCGGTGCTCCAGCGCCCGGGCCGCCACGGCGCGCGGATCGTGCTGCACAGCGCGACGAAGTTCCTCGGCGGCCACGGCGACGTGATGGGCGGGATCGTCGCGTGCGACGCCGAGGAGGCCGCCCGGCTGCGCCAGATCCGCTTCGCCACCGGCGGTGTGCTGCACCCGCTTGCCGGATACCTGTTGCTGCGCGGGCTTTCCACGCTGCCGCTGCGGGTCGGCGCGGCGTCCGCGACGGCGGCGACCCTGGCGGCACGGCTCGGCGAACACTCGGCCGTGACCGCCGTCCACTACCCGCGGATCGGCGGCCCGCTGGTGGCGTTCGAGGTCGAGGGCGACCCGCACGCCCTGATCGGGGCCGTCCGGCTGATCACGCCGGCCGTCAGCCTGGGCAGCGTCGACACGCTGATCCAGCACCCGGGCTCGATCAGCCACCGGATCGTCGACGAGGGCGACCGCCACGGCGCCGGGGTGTCCGACCAGCTGATCCGGCTGTCCGCCGGCCTCGAAGACGTCGAGGACCTGTGGGCCGACCTGGAGCAGGCGCTGAAGGCGCGTTAGCCGCAGCAACCGCCGCCGCAGCAGCCACCGCCACCGCCGGCCGGGGCCGCGGGACCGCTCGCGGACCCGGTGAGGGCGACCGTGGTGAGCAGCTTGACGGTGTCGGCGTGGCCCTCCGGGCAGCTCGCCGGCGCGCCGGATTCGCTCATCGGGCGCAGGAGCTCGAACGTCTCGGTGCACTCGCGGCAGCGGTAGGCGTAGGTCGGCATGCCGCGATTATCGCCGGTGGCGCCCGGGGATGGGAAGCTGGGCGCGTGCAGCCGCCCTCGCTCGCCGACGTCCCGCACCTCGGCCAGGTCGTCCCGTCCCTGCTCGCCGCGCTCGGGGTGCCCGGCTGCGGGAACTCACTGGCCTTGCCGGAGGCACGCAGCGCCGGCGTGCTGCTCGTCGACGGGCTCGGCTGGGAGCTGCTCGCCGAGCACGCGGCGGACGCCCCGGTGCTGACCGAGCTCGCCCGCGAATCGCTGCGCGTGGGCTTCCCGTCGACGACGGCCGCCGGGGTCGCCGCGATCGGCACCGGGCTCGCGTCGGGCGAGCACGGGATGGTCGGCTACACCTTCGAAATGCCCGGCACCGGCGTGCTCAACGCGTTGCGCTGGTGCAGCCACGAAGACGGCAGCGATCTGCGTGGCGCCCTCCCGCCCCGCGAGGTGCAGCCGCTGCCGACGACGTTCGAGCGCGCCGCCGCGGCGGGCATCGACGCCGCCGTGGTGTCTTCCGCCCAGTTCCGCGACACGGCCTTGACCCTGGCCACCCAGAGCGGGGCCCGGTACGCCGGGGTCCACGCGCTGGGCGACCTCGCCGCGAGGACGTTGTCGGTGCTCGACGGGCGCGCGTTCTGCTACGCCTACCACAGTGAACTCGACCTGCTGGGGCACGTCTACGGCCCCGGTTCGACCGCCTGGCGGATGCAGCTGCGGCAGATCGACCGGCTCGTCGAGTCCCTTGTGGACGGTCTGCCGTCCGGCGCGCTGCTCGCGGTGGTGGCCGACCACGGGATGGTGACCGTCGACGACAAGCTCGACCTCGAAGACGCCCCGGAGCTGCTGGCCGGCGTCCGGACGTTCGGGGGCGAGGTCCGGGCCCGGCACGTCTACACCGAGCCGGGCGCGGCCGCGGACGTCCTCGCGGCCTGGCGGGAGGTGCTGGGCGAGCGGGCCTGGGTGCGCTCGCGCGAGGAGGCTGTCGCGGCGGGCTGGTTCGGGCACACCGTGAGCGACCGGGTGCTGCCGCGCATCGGCGACGTCGTCGCCGCGGCCCGGGACCGGTTCGGGATGGTGCGGGGGCTCGCGGAGGCCGTGGAGACGTCGCTGGTCGGGCAGCACGGGTCGCTCACCGAAGCCGAGCAGCTGGTGCCGCTGGCGCTGGCCCAGGGGTAAGGCGCAGCGGTTTTTCGGGAACTTGCACGCGCGGGAACTTTC
Organism: Amycolatopsis sp. lyj-109; assembly: GCF_046548995.1. NCBI lineage: Bacteria > Bacillati > Actinomycetota > Actinomycetes > Pseudonocardiales > Pseudonocardiaceae > Amycolatopsis > Amycolatopsis sp. lyj-109. Next base: position 44,414 of record NZ_JAJPWR010000032.1, read on the forward strand.
GCCTTGCCGGTGCCGACCTGTCCACTGCGTACCGGGCTGACGGGAGTGGGCGGAATGAGCGTGCTGGACGGGATCGGGGTCGTCGGGGCGGGCGGCGAGGGACGGGCCGTGGCCGCGTACCTCGCCGCGCGGGAGCTGCCCGTGCACCTCTACACGCGGGATCTCGAGGCCGTCGGGGAGATCGCGCGCCGCCGGGAGATCGTCGCGCACGGGGTGCTCGACGGGCGGTTCCCGCTCCGGGAGGTGACCACGGACCCGGCCGGGCTGGGTGCGCGGGCCGTCGTCCTGGTCGCCACTGTGACCACCGCCTACCCGGAGGTCGCCGCCCGGCTGGCACCGCACCTGCGGCCGGGGCAGGTGGTGGCGCTGTTCTCCAGCAAGCTCTGCGGGAGCGTCGAGTTCGCCTGCGCACTGGCCGCCGCCGGGGCGCCGGGCATCGACGTCGTGGAGACCGATGCGCTGTTCGCCGCGCGACCGTCCGGGACCGAGGGTGTCACCGTGCTGGGCGCCAAGGGCTGGAACCTCATTTCCGGCAGCAGCGAGGCCGCCGTCGCCCGGCGCGCCGGACTGCTGCGCGAGTGGTTCCCGATGCTGGAGATCGCGCGCAACCCGTTGGAGCGCGGCCTGCACGACTTCGGCGCGGTCGCGCACGTGCCGATCGCCCTGGCCAACCTTGGCACCATCGACCGTGCCGAGGAGCTGCTTTTTTACGTCGAGGGTGTCTCGGCGCGGACGATCGCCCTGCTCGAACGCACCGAGGCCGAGTTCGCCGCCGTCGCGGCCGCCTACGGCGCCCGGCTGCTGCCCATGACCGAGGTCCTCGATCGCTACTACGGCTGCCCGGCCACGACGTTGCTCGACGCGTTGCGGACGGTGCAGCCGTACCGGACGATCGCCGCGCCGACCAGTCTCGACCACCGGTTCCTCACCGAGGACATCCGCTCCACGCTGGTGCCGCTGCAGGCGCTCGCGCGCTGCGCCGGCGTCGCCACGCCGATGGTCGACGCGGCGATCACGATCATGTCCGTGGTCGGCGGCGAGGACTACCGCCGGACCGGCCGGACCCTCGGCCGCCTCGGCTGGGACGGCCTTGCCCACGACGCGATCCTGCACCGGTTGGGCGCCGGCGGCGGGGTGACGGAGCGGGCGGCGTGAGCATCGCGCGCCGCCGGGGCGTCTCCCCGTGCTCGGGGAGGCATCACGGGTGATTGAGCGGGCATCACTCGTGATCGGAGGGTCATCACACGTGATTGGAGGGTCGACTCGCGTGATTGGAGGGTCGACTCGCGTGATTGGAGGGTCGACTCGCGTGATTGGAGAGTCGACTCGCGTGATTGGGGGGTCGACTCGGGTGCTGGGCGGGAGGGCGGGGGTGGCGGTTAACGTTTGGGCGTGCCACGACGTAACCGCCCCGGCCGCCGTTCGGAGGGCGGGCCGCCCGAACGCGACCTCGGGGCCGCCACCGGGTGGGCGCGGGCCGAGGCCGGGGTGGACGGGGACTGGCTCGTGCGGACCGTGCCCGGGAGCCAGGCCACCAAGGTCTACCGCTGTCCCGGCTGTGACCACGAGATCCGGCCGGGGACTCCGCACCTCGTCGTCTGGCCAGCCGACGAGACCGGGTCGGTCGCCGACCGCCGGCACTGGCACCGGGCCTGCTGGGAAGCCCGGGCCCGGCGGCGGCCGCAGCGCCGCCGGTGAGTTCGCTCTGGAGTTGTCAAACATCGGCCGGCGATCAGCGCCGGTAGTGCCTCGACATCGCGCCCTCGTACTGCTCCTCCGTGTACTGCGTGAAGCCGAGGCGCTCGGCCACCCGCAGCGAGGGCTTGTTCGCGATGCTCACGCTCGCCAGCACTGGCACGGACGGCAGCTCGCGGGCGCACCACTCCAGGACCGCCCGCCCCGCCTCCACCGCGTACCCCTTGCCCCACGCCGACGGCCGGAACCGGTAGCCGAGGTTGAGCACCTTCTCTCCATGGAACTCCCGCAGCCGGACGCCGCACATGCCGAGCACCTCCGAGCCGCCGCGCTCGAGGACCGCGGGGTAGCCGAAGCCGTGCTCGGCCCAGTGCGCCAGCCAGCCCGAGAACATCGCCGACGCGCGCGGGACGTCGGGTGGGTCGGGGTGGAAGCGGTTGGTGCGCGGGTCGGTGTGGATGTCGACCATCGCCTGCCTGTCCGCCTCTTGGAGCGGCCGCAGCCGGAGCCGGTCGGTTTCGATGTCGGTGAACACATCGGCGAAGCTAGCGAGGGGGTCCGACAAAATAACGCGCATGACCGAATTGCCGCTGGTCCTCCTCCACGCCTTTCCCCTGGATTCCCGCATGTGGAACGCGGTGCGCGAGCCCCTCGCTTCACACCTTCGGGTGATCACCCCGGACCAGCGCGGGCTCGGCCGCTCGCCGCTGCCGGAGACCGACCGCGAACCGAGCCTCGAAGACGCCGCCCGTGATGTCGTCGCCCTGCTCGACCGGCTGGACCTCGACCGCGTCGTGCTCGGCGGCTGCTCGATGGGCGGCTACCTCGCCATGGCGGTCCTGCGGCTCGCGCCGGAGCGGATCGGCGGGCTCGTGCTCATCGACACCAAGGCCACGCCCGACACGCCCGAGGCCGCGCAGACGCGGCTGGACGTCGCGGCCCGCGTCGAGAGCGAAGGCACCGAGACCTGGCTCGCCGAGGCGAACCTGCCCAACCTGCTGGCCGCGTCGACGCGGGAGCAGCGTCCCGAACTCGTCGAGACGGTCCGGGAGATCATCGAATCGCAGCCACCCGCCGGGATCTCCTGGACGGCGCTCGCCCTGGGCACCCGGCCCGACTCCCTGGACCTGCTGCGGAACGCGGAAATCCCGGCGCTGGTCATCGTGGGGGAGGAAGATCCGATCACCCCGGTCGCCTCGGCGAGTGAAATCGTCGAGGTCATGGACGGCGCGACGCTCGTCGTGCTGCCGGACGCCGGCCACCTGACCCCGCTCGAAGACCCCGCGGGCGTGGTCGAGGCGATCCTGTCCTGGTACCCCGCGACTCACGAGAAATAAGCGGCGAGCGCGGAGCGGGCTTCGGGGAGCCGGTGCGGGAACCGCTGGGCGATGACGAAGCGCCAGGCGACGGCGAAGAGTTCTCGCAACTGCGTGCACGCGCGAAGGGCGTCCTCGGGCACGGAACCGGGGTAGGCGGCCAGGTACTCCGGGCCGCCCTGCCGCGCCAGGATGCCGAGGTCCCAGGCGAGCGGCCCCAGCCAGGTGTCCTCGAAGTCCAGCCAGCAGGGCCCGGCCGCCGTCGCGATCAGGTTGCCGGGGTGGGCGTCGCCGTGCAGCGGCCGGACCGGGCCGTCCGGCAAGGCGGCTTCGATCCGGGCGGCTTCCGCATGCAAGCGGGGGTCGAGACCGAACCGCCCGAGGAGTCCCTCGAGCTCGGAAAGAGGCCCGCGGCGGGGCAGTTCACCCGGGTATTCGAGCAGGGCCGCGTGCACGTCGGCGAGGGAGCGCGCGACGACGTCCGGCGCGTACCGGTGGTCCGGATCGTGCGGGGTGTGGTGCCAGAGCGTGACCGGCAGACCGTCCGCGAAATGCGGGCCGGCCGGGGGATCCGTGGTGGGTGAGACGACGAGCACACCACGTTCGGTGAGGAACCTGGAAAGCGCCACGTCCCGCGCCAGCCAGGCCGCCGGTTCCGGGCGGAGCAGCCGGGTCGTGGCCGGCACCCTGGCGACCAGCGGACCCAGCCTCACCAGCACGTTCGACCGTTCGTGGAGCACTTCGGGATCGTGGGCGGGCAGACCCAGCCGGGCGGTCACGGCGAGGGCCGCGCGCACCGCCGCGCGGGTGTAGTCGTCGGCCACGCCCCGATCTTGCCAGCCGGTGCGCGCGACTGTCGGTAGCGAGGGCTACGATCCCCCTAAGCCGCCGGATCGGGTCTTCCGAGCCCCGGTGGCGCGACGATGACCACCACAAGGTTTCAGTGTTGGAGGCAGGAGTGACGGCCGTAGCCCCCAAGCCGATCGCGACGCGCCCGTACCCCGCGCGCGAGTCGGTCAAGGGTTCGTACCTGCTGCGGTTGTTCCGCACGACGGACCACAAGCAGATCGGGATCATGTACCTGGTCACGTCGTTCGCCTTCTTCATGGCGGGCGGCGCGATGGCCATGCTGATCCGCACCGAACTGGCGCGGCCCGGGCAGCAGTTCCTTTCGCAGGAGCAGTACAACCAGCTCTTCACCATGCACGGCACGGTGATGCTGCTGCTGTACGCGACGCCGATCCTCTTCGGCTTCGCGAACTTCGTGCTGCCGCTGCAGATCGGCTCGCCGGACGTCGCCTTCCCGCGGCTGAACGCGTTCTCGTACTGGCTGTACCTCTTCGGCGGCCTGATCGTGATGTCCGGCTTCCTGACCCCGGGTGGCGCCGCCGACTTCGGCTGGTTCGCCTACACCCCGCTGTCGGACGCCATCCACTCGCCGGGCGTCGGCGCCGACCTCTGGATCTCCGGCCTGATCGTCGGTGGTCTCGGCACCATCCTCGGCGCGGTCAACATGATCACCACCGTGGTCTGCCTGCGCGCGCCGGGCATGACGATGTACCGGATGCCGATCTTCACCTGGAACATCCTGGTCACCAGCATCCTGGTCCTGCTCGCCTTCCCGATCCTGACCGCGGCCCTGATGGGCCTGCTGGCGGACCGGCACCTCGGGGCGCACGTGTTCGACCCCGAAAACGGCGGCGTGATCCTCTGGCAGCACCTGTTCTGGTTCTTCGGCCATCCCGAGGTCTATATCGTCGCGCTACCGTTCTTCGGGATCGTGTCGGAGATCTTCCCGGTGTTCAGCCGCAAGCCGCTGTTCGGCTACAAGAGCCTGGTCTGGGCGACGCTGGCCATCGCGGCGCTGTCGGTCGCGGTGTGGGCGCACCACATGTACGCCACCGGCGCTGTGCTGCTGCCGTTCTTCTCCTTCATGACGTTCCTGATCGCCGTCCCGACCGGCATCAAGTTCTTCAACTGGATCGGCACGATGTGGAAGGGCCAGCTGTCCTTCGAGACGCCGATGATCTTCTCGATGGGCTTCATCGTCACGTTCCTCTTCGGCGGCCTGACCGGCATCCTGCTGGCCGCGCCGGCGATCGACTTCCACGTGTCGGACAGCTACTTCGTCGTCGCGCACTTCCACTACGTGCTCTACGGCACGATCGTGTTCGCCACCTTCGCCGGCATCTACTTCTGGTTCCCGAAGATCACCGGCCGGATGATGGACGAGAAGCTCGGCAAGTGGCACTTCTGGACCACGTTCATCGGCTTCCACGGCACGTTCCTCGTCCAGCACTGGCTGGGCGCCGAGGGCATGCCGCGCCGGTACGCGGACTACCTGACCAGTGACGGCTTCACCACGCTGAACACGATCTCCACGATCGGCGCGTACATCCTCGGTGCCTCGACGCTCCCGTTCATCTGGAACGTCTTCAAGAGCTACCGGTACGGCGAGATCGTCACGGTGGACGACCCGTGGGGCTACGGCAACTCGCTCGAGTGGGCGACCTCCTGCCCGCCGCCGCGGCACAACTTCACCGAGCTGCCCCGGATCCGCTCCGAGCGGCCCGCGTTCGAGCTGCACTACCCGCACATGATCGAGCGCATCCACAAGGAAGGCGAGATCGGCTTCTTCGGGAAGCAGAAGGTCAACAGCCACGCGGCGCCGTCGCAGCTGCTCACCGAAGCGGTGATCCCGGGAGACCACTCCAAGGACAACGCGAGCGAGCAAGGCGACAAGTAACCCCCTGATCGAGTGAGCGCGTGCCCGGCTTATGTGAAGCCGGGCACGCGCTCTACTTATGCCCGACCCCGGACCGGCAGACTGGTCGTGCAGCGTTGCCGAACGAGGGATGACCAGTGACCCAGACCCCCGTCCTGATCACGACGACCGGCCCCGACAAGCCGGGTGTCTCGTCCGTGCTGTTCGCCGTGCTGACCAGGCACGATGTCGACGTGCTCGACGTCGAGCAGGTGGTCATCCGCGGGCAGCTCGTGCTCGGGGTGCTCGCCGGGGTCTACCGCGACCCGGAGGGGCTGCAGGAGACGGTCGAGCAGGCGATGGCCTCCGTCGGCATGGAGGTCGACGTCAAGATCGGCAGCGCGATCGGTGCCGACCCGTTCGCGCTCGGCCGCCGCGACTCCTCCCACGTGCTGGTCATTCTGGGTCGTCCGGTCACCGCACGGGGCTTCTCGGAGGTCGCGCGCCGGCTGGCCGCGCTGGGCGCCAACATCGATGCGATCCGCAGCGTCGCCGACTACCCGGTGACCGGGCTCGAGCTGTACGTGTCGGTCCACGAGGACAGCCTCGACGCCGACGCGGCGCTGCGCTCCCAGCTCGCGGACGCCGCCGTCGAGGCGGGCGTCGACATCGCCGTGGAGCGGGCGGGCATCATGCGCCGGGCGAAGCGGCTCGTCGTGTTCGACGTGGACTCGACCCTGATCCAGGGTGAGGTCATCGAGATGCTGGGCGCGCACGCCGGCGTCGAGCCGGAGATCCGCGAGATCACCGAAGCGGCCATGCGTGGCGAGCTGAACTTCACCGAGTCGCTGGAACGGCGGGTCGCGCTGCTGGCCGGCCTGCCGGCGTCGGCGATCGACCAGGTCGCCGCGTCGCTCGAGCTGACTCCGGGCGCCCGCACCACGGTCCGGACGCTCAAGCGGATGGGCTTCCGCACCGGTGTCGTCTCGGGCGGCTTCACGCAGGTCATCGCGGGCTTGGCGGAAGAGCTCGGGCTCGACTTCGCCGTGGCGAACGAGCTCGAGATCGTGGACGGCAAACTCACCGGGAAGGTCGTCGGCGACGTCGTCGACCGCGCGGGCAAGGCGAAGGTGCTGCGTCGCTTCGCCGCCGAGTACGACATCCCGCTCGAGCAGTGCGTTGCCGTCGGAGACGGCGCCAACGACATCGACATGCTTTCGGCCGCGGGCATGGGCGTCGCGTTCAACGCGAAGCCCGCGCTGCGCGAGGTGGCCGACACCGCGCTGTCGCACCCGTACCTCGACGCCGTGCTGTTCGTGCTCGGCCTCACCCGCGGCGAGGTCGAAGCGGCCGACGCCGCCGACGGGCTCGAGCTGATGCGTCCGTGAGCAGCGTTCTCGACCCCTTGGGTGCCCGCTACGCCTTTTGGCTGGGGCTTCCGGCCGAAGACACTTCGGACACCTCCGACGAGATCCCCGAGGAAGTCCGCGCGATGCCGGTCATCCTCCGCATCGAACGGGCCGAGCCACCGGGCCGCACCCCGCTGCTGGAGGCGGCGGCCGCGGCGGCGCTGGCGGTCTGCCTCGACGAGCGTTCGCAGCCCGGCGGCGAATGGGCCGAGCCGATGCACGCGTGGCTCGACAACCGGATCCGGAAGGTCGCGCGGCGGGCGCGGGGCGCGCACTGGGCGGCCGTCCAGGACCTGCCGGGCATCACGGTCGAGGTCGACGGTGCCGAAGCGCGGGCGCTCGTGCCGGGGCTGGTCACCGAGACGCCCAAGGAAGTCGCGCGGCTGCAGATCTCCGGCAGCGAACTGCCGCCGGACGAGCCGGGCCCGCTCCCGGAGGGCGTCCCGCTGCTGCTGCTCAACCCGCACGTGCCGATGACCGTCGGCAAGGGCGCCGCCCAGGTCGGCCACGCGACGATGATCCTCGCCGCGTTGCTGGGCGACGCGGAGCGGGCCGCCTGGGCCGCGCGGGGCTTCCGGGTCGCCGTCCGGACGGCGAGTCCCGTGCAGTGGAAGGAACTGCACCCCGGTGACGATCCGGAAGGAGCGTGGCGGCGTGACCGCGTCGTCGCCGTGCGGGACGCCGGGTTCACCGAGGTCGACCCGGGCACGATCACGGTTCTCGCCCAGTGGGCGCCGGAACAAGCGGCGTCCTGACCTGGTTGGAGCGGGCATGGCACTGGAAGTGGAACGCACGGGCGAGCACGCGTTCGTCGGGCGCAACGAGCGCGGGGCGGAGGTGCGGCTGGGCCGCAAGGGCGCCGAAGGGGCGTTCTCCCCGGCCGAACTGCTGCAGATCGCGGCGGCCGGCTGCAACGCGGTGACCGCCGAAGAGCTGATCACCCGGAGGATCGGCGAAGACGCGAAGTTCCGGGTCACCGTCGACGCCGATCGGCGTGAAGGCGCTTCGGAGCTGGACGCTGTCCACGTCGTGTTCGATGTCGACGTGTCGACTTTGACGGCGGATCAGCGAGACGCGCTGGCCGGCGCCGTGGACCGGGCGATCGATCGGCTCTGCACGGTGAGCCGCACGCTCAAGAAGGGGATCCCGGTGACGGAGGAGTTCCCGGCGTAGCGTCGGGGGCGACCGGGATCAGGGTGTCCCACTCCTTCGCGAGCTTTTCGCGGTCGTCCTGGGCGAGGAACGGCAGCACGACGCCGCACGAGCGGCACGCGCGGGCGCGGCGCCCCACGAAGGCCGGACGCGACTCCAGGAACCCGGGACGCTTGAAGCGCAGGACAAGCCAGTTCGCGGCGTCGAGATCGGCGAGCGGGCTCAGGCTTTCTTCGCCGCAGACCGGGCAGCGCACTTCAGTTCTGGCCGGATTCCCAGACGACGTAGGCCTGGTCGGCGTCGGTCGTCATGGCCTCGATGAACTTCTCGTTGTCGAAGCCGGGCAGGGACTGCAGGCGCTCGATGAGCGCGTCGGCCGCCGGGTCGCCGCTCGGGACCGCCGTGCCCTTGCCGTCGGTGCCCACCAGCATGAAGAAGACGTCTTCGTTCCACGGGCCGTCGGGGATCACCCGCACCATCACCGACGACAGGCCGGCCCACGTGACAGCCTCTTCGCTGCCGTCCGCGAGCCGCCGCCGCACGCCGGTGTCGTCGACGCTGACGGTCCGGGACTGGGCGCTGGACGAATCCTGGGTCAACCGGTGCTCCCTTGTTGCTTCGGTGGCTTCACCGTACCGGGCGAGGCTGTCGACCGCGTCACGCGGGCGCGGCTGCGTCCAGCCGGCGCAGCGCTTCCCGCACCACCTTCGGGTCCATCGTCGGCCAGAACGGCGGCAGCGACGCCCGCAGGAAACCGCCGTAGCGGGCGTTCGCCAGCCGCGAATCCAGCACCGCCACCACCCCGCGGTCGCTGACCGCCCGGTGCAGCCGCCCGGTGCCCTGTGCCAGCAGCAGCGCCGCGTGCGTGGCCGCCACCGTGAGGAACCCGTTGCCGCCGCGGGCTTCCACCGCGCGCTGCCGCGCCGAGGACACCGGGTCGTCCGGGCGTGGGAACGGGATCCGGTCGACCACCACGAGCTGCAGCGACGGCCCGGGCACGTCCACGCCCTGCCACAGGCTCAGCGTGCCGAACAGGCACGTGCGGACGTCCTCGGAGAACTTCTGGACCAGCAGGGACGTCGCGTCGTCGCCCTGGCACAGGATCGGGAAGTCCAGCCTTCCCCGCATTTCCTCGGTGGCCTGCTTGGCCGCCCGCATCGAGGAGAACAGCCCGAGCGTGCGGCCGCCCGCGGCCTCGATCAGCTCGGCCAGTTCGTCCATTGTGGACGGCGTCAGGCCGTCGCGGCCCGGCGGCGGCAGGTGCTTGGCCAGGTACAGGATGCCGTTGCGCCGGTGGTCGAACGGGGAGCCGACGTCCAGGCCGGTCCACTTCGGGCCCGAGGTGTCCGACGGCGCTTCCTTCTCCGTCGCGGCTCCGGGCGCCTGTTCCACCCGGGGCGCGCCGGGCGGGAGACCCCATTGCCGCGCCATCGTGTCGAACGTGCCGCCCAGCGTCAGGGTCGCCGACGTCAGGATCGTCGTGTGCTGGTTGAACACCCGCTCCCGCAGCAGGCCGGCGACGCCCAGCGGCGCCACCTTCAGCGCCGGCGGCCGCGGGTTCGACGCGTACTTGTCGCCGGAGAGCCAGACGACGTCGCGCTGGTGCGCCTGGTCGTCGTCGAACGCCTCCAGCAGCCGCACCGCGGTGTCGTGCACCTCGTCGAGCAGCGACCGCGCCAGCTTGCGCGCGGTGGCTCCCTCGACGTCCTCCTTGCGGTCGGAACCCAAAGCCGTGATGCACCGGTGTGCGGCATCGCGGACCGCCGGGATGATGCCCTGCAGCGGCCGCGGCAGCTCGTCCATCCGGCCCGCGGGCAGGTCGTCGACGATCAGCGCCAGCCCGTCACCCGCCTCCAGCAGGCCGTCGGCGACGTCGGCGTCGATGAGCTTGCCGCAGCGGCGCGCGGCCGCCGCGCACATCGCGCTGGTCAGCTCGCCGGTGGCGACCGAGGTGACCCGGTCGACGAGGTCGTGGGCCTCGTCGATGATCACCACGTCGTGGTCCGGCAGGACCTGGTAGCCCTGCAGCGCGTCGATCGCCAGCAGCGCGTGGTTGGTGACGATGACGTCGGCGCGGCCGGCCTCGGCGCGGGCCTTCTCGGCGAAGCAGTCTGTGCCGATCGGACAGCGCGAAGCGCCGAGACATTCCTTCGCCGTCACCGAAACCTGGCGCCACGCCTGGTCGGTGACGCCGGGGACGAGCTCGTCGCGGTCGCCGGTTTCGGTGTCCGACGCCCACTCCCGCAGCCGCGTGACCTCCTTGCCCAGCCGGGACACCGCGAACGGGTCGAAGAGCTGGGCGTCCTCCGGCTCGTCCGGCGCGCCGGAATCCAGCCGGTGCAGGCACATGTAGTTGCGGCGGCCCTTGAGGATCGCGAAGGTCGGTTCGCGACCCAGCGGCTTCTTCAGCGCCTTCGCCAGGCGCGGCAGGTCGCGGTCGACGAGCTGGCGCTGCAGCGCGATCGTCGCCGTGGAGACGACGACCGTGGCTTCTTTCTCGACGGCGTGGCGGATCGCGGGCACGAGGTAGGCCAGTGACTTGCCGGTACCGGTGCCGGCCTGGACGGCCAGGTGCTCACCGGTGCGGATGGCGCGGCCGACGGCGTCGGCCATCTGGACCTGCCCCGGGCGCTCGGCACCACCGACGGACTCCACCGCGTGGGTGAGGAGTTCGAGGACGCCGGGGAAATCGGTTCGGGCGGGCACAGCGACACACATTAGCCGCCACCACCGACAGAGATCGGTGCTCCGTCGCGAACGGGCCACTCGCGTCGCGGGGGACCGCCTGCGCAGGAGGTCCCCCGCGGGCGGTCAGTCTTCGCGGCGGCCGGAGACCAGCTTCCAGGTCAGCGGCAGCAGACCTGCGGCCACGACGATCTTGATCGCGTCCCCGACCAGGAACGGCGTGACGCCCTTGGCGAACGCGGTGGACAGGTCGAACCCGGTCGACGCCATCAGCCACGGCACGCCGAACGCGTAGATCACCAGGTTGCCGAGCACCATGGTGCCCGCGGTGCGCACCGGCGTCCGGTCGCCGCCGCGGCCGGCGAGGGCGCCGACCAGGGCTCCGGCGAAGACGAACCCGACGATGTAACCGGCGCTCGCGCCGGACAGGCCCGAGGTGCCGTGCTGGAACCACGGCACGCCCACGGCGCCGACCAGCAGGTACACGAGCATCGACGCGGCACCGCGCGACATGCCGAGCGACGCGCCGACGAGCAGCGCGGCGAACGTCTGGCCGGTCATCGGCACCGGGCTGCCCGGCACCGGGATCGTCAGCTGCGCGGCGGCGCCGGTGAGCAAGGCACCGCCGGCGACCAGCGCGATGTCCCGGACGAGCGAGCCGGGCACGAGGTCGGCCAGCACGGGCCGCTTGCCGGCGAAGGACAGCGAAGACACGAAACCTCCCGAGAAGAACAGGCGACGCCCGAGGTTAACGCTCGTTACCGTCCCGTGGGCCCGCCGAGTTGCGTTCCTCACCGGCCACTCGTCCGGGTGGACCCGATCAGGGTGGGCGCCGGACCGGCCGATGACGAAGGGCATAGCTGCGATCTGTCACGGAACCGAGGAGGCCGGAGCATGCGGAACACCAGGAAGAGGACATATCGGTTGCTGGCCGTGACGACGCTGGCCGTTCCGCTCCTCGGCGCGGCGGCCCCGGTGACGTCCACCGGATGGGCGTCGTCCGGCTCGGTGGACGTGCTGATCGACAACGAGCACGTCGTCACCGGTGAACTGGCGAAGTGCACCGTCGACGGCCCGTACAAGGGCTGGACGCAGGGCGGCGCCACGGGCGACATCGCCGCGTTCGGGGCCGGCGACACCGGGTGCGGGCGATCCGGCGAGGTGTCGATCGCCCAGGCGGCCGGGCGCCGCTTCCGGGCGACCGTGCTGAAGCGCTACGGCGGCCCGGAACTCAGTGTCCGCACCTACTCGGTGAAGTGCGCGACGACCGCCACCGGCAGCCTCGGCGAGGTGGCCGTCGGCGCCGTCGAAGGGATCGCCGTGCCGGGGGAGATCCCGCCGAACTACCGGATCGTCATCCCCGGCGGCGCCGCCGGTACCGCGCTGGCGACGGTCGTCCTCAACGAGACGGTGACGCCCCAGCCGCCGGACGGCAGCCTGGTGACGCACGCGGTGCACATCAAGCTGTTCCCGCAGGGCGGCCCGGCGAGCGGCGACATCTACCTCGGCACAGCCGCCTGCGACCCCTACGGCAAGAACTAGCGCCCCAAGGCGGCCTTGGTTGCGTCTAGCGCACCGAAGGCCGCCTTGGGTGCGTCTGACGCACCGAAGGCCACATTGGGGCGCTTGGGGGCCGGGTCAGGCGGTGGTGAAGCGAGCGGCGGCGGCGACGAACTCGCCGGCGCGGGTGGCCAGGTCAGGCAGGCTGCCGCCGGAGGACAGCGCGTCGCCCAGCAACGGCGTCGCCGCGGCGACCGCGATCGCGCCCGAGCGCAGGTAACCCTCGACGTCGGCCAGGTGGACGCCGCCGGTCGGCACCAGCGGGACGTCCGGCAGCGGCGCCCGCACCGCGCGCAGGTAGGCGACGCCGCCGACGGCCGCGACCGGGAACACCTTCACCGCGGCCGCGCCCAGCCGCCAGGCCTGGTCGATCTCCGTCGGCGTCAGCGCGCCGCAGATCACCGGGGTGTCCAGGGCCGCGGCGCGCTCGAGGACCGCCGGGTTGACCGTCGGCGTGATCAGGTAAGCGGCACCGGCGTCGACCGCGACGTCCACATCGGACGGTTCGCGGACGCTGCCCGCGCCGATCAGCGCGTCGTCACCCAGCGCCAGGCGCAGCGCGGTGATGGCCGCGGGCGCGCCCGGCGTGGTCAGCGTCGCTTCGAGCAGGCGGATGCCCGCCGCGTGCAGCACCATCGCCGCGTCGGCGAACCGCGACGCATCGGCGGCGCGCAGGATCGCGACGAGCCGGTGTTCCGCCAGCGCCGCCTGCAGGTCCTTCACGCGGCCGGTGGCACGGGAGCGGTGCCGGTGTACGCGACGCCCGCCTCGTCGAAGTCCTTCAGCGTCGCGTCGACGGTCGGCTGCGAGCCGCCGACGGTCAGGTCCAGCAGCACCCGCACGCCGAAGCCCGCCTTCGCCGCGTCGAGGGCCGTCGCGCGGACGCAGAAGTCCGTCGCGATGCCGACGACGTCGACGTCGGTCACGTCGTGCTCACGCAGCCAGGCTTCCAGGGACTTTCCGTCGCGGGCCGCGCCTTCGAAGCCCGAGTACGCGGCGCTGTACTCGCCCTTGGAGAACACCTCGCCGATCGGGACGACGTCGAGCGCCGGGTGGAACGACGCGCCCGGCGTGCCGGCGACGCAGTGCACCGGCCAGCTGTCCTTGAAGTCCGGCGTCTCGCTGAAGTGGTCACCCGGGTCGACGTGGTTGTCCCGGGTGGCCACGACGTGGCTGTACCCGCCCTCGGCGGCCTGCTTCGAGATGCCGGCGGCCGCGGCGGCCCCGCCCGGCAGGCCGAGCGAACCCCCTTCGCAGAAGTCGTTCTGCACGTCCACCACGATCAGCGCGGTACCCATCGGTCGAACTCCCTCTCGGAGACAGCGTCGGTTACAAGAACTGCGTCGGGATAGCGGGTTCGCCGTGCGAGAGCTTGAGGCCCTCCCACGGCAGGCTCACCAGACCGCGGCGCAGCCGCTGCCTGGCGTCGTCGAGCGTAGGCAGGTCAGGCGCCGGGCGGCCAGCACGGATCAGCGGGATCTGCAGCGGCCGGTCGTTCGCCTCCGGCTCCGGCGCGCTCGAACCGGAAGCCCAGACGACCTCCTCGACCGCTGTGCCGGTGCCGCGGTGGCGACGCAGCGCGGACTTGCGCCCGCCGCGGGACTCCTTGTGCGCGCTGCGCTTGGCGACCGGCTTGCCGTCCACCTCGACCAGCTTGTAGACCATCCCGGCGGTCGGCGCGCCGGACCCGGTGACGACCGAGGTGCCGACGCCGTACGCGTCCACCGGCTCCGCGCGCAGTGCCGCGATGGCGTGCTCGTCCAGGTCACCGGACACCACGATCCGGGTGTCCTTGGCGCCGAGGGAGTCCAGCTGTTCACGGGCGCGGCGGGCGAGCGGGCCGACGTCGCCGGAGTCGATCCGGATCGCGCCGAGCTCGGGCCCGGCGACGCGGACCGCGGTCTCGATGCCGGCGGTGATGTCGTAGGTGTCGACCAGCAGGGTCGTGTCCGCGCCCATCTTGTCCACCTGGGCGCGGAAGGCCGCCTCTTCGCTGTCGTGCAGCAGCATGAAGGCGTGTGCGACGGTGCCGCGCGTCGGAATGCCGTAGCGGCGCCCGGCTTCCAGGTTGGACGTCGTCGCGAAGCCGGCCAGGTAGGCGGCGCGCGCGGCCGCGACCGCGGCGTACTCGTGCGTGCGGCGGCCGCCCATCTCGATGATCGGGCGGCCGTGCGCGGCACCCGACATCCGGGCCGCCGCCGACGCGATGGCGCTGTCGTGGTTGAGGATCGACAGCACCAGCGTCTCCAGCAGCACGCATTCGGCGAACGAGCCGGTGACGGTGAGGATCGGCGAGCCCGGGAAGTACAGCTCGCCCTCGGCGTAGCCGTCGATGTCACCCGCGAACTCGTAGTCCGCCAGCCAGGCGAGCGTCGCGTCGTCGACGACCGCGGTGGCCTCCAGCTGTGCCAGTTCGGCGTCGGTGAAGCGGAAGTCCGCGATGGCGTCGATCACCCGCGCGGTACCCGCGACGACTCCGTAGCGCCGCCCGTCCGGCAGTCTCCTGGCGAAAACTTCGAAAACGCAGGGCCGCGCGTGCGTCCCGTCGGCGAGCGCGCTGCCCAGCATGGTCAGCTCGTAGTGGTCGGTGAGCAGCGCAGTGCTGGCCGTGACCGGCTCCGGTGAACCCATGGGGTCAGCCTATTCACCCACATGGCCGGACCTGGCGCGGCGTACCCCGTCACCCCCGTGACACCATGGGGTGCATGTCCACGCCTGTCGCATCCGAACAGACGCAGGTCGAACCGGCCGGTGCGGAAGTCGCCGAGTCGGACACCCCCTGGCGGACCGTGGTCTGGAACGACCCGGTGAACCTGATGTCGTACGTGACGTACGTTTTCCAGAAGCTGTTCGGCTACAGCCGCGACCACGCCACCAAACTGATGCTGGACGTGCACCAGAAGGGCAAGGCGATCGTGTCGTCCGGCAGCAAGGAGAAGGTGGAGACGGACGTGGCGAAACTCCACGCGGCCGGCCTCTGGGCCACCATGGAGCAGCCCTCGTGAACGGTTGGCGGCGCAAGGGCGCGGTGATCCACGCGGGCTTCGAGCAGCAGGAAGCGGCCGTGCTGCGCGGGCTGGTCAGCCAGCTCGAGGACATGCTCACCGCGCGGGCCGAGGAGGCGCCGCAGGACGAGCTCGCCGAGCTCACCGGCATCCGGACCGGGCCCACCGAGTCCCCGGACGACCCGGTCCTGTCGCGGCTGCTCCCGGACTTCCACAAGCTCGACCCGGACAACCCCTCGCGGGAGGACATCGACTCGGTCGCGGCGATGCGGTCGCTGCACGAGCCGGAGCTGCTGGACGTGAAGGTCGGCGTGGCCAAGATCGTGCTCGACACGCTGCCCCGCGACGGCGGCCAGGTCCGGCTGACCGAGGAGCAGGCCGACGCGTGGCTGGGCGCGCTCAACGACGTCCGGCTGGCGCTCGGCACCGCGCTCGACGTCACCGAGGACATGCCCGACGAGCTGCCCGAGGACGACCCGCGGGCGCCCCACCTGGGTGTCTACCACTGGCTGACCTGGGTGCAGGAGACGCTGATCCAGGCGCTGACGGGATGATCACCGACGTGCCGGGTGTCCTGGTCGGGCACCACGAGCGGGTCGGCGACGGCTGGGCCACCGGGACGACGGTGGTGCTGGTGCCCGAGGGCGCGGTCGGCGCGGTGGACCAGCGCGGCGGCGCGCCCGGCACGCGGGAGACGAACCTGCTGGAGCCGGAGAACCTCGTGCAGCGGGTCAACGCGGTGTGCTTGTCGGGCGGGTCGGCGTACGGCCTCGCCGCGGCCGACGGCGTGCTGCGGTGGCTTTCGGAGCGCAACCTGGGCTTCCCGGTGGGCACGCAGCCGTACGAGGTGGTGCCGATCGTGCCCGCGGCCGTGCTGTTCGACCTGCCGCGCAGCGAGTGGGGCAACCGGCCCGACGCGTCCTTCGGCTACGCGGCGTGCGAAGCGGCTTCGGGTTCTTTCGCCCAGGGGACGGTCGGTGCGGGCGCGGGGGCGGCCGTGGGGTCCTTGAAGGGCGGGATCGGGTCAGCGAGCGAAGTCGTGGGCGAGTTCACCGTCGGCGCGCTGGCGGCGGTCAACGCCGCGGGCGAGGCCGTGGACCTCTCGACCGGCCGCGCGTACGCGGCCGACCACGGCGACTTCGGCGTGACGTGGCCTTCGCGGGCCGCTGACCTGCCGTCCCGGCGGACCGACCTCAACACGACCATCGGGGTCGTCGCGGTCGACGCGGCACTGTCGAAGGCCGAAGCGCGGCGGATCGCGGTCGCGGCGCAGGACGGGCTGGCGCGGGCGGTGCGTCCGGCGCACACGATGTTCGACGGCGACACGGTGTTCGCGCTGGCCACGGGCGCGCGGGAGCTGCCGGACGCGAGCGGCCCGTTCGGTGCGGTGGTGCGGCCGATGGCGCTGGACGCGCTGTGTTCGGCGGCGGCGCGGGTGTTCGCACGGGCGATGGTGCACGGGCTGCTGGCGGCGACCACGGCCGGCGGCGTACCTGCGTACCGGGATGTTTGGCCCGAAGCGTACGGCTGACCGCCCTGGTGAGGTGTTTCTCATCATCTGGACCGGCTCTGTCCACCACCTAAGATGTCGGTGTGCTCCGGATCCGCCGTGAACTCGTCGACGAGATCGTCGCCCATGCCCGTCGTGACCACCCCGACGAGGCCTGTGGGGTGATCGCCGGGCCCGAAGGTTCCGATTCCCCCGAGCGGTTCATCCCCATGCTCAACGCGGCCCGGTCGCCGACGTTCTACGAGTTCGACTCCGGCGACCTGCTGAAGCTCTACCGCGAGATGGCCGCGAACGACGAGGTGCCGGTGGTGATCTACCACTCGCACACCGCGACCGAGGCCTACCCGTCGCGGACCGACGCGAACATCGCGGCCGAGCCGGACGCGCACTACGTGCTCGTCTCCACCCGCGACCCCGAAGTGCACGAGTTCCGGTCGTACCGGATCGTGGACGCCGAGATCACCGAGGAGCCGGTCGAGATCGTCGACTGACCCGATCGGAATAAACCGCCGCGCCACCGGCGTCTGCGTTTAAGAACCCACCGGAGGTAAGAACCCATGGCCGTGACCGTCTCCATCCCGACGATCCTGCGCACCCACACCGGCGGCGAGAAGTCCGTCGAGGCCAAGGGCGCGACCGTCCTCGAGGTCATCGACGACGTCGAGTCCCGCCACGCGGGCATCAAGGGCCGCCTGGTGAAGGAGGAGAAGCTGCACCGCTTCATCAACGTCTACGTCAACGACGAGGACGTGCGCTTCGCCGGCGGGCTCGAGGCCGAGGTCAAGGACGGCGACACCCTGACCATCCTCCCCGCCGTGGCCGGTGGCTGATCGATGGCTCGCTTCGAGTCCCTGCTCGACGCGCTCGGCGGCACTCCGCTGGTCGGGCTGCCCCGGCTCTCCCCGACCCACGACGTGCGCCTGTGGGCGAAGCTGGAGGACCGCAACCCGACCGGCTCGATCAAGGACCGGCCCGCGCTGGCCATGATCGAAGCCGCCGAGCGCGAAGGCAAGCTCCGGCGCGGCTCCACGATCCTGGAGCCGACGTCGGGCAACACCGGTATCTCGCTGGCCATGGCCGCCAAGCTCAAGGGCTACGGGCTAGTCTGCGTGATGCCGGAGAACACCTCCACCGAGCGCAAGCAGCTGCTGCAGGCCTACGGCGCGCGGATCGTCTTCTCCCCGGCCGCGGGCGGCTCGAACGAGGCCGTCCGGCGGGCGAAGGAGCTGGCCGAGGCGAACCCCGAGTGGGTGATGCTCTACCAGTACGGCAACCCGGCCAACGCCGACGCGCACTACCGTGGCACCGGGCCCGAGCTGCTCAAGGACCTGCCGACGCTGACGCACTTCGTCGGCGGCCTCGGCACGACCGGGACGCTGGTGGGCGTCGGCCGCTACCTGCACGAGGCGAAGCCGGACGTCCAGATCATCGCGGCCGAGCCCCGCTACGGCGAGCTGGTGTACGGCCTGCGCAACCTCGACGAGGGGTTCGTGCCGGAGCTGTACGACGCTTCGGTGCTCAACGGCCGGTACTCCGTGGGGGCGTACGACGCTTTGCGACGCACCCGGGAGCTGCTGGAGCACGAAGGCATCTTCGCGGGCATCTCGACGGGCGCGGTCCTGCACGCGGCGCTGGCGGTGGCCGAGAAGGCCGCGGCCCGCGGCGAGCCCGCGGACGTCGCGTTCGTCGTGGCTGACGCGGGGTGGAAGTACCTGTCCACCGGGGCCTTCGCGGGGTCGCTCGACGAGGCGGCCGAGCGGCTCGACGGGCAGCTCTGGGCCTGAGCTACTCGAGCTTCCAGAGCTCGGGCAGGGCGAGGTCCACGCCGTCGGCCAGCCGCTCGAAGGTGGCCATGGTGGCGCCCAGGTCGTCGAACGCCTTCGGCAGGACCTTCAGCGGCTTGCTCAGGGGCCGCCAGAACGCGTCCCAGTGCACCGGCCGGACGGTCCGCGCGCCGACCGCCCCGGCGGTCTCCCGCCAGTACCGCTCCCGCCACTCGCCGGTCTGCTTCCCCGCCTGGCCGACGCCGAGGTAGACGACGTCGGCCCGATGGCCGGCCAGCGCGCCGGGCACGAAGTTCGCCGACGCGTGCACCAGCACGCTGCCCGCCGGGTGCGCGATGTGGAACGAGTAGCAGCGGCCGGTCTTGAAGGCTTTCGCCGTGGCCGGCAGCCGGACCGGCTCGGTGATCTCGCCGGGCACCCGGTCACCGGCGCTGTGCCGGGCGTCGATCGGCGTCACGGTGAAGGCGCCGAACTCCGCCGGTGTGCCGGGCACCAGCTCCTCGAAGGGTTCGGCGGCCAGGCCGTAGCCCTCCTGCACCTTCCGGGTCGACGGCGAGCCGGCCAGCGTGGCGCCGGTCAGCCGCGCGACGACCGGCGCGTCGAGTACGTGGTCGACGTG
Organism: Amycolatopsis sp. lyj-109; assembly: GCF_046548995.1. NCBI lineage: Bacteria > Bacillati > Actinomycetota > Actinomycetes > Pseudonocardiales > Pseudonocardiaceae > Amycolatopsis > Amycolatopsis sp. lyj-109. The sequence continues at coordinate 63,853 of NZ_JAJPWR010000032.1, forward strand.
GGAGTGCGCCACCAGGACGGCGTCCAGCTTCGCGACACCGAGGCGCCGCAGGGCCTCGTCGATCCGGCCGCGGTCCGGTGCCACCCGCGTCGCCATCTTCAGCAGGGACGGCCGCGAGAAGAAGCCGTCGACCAGGACGGCCGAGGTGCCGTCGGTGACCAGGACGTTCGACACCCCGGCGAACGCCGTGCGCAATTCGGGCATGCTGTCTCCATGAAAGTCATCGGGCTGCTCGGCGGGATGAGCTGGGAATCCTCGATCGAGTACTACCGGCTCGTCAACGAGCGGGTGAAGGCGGTCCTCGGCGGGTTCCACTCGGCGCACACCGTGCTCTACTCCGTCGACTTCGCCGCCATCGAGCAGATGCAGGCCGAGGGCCGCTGGGACGACGCCGGGGCCGAGCTGAACCGGGCCGCCAAGGCCCTCGAAGCCGCCGGTGCCGACTTCGTCGTGCTCTGCACCAACACCATGCACAAGGTCGCTTCCCAGCTGGAAGCCGGCCTCGGCATCCCGCTGCTGCACCTCGGCGACGCCACCGCCGCGGCCATCAAGGCCGCCGGTGTCCGCCGCGCCGGGCTGCTCGGGACCGGGTTCACCATGGGGCAGCCCTTCTACCGCGACCGCCTCGCCGCGCACGGGCTCGACGTGCTCGTGCCGAGCGCCGAAGACCGCGACCTCGTGCACCGGATCATCTACGACGAGCTGGTGCTCGGCGTCGTGAAGCCCGAGTCCCGCGAGGCCTACCGCGGCGTGATCGCGCGGCTGGCCGAGGCGGGCGCCGAGGGTGTCATCTACGGCTGCACCGAGATCGAACTGCTCGTCGGCCCGGAGGACTGCCCGGTGCCGACGTTCCCCACGACGCGCCTGCACGCCGAGGCGGCGGTGGACTACGCGCTCGGCCGGACCCCGCTCCCGGTCCCGCCGGCCTGACGTCACACGCTGACCACCGCCTCGCCACCCGTGTGGGCTTCGTGCTGCGCGACGACCTGCCGCCACAGCCGCTCGCGCTCCTGCTCGGTGAACAGCGCCCGCGGGATGCCGAACACGTCCTCCGCCGCCGTCCACCAGTCCGCCGGTGACTCGACCAGCTCCTTGACGCCGTGGACGTTCAAGGTCAGCGCCCGCAGCGTGTCGACGCCGGCCGCGTCCCGCCGCTGGAGCACGCAGACCCGCACGAACCCGGACTCCGGCGCCGTCGACAGCCACGCGTGCTTCCCGGCGAAGTCGGCCATCTCCGCGGGGCCGGGCGCGAAGTCGAAGCCCGTGAAGCTGCCCGAAGGGTCGTGGTCGAAGCGCCAGCCGCCCGGCGCCACCTCCGACGGCCGGAGCCGGTAGGTGTGCGGGCCCTGGACGTAGGTGCCTTCCCGTAAGGGCAGCGGTTCGTGGATGCCGTCACCCAGCCCGGTATCCACCAGCCAGCTCGCCGCCGGGTCCTCGGGCAGGCCGGTGACGGTGAGAGCCAGGTGGTTGCGGTCGACGTTCGGCGCGTCCGCCGGGCTGCCCTGCACCCCACCGAGGTGGCGCGTGACCTGGTAGCCGAGCTCGCGCAGCAACGCCGAGAACGCCCCGTTCAGGTGGTAGCAGTACCCGCCGCGACCCTGCAGGATCCGCCCCAGCGAGGCCGGCGGTTCGAGCGGTGTCGTGCGCCCGAGCTGGATCTCCAGTGCCTCGTACGGCACCCGCTCCAGGTGTGCCGCGTGCAGCCGCCGCAGGGCGGCCGCACTCGGCGGCTCCGCGCCGAGGCCGAGCCGCTGCAGGTATCCGGTGACGTCGAAGTTCCCCATGCCCGCCACGCTAGCCGCGACCCCCGACAAAACCGCCGGATCAGGGATTTCACCCGAGGTGGAGGGCGCCGGCCCGTCGTAGCCTCGAAAGCGTGAGCACTGTGCACCCCGCCCCGGAAACCGACGCCGCCAAGCGCGTGCTGCCGCCGAAACCGGTGGCGGCCGCGATCGTCGCGCTGTCGTTCACCCTGCTGCTGTACCTGGTCGAGCTGGTCGACGTCATCCTCCCCGGTGACCTCGACCAGGGCGGCATCCACTCGCGGTCGCTGTCCGGGCTGGACGGCGTGCTGTTCGCGCCGGTCCTGCACGCCGGCTGGTCGCACCTGTTCGCGAACACCGTCCCGGTGCTGCTGTTCTCCTTCCTCGCGATGGCCGCAGGCATCGGCCGGTTCGCGCTGGTCACGGCCGTCATCTGGGTGGTCTCCGGGCTCGGCGTGTGGCTGATCGGGCCGGCGGACGGCGTCACCGTCGGCGCGTCCGGGCTGGCCTTCGGCTGGCTCGCCTACCTGCTGGTCCGCGGCCTGTTCAACCGCGCGGCCGGGCAGATCGTGGTCGCCGTCGTCCTGCTCGGCGTGTGGAGCGGCATGCTGGCCGGGCTGCTGCCGGGCAACCCCGGCGTGTCCTGGCAGGGCCACGTCTTCGGCGCGCTGGCCGGCGTCCTCGCGGCCTGGCTGACCACCCGGCGGTCCCGCAAGGCGGTCCCGGCGGCGCCGGGTAACCTCGAAGTGTGACGTCTCCGCCCGCTGATGCCCCGATCGGCGTGTTCGATTCCGGCGTCGGCGGGCTGACGGTCGCGAGGGCGATCCTCGAGCAGCTGCCCGCCGAGCAGCTCCGCTACGTCGGCGACACGGCGCACAACCCGTACGGCCCGCTCCCGATCGCCACCGCCCGCCGGTACGCCCTCGCGGCGCTCGACGAGCTGGTGGAGAGCGGCGTGAAGGCACTGGTGATCGCCTGCAACACGGCGTCCGCGGCCTGCCTGCGCGACGCCCGGGAGCGCTACGACGTCCCGGTGATCGAGGTCGTCCTGCCGGCCGCGCGCCGCGCCGTCGTGGCGACGCACACCCGCCGCGTCGGCGTGATCGGCACCGAGGGCACCGTGCGGTCGCGGGCCTACGAAGACGCCTTCGCCGCGGCGCCGGACATCACGCTCACCAGCGTCGCCTGCCCGCGGTTCGTCGACTTCGTCGAGCGCGGCATCACGACCGGGCGCCAGGTGCTCGGGCTGGCGCAGGGCTACCTCCAGCCGCTGCTCGACGCCCAGGTCGACACCCTCGTGCTCGGCTGCACGCACTACCCGCTGCTGCAGGGCGTGCTGCAGATCGTGATGGGCCAGGAAGTCACCCTGGTGAGCAGCGCCGAGGAGACCGCCAAGGACCTCGTCCGGGTGCTCACCGAGCGGGACCTGCTGACCACGCGGGACACGCCACCGCGGCACGAGTTCGTCGCCACCGGCTCGGCGGAACCGTTCACCCGGCTCGCCCAGCGGTTCATGGGGTTCGCGCCGGGTGTCCTCGCTCCCACCACCGCGTGATCGCGGCGGTGGACGCTTAGGGTGTCGTCGTGCGACTGACCATCCTCGGGTGCTCCGGCAGCATCCCCGGGCCGAACGCCGCCGCGTCCGGTTACCTGATCGAGGCCGAGGGCTTCCTGCTCGGCCTCGAACTCGGCAACGGCACGCTCGCGCAGCTGCAGGCCGTGGCCGACCCGTTCGACCTGGACGCGCTCGTGCTCACGCACCTGCACCCCGACCACTGCGCCGACGTCAGCGCGCTCACCGTCCTGCGGCGCTACCACCCGGCGCCGCCGTACCCGGCGCGCCCGCGGCTGCTGCCGCTGTACGCCCCGCCGGACGCCCCGACGCGCTTGGCGAACGCGTACGCGCCCAACGAGACCGAGCGGGCCGTCACCGACCTCACCGACGTCTACGCCTTCCACCCGCTGCGGCCCGAGCCGTTCCGGATCGGGCCGTTCGAGGTCGTCGCGGTCGAGGTCGACCACCCGACCCCGGCGTACGGCCTGCGCATCTCCTACGGTGGCCGGATCCTGGCGTTCACCGGCGACACCGGGCCGTGCTCGGCGCTGAACGAGCTGGCCGACGGCGTCGACCTGCTGCTCGCCGAGGCGTCCTGGACGGACTCGGCCGAACGCCCAGTCGGCGTGCACCTGTCCGGCAAGCAGGCGGGCGAGCTGGCGCGCGACGCCGGTGTCGGGCGGCTGCTGCTGACGCACATCGCGCCGTGGACCGACGCCGGTGCGGTGCTGGCCGAGGCCTCGGCGGGGTTCCCCGGCGCCGAGGTCGTCAAGCAGGGTGCCGTCTACGACGTCTGAGCGGGCGGTCATAGAGTGCACCTGTGGCTCGTAAAGATGGCAGGAACGACGACCAGCTCCGCGACATCAAGATCACCCGGGGGTTTCAGCAGTGGCCGGCCGGGTCGGTGCTGATCGAATTCGGCAACACGCGGGTGCTGTGCGCGGCCAGCGTCACCGAAGGGGTGCCGCGCTGGCGGGCCGGCTCCGGCCTCGGCTGGGTGACGGCCGAGTACGCGATGCTGCCGTCCGCGACCAACACGCGCGGCGACCGCGAGTCGGTGAAGGGCCGGATCGGCGGCCGCACGCACGAGATCTCCCGGCTGATCGGCCGGTCCCTGCGTGCCTGCATCGACCTGGCGGCGCTGGGCGAGAACACGATCGTCATCGACTGCGACGTCATCCAGGCCGACGGCGGCACCCGCACGGCCGCGGTGACCGGTGGTTACGTGGCCCTGGCGGACGCGATCACCTGGCTGAGCGCGGCGAACCGGCTGAACGACCCGCAGCCGCTGTCCTCCTCGGTGGCGGCGGTGAGCGTCGGCGTGGTCGACGGCCGTGTCCGGCTCGACCTGCCGTACGAAGAGGACTCGCGCGCCGAGGTCGACATGAACGTGGTGGCCACGGACGCGGGCACCCTGATCGAGGTCCAGGGCACCGGCGAGGGCGCGACCTTCGCGCGGTCCACTTTGGACACCATGCTGGACATGGCGCTGGCGGGCTGCGAGGAACTGACCCGCCTGCAGAACGAGGCCCTGGCGCTGCCGTACCCGGGCGAGCTGCCGGAGCCGCGTCCGGACAAGAAGAAAGGCTCGAAGTGACGAAGCTGCTGCTGGCGACGCGCAACGCGAAGAAGCTCGGCGAGCTGCGGCGGATCGTTGCGGCAGAAGGCCTTTCCGGCCTCGAGGTGATCGGTCTCGCCGACGTGCCTGCGTTCCCCGAGGCGCCCGAGACGGCGCCGGACTTCGAGGGCAACGCCGTGGCGAAGGCCCGCGACGCGGTGGCGGCGACGGGGTTGCCGTCCATTGCGGACGACTCGGGGATCGCGGTCGATGCGTTGAACGGGATGCCGGGCGTGCTGTCGGCTCGGTGGTCCGGCCGTCATGGGGACGACGACGCGAACCTCGACTTGGTGCTGGGGCAGCTTTCCGACGTGCCGGACGAGCGGCGCGGGGCACAGTTCGTGTGCGTGGCGGCGTTGGTGCTGCCGTCCGGGGAGGAGACGCTGGTGCGAGGCGAGTGGCGCGGGACCCTCGTGCGGGAGCGGCGTGGGGTGAACGGGTTCGGGTACGACCCGATCTTCCGGCCGGATGGGGAGAGCCGGACGTCGGCGGAGATGGAGCCGGCGGAGAAGGACGCCGTTTCGCACCGGGGGCTGGCTTTGCGGGCGCTGCTGCCGGCCCTGCGAGACTTGGCTTGACGGCTGGTCGTGAGTGGTAATTAGGGTTAGAACCCTAATTACCACTCACGACCAGCCGGCCACGGCAGACGGTGACTTTGTCAGGAAGCCAGGCCGAGGTCCCGGATCAGCTTCGCCACGTGGCCGGCCGCGCGGACGTTGTAGAAGGCGTGGGCGATCTTGCCGTCGGCGTCGACGACGAACGTCGAGCGGATCACGCCCATGTACGTCTTGCCGTAGTTCTTCTTCTCGCCGTACGCGGCCCACGCTTCGATGACGCCCTTGTCGGGGTCGCCGAGCAGCGGGAACGTGAGGCCTTCCTTTTCGACGAACTTGGCGAGCTTCGCCTGCTTGTCCGGCGAGATGCCGACGACCTGGTAGCCGGCGTCGTTCAGCTCGGCGAGGTTGTCGCGGAAGTCGCAGGCCTGCTTGGTGCAGCCCGGCGTGCTCGCCGCCGGGTAGAAGTACACGACGACGGACCGGCCGCGGAAGTCGCGCAGCGACACTTCCTTGCCCTCGCTGTCGGGCAGGGTGAAGTCCGGGGCTTCGTCACCGGGGGAAAGGCGCTCGGTCATGCCCCGAGCCTAACGTCACGCGGGGCCGCAGTAGGTGACCGCGACACCTTCCGTTGTGCTCGGCCGGATCTGCAACCGCAACTGCGTCTGCTCGCGCGGTACCGCGAAAGCCAGCGTGATGTGCACCGAACGTCCCGGGAGCACGTCCTTGCCCGCGTCGGTGATTCCGGTGAAGCCCTGGGTGGTGTCCACGACCTGCTTGACCGCGGTGCCGCCCGTGGTGGCGGTGACGTTGAGCCCCGAGAGCTTGTACGTCGTCGGGCCGTTGTTGACCAGTTGGACGTCGAAAGCCGCGCCGCGCGGGCTTTGGGGGTACGCCGACGTGCTGGGGCGGAACGACTGCGGGGAGCCAACCGAGATGGTGAGGCCGCTGGCGAACCGGTGGTCGGCGCCGAACCGGAGGTCGTTGGCGGCCGGTGCGGCCGAGGCGCCGGCGCCCGCGGGGGAGCCGGCCGCGCCGAGGGCCGCGGTGCCGTCGTGAGTCGAAGGGACCCCGCAGGCCACCGCCAGGCCGAGCAGTCCTGCGGTGAACATGATCTTGCGGGTGCGCGCGAGCGCCATTGCGGGTACTCCAGTCGGCGGGTCGGGTGCCGTCGGCAACGGGGGATTGCCGGGAACCCGCTCCACTCTGGCCGTGATCGCGCGCGGTTACGAGGCGCCACCGGGGGTTGTCGCGCACCTGGTGCCACCCCGTGGCCAATCCGTGACCGGAACGGCACGGCTGGTGACAATCTCTGGCCACATGCCACTTAAACCGCGAGCGCGAACAACAGGATGAAGATCGCGACGCCGGCCACCCACGCCGCCATCAGCCAGCCGAAATCCCGGACCGGATCGACCGCGCGGCTCTCCTCGCCGGGGACGTAGACGCCGCGTTCCTCGAACCAGTCCGCCCAGCGGGCGATCCAGCGCAACGGGTTGCGCGACGCCATACTTCACCTCCGGGGGCCGGTTTTCCCGTCACAGTACGCGTTCGGTCACGCACGCCGGAAGGTGCGGGCGGCCGTCCACTCCCGACACGCCACGGTCGGGTGAATCTCGGTGCCGGTCGTGTAGAAACTCAGGCGAGACCGTGACGGCGCAGGATCGCCACGGCACGGACTGTCGCGTAACCACGCCACTCCAGCGCCGCGGCGGGCGAGAAGCTCGCGAAATCCACCCGCCAGCCGCCGTCCTCCTGTTGCGCGGCCGCGAGCCGCCGCAGTTCGGCGTCGACGACGTCGCCGGCGAACAACGCGCGCGCCGGGCGGTCCGGCAGCGGGGCGAAGTCCAGGGCGCGGAGGGTCTCGCCGTCCGACCCACCGTCCACCGGGGCCAGTCCGTCGGCCGGGACGAACGCGGCGAGGTGGTCCAGGAGCGCGGGCGCCTCCTCGTGGAGTTCGTGCGCCGCGTCGGCGAACTGCACCGCGAAGGACAACGCGATCGCGTGCGGCGGCTCGGAAAGCTCACGGATGGCGCGGAAGCAGTACCGCGTCGCCGCGGCCAGCCACGGGTGCGCGCGCACGGCCCGGTCGTGCCGGGCAACGCGCAGGGCCACGCCGGCGGTGAACGCGGTGCTCTGCAGGGTGGCCGCCGCCGGATCGGCCTGGACCCAGAAGGGCGCGCACCCGGCCGGGTCCGCCACGGGCAGCGCGAACGGCAGCCCACCGTCCGGACGGGACGCCGTGGCCAGCCAGTCGCAGAGCTTCACCGCGTGCGGTGTCGTCCGCGGGGCGATCTCCTCGAACACCTCGAAGGCGTGCAGAGCGCCGCCGGGCTGGCTTTCCGGTGCCCGCAGGTCCGGCTCGAGGCCCCAGCCGTAGCCGCCGTCGGGATTGCGGTAGCCGTCGACGGCGGCCAGCACCGCGTCGGTGCCGGTGGCGCCGTCGAGCAGTGCGAAGCGGCGACGATCCAGGAGGCGGGCGTGCGTCGCCATGAAGGACGCCGCCGCGGGAAGGTTCACGGACATGCCACCAGCGTCGCACCCGGCGCGGCCGGCCGTCTTGAACGGATCGGACCTCACGGCAGCTGGGGCCCGGCGGAGGCGGCCTCACGCAGCCGCGCCGCGTCCTGCCCGGGCGGGGCGCCGAACAGGCGGCGGTACTCGCGGTTGAACTGCGACGGGCTGTCGTAGCCGACGAGGTGCCCGATCCGCGCGACGTCACCCGCGTCGGCCAGCAGCAGCGAGCGGGCTTCCTGCAGCCGGATGCGCTTCTGGAACTGCAGCGGGCTCATCGCCGTGACCGCGCGGAAGTGGCGGTGGAACGCCGACGCGCTCAGCCCGCTCAGCCGCGCGAGTTCCTCGACCCGCATCGGCTCGGCGTAGTTGTCCCTGATCCAGTGGATCGCGCGGCCGACGTGGGCGGCGCCGCTGTCGGCCAGGCCGATCCGGCGGACCAGGCCGCCGTGCGGGCCGGTCAGCAGCCGCCAGAGGATCTCCCGCTCGATCAGGGGCACGAGCACGGGCGCGTCGGCCGGGTGGTCGAGCAGCCGGAGCAGGCGCAGCGCCGCGTCGAGCAGCTCCGGGCCGGCGTCGCCGATGGCGATGGGGGACGCCGGCGGTGTGCGGGGCGGCGCCTCGAGCAGCAGCGGGGCGATCGCCGCCGGGCGCAGGGCGAGGCCGAGGCCCAGCGCCGGCGTCCGCGGGGTGGCGCCGACGAAGTGGCCGGTCACCGGCAGGTCGGTGCCGACCAGCAGGTACTGCCCGGCGCGGTACTCGTGCACCTGCTCGCCGAGCAGCAGGCGCTTGCCGCCCTGGGCCATGACGACCAGCAGCGGCTCGGCGAGCGAGTGGTGCGGCTCGCTCGTTTCCACTTTGGACAGCAGCAGGCCGGCCACCGGCGTGCGCAGGTCGGTTTGCGCGTGCCGGGTGACGAGGTCGCGAAGTTCTTCGAGCACGCGTCCAGGGAACCGCGACGGAGAGGATTGTGCAAGAGGTCGCGGCGATCGGTCTACCGATGAGCAGGTCATTTGCGGTTTCCTGAGTGCAGTCGATTCGCTACGCAAGGAGAGTTTCGTGTCACTCGATCACTACGTCACCCTCGGCCGCTCCGGTCTCCGCGTCAGCCCGTTCGCGCTCGGCGCGATGACCTTCGGGGAAGACCCCGGTGGCGCCGGCTGCGGCGTCGAGGAGTCCAAGAAGATCCTCGCGACCTACCTCGAGCGCGGCGGCAACTTCGTCGACACGGCGAACTTCTACACGAACGGGCATTCGGAGAAGATCCTCGGCGACTTCTTCGCCGCCCACCCGGGCCGGCGCGCGCGGGTCGTGCTCGCGTCGAAGTTCTTCGGCAACATGTTCCCCGGCGACCCCAACGGCGGCGGCGCCGGCCGGGCGTCGATCATCGCCCAGCTCGACGAGACGCTCCGGCGGCTGCGGACGGACTACCTCGACCTGTACTGGCTGCACAACTGGGACCGCGGCACGCCGATCGAGGAGACCATGCGGACCCTCGACGACCTGGTGCGCGCGGGCAAGATCCGGTACGTCGGGTTCTCCAACACCCCGGCGTGGGTCACCGCGCAGGCGCAGACGACGGCGTCGCTGCGCGGCTGGACACCGTTGATCGCGCTGCAGGTCGAGTACTCGCTGCTGGCGCGGACGGTCGAGGGCGAGCTGGCGCCGCTCGCGCTGGACCAGGGCCTGGCGCTGGTGCCGTGGAGCCCGCTGAAGAACGGGTTCCTGTCCGGCAAGTACCGGCGCGGCGCTTCGACGCCGGATTCCGCCCGCGCGGCCTTCGTCGGCGGTCCGTCCGAACCGGAGTTCGCGGTCATCGACGCGGTGGCGGCGGTGGCCGGCGAGGTGGGGTCGACGTCCGCGGCGGTGGCCCTGGCGTGGTTGCGGGCGCGGCGCGGAACGGTCGTCCCGATCATCGGCGCGCGACGGCTGGAGCACTTGACCGGCAACCTCGCCGGGCTCGAGGTGACGCTGACGCCGGCGCAACTGGCCCGGCTGGACGAGATTTCGGTGCCGGCGCTGGACTATCCGGCCCCGATGCACGGTGCCCAGCGGGCGATGCTGCAGTTCGCGGGCGCGACGGTCGACGGCGAACCGTCCACTGTGTACCCGGCGTTGCTGGGGAGCGACGTCCGCTACTGATCGGGGGCGTGGCCGAGTTCGCCGACGCTTTCCCTAGCTCGCCTCCACCGTGATGTGCGGCGCCAGCGCCCGCAGGAAGTCGGCCGCGTCGAACATCTCGCCGGCCGTCGCGACGCCCTTCACCTTCGTCCGGCCGGTCAGGATCCGGTCCACCGCCTCGACGGCCAGCGGCGCGCTGACGGCGTAGATGTCCTCGCCGCGGGCGACGATCCGGCGTTCGTCGTCCCCGGCCCGCACCACGACGTCCACCACGAACGTCTCGGCCGCGTCGCGCTCGCCGGCCGCCGCGAGGCCCTGCGCCGCGTCGACGGTCATGTAGCTGGTGACGTCACAGACCTGCAGGTGCCGCGGGATGGTGACGATGTCGGCCATCGAGAACTCGCCGAAGACGGGCCGGGCGCCGAACGGCTCGGGGAACGCCCACTCGCGCGTCGGCAGGGCGTCGTCGCGGTACTCCAGCCGGCCGCCCGCGTAGCGGATGCGCTTGCCGGCACGGCGTTCCCGGGACACCCGGCCCGCGGCGAGGGTCCCGGGCGTCGGGCGCCAGCCGCTGAGCCCGTAGGCGACGTGCACCTCGTCGGCCGCCGTCCAGTCACCCATCGCCGCGGTGGCCAGCAGGTCGGCCAGGCCGCCGAAGAACGCCATCGCCGGCACCACCGCGGTGTCGGCGGTCAGGGCGAGGGTGTCGATGTTCGCCTCGATCTCGGCGGCGACGTCGACGTACGGGACGCCGGCGCGGATGGCCGCCTCGATGAGCGGGAAAGCCGTCTCGGCGAACGGGCCGGCGCAGTTGATCACCGCGTCGACGCCGTCGAATGCGCGGTCGAGGGCCGCCGGGTCGTCGGCCGACGCCGGGCGCCCGCCCGGCAGCTTCGCCGCGTTCCGTCCGGAGAGGACCACGTCGTAGCCGCGTTCCTGCAGCTCAGCCACCACGAAGCGGCCAGTGTGCCCGTATGCGCCGTAAACCAGTACCGAAGTCATGGGGTAATCCTGACGCCGGCCGAGCGCCGTCACCAGTGTCCGGAACGACGCGATGCGTACACTTTCGGACATGCACGCAGTCGCTCTCGCCGCCACCGACGGGATGTTGTCGTTCGAGCTGACGATCGCCACCGAGGTGTTCGGCGACGACCCCCGGTACGCGTTCGCGGTCTGCGGCTCGGCCCCGGTCCGGGTGGGCCGGTTCCTGCTGGAGCCGGACCACGATCTCGACCACCTGGCGCGCGCGGACACGGTGATCGTCCCGGGCTGGGCCGATGTCGACGCGCCCCCACCGCCCGACCTGGTCGGCGCGATCCGCGCGGCCCACGCCCGCGGCGCCCGGCTGGCATCGCTGTGCACGGGCGCGTTCGTGCTGGCGGCCGCCGGCCTGCTGGACGGCTTGCGCGCGACCACGCACTGGGCCCACACCGATGTCCTCGCCGCCCGCTACCCGGGCGTGACGGTGGATCCCGGCGTGCTCTACGTCGACAACGGCCAGATCCTCACCTCGGCGGGCAAAGCGGCGGCGATGGACCTGTGCCTCCACCTGGTCCGCGCCGACCACGGCCCGGCGGCGGCCAACGCGATCGCCCGCCTCCTGGTGGTGCCCCCGCACCGGGCGGGCGGCCAGGCCCAGTTCGTCCCGACACCGGTCCCGAGCCGCGACGACCACCCGCTGGCCGCGCTGCTCCCGTGGATCACGGCCCGCCTCGACCGGCCGCTGACGGTCGAGGACCTGGCTCGCGAGGCGAACATGAGCAGCCGGCACCTCGGCCGCCACTTCCGTTCGGCGACGGGCACGACACCGTTGCAGTGGTTGCTGAACCAGCGCATCCGCCGGGCGCAGGAACTGCTGGAGAACACGGCCGCGAGCATCGACGCGGTCGCGGAGGCGGTCGGCATGGGGACGGCGACGACGTTGCGGCGGCACTTCAACCGGACGGTCGGGGTGCCGCCGGACACCTACCGCCGCACGTTCCGCAGTTGAGGGTCGTCGGCAAGCTGGACCACGGCGGGGGTCCGGGGGCGGAGCCCGCCGGGCGGGGTCTGGGGGTTGCACCCCCGGAAGACACGACGAGGGATATCGGCGAGCGCTCTCCGCGAGCAGACCTCGCCCAATCCCGAGTGGGCCCGGAGAGACTCGAACTCTCACTGGCACGGACCTAAACCGTGTGCCTCTGCCAATTGGGCTACGGGCCCCCGGCACTCGGCAGCCTAGCGTGCGGCGTGGCCGGTGCGGACGCGGCGGGGCGGTCGACTAAGTTGGGTCTCGGAAGTCCCATGCGGCGAGGAGGACATGTGGCCCGCGATCCCGAGACGATCGAGCGTGAGATCGAGCAGGCTAGGACCGCCCTGGCGGCGACGCTCGACCAGCTGACCGTCAAGGCCGACCCGAAGAAGCTCGCCGACGCGGCCAAGGACGGCGTGCGTGCCAAGCTGGACAACCCGAAGGTCAAGTTCCCGTTGATCGGCGCGGGCGTCCTGGTGCTGGTCCTGCTGGTGCGCAAGCTCCTCAAGTAGCTCAGGCCTGTTTCGCCGGCGCCTTGCTCTCGGCAGCGGGCGCCGGCGCCGCCGGGCTCTTGCGGTCCTCGACCGCCTTCGAGAGCTGCTTGCTCGGCGGCAGCTGCGGCTTCTTGTCCGCGGCGGCCGGGGTCTGCTGCTTCGGCACGCTGCCGGGCGGCGGGACCTCGAGCGGCGGCAGCTTCGGGAGCGTCAGCCGGGCCGTCATGTACGCGCTGGTGAAGTCCAGCGCACTGCCGTTGAGCAGGTGGACCACCGTCGTCCTGACGTCGCCGGCGAGCTCCTCGACCAGCTGATCCGCCCGGTCGCGCGCGGCGATGATGCCGGGCTCGCGGGCGGTCAGTTCCTTGCCGCGGCCGCTGACCGTGATCGCCCAGTCGGCGTCTTCCTGGACGTACGTTGCCGTGATCATTTCCAGCATCTGCCTCACACCCCTCTCCCTCACCAGCATCCTTACACAACCGTGACGCAGTCACCGCGCTTTCGTGACGCGGCTCCCGTGCCCCTCCTTCGGCCGTGAAGCTCCAGCACACTTTCTACCGTGTCGTCTGAACAGTAGAGCAACTCTGTGTTACAGGACACGATTGCTCTGAGTAGTCACCAGGTGGCCTAATGCACGCGCAAGTTAACGTGCACGTTCTCGCAGGCCGCTCCACAGCACGTCCATGGCATATCCGGTGGCCATTTCGGGGCTCACTTCGTCGTGCCGCTCGCACCAGATCGCGAGCCGTTCGCAGGCCCCGACCACGAATTCCGCGGCCGCTTCGGCCCGCAGGTCGTCCCCGTTGTCGAAGTGGCCGCTCATCAGCGCGGCGATGAGGTCGGTCTGCTGGCGGCGGGTCTCCTCGACCTCGTCGGCGGCCGGCGTGCCGATCAGCGCCATCTCGTGCCGCAGCAGGGACCACGCCTGGCGCCGTTCCCGGATGAAGACGAAGAAGGCCAGCAGGCCGCGGCGCAGCGCGTCCTCGGCGTCGGTCGCGCCGATCGTCGCCTGCTCGGTGACCTCCCGCAGTACCGCCCGCGACTCCCGGATGCAGGCCAGCAGCAGGCCTTCCTTCGAGTTGAAGTACTCGTAGAGCATCGGCTTCGATACGCCCACCAGTTCGGCGATCTCGTCCATCGACGCCGCCGCGTAGCCGCGTGCCGAAAAGACCCGCTCGGCGACCTCGATCATCTGCCGCATCCGGTCGGCTCGTGGCATGCGCTTGCGCTTCGCGGTGGTCACGGGTAACACTCTACCGCTGGTAACCTACTCTCAGTAAGTTGGACGACGAGTAACAGGAACCCGGAGGGCGTCATGGGCAACCGCACGGAGACCGGGGTCGTCATCGTCGGGACCGGGTTCTCCGGTCTCGGCATGGCGATCCAGCTGCGCAAGGAGGGCCGGGAGGACTTCGTCATCCTCGAAAAGGCGCACGACGTCGGCGGCACCTGGCGGGACAACAGCTACCCGGGCTGCGCCTGCGACATCCCGTCCCACATGTACTCGTTCTCCTTCGCGCAGAACCCGGGCTGGTCACGGGCCTACTCGCCGCAACCGGAGATCTGGCGCTACCTGCGCGAGGTCGCCGACAAGCACGACCTGCGCCGGTTCATCCGGTTCGGCCAGGAGCTGACCGGCGCCCGCTGGGACGCCGAGGAGAACCGGTGGCACGTCGCCACGAGGGGCGGCGACGAATTCACCGCGGCCGCGCTGGTCGCCGGGGTCGGCGCGCTCCACCTGCCGATGATCCCCGAACTGCCGGGGATCGAGCGGTTCGAGGGCCCGGCCTACCACTCCGCGCGGTGGCGGCACGACGTCGACCTCGCGGGCAAGAAGGTCGCCGTCATCGGCACCGGCGCCAGCGCGGTCCAGTTCGTGCCGAAGATCGCGCCCGAGGTGGCGGAGCTGACGCTGTTCCAGCGGACGCCGCCGTGGATCATGCCGAAGGCCGACCACGAGATGTCCGGCCGCACGCGCGCGCTGTTCAAGGCGTTCCCGCCGGCCCAGCGCGCCTACCGCACCCTGCTCTACTGGCTGCTCGAAGCGCGGGCGATCGGCTTCAACGGCCAGTCGTGGGTGATGAAGCTCGGGCAGCGGATCGCCCGGCGCCACATCGACCGCGCGATCAAGGACCCGCAGCTGCGGCGCAAGGTCACCCCGGACTACACGATGGGCTGCAAGCGCGTGCTTGTCTCCAACGACTACTACCCGGCACTGGCGCGCGACAACGTCGACGTCGTGACCGAGGGCGTGCGGGAGGTGCGCGAGCGCAGCGTCGTCGACGCCGCGGGCGTCGAGCACGAGGCCGACGTCATCGTCTACGGCACCGGCTTCCACGTCACCGACGCCTTCGACGACCTGGAGATCGTCGGCCGTGACGGGCGCAACCTCGGCAAGGAGTGGGCGACCGAGGGGATGCGGACGCACCTCGGCATCACCGTCGCCGGGTTCCCGAACCTGTTCTTCCTGCTCGGCCCGAACACCGGCCTCGGGCACAACTCCGTCGTGTTCATGATCGAGGCCCAGATCTCCTACGTCGCCGAAGCGCTGCGGCTGGCCCGCGGCCGGGCGATCGAGCCGAAGCCCGAGGTGCAGGAGCGGTTCAACGCGCAGATCCAGCGCAAGCTCGCGAAGGGCATCTGGACCCGCGGCGGCTGCAAGAGCTGGTACCTGGACGCGAAGGGCGTCAACCGGACGATCTGGCCCGGCTTCACCTGGCGGTACTGGCTGGACACGCGGAAGGTGCGGCGCGAGGACTTCCAGGTCGGCTGAGGCCTCGTGAGTGGTAATTCGGGTTAGAACCCGAATTACCACTCACGAGCGGCGGGATCAGCGGGAGGTGTAGCGGCGGAGGCGGGCGATCAGGTCGACGGTCGGCAGCCGGCACAGCTCGGCCATGCGCTCGAGCGCGGGCAGGTCGAGGGCGATCTCGCCGCCACCCTGCTCGCCAGTCTGCCGCAGGCGGTCCTCGGCCCAGCGGCGCAGCGGCAGCAGGTCGGCCGGGGCATCGGCGACGACCTTGCGCAGGTCGACGCGGACCCGCCCGGGCTCGTCGAGGAACACCCGGCGGTGCACCTTGGCCAGCAGGTCCTGGGGCAATTCGTCCATCGCGACGCACAGCTCGACCAGGCGCACGACGGAGCACTGTCTGGTGCCCAGCTCGTAGGTGGCCAGCGTCTGCAGCGAGATCTCGCTCTGCAAGTGCTGGTTCAGCTCCTTGCGCGTCCACCCTCGGCTGCGCCGGAGCTTGCGGAGCTCGTCTCCGAGGATCCGCTGGTACTCCACAGCGTCGATCAGCACATCAATGTCCCCTGCCGTGCGCTCCCACGGCACCGCACGGGCGTGATAATTCCCGTGCAGGTGCACCCTCACGTGTATGTAAGTGCGCTGGGGCCCGTCCCTTACGCGATTTCGGGCATGTCTTTGATACCGATTGCGCGAGTTAGGCCGAACGGGTTAACGCCGGCTCGCTGACCGGCTCAGTTCACGCAGGGAACGCCCTCGGCGGTGATCGGCTTCTGCTCGTCGGCGGCGGCCGGCGGAGGCGCCGCGGCCTGCGACGTCGCGCCCGCGGCGCCGGAGCCCGAACCCGCGTCGGAGGTCGTGCCCTGGTAGTCGGCGCCGAGGAACACCGTCACGTGGCCCGCCGCCACGCTCTTGTCCTCTTGGACCGTCGGCGAGCCGCCCAGCGCGTCCGCGACGGCCTGGCCCTTGTCCTTGCCGCCCTTCGGCACCCAGATCACCGTGGTCTTGCGCGCGGTCGCGTTGGCCGTCTCGCCGGAGGTGAAGCCCTTGCCGTCGAGGGTCTTGGCGACGCTCGCCGCGAGACCGGTGCGGCCGGAGGCGTTGCGGACGTCGACCGTGGTCGCCTTGTTGGCGGGGTCGGCCTCCTGGGCGGGCGGGGCCGACTCGCCCGGCTGCGGCCCGGCGAGCCCCTGCACGAACTGCTTCACCTCGGCGGGGTCGACCTGGATGGCCGAGCCGTCTTCGGGGGTCTTGTAATCGACGTTCTTCACCGGGATGGTGCGGAACTCGAGCTGGCCGCCGGTCAGGCCCTTCATCTGCTGGGCGAACCCGAAGATGTCCCAGTTCTGGTTGAGCACGACCGATTTCTTGATCGCCTCGATCAGGTCGTTGAGCTTGGCCGGGTTGGTCAGCGTGCCGGCCGAGAGCACCTTGCGCGCCATGCCGGCCATGAACACCTGCTGGCGCACGACGCGGTCGAGGTCGCCGTTGGGCAGGCCGTGGCGCTGCCGGACGAATTCGAGGGCCTCGACGCCGGAGATCGTGTGCTGGCCCTTGGTGAAGTTCGCGCCGGAGTACTGGTCCTTGACGGTGTTGTTCAGGCAGACGTCGACGCCGCCGATGGCCTTGGTGATCTCGCTGAAGCCGAGCAGGTTGACCGCAGCGTAGTTGTCGATGGTCGACCCGGTGAGCTTCTCGATGGTCTCGATGAGCTCCTTCGCCCCGGCCTGGTTGGCCTTGACGTCGAGCTCCTTCGGGTCGGTCACGCCCTGCTTCTGCAGGTCCTTGCGGGCGGCCAGCATCGCTCGCGCGTACGCCGAGTTGATCTTGTGCTTGCCGTAGCCGGGGATGTCGACGTAGGAGTCGCGCGGCAGGGACATCGCGACGGCCTTGCTGCCGTCGTTCGGGATGTGCACGAAGATCAGCGAGTCGGTGTTGAGCTCGCCGTCGGCGTCGCCGGCGCGCAGCTCGTCGAGCACCTCGCGCGGCAGCGGGTTGCCCTGGGCGTCGGTGCGGCTGTCGAGGCCGACCAGCAGGATGTCGCGGGCGCCGTCGGCGGGCTTCTCGCCACCGCCGCCGTCGCTGAGCACGTTCGTGTAGTTGAGCCCGTTGACCAGGCCCTGCATGGCCGCCCAGGCGTACCCGGTCAGGCCCATCACCAGCAGCGAGACGACGGTCAGCGCGATCTTCGCGCCGCGGAAGGAGTTGCGGCGGGCGCGCGGGGCCGGGCGGGGCTGCGGACGCCGGGACGGCGGCGGAGCCGCGCGGCGGTCGTCCGCCGGCTCGCGGCGGGGTGCGGGCCGGCGAGGCGGCGGGGTGCCGCGCCGTGCGTCGTCCCGGCCTGGCTCGTCCGGCCAGGGGCGGGCGGGGCGGCGGCCGCCTTGCCCGTTCCGAGGCGGGTGATCCACGCGGGCGACTCCTCACTCCATCGATCGGGTGGTGCTACGGGATGGGACGCATGGTGCCTGCCCCGGGTTGCTGCAGCGTTACACATCCCCCCACGGATGTGTCATGCACCACCCAGTTTCCCGTACGTTCGACGGTTTCGCCTGGTCAGGACGTCACGTTCGCCGGAGACCGGGCCGGGAGGAGGGTTCCCGCGGCGGCCAGCAGGGCAAATCCGGCCGTGACGGCGTGGAGCGTGACGCCGAGGAAGCCGGGCGTGCTGCCGTCGGCGGCGAACAGCAGCGACGGCGCGCAGGCGAGTGCGGTGGCCAGCCACGTCCCGGTCGCCGCGCCGGCCCCGATCCGGATCGTGTGCAGCAGGAAGACCCCGAGCAGCAGGTGCACCAGGCTCTGGATCGGGTCGAGCCGCAGGCCGAGCAGGTCGGCGTCGGCGGCGACCCCGCCGAAGCGGGTCAGCGCGAAGCCGAACACACCCAGCGTCGCGTAGCCGATCCCGAGCCCGGCCGCGGCCCGGGTGAGCACCGCCGTCCGGCGGCCGGGGTGGTCGGCCGCGCGCGGCTGCCGGACGCCGTGGCCGTGCCGTTCGAACCACCAGAAGACCACGGTCGCGGGCACGGCCAGCAACCCGACCGCGACCAGCGTGCGCGGGCGGATCAGCCAGCTGAGCCCGTCGGCGATCCGGCCGGGCAGGTACACGACCGCGACCAGCAGCAGCATCGCGGCGAGGAACGCCAGGTAGAGGCTCATCGGCGCGCGCAGGACGAACCGGCAGGCGCGGGCGAGACCCGGCCGGTCGCCGAGCCTGCCGAGCGGGCGGGCCAGCAGCCCGAGCACGCCCAGCTGGACCAGGCCGAGCAGCAGGACGCCCCACGGCGGGGCCGAGAACGCGCCGGGGGCGCCCGGGCTGCCGAGCAGGACGGGTGGCCCGTCCCGCAGGACGCTCATCCCGGCGAGGCCCGCGACCCCGGCCGCAGCGGTCGCGGCGAGCAGCCGTCGTGCCGGGCGGACACCGTCGGCGTGCGCGAAGGCGAGCTGCTGGGCGAGCAGGGCGATGGCGAACGTCGCCGCGTAGCGGGGCAACGGCGAACCGGACCAGCTCGCGGCCAGCTCACCGCCGGCGACCAGGGCGAGCAGGCCGGCGGCCGCGCTCACCGGCGCCCGGCGGTGCAGGGCCAGCAATGGCGGCGCGCAGACGATGGTCAGCAGGTAGACGCCGAGCAGCCAGAGCGGGTGCAGCGCGATCCGCATCACCGTCGCGGTGGTCCCCGCCGGGCTGCCGAGCAGTTCGAGCGCGAGCGGCGTCAGCAGGGCGACGACGGCGAAGATCAACGCCGGTCGCAGCAACGGGCTCGCGCGTTCGGCCAGGTAGTGGCGGTACCCGCCGCCCGCCGCCTGCTCGGCGCGCCAGCCGGCCGCGTTGGCGTGGCCGCCGGCGAAGTAGATCAGCGGGGCGAGCTGGGCCAGCCAGGTCAGCGGCCAGAGCGCCGGCTCGGGAGCTCCGGCCCAGTGCGCGAGCGCCGTCACCGATTCGCCGAGCAGCAGCAGGACGACCCCGCCGGCCCCGAGCAGCGCCCACCGGCTGACCGCCGCGGGATCGGCGAGGGGCACGGGCACCCGCGGCTCGCGGCGGGCCCGCAGCCACCCGCGCAGCCGGAAGACCAGCAGGCAGCCGATCACCAGCACGCCCGCCACCATCGGGCCGATCGGGTCGCCGACCGGCGGGCCCCAGCGCTGGTGCCACGAATTGACCACCAGCCCCGCCGAGTAGAGAGAGGCGACGGCCCGGCAGCTGAGGGCCGAGTTCATCGGGTTGAGGTCGCAGGCGTGGTGCATGTCGTAGGACAGCCGGTCGTCCAGGGCCTCCCGGGCCTCCGGGCCGAGCGGGTGGCCCTTGCGGTCGGCGTACCGCAGCAGGTCGTAGCCGAGGTCGTGGGCCTTGCACGGCACGGCGTAGTCCCACTTCGTGTTGTCGTCGCCCCACGGCGTCGAGCAGCCGCCGTCGACGTGCACGGCGCGGACGGTGCCGTCGCGGGCCGGCATCGCGCCCGGGGTGACGCCGCTGAGCGCGGTGAAGTCCGCCGGCAGCCGGGCGAGCGCGTCGGGGTGCGGGCCGGGGTGGACCAGCGCCTCGACGGCGTTCTGCGCGGCCAGCACGTCACCGGTGGGCGGCCCCTGGTTCGGCGGGGACGGCGGCCGCGAAGCGATCAGGCCGAACGCGAAGACGACCAGCAGGACCAGCAGCAGCCAGCCCGACGTCGACCAGGGTCGGCGGGTGCGGGTCGGATCGGTCGGTGCCGGCATGGGGTCAAGGGTGCCAGCCCCGGCGCGGGGCCGACATGGGGATAACCACAGGATTGCCTTGCGGTTTCCCGCAGGCTGCCCGGACGGCTGCCCGTTCCTCCCTTCCGCGCCGGGAAGGTCCTGGTGAGACTGGGGACGGGGACGCGGCGAACAGGAGGCAGCAGTGCGCTCGACCGAGCTCCCCGTGCCCGTCGAGGACACCGTCCACGCGCTGCGCCGGCTCGCTCCCGGCGCCCGCCTGCACCGACCTCGCACGCCGGAGTTGCGGGTGGTCGCCGGGGCGTTGCGGAACTGTGCGCCGGCGGAGCTGGCCCGGACCCGTCCTGAGCCGGTCGTCCAGGTGGTGCTGGCCGCCCAGCTGCGCGCGCTGGACCGCGCGATGACGGGGTTCTTCGACACCGGTGTTCCGGAGGCCGCCCGGCTGGTCAGGGCCGCGCGGTTCGGCAGAGTCCGGCCGGGGCGGCCGCTGCTCGATCGGCTGGCCACCGAGCCGGGCCTGCGGACGGCGGCGCTGGCCTGGGCGGACGCGCTCGGGCACCGCATCCTGGCGGGAGAGTTGCGCGGGGTGACCGAGGCGCCGGCGGAAGAGGACGGCCGGCTGGCGGCGGAGCTCGCGGTGGCGGCGCTGCTGCCGCGAGCCGAGGCCGGGACGGGTGGGCGGGAGGTCCTGCTGCGCCGGCCGGACGAGGGTTCCGCTCAGGGTGCGCCGCCGGGGGCCGGGGAGGGCGGTCGGTCCGGCTCGCCGCGGGAACCGGGTGGTGCGCCCGCCGGCCCGGGTGGCAGCGCCTTCCTGCACGTCCGCTCGGTGCGCGTCACCGACGACGGCTTCCGGGTCGACGTGGCCGCCGACCCGCCCGTCGAGCTCCTCCGCGACGGCGACGGCCTCACCCTCCGTGCCCTCTGGTGGACCGGCCTGGGCCGGGTCGCCGACGACCTCGGGTACGAGTACCTCCTGCTCGCCAAGGACCCGGCCGGGACCGGGACCGTGCGGCATTGGTGCCATCCCTGTCCGGCGCCCGGCGCGCGCGTGCTGCGGCTGGAGTCCGCCGGCTACCGGGGCGAGCGGCTGCGGCTGGATCCCGCGTCGGCCGGGACGTCCGCCGAAGTGCTGGTCAAGCTCGAACTCACCGTTCGGCTGGGGGCCTGACGCCGTCCGGCGCGAAGCAGACCTGGTCGCGGCCGTTCTCCTTCGCCACGTAGACGGCGGCGTCGGCGGACTGGAGCAGGCGCTCGAGCGTGTCGCCGTGACGCGGGTGGCGGGCCACGCCGATCGACGTCGTCCGATCGGCGATGGTCGCCGGATCGCCGCGCTTGTCCGTGGTCACCGTGTGCAGCTTGGCGATTGCCGTCCGGATGCGTTCGGCGGCGTCCCAGGTTGCTTCTTCGTCTATGTCCGGCAACAGAATGAGGAATTCCTCACCGCCGAAACGGCCGACCAAGTCGGTCGGTCTCGTCACTTCGACGAGGGTTTGCGCAACGGCGCGGAGCACGTCGTCACCCGCCGGATGTCCATAGGTGTCGTTAATCCACTTGAAGTGGTCTAGATCGACCATCAGCAGTGCCAGTTGATCACCCGATCGAGCGGTACGTTCGAGTGCTCGCTCCGCCGACTCCGACCAGCCGCGCATGTTGAGAATGCCCGTTTTCGGGTCCGTGCGGACGTCGTTCTGGAGTTGATCGAGTTCCGCGAGGCGATTGAAGACCACGGTGGCCACCGCCATCACGACGACCATGGGCGGGACGACGGCGAGCAGGATCGCGGTCACCGCGCCGAGGCCGATGGTGACCGCTTCGAGCAGGTTGTCGGCCGGGCTGCCCAGAACGTTACGCAGGGTCGGCTCGGACGAGAGTCCCAGCGCCAGTGCGCCGCCGACGTAGAGGATCTGAATGGCTTCGTAGACGACGCCGGTGAGCACGATGGTGCCCGCCTCGTGCCAGAAGCCGCCCCACCCAGGCTGTCCGAGCAGGTGCGGCCCGAGTGCCACGTACGTCAGGTGGGCGACCGCACCCGCCAGGCCGTGGGTGATCGACGAGAAAATGAAGTTGTGGGCCGGCCTGCGAGCGATGAACCAGTGCTGCAGGCGGATGAGGAAAACGACGAGCAGGGTCAGCGGTACCGGCAGGATCAATGCGGCGGAAAAAGTCCAGACGGCAGTGAGGTCGATCAGTACTTTTTTGGTGCGGTTGCGGCGGCGTTCTTCCTGGCGTTGGGTCAGTTGAATGTGGACGGTCGCGCCGCCCGCGAGGATCCCGAAATTGATCCAGTCGCGATTTCCGGGAACCACGGAATGGACGAAGGAAATCGTCAGCACGGCGACGGCGAGGGCCTCGAGGCCGAGCATGAACGCGATCAGCACCGGCGGGCGGCGCCAGAGCGCCCAGTTGCGGGGCCGGTACGGATGGTCGCGCCCGGCCGGGCTGCCTGCCGCTTCGGCGTGCTCGGTCACCGGCGGGCGCTGGGCCGGTCCCCGCGCCCGCCGGGCGGCCGCCTCGCCGGTGGCGGCGGACGGGTCGTCGTCTGGTCCGGGATGCAATTGGTCACCTCCTTTCCAGCCTAGTCCTGTGCTTGAGTAATCTCATCGGTACCTGGCAGAGTGTTGACGCATTCCGCGGCCGGGTACCATCCTTCAGCAACAGAACCTCCGCGTTCCCGGCCGAACTGACCGGGAACGCGGCTCAATCGCTTGTTCATGCTTCGCTTGACGGAGGTGGCGACCCGATGTCGAACCGCGACGGCTGACTCGGACGCGAATTGCTCGCCGTCCCCAGCTGAATGTCATTCATGATCTTGCCCTGTACGGAGAGGTGGCGACCGATGTCGAACCGTGACGGCTGAATCCCGGTGGAAATCCGTTCATGACGACCCCGGCTCCGGTTCCGCACTCCAGACCCGGCGCCAGGACAACGCGACCGGGACGGCCACGAGCAGTCCCACCGCCCCCGCGAGTGCAATGGTGGTGTTCGCCGAACCGACCCACTGCGCGACCAGCCCGCCGACCCCCACGCCCACGCCCTGCGCGACCCGCAGCCCCGTCCGGTAGAGCCCGCCGGCGCTGCCCCGGATGTCGTTGGGCACCCACGTGATGAACGTGGCCGTCACCGTGATGACGTACGCGCCGGTCGCCCCGGCCAGCGCGAGCAGGACCAGCGCGACCGCCAGGTTCGGGTTCAGCGCGAAGGCCGCGAGCGCGGCCAGCGGCAGTGCGGCCAGCACGCCCAGCAGCTTGCGGCGGTGCTCGGTCGTGACGAACCGCGACAGCAGGAACGTCCCCACGACGAAGCCCAGCGGGTCGGCGGCCAGCAGCCAGCCGACCGCCTGGTCGCCCGCGCCCAGTTGTGCGGCGAGCGGCGCGGCGAGGCCCTCCGGGATCACCGCCAGGCCGACGAGCCAGGACAGGTAGAGCAGCACCCGCAGCCGTTCGTCGCCGAAAACCTGCCGGACGGCGCCGAACCACGGGGCGCCGCCGTTGCCGGCCGCCGGCCGCCGCAGCACCAGCAGCCGCACGGCGACGGCGGCGACCACGAACGTCAGTGCGTCGATCGCCAGCGCCCACGACGTGCCGATGTTCGTCACGAGCAGGCCGCCGGCGGCGAGGCCGGCCAGCATCGCGGTGTTGTTGGTGATCCCGCGCAGGTCCTGGCTCTGCAGGTAGACGTCGTCGGCGGCGAAGATCTCCCGGCCGAGCGCGTTCTGCGCCGCGTTGCACGGTGCGTTCGCCAGCCGGGCGAAGACGAAGAGGACGAACAGCCAGCCCATCGGCATCCCGGGCACGGCCATCAGCCCGATCAGCATGGCCTGCGCCAACGAGCCGGTCACCAGCACCGCGCGCCGCGGGAACCGGTCCGCGAGCTGGGACAACCCGAGCCCGCCGGCGAGCGCGGGCAGGAACGTCAGCGAGTAGACGACCGCCGACAGCAGCGGTGACCCGGTCCGGTCGAAGATCAGGATGGCCAGCGCGACGATGGTCAGCTGGTCACCCAGCATCGACTGCGTCTCGGCGAACCACAGCGCGCGGAACTCGCGGTTGGCCAGGACGGCCCGGAACCGGGGTGTCGCGCGCGTCGTCACCTCGTAACCACCGTCCCCCGATCGAGTGAACATGGACCGTCCGCATTGTGCCTCTCCGGTGACGACCCCATCCGGGGGAGTCACGGTCGATCACCGGGAAGCACCCACAGTATGCCGCCGGTTACGCCCCGATGTCGCCGGAACGCCCGCCAGTCACCCCCTCGTGACCGGCCCGCGGGTACGTCCGGACTGATCGATCCGGACTCGCTCGGCGCAGGGCGGCGGCCGCTCGTCGTGCGCCGATGCCGCGTTGGACCGAATGGGCCAAGACTGGAGACAGAGCCGGCCGGGGTGGGCGGGACCGCTGCGCCGCCGGCGCCGCAGATCGGGGAGAAGACGATGGACGGGTTGATGCAGGGCAAGGCCGTCGTGGTCACCGGCGCCGGCCGAGGCCTGGGCGAAGCGTTCGCGGTGCACGTCGCGCGCGCGGGCGGGGCGGTGGTCGTCAACGACGTGGACGCCGAGCTGGCGGAGCGGACGGCGGAGAACATCCGGGCGCACGGCGGCCGTGCCGTCGCGAGCGGGCACAGCGTGGCCGAGGCGGGCGAGGCGCAGGAGATCGTCGACCTGTGCGTCAAGGAGTTCGGGGGGATCGACGGGCTGGTCAACAACGCGGGGCTGAACTACGAGGCACTGCCCTGGGAGGACGACGCCGAGCAGGCGCGGGAGCTCGTCGCGGTCAACGTCCTGGGCGTGGTGAACACCGGCCTGGCCGCGATCAAGGCGATGGTCGACGCGGGCACCGGTGGCTCGATCGTCAACATCTCCTCGGGCGCCTCGCTCGGGCAGCGCAAGCTCGGCGTGTACGCGGCGAGCAAGGGCGCGGTCGCGTCCCTGACCTACTCCTGGGCCCTCGACCTCGAGGACGTCGGGATCCGGGTCAACGCCGTCTGCCCGCTCGCGCACACCCGGATGGTGTGGAAGTCCGAACGCTCGCTGCGCGCCTGCCCGCCGGACCGCACGCCGGCGCGGATCGCGCCGGTCGTGCTGTTCCTGCTCGGCGAGGGTTCGCACGGCATCACCGGCCAGATGATCCGGTGCAACGGCCCGCAGCTGCACGTCATGGGCCAGCCGTTCCTCAAGCAGCCCATCCTCGAGCGCCCGGTGTGGGACACCGAGACCGTGCAGAAGGCGTTCGACGAGGTCTTCGCCGCCCACCTGGAGAACTACGGCCTGGAGAAGCGCGTCCCGCCGCGGCTGCGCAAGTGGACGGAGACAACCTCGCCCCGCACCGCCTGACCCGACCGCCCGCCCGGTCGTGAGTGGTAATTCGGGTTAGAACCCTAATTACCACTCACGACGGGGCCGGCAGGCTTAGGAACCTGCGGCCGGCTCCGGGTCGCGGGTGGCTGTGTAGAGGGCCTCGATGTCGGCTGAGTAGCGGTCGTTGATGACCCGGCGCTTGAGCTTGAGCGTCGGGGTCAGCTCGCCGGATTCGGGCGTCCAGGCCTTCGGCAGCACGTGGTAGCGCTTGATCTGCTCGATCCGCGCGAGCCTGCTGTTCGCCGACTCGACCGCGCGTTCCAGCTCGGCCTGCACCGCCGGGTGGTCCGCCAGGTCTTCGGGGGCGGCCTCGACGCCGTTCGCCGCGGCCCAGCCGGGGGCGATCTCGTCGTCGAGCACGATCAGCGCCGTCACGTACGGGCGGTCGTCGCCGATCGCGACGGCCTGGCCGATCAGCGGGTGCTCCTTGAGCAGGCCCTCGACGCGGGTCGGCGCGATGTTCTTGCCGCTCGAGGTGATGATCAGTTCCTTCTTGCGGTCGGTGATCGTCACGAAGCCGTCTTCGTCGACCGTGCCGATGTCGCCGGTCGGCAGCCAGCCGTCGGCGTCGGTGGCGTCGGCGATCGTGCCGTCCTCCTGGAGGTAGCCCAGGAACACGATCGGGCCGCGCACCAGCAGCTCGCCGTCCTCGGCGACCTTCACCTCGACGCCGTCCAGCGGCTTGCCGACGGTGCCCGCGCGGAACGCCGCGCCGGAGTTGGACGTCGCCGCTCCCGTCGTCTCGGACAGGCCCCAGACCTCGCAGATCTCGATGCCGAGCCCGGCCAGGAAGTAGATGATCTCGACCGGGATGGCAGCCGCGCCGCTGGAGGCGACGAGCACCTTGTCGAGCCCGAGCAGCGCGCGCACCGGCGCCAATGCGGCTTCGTCGGTCTGCCGGATCTTCTCGGCCAGCTCCGCGGGCACCGGCTGCCCGGCGCTGCGCAGCTTGTAGCCCTGCTGCAGCAGCTCGTTCGCCTGCAGCAGCGCGGTGCGCCGGTCCTCGGGCACGCCGCCGAGCATGTTCTTGAGCCCGGCGACCATCTTCTCCCACACGCGCGGGACGCCGAAGAAGCTCTGCGGATGCACCTTGCCGAGGGCGCCGACGACCCCCGTCGGGTCGGCCAGGGTGTGCACGTGCCCCGCCCAGACGATCGGCAGGTAGATCGACAGCTCCCGCTCGGCGATGTGCGCGAGCGGCAGGTACGCGATGTTCGTCGCGTGCATCGGCGGGTGGTGCAGCTCGGTGACCGCGTACGCCTGGTGGATCGCGTTGCGGTGCGAAAGCACGACACCCTTCGGGTCACCGGTGGTGCCGGAGGTGTAGATCATGGACAGCGGGTCGTCCGGCTTGATCTCCGGCCAGGACCGTTCGAAGGAGTCCGGGTCGGCGGCAAGCGCTTCCCGGCCCCGGGCGCGCAGATCGGCGAAGGAGAGGAAGCGGTCGTCGCCGGCGGGGAGCGCGGTCTCGTCCATGACGACGACGTGCCGCAGGGCCGGGAGGTCGTCGAGCACCGGCCGCCAGCGCGCCAGCTCGCTTTCCCCGCCGAGCACCACGACCGGCGCCGCGCTGTGCCGCGCGACGAACCGGATCTGGTCCGGGCTGAGGGTGGCGTAGGCGGTGCAGGGGATCGCGGACAGGTGCGTCGCGGCGAGGTCGGCGACGATGTGGTCCGGGCAGCCGGGCGCCATGATCAGCATGCGGTCGCGCGGGGCGAGCCCGAGCCCGGCCAGCCCGCGGGAGACCTCGGCGATCGCGGTGCGGAACTCCGCCCACGTCAGCGTCGGCTGTCCTTCGATGTCGAGCGAGGTGATCGCCGGCAGATCCGGGTACTCGACCGCGTTGCGGTGCAGCAGCCGCGGGATCGTCTGGCCTTCGGTCTGCTCGGCGACGGACGGGGTGGTCAACGCTGGCCTCCTCGGTGCTGCGGATGGCCACACTGTAAGGGCTCCCGGGGCAGGTGGATAGAGAATCGCGGCCACGTGAAGCGGCACCGTCGAAACGGACATAGCGGTCAGATTCCCACGGCTGTCCACTGTGTACACGGGCGTCCGCGCGGAAACCGCGCTTCAATGGAAGGACTGCTTCGGTGGGGGACGGACGCCAGGGGGAACCGATGACGCGGTCGGCTCGTGAGCTGCTCGTGAAGATCCAGGCCGAACTCGCGCCGCGCGACGACGACAACCGGCTCGTACCGCTGATCACCGCGGGCCGGGCGCCGCGTGCGGTGTTCGCCGCGCTCGCCGCGGAGGAGAAGCTGATCACCCTCAGCGATTGGCGGAGCTTCCACGAGCTGGCCGCCCGGGCCGGCGAGCCGAACGCGCGCACCTTCTTCGGCGGGCTGGCGCCGGGCGAGCAGCAGGCGAACGGGATGCTGGACGCGTTGCTGGCGGCGACTGGTCCGGACCATGGGGAGGAACGCCCGCGCGCGGGCTGTCAGGTCTACCCGGCCTACGTCGCCTGGCTCGCGCTGAACGGCGAGTCGTCGGCGACCGCGGCGGGGATCTTCGCCAACTTCGCCGCCTTCGGCCGGTACTGCCGGGACGTCGCCGCCGGCATGCGCGAGCACTACGGCTTCACCGACGAGCAGTGCGCGTTTTTCGACTTTTTCGCGGCGGACGTTCCGGAAATTGAAGAACAAGCGCTGGCCGCGATCCAGGCCGGCCTCGACGCGCATCGGCTCGACGAACGCGAGGCGCACCGCTGCGCGCGGCTGTTCCAGAGCTACGAACTGCTCTTCTGGAACACGCTGGCCGACGAGTTCCCGGGCTGACGGGATCGCCGGCGCCGCGGAACCGGTACCGGACCGGCGCAGCGGGAGCACTCGGCTGCGGTTGCGGAATAACGGGAATTCCGGCTTCCGGCCCGGGGAATCCGCGGTCGCGCTCGTGAATCCTGCCCATTCCGCGCTCTCCGGGCCGTCCACTCCGGACGATCACGGTCGTCGGGGATGCCGGCGCGGGTCCGTGATGTTCGTCACCGAACGATTCGGTGCTGTTGTACGTAGTGGGGCCCGGCCGAGACGTGCGGAGGGTCCGGGAGCGCTTCCGGTGCTCACATTCGTACGGGGAACGAAAGCCGCCGTGCGACGAAGGTCACGACTTACGGTGGTGGACTTTCCAAGCGCAGGCAGCGAGTGTGGACGGATCACCGATCCAAGATCACGTTATCGCCACGGACTTGACGCGCCCTGGAGCGCTGCCTAACGTCGTCGCGGGCGAAGCAGACCACGGTGATGTTGATCCGGCTGGTCGGAATCCGGGTGTTGACCGCCTCGGGCGACCCGAAACCATGTACTGCCGGAAGGAAAACGGACCCAGGTGAAGCAGATTTCTCTTCGACGCAACCGGGGATCCTCGATTCGGAAGCGCGTCCTCACGATCGCGCTCGTCCCCAGTGTCGCGCTGTTGCTGGTCGGCGTGGTCCTCGCGGGCTACCTGATCTACGACGCCGTCACCGGCCGGGATTACACGAACCGCATCCGGGGGTCGGAAGCCCCGTCGATCCCGTTCCTCGCCTCGCTGCAGCAGGAGCGCCAGGCCACCCTGACCCTGCTCGCGGGTCAGAGCAACCAGCGCACCGTGCTCGCGGCCGTTCGGCCGAAGACGGACGAGAACGCCGCGAAGACGGTCCAGTACCTCAGGGACAACTTCGCCGACTACGACGACACCCCGCCGAGCGTGCTGAAGAACATCACCACCTTCTTCGGGTTGTTCCAGCAGCTGCCGCAGAACCGGCAGGCGATCGACAGCGGCCAGATGCAGCTCAACCAGGCCTTTGCCTATTACAACAAGATGATCGACCAGTTCATCGACGGCGTGGCCGGGCTGGCCCAGAACGCGCGTGGCGCCCAGAACGCGTTCGACCGGCTGACCGCCATCCCGCTGTTCACCGCGGCCGACGGGATGCAGCGCAGTGACGCGCTCGCCGCCGCCGGGCTGGCCGCGGGCGGGCTGAGCAACGACGACTTCCGGACCTACGTCGGCCAGGTCGGTGCCTACCACGTCCAACTCGACTCGTCGGCGCCGAAGCTGATCCCCGAGGTCAAAGCCAAGTACGACGAGCTGCTGGCCAGCCAGCCGTGGCAGACGGTGAACCAGGTCGAGACCGCGTTCCTGCGCGGTGACCTGTCGAAGCTGCCGGTGCCGCAGGACCAGTGGCGCGCCGCGGCCCGCCAGGTCGGTGCCGCGCTGATGGGCATCTTCATCCTGCAGAGCTCGAACGCGAGCCAGGCCGCGATCAACGACGCGGACTCGACGTTCACCGAGTCGCTGATCGCCGGCGTGATCGCCGTCCTGTTCGCGATCTTCGTGGTCTTCGTCGCCGTCCGGCTGTCGAACCGGCTCATCGGCCGGCTGCACCGGCTGCGTGAGGACACCCTCGACGCGGCCGAGGTCCGGCTGCCCGAACTGGTCGCGCGTGTCCAGGCCGGCGAGCCCGTCGACCTCGAAGAGGGCGGGCACTTCCTCGACCACGGCACCGACGAGATCGGCCAGGTCGCCGACGCCTTCAACAAGGCGCAGCAGACCGCCATCGCGGCCGCCATCAACGAGGCGAAGACCAGGGAGGGCACCAAGACGGTGTTCCTCAACATCGCCCACCGCAGCCAGGTCATCGTGCACCGCCAGCTCAAGGTGCTCGACCAGGCCGAGCGCAAGCAGGAGGACCCGGAGCAGCTGGACACGCTGTTCCAGCTCGACCACCTCTCCACCCGCGCCCGCCGCAACGCCGAGAACCTGATCATCCTCGGCGGCGGGCAGCCGGGCCGCCAGTGGCGCAACCCGGTCGGGCTGGCCGAGCTGGTCCGCGGCGCGTCCGCCGAGACCGAGGACTTCGCCAGGGTCAAGGCGGCGGTGCTGCCGCAGATCGCCGTCCGCGGCCCGGTCGTCGGCGACCTCGTGCACCTGCTCGCCGAGCTGATCGACAACGCGACGGCGTTCTCGCCGCCGCAGTCGCGGGTCGAGATCCGCGGCAACGTGGTCGGCAAGGGCGTCGTGATCGAGGTCGAGGACCAGGGCCTCGGGCTCGAGCCGGACCAGACCGAAGAGATCAACACGATGCTGTCCGACCCGCCGGACTTCGGGATCATGGCGCTGTCGGACGAGCCCCGCCTGGGCCTGTTCGTGGTCGCGCGGCTGGCCGCCCGCCACGGCATCCAGGTGCACCTGCGGGAGTCCGCCTACGGCGGCACCCGGGCCATCGTGCTGGTGCGCACCGACCTGTTGGCTCCCTTGGCGGAGTCCGAGCCGGAGCAGCCGATCACCCCGCCGAAGCCGGAGCTCGTGCCGAACCTGGCCGAGCCGGAGACCACGGCCAACGACGAGGTCGCGCCGCTCAAGCGGCCGGTGCGCCGCCCGGCCCGGCACCGCACCGAGCCGGCCGCACCGCCGGCGCCCCCGACGGCTCCCGCGGCCGTGACCCAGCCGCCCACGCCGGTGCCGCCGATGGCCGTCCCGCCGGCCCCGGTCCAGCCGCCGGTCTCCCAGCCTTCGCCGGCCCAGCCGCCGTCCGCGCCGACGCCGGTCCCGGTCGGGTCCGTGTCGGAGCCGATGAGCCAGCCGACCCAGGCTCAGCCGGTGGCCGCGGTCCGCCCGCCCGCCCCGCCCGTCCGGACTTCGCGCCCGGCGCGTCCGGCCGCGCAGCAGCCGGCGTGGCCGCCGCAGGAACCGCGTGCCGCGGCGACGCCGGAAAGCCGCCCGCAACAGCCGCGCCGCCCGGAGGCGCCCGGCCGGCCGCCGCTGCCGCAGCGGCGACGTCAGCAGAGCCTCGTGCCCCAGCTGCGGGAGGACAAGCCCGCGACGCAGGAACGCGAAGAGGTCCGGCTGGACTCGCCGGAGGCCGCCCGCAGCAGGCTCTCCGCCTTCCAGCAAGGCACCCGGCGGGCCCGAGACGAAGACTTTTCCGAGAACGACGACAGGTACGGAGAGCGCGAGTAATGGTCAACTCAGGCGCCCACGAGCTCGACTGGCTGCTGGACGACCTCGTCAAGCGGGTCGCCGGGGCGGACCGGGCGGTGGTGCTGTCCTCGGACGGCCTGCTCATCGGAAGGTCGGGAAACCTTTCCGAGGAGGACGCCGAACACCTGTCCGCGGTGGCTTCGGCGTTCCAGAGCCTGGCCCGCGGCACCGGGCGGCACTTCGGCGGCGGCAACGTCCGTCAGACGATGGTCGAGATGGACCACGCGTTCCTGTTCGTGACGGCGGCCGGGCGAGGCGCCTGCCTCGCCCTGCTGGCCCGTGAAGACGCGGACATGGGGCTGGTCGCGTACGAAATGAACCTGATGGTGAAGCGGGTCGGCCAGGTGCTCACCTCGGCCCCGCGGACCGCCGGCGCGCAGCCCACTGCCCCATGAGCGCACGGCACGAAGCCTGGTTCGACGACGAGGCCGGCCCGCTGGTCCGGTCCTACGCGGTCACGGGCGGCCGCACCCGGTCGGACACGCTCGGGCTCGACCTCATCACGCTCGTGGTCGCGCTGCGCACCGCGCACGAGGCAGGCATGCTCGAACCGGAGTACGCCCGCATCATCGCCTTGTGCCAGCGGCCGGTCTCGGTGGCCGAGGTGGCCGCCCGGGTCGATCTCCCGCTGCCCGTGGTGAAGGTGATGCTGAGCGACCTCATCGAGCAGAACCTGGTGCTGTTCCGTACCGCGGCACCGGCACAGGAATCCCCCAACCGACACGTATTGCAGGCGGTCCTTGATGGCATCCGGAAACTCTGACCCCCGGCGGAACCTGACCGCGACCGCGGTCAAGGTACTCATCGCCGGCGGGTTCGGGGTCGGCAAGACCACGATGGTCGGTTCGGTGAGCGAAGTGCCGCCACTGCGAACCGAAGAGGTCATCACGACTGCGTCCGAGGGTGTCGACGACCTCTCCGGTGTCGAGCAGAAGACCACCACGACGGTCGCGCTCGACTTCGGCCGCATCACGATCAACCCGGACCTGATCCTGTACCTGTTCGGCACGCCGGGGCAGGACCGGTTCTGGTTCATGTGGGACGAGCTGGCCGAGGGCGCGCTCGGCGCCGTCGTGCTGGCCGACACGCGCCGGCTCGACAGCTGCTTCGCCGCGGTGGACTTCTTCGAGCGCCGCAACCTGCCGTTCGTCGTCGGCGTGAACTGCTTCGACGGGGCGTACCGCTACGGCACGGAGGAGGTCCGGCAGGCGCTCGACGTCGGCATGGACGTCCCGCTGCTGCTGTGCGACGCGCGTGAGCGGGACTCGACGAAGCAGGTGCTGACCAGCCTGATGGAACACGTGATGGCGCGGTCCGACCTCGCGGCCGCCCAGGGCGGCTACTGACCGGAAAGCTCGTGAAGGCCACCTTGAGGAACTTGTAGTTCCTCAAGGTGGCCTTCACGAGCTTTGGGGGTTCAGCGGCGTCGCTTGAGCAGGTTGTCGAGCGCGAACCGGCCCGGGCCGATCGCGGCGAACAGCAGGAAGACCCACGCGTAGACCGCCGACGGCTCGCCCATGTTCTGCAGCGGCAGCAGTCCCATCGGTGCGTGCACGGTGAAGTAGGCGTAGGCCATCACGCCGGAGAGCAGGATCGCGGCCGGCCTGCTGGCGAGCCCGGTCAGCAGCAGGACGGCGCCGGCGAGTTCGAGCACGCTGCCCCACCAGCCGGGCCAGGAGCCGAACGGGACGCCGCCGCCCTGGCCGTCGATCCCGCCGAAGAAGCCGAATCCCTGCAGGCCGTGGAAGCCGAACAGGAACGAGATCACGATCCGGCTCGCGCCGACCACGATGCCGGTGACCTGGGTCTTGGCCGGGGCGTCGGTGGTCCGGGTTTCGCGGGCGATGGTGGCGGTCATGGTGGGTTCCTTCCCTGGGTTCTGCTTGCCTTCTGCCCATGCGTCGAGCGGACCCCGGCCGGATTCGACACCCTCGTGAAAAAATCTTGGAAGAGTTTCGGGAGACTGTCCCCATGGCGGGCAAACAGAGTGCCGGGCTCCTGCTCTACCGCGGCCGCGGCGAAAACGTCGAGGTGCTGCTCGGGCACATGGGCGGGCCGTTCTGGGCGAAGAAGGACGCGGGCGCGTGGTCGCTGCCCAAGGGCGAGCTCGACCCGGACGAGTCGCCTGAGGAGGCGGCCCGGCGGGAGTTCGAGGAGGAGCTGGGGCTGCCCGCGCCCGAGGGCGAGTACACCGGGCTGGGCGTGGTGAAGCAGTCGGGCGGCAAGGTCGTCACGGCGTGGGCGGTCGAGGCCGACCTCGACCCGGCCTCCGTGGTGCCCGGGACATTCTCCATGGAGTGGCCGCCCCGCTCGGGCCGGCAGCAGGAGTTCCCCGAGGTCGACCGGGTCGCGTGGTTCTCCCTCGCGGACGCCCGGGAGAAGCTGGTGAAGGGCCAGGTGCCGTTCCTGGACCGGCTGCTGGCCCTGGTCAGCGGCTGAGCAGCGCCTCGAGCGGCTTGGCGGTGAACGACGGCAGCACGACGTCCGCCTGCCCGAAGTCCAGGCTCCGGGTGATCGCGTTCGGCACGGCGACGCAGGTCAGGCCGGCGGCCTTGGCGGAGGTGACGCCGTGCGGGGTGTCCTCGAAGGCGATGGCGTCTTCGGCTTCCGTTCCGAGCGCATCGAGGGCCGCGAGGTAGAGGTCGGGGTCGGGCTTGGCCTTGTGGAGGTCCCCGGTGAGCACCGCGTCGAAGTAGCCGTCGATGCCGAGCCGTTCGAGGTGCGGGTTCACCCAGGCGCCGGACGAACTGGACGCGACGGCCAGCTTGAGGCCCTGCTCGCGCGCGGCGTCGAGGTAGGTCCGGACCCCTTCGCGCGGACCGAGGTTTTCGAGGAGCCGGAGGACGTGCGCCCGGGTCTTGGGCCGCAGCGCTTCCGGATCGATGCCGGGGACGTGTTCGGCGAGCAGAGCGAACATGGCGGGCGTGGTGTGCTGCGTACCGATGACGGCGTACCAGGCGTCGAGCGGCAGTTCGGTCCCGTGCTCGCGGAAGACGGCCTGCCAGGACTGCAGGACGGCGGACTCGGTGTCGGCGAGGGTGCCGTCGAAGTCGAAGACCAGGGCGCGGGTGGGCACGCCTGCACCCTGCCCGGTCGGTGATCGACCGGGCAAGGGAGTTGTGACGAGGTCCTACGGGTGGACGGTCAGCCGGTACAGGCGTTCACCGATCTTGTAGTACAGGTCGTCGAACCGGTCGGCCGTCAGGTCCTCCATACCCGCCTTGGTCAGCAGGACCGTGACCGCCTTGGTGGCCTTGTCGATCTTGAAGATCCGGTCGCCCTGGGTGCCGTACACGTGGTCCGGGTCCTTCGGCACCGTCAGCAGCACGCCGTCGCGCCACGCCATCGTCGACTTCGCGTCGTAGTCCGGGTCCGGGAACAGCCGCTGCGTCTTCATCGCTCCCGGCGAGGCCGGGTCGAACGTGAGCAGGGATCCACCGGCCAGGCCCCAGATCTGGCCGTCCACCTCGGTCAGTGCGGTGACCGCCCTGGTGGAGGGGAGCGGGTACCGCGTCACCGCGCCGTTCGCCGGGTCGTAGGCGAACACCTCGGCCGACGCGCCCGGCGCGAACACCGGGCTGACGCCCAGCGCGCCCCGCGTCGACGTGCCGCCGAAGACCTTGCCGCCCGCGTACGCCAGGGAGACCACCGCCTGGTCGGGGACGACGCACACGGTCCGGCCCGGCGTGCCGTCCTTCCAGATGCTCAGCGCGCCGCTGCGCTTGCCGTACTTCGGCACCGTTCCCACGTAGACGGTCCCGTCGGGCGCGCCGGCCAGTGCGTAGGGGCGGTCCTGCGGGGGCGGGCCTTCGCCCGCGCGGCAGTCGGCGGCCTTGTCGCCCGCGGCGCCGCCGGTGTACTGCAGCTTCGGCGGCCACTCGCCGCCCGGCTCGTAGCTGTACAGCCTGGCCGACGGGTAGACGCCGATGTAGAGCTTCCCGTCGTGGGCCAGCAGGCTGTCGGTCTGGTTGAGGCCGGTGAGGGTCTTCGTGTCCGGGTGGTTGTCGTCGGCGTTGCCGTGCAGCGGGTCGTACACGCCGGTGCCGCCGGTGAGGTACCCGCCGGTGTAGATCTTGCCGTCCGGGCCGGTGCCGAGCGCGTTGATCGCGGCGGGCAGCACCGGGGTGCCGGTGACGAGCCGGGTGCTCGACGCGCCGGTCGCCGGGCGGTACTTGAAGATCCGGGTGCCGTCCGGTCCCGCGCCGAGGCCGGCGAGCGTGCCGTCCTCCCAGCTGTAGCCGGTGACGTCGAGGTCGGGCCGGACGGCCGTCGCCTGCACCGCCTTGGTGGCGATGTCGTAGGACTGCAGGAGCCCGTCCTTGACGAACCAGACCTTCCCGTCCGCGGCCGGGGAGTGGTGCAGGTCGGTGTCGGTGATCGCCGCGTCGACCACCGAGCGGTACGAGCCGTCGGCGTCCTTGACGACCTGCAGCACGAGCAGCGTCCGGTCGAACCAGGCGAACAGCCGGCCGCCGGTCCAGGTCAGCCCGCCCACCATGGAGTTGTGCGCGTACTCGGCGGGCAGCAGGCTGTCGGTCCGCCCGGTGACGTTGTCGTAGCGCACCAGCGAAGCGTTCGTCCCGGTGCCGAGGTAGGTCGCGTTGGCGGCCGGGTCGTGGGCGATGCTGCGCACGTACTCCGCGCCGGCGACGATCGGGGTGGCGCCGATCGTGGTGAACGTGCCGTTGTCGTACTTGAAGTAGCGGCCGTTGTTGTAGGTGCCGCCGTAGACCTTGCCGTTCGCGCCGGCTTCGAGGTCCCAGATGAACGAGTACCCGCTTTCGGCGCGGCCGAGATCGGTCAGCGTGGTGCTGCCCGGCACGTGGCGGTACAGCTTCGAGTTCGGATAGGTGCCCAGGTAGACGCTGCCGTCGGTGGCCGTGGTGGCGGCCCAGCCGCCGACGGTGGGGGTGTCGGCGGTGTCCGGGAAGGTGAGCTTCGAGGTGACCTTTTCGGTGGCGACGTCGATGACCGCCAGCTGGGGGTTGCTGTCGGCGGTGCCGGTGTAGACCGCGTAGGCCTTGCCGCCGGCGAAGGTGGTGGCGTTGGGGACGCTGCTTTCCAGCTGGACGCCGAGGTCGGTGTCGTCCTTGCCGATCACCACCTCGTCCCAGTACGCGGTGCCGACGTTGCCGACGCCCGAGTAGACGAGCGCCGAGACGGTGGTGGTGCCCGCGGGCGCCACACCGGAAGCCGTGGCGGTGTTCCACTTGCGGCCGGAGACCGGACCGCCGGTCACGCTGCCGAGCAGCTGCCCGCCGGCGTCGCGGAACCGCAGGTAGAGGTCGGCCGTGCCGCTCTCGGTCCAGACCTGGGCGTAGGCGGTGTACCGGACACCGGCGGTGGCGGGTAGCCCCGGCTGGCTCTCCCGGCCGTAGGCGTTGTCCGGGGACGTGTCGTCCACGCGCGCCGCGGTGCGCCCGTCCCACGTCACGGCGGTGAACCCGCCGGGACTGTGCGACCCGCTCCAGCCGGTCAGGCCCTGGTCGAACCCGCCGTTGGGAATCCGGAGATCGGCCGCGCCCGCCGGCGTGGCGGCGGCGAGCAGTCCGGTGGCCAGGGCGGCGGCGAGCGTGGCGGACAGCAGGCGTCTCATGGCCGCCACGATCGGGCGCGGCCGTACAAAACGGGTACAAGCGCCACCTAGGCGAGGAAGAACTCCTTCAGCACCGGGGCCAGTGCCGCCGCCTTCACGATGTGCGTCTGGCCCGGCAGCGTCCGGTACTCCGCCGACGGCAGGACCTTCGCCAGCGAGGCCACGCCGTTGCGCATCCAGTCCGGGCTGCGGCCGCCGTCGATGACCAGTGCCGGGATCTTCACCTCCGGCCAGGCCGCCGGCAGGGGCTCGCCCGCCTGGTGGTCGATCACCATCGCCGTGTCGTACGGGATCGTGTGGGCCACCCGCTTGAGCTTGGGCCAGAACGGCATGATCCGCATCATCGCCACCATCACGCCGCCCAGGCCGACGCCTTCGGTCATGAACATCTTCACCGCCTTGCCGCGCTTGCCCTCCTTCAGCGCCTGGTCGAGCCGGGCCACGTAGTCCTCCGGGACCCGGCGACGGGTGCCGTCGACGATGAACGGTGGCTCGTACAGCGCCAGTTTCCGGACTGCCAGCCGAGGAGCCGCTTCGAGAGCCAAGGCGACACCCGACGAAATGCCGAACAGGAACGCCTCGCCGCCCGCCTCCTTGACGACCGCGGCGAGGTCCTCGACTTCGCGCCGGACCTCGTACGGCCCGGCGTCCCCGCTCTCGCCCCGGCCGCGGCGGTCGTAGGTGTACACGGTGAAGTGCGTGGCCAGTTCCTTCGCCAGCGCGTCGTTGGGAGACGAGCCGCGGTAGCACAGCGCGCCGTCCACGAGGACGAGCGCGGGGCCGGACCCGGCGCGGGTGTAAGCGATCCGGGTGCCGTCAGCAGAGGTTGTCGTCGTCATGCGGACAAGCCTGACTCCGACGCATCCATCTGTCAAGACAAAAAAATTTGTCGGTGAGCCCGGCTCGGAGGATCCCGGGGCGAACCTCAGGCCGAACGCAAGGTCAGGAGCGTGATCTCGCTGGGCGCGAAGATCCGGAACGGCGGGCCCCAGAACCCCGTGCCGCGGCTGTTGTACAGCTGCGTCTCCCCGTGCCGGGTCAGGCCGGACAGCGTCGGCTGGTCGAACCGCACCAGGAAGTGGAACGGCCAGATCTGCCCGCCGTGCGTGTGCCCGGAGATCTGCAGGTCGACGCCCGCCTCGCGCGCTTCGCGGACCTGCTTCGGCTGGTGCGCCAGCAGCACCACCGGGACGTCGGCGGGCCGGCCGGTCAGCGCCGCGGCCAGGTCGGGGCCGTGGCCGGGCAGGCCGGACGCCGTGCCGGTCGGGTCGTCGATGCCGGCGAAGAGGATCCGGTCGCCGGCCCGCTCGAGCAGCGTCGAACGGTTGTGCAGCGTGTCCCAGCCGAGCCCCTCCATGTGGTCGAGCCACGCCTGGGCCTCGCCGAAGTACTCGTGGTTGCCGGTGATGTAGAACCGCCCGAGCCCGGCCTGGACGCCGCCGAGCGGGTCGACCTGCTTGCGGCGCTTGGCCACCGCGCCGTCGGCGAGGTCGCCGGCGTGGCAGACGACGTCCG
Organism: Amycolatopsis sp. lyj-109; assembly: GCF_046548995.1. Taxonomy (NCBI): domain Bacteria; kingdom Bacillati; phylum Actinomycetota; class Actinomycetes; order Pseudonocardiales; family Pseudonocardiaceae; genus Amycolatopsis; species Amycolatopsis sp. lyj-109. The sequence continues at coordinate 102,337 of NZ_JAJPWR010000032.1, forward strand.
CCTCGAGCGCGTTGACCGCCGCGACGACCTTCTCCGACCACTTCGTCCGGTCGATCGGCCCGAAGTGGGTGTCGGTCAGCACGGCGACGCGCAGGCCGTCGAGCCCCGGCCCGAGCCGCGGGATGACGACGTCGACCGCCTTCACCGGCGGCACGCGCATGGCGACGCGGTTGCCGTGCACCAGCAGCCCGGCCGCGATCAGCGCGGTCGCACCCGCGACGATCCGCGACCGCGCCGGGTCGTCGACGCCGAGCAGCGCGACCCGCAGCACCAGGCTCAGGACGGACCAGCTGAACAGCACCCAGATCACGGCGAGCAGCGAGTCACCGAGCCGCGCGGCGCCGTCGCGCTGGCGGCGCCCGTGGCCGCGAACCATGGCGACCGGCATCGTCACCAGGCCCAGCGCGAACAGCGCTGTCCCGGCGAGCGTGCCGGCGGTGCCCCACTCAGGCGCGAGAACCAGCGTCCACCAGGGGACGGTGAACAGCAGGAGCAGCGCCAGGAGCGGCACGGCGAGTTGGGGGCCTCTCATCGAACCAGGTTACAGCCCATCGGGCTCTTAGCATTTTCGCTACGCTGGAGAGGACGGAAGGGGGGCGCTGTGACCACGTTGCTGGAGCTGGCGTTCCCCGCACTGGCCGGCCCGGTCGCGCTGGTCGCCTTCGCTTCCCTCGCCGCCGCGAGCCTCTTGGTCGTCCTGCTGGTCGGCAGTACGCACCGCGCCGAACTCGCGCTGTGGTCGGTGCCGGTCCGCAGCCGCGCCACGGCCTTGCGCCGCCGGGCCCGGCTCGCCGAGTCGATCCGGCTCCGTGACCCCGGCCGGCCCGGTCGCAGCAGGCCACGAGCACCCGGTTCTCGCAGCACGGCTGCGTAGGAACCTCTTCGACGCAGCCATTCCGCTCACCCACCCCCCTTCCACTCATGCGGAGTGCTGCCCATGTTCGGCTTTCTCGACGTGCCCGTCGAAGGCGCGTACCACCTGATCCACGCCCTGACCGGCCCGCTCTCGACGGCGCTGGCGATCGTCGTCTTCACCCTCGCCGTGCGGCTGTTGCTGCACCCGCTCGCCCGATCGGCGGCCCGCGGCGAACGAGCCCGGGCCGTCCTGCTGCCGGAGATCCGGGCGCTGCAGGAGAAGCACGGCGGCGACCGCGAACGGCTGGCCGCGGAGATGACGAAGCTGCAGCAGGAGTCCGGGACGTCGCTGTTCGTCGGCTGCCTGCCGATGCTGCTGCAGCTGCCGTTCTTCACGGTCATGTACCGGCTGTTCACCACGGCCACGATCGGCGGCGAACCCAACTCGCTGCTCGGCGCGACGCTGCTGGGGACGCCGCTGGGCGCGCACGGCCTCGGCGGCAGCCCGCTCGTGTTCGTGATCGCGGCCGGGCTCGCCGTCGTCGCGTGGTTTTCGGTGCGTCTCCAAGCCGTCACGGCCGAGGTTCCCGGCGGCAAGCTGCTGCGGCTGCTGCCCTACGGCACCGTGCTCGCGACGCTCGTCGTGCCACAGGCCGCCGGGATCTACCTGCTCACCACGACCGCGTGGAGTGCGGCGGAGCGGGCGTTGCTACGACGCGGCTCGTGAGCGCCGCCAGTCCTCGACCACCGCTTCGACGTCCACCAGCGCCACCGTGAGCGGCGGCCCGGTGTGGTGGTTGAGGTAGGCCTGGCGGATCCGGGTGTTGAGATCCTCGACGACGTCCCGGACCTGCCGTTCGGTCCGCTCCCCGGCGAGCCGCTCCGGCAGGTCCTGGACTTCGCGCTTGAGTGCGAGCGACGGCGGCAGCAGCGCCTTCGTGTCGTGCCCGCCCTTCCGGACTTCGCGGAGCACCCAGTCGGTCGCGGCGTCGTTGCCGGTGGGCCTCGGCAGCGGCTTGCCGGTGCCGGGCAGGTCGTCGAACTCGCCGCGCTCCCGCGCCTGGGCGATCTGCCGGTCGACCCACCAGCGAAAAGACACCTTGGGTGGTTTGCGTGCGGTCATCTCCTCACACCCCCTCCGTCCGCTTCCAGGGTAATCTCCGGACGACAAGCGAGGGGACCGCATGACCGTCGAACGCAGTGGCGCCGAGGACGTCGACCGGACGCTCGCGTTGCTCTGGCGCGCCCGCGGCGCCGCCGCCGAACCGACCAGGGGCCGCCGCCCGACGCTGACGATCGAGCGGATCGTCGCGGCCGCCGTCACGGTCGCGGACGCCGACGGGCTGGCCGCCGCGTCGATGCACCGCGTCGCCAAGGAGCTCGGCGCGGGCACGATGACGCTCTACACCTACGTGCCCGGCAAGGCCGAGCTGGTGGACCTGATGGTCGACGACGTGCTCGTCGGGCGGCGGCTGCCCGGGCCGGGTGAGCCGCGCCGCGAGGACTGGCGTGCGCAGGTGGCGCTCTACGCCGAGCGGACCCGGCAGGCCTACCGCGACCACCCGTGGCTGTGCGAGGTCTCGCGCGTCCGGCCGCCGCTGGGCCCCGGCCAGCTGGCGGGCCAGGAGTACCTGCTGTCGATCATGGACGAGCTGGGACTGCCGCCGCGCCAGGCCGTCGCGGCGGCCAACGGGATCGGCACGTACATCGACGCGAACGCCGCGCTCGACGCGGAGAACACCCGGCTGGAGCGCAGCACCGGCCAGTCGACCGAGGCGTGGTGGCACCAGCGGTCGTCGTTCTGGGAGAACTACTTCGTCGTCGACGCGCACCCGGCGATGAACCGCGTCTGGCTCGGCGGCGGCTTCGACGAGGGCGCGAAAGCGCAGGGGGACACGGCGTACGAGTTCGGCCTGAACCGGATGCTCGACGGCATCCAGGCCCTGGTGGACTAGTGTCTGCCGCAGCTGGTCGTGAGTGGTAATTCGGGTTAGAACCCGAATTACCACTCCCGACCCCCCGCCACGG
>NZ_JAJPWR010000033.1:0-100587 GCF_046548995.1 Amycolatopsis sp. lyj-109
CAGACTGAATGACGGCCTCGACCCAGCGCCAAGGACACACGACGTCACGCAAGCGACCAGACACGATTTTCACCCCAGCACGGACGTCCCGCCAGGGACACCGACAACTGAATGAGTCATTCAAGACACGTCGACCTGCTCGCGGTCGTGGCCACGGAACGTCAGCGAAGCTCTCGGGCAGGGGCAGCGGCGCCGTCATCGGGCCACGGCCGGTCGGCGCAGCAGTGCGGCGAGGGCGCCGGGGTCGCCCGCGGTCCGGAGCTGCACCGGGTCTTGCCGTCCCACTGAGTGGTCGTCTTCGCGCAGGGCGGTGACGAACCGCGCGACCCGGCGTGGGGCCGGGGCCACCGTGGGGCCGCCCAGGTAACGCAGGACGATCAGGTCCTCGCCGGAGTGCGTCTCGATCGCCGCCGCCCAGCCGTGGACTTCGTCCCAGAGGAGGGCCACGTCGCGGCCGGGATAGTGCGGCAGCCGGATGTCGAGGGCGACGTAGGCCGAAACCGGGCTGTCGTGGTCGAGGGTGCAGGACTCGAGGCCGATCCCGAGCTCGGCGGTGACGTCGTGGAGGTAGCCGAGCAGTGCGGTGACGGCGGGGTGCTGGTAACCGGTCGGGAGTTCGAGCGATGCGGTCACGGGGGTCTGTCACCTTTCTCTTCGGATGCTCCGGTTCTAACATGTCATCTTTTCGATGACAAGTGAGATGTCGCCGAATAGACGACATTTACTGTCCGATTCGCCGGGATTGAGCGCCGGGGCGCCGGGGTACCCGATCGGGCGACCGCGGAGGATCCCGCGGCGAAACCGGGAAAGCGAGGCGGCGTTGAGCATTCTGATCGACTTCGAGCGCGACACGGAGTTCTCGTTCGAGCGGCGGTTGCGGGGTTACGTGGGTGCGGTGGCCCGGGCCGTGGGGGTGGGACTGGAGTCCTGCACGCTCGACGAGGGCACCCCCGCGGCGGCCTACATCGCCCTCGACTGGCGCTTGGCCCGCTTCCCGGGCCACGACCTGGCCCTGGTCTGGGACGAAGTCCACGGCTGGGCGGCGGCGATCGAAGACGCGACGGGCGAGGCGGCGACGGTCCTGGCCTACCTGGGCGGCGAAGTCTTCCCGGACCCCCGCGCGGTGGTCCGGTTCCTGGCGGCGATCCGCGCGGGCGACCCGGACGCGGGCACCCTGGACGCCCCGGTTCTGCGCGAAGCGGGCGACCACGAGCGGCTGCTGGCCGTGCTGGCCACGGGCCGGAGTTGATCAGGTTCGGGCAGACTGGGGTCCATGGGGAAGCTGACGGCGGAGGCCGTGGTCGACCGGTTGGTGCCGCAGACACCGCGGATGTCACCGGACGGGCGGTGGGTGGTGTTCGTCCGCGCACCGGTGGGACGTGCCGGGGAGTACCCGGACAGCGGGCTGTGGGTGGGGGCCGCGGACGGGAGTGCACCGCCTCGGGAGCTCGCCGCCGCGACGGCGGAGGACCAGGAGCCACGGTGGTCGGCGGATTCCGGGTGGGTGTACTTCCTCTCCGACCGCGCCGATCGCGGGACCGCGCAGCTGCACCGGGTGCGCCGGGACGGTGGTGATCCGGAGCAGCTGACGGACTGGCGTTCGGGGATCGGCGATTACGTGCTGCTGCCGGACAGCGGTGCGGTGGTGCTCGTCGCGCCGGAGGAGAAGGCAGCGCCGGCCGACCCCCGGGTGCGCGTGGTGCGGCCGGGTGCTGCCGAGGCACCCACCTGGGACACCGCCGCCCGGCCCGATCGGCTCTGGCTCCTCGACCCGTCGACGCGCGCCGTCCGCGCGCTCGGCGACTTCGGCTCGCGGCACGTCGCCGAAGCCGCCGCGCGGCCGGATGGCCACACCCTCGCCGTGCTCACCTGGTCCGTCGCCGACCGGGAGCCCGGGCTCTACGAGCCCGGCCTCCACCTCGTCGACCCCGCCACCGGTGCCCGGCAGGAGCTCGGCGCCCCGGCGCTGGAGGCCGAGTCGCTCACCTGGTGGCGCGACGAGGCCGGCTGGCGCCTGGCCTACCTCGGCCTCACCCCGCCCGGCCTGATCAGCGGCCGCGCGATCTTCGACGCCGACGGCCAACGGAACCTCACCGCCGGGATGAGCGTCTGCCCGATCGAACTGGCCAGGGCCGGTGACGGACGGCTGCTGGCCCTGTTCGCCGAAGGCCTCGACACCACGATCCGGCGCCTCGACCCCGCCGCCGGCACCTTCACCGAGCTGGACCGCGTGCCCGGCAGCCTGCAGGACCTGAGTGCGAGCGGGGGCGGCATCGCCGTCGTCGGGAGCAGCGCCACCGAGCCCGACGCCGTCCACTGCGGTCCACCCGGCGGTCCGCGCACCCGCCTCGGCGAACCGCAGCTGCGCGGGATCCGGTGGGGCACCCAGGAACGCCTGTCCTACCGCGCCGAAGACGGCCTGGAACTCGACGGCCTCCTCGTCCTCCCACCCGGCCGGACCCGCGCGGACGGGCCTTTCCCGCTCGTCACCCTGGTCCACGGCGGACCGTACGACCGCTTCGCCGACCGGTTCCAGCTCGGGTGGTTCCGCCACGGCCAGTGGCTGGCCGCGGCCGGGTTCGCGGTGTTCCTCCCGAATCCCCGCGGCGGCCTCGGCCACGGTCACGCCTTCGCGGCGAGCGTCGCCGGCGACGTCGGGGGTGCGGAGTTCACCGACCTCCTCACCGGGATCGACCTGCTCGTCGAGGCGGGCGTCGCCGACGAAGACCGGCTCGGGATCGGCGGCGGGAGCCACGGCGGGTTCATGGCGGCCTGGGCCGTCACGCAGACGGATCGCTTCAAGGCGGCCGTCGTCAACGCTGGCGTCATCGACTGGCCGCTGCTCGCCGCGACCGGGGAGTGCGGCCGGTACGACCGCGCCCTCGGCGGCCGGGAGAACAGCCCGATCGCCCACGCCGGCCGGATCGCGACCCCTGTTCTCATCGTGCACGGCGAGGACGACACGAACGTCCCGCTCTCGCAGGCCGAACTCCTGCACGACGCCCTCGGGGACCGGCCGCACGAGTTCGTCGTCTACCCCCGGGAGGGCCATTCCCTCCGCGAACGCGGCCACCAGCTCGACTACCTGCACCGCGCCCGCGCCTGGTTCTCAGACCTGCTGGCCTAGCTTGTACTCCGCCGAGCCGGTGAACGAGAACCCGTCCGCGCCGACGGTGACGTCGGCTTCGCGCGGCTCGGCCCGGGCGACCACCGGCTGGACCTGACCGGACAGGTCCAGCACGACCGACGCGTCGGTGTACCAGCTCTGCACCACCGGGTTGCCCCACCAGTCGCGGCGCTGGTTGTCGTGGACGTCCCAGGTGATCACCGGGTTGTCCGGGTCACCGGTGTAGTAGTCGTGGGTGTAGATCTCGATGCGGTGCCCGTCGGGGTCGCGCAGGTAGAGGTAGAAGGCGTTCGACACGCCGTGGCGGCCCGGCCCGCGTTCGATCGTGCCGGGTTTGCGCAGGGCGCCGAGGTGGTCGCAGATGTGCAGGATCTGGTGCCGCTCGTGCGCGGCGAACGCGATGTGGTGCAGCCGGGGGCCGTCGCCGCCGGTCAGGGCGACGTCGTGGACGGTCGGCTTGCGGAACATCCAGGCCGCGTACACCGTGCCCTCGGCGTCCTGGATGTCCTCCGAGACGCGGAAACCCAGGCCCTCGTAGTACGTCCGGGCCGCCGGGACGTCCGGGGTGTCCAGGTTGAAGTGGTCCAGCCGCGACAGCGCGCCGGGCCCGTGGACGTCGTAGCGCTGGGTGAACCGCTCGACGTGCTCGGCCTCGTGGAAGAACTCCACCGGGAAGCCGAGCGGGTCGATGACCCGCACCGCCTCGCCGATCCCCCGCGTGGCACCGGCCGGACGACGCTCGGCCCGGCACCCGAGCGCGCGGTGGTACGCCTCGGCCAAGCCGAGATCGGCCGGGCTCCGCACCCGGTAGGCCAGCACGCCCAGCGCCGGCGTGGCCCCCGTGCGCAGCACCAGTGAGTGGTGCAGGTACTCCTCGAACGCCCGCAGGTACACCGCGTCGGCATCCTCGTGGGTGACGACGAGCCCGAGCACATCGACGTAGAACGCCCGCGACGCGGCGAGATCGGTGACGACGAGTTCGGCGTACGCGCAGCGGAGGACGTCCGGCGGGGTAACGGTCATGACTGTCCTTTCCGGACGGTGCCGAACCGGACCGGGTGCACCGGCCCGAGCGAGACGTGGATGGCCTGCTGGTCGGTGTAGAAGCCGAGGGAGCGGTAGCCGCCTTCGTGGCCGAGGCCGGAGGCCTTGACCCCGCCGAACGGGGTGCGCAGGTCGCGGACGTTGTGCGAGTTCAGCCAGACCATCCCGGCTTCGACCGACTGCGCGAAGGTGTGCGCCCGCGTCAGATCGGCCGTCCACAGGTATGCGGCGAGCCCGTACTTGACGTCGTTGGCCAGCGCGAGGGCCTCGGCTTCGGTGTCGAACGGCGTCAGCGCGACGACCGGGCCGAAGATCTCCTCCTGGAAGATCCGCGCGGTGGACGGGACATCGGCGAACACCGTCGGCGCCACGTAGTTCCCGCTGTCCAGGCCGGGCGGACGGCCGCCGCCGGCGAGCAGCCGGCCTTCGGTCTTGCCCAGCTCGACGTACCGCATCACCTTGGCGTAGTGCTCGGGATGGACGAGCGCGCCGATTTCGGTGGCCGGGTCGTGCGGATCGCCGACGATGATGTTCGCCGCGCGAGCCGCGAATCGCGCGCAGAACTCGTCGTAGATCGGCCGTTCGAGGAGGATCCGGCTGCCCGCGGTGCAGCGTTCGCCGTTGAGGGAGAAAACGCCGAAGAGCGTCGAGTCGAGGGCGGCGTCGAGGTCGGCATCGGCGAAGACGATCGCCGGGGACTTGCCGCCCAGCTCCATCGACATGCCTTTGAGGTGCGTCGCGCAATTGCGGTAGATCGTCTGCCCGGTCGTGGTCTCGCCGGTGAACGAGATGAGCGGCACGTCCGGGTGCTTGACCAGCGCGTCGCCCGCCTCCTCGCCGAAGCCGTTGACCAGGTTGAACACGCCGTCGGGGAGCCCGGCGCCGGCGAAGATCCCGGCCCAGAGGCTCGCCGAGAGCGGCGTGAACTCGGCCGGCTTGAGCACCACGGTGCAGCCCGAGGCGAGTGCGGGGGCGAGCTTCCAGCTCTCCAGCATGAACGGGGTGTTCCACGGCGTGATCAGCCCGGCGACGCCGACGGGTTTGCGGTGGACGTAGTTCACCTGGCGGCCAGGGACCTGGTAGGTGTCGTCGGCCTGGGCGACGACGAGGTCGGCGAAGAACCGGAAGTTCTCGGCCGCGCGCTGCGCCTGCCCGAGCGCCTGCGTGATCGGCAGGCCGGTGTCGAAGGTTTCCAGTTCGGCCAGCTGCCGGTCCTGGGCCTCGACGGCGTCGGCGATCTTGTTCAGGATCCGCGCCCGGGCCCGCGGGAGCATCCGCGGCCACGGTCCCTGAGTGAAGGCTTTCCGCGCCGCCGCGACTGCCCGGTCGACGTCTTCGGCCTGGCCCGCCGCTGCGGTGACGTACGGGGTGTTGGACACCGGGTCGAGCACGTCGAAGGTCTTGCCGGAGACGCTGTCGACGAGTTCGCCGCCGATGTAGTGCCGGAGCCGGCCCGGCAGGCCCTCCGGGACGTGGTGACTCATGCTCGCCCCTGCACGGTGAAGCCTTCGACGGGCGACAGGTACTGCTCGCCTTCGCTCATGAGTTCCTTGATCCGGGCGAGACCGGTCCGGGTCGGCGGGATCAGCGGTGGCCGCACGTGCCCGGACGCGATGAGCCCGCGGTGTTCGAGCACCCACTTCCCGGGGGCCGGGTTGGTCTCGACGAACAGCAGGTCGACCAGGGGGTGCAGGCCGTAGTGGAGTTCGCGGGCGCGTTCGTGGTCGCCGGCCTGCCAGGCCTCGTACAGTTCGGCGCACGCGGCGGGGGCGATGTTGGCCGTGGCGCTGACGAACCCGGCGCCGCCGAGGGCCAGCAGCGGCAGGCACAGCAGTTCGATCCCGGACCAGACCAGCAGCTCCCGTCCGCACTGGTGCAGGACGCGGGAGAAGTGCTCGAAGTCCTTCGTCGTCTCCTTGATCCCCACGAAGTTGTCGCACGAGCGGTACAGCCGGGCGACCGTCTCGGGGGCGAGGTCGACCGCGGTCCGGCTCGGCACGTTGTAGGCGACGATCGGCAGGTCGGGGAACTCCCGGCAGACCGTGCGGTACCAGACGAACAGCGCGTCCTGGGTGGGCCGGGCGTAGTACGGCGTGATGACGAGCGCGGCGTCGACCCCGGCGTCGCGGGCGAGCGCCGTCAGCTCCAGGGTCTCGTCCAGCTTCGCCGAACCCGTGCCCGGGACGAAGGGGACGCGGTCGCCGACCGCCGCGGCCACCGTCCGGATCGCCTCGGCTCGCTCGGCGACGGTCTGCGAGCCGGGTTCACCGGTGGACCCGCCGATCGAGATGCCGTGCGAGCCCGAGGCGAGCTGCCAGCGCACGAGGTTCTCGAGGCCGCGGTGGTCGACCGCGCCGTCGGCGGTGAACGGCGTCATCAGCGGCGCGATCGACCCGCGGACGGCCTGGGGATCGGAGCGGAAGCGCATGGGTTTCCCTTCCTCGGTCGGTCACCGCTTTTCGAGCCAGGCGGCGTACCTCGCACGCCAGTGCTCGTTCATCGGGTAGAGCCCTTCGACGCGCTCGCCCGCGGCGACCTGCTCGGCGATGAACCGCTCCTGCCGCTCCTGCTCGATGGCCGCGTCGACGACCTCTTCGACGAGGTCCGGCGGGATGACCAGGATGCCGTCGTCGTCGCCCACGATCACGTCGCCGGGGCAGACCGCCGCGCCACCGCAGGCGATCGCGCCGCCGGCGTCCCACGGCACGTGCCGTCGGCCGAGCACGGACGGGTGCGGGCCGGCGTGGTGCACCGGAATGTCCAAAGCGGACACCGCGGCGAGGTCGCGGAGGCCGCCGTCGGTGACGATCCCGGTGGCGCCGCGTACCTGGGCCCGCAACGCGAGGATGTCGCCGACAGTGCCGGCGCCGCGTTCCCCGCGCGCTTCGACGACGAGGACGTCGCCGGGGCCGAGGGCGTCGATCGCGCGTTTCTGCGCGTTGTACCCGCCGCCGTGGGTGCGGAAGAGGTCTTCGCGGTAGGGCAGGTACCGCAGGGTCCTGGCGCGGCCGGTCAGCCGGGTGCCGGGCCGGGTCGGCGTGAGCCCGTCGATCGAGACCGCATCGTGGCCCCGCTTGCGCAGCTGAGCGGAAAGCGTTGCGGTACCGACGGATTCGATCCGGTCCCGGATCGCCGGGGACAGCGCGAACGCCGGCGTGACCGACCCGTACGCGTCGGCTCGCTGCCGGTCGTCGGCGCGGGGGAGCGCCCCGTACGGTCCGAACGGGACGGTTCCCGCGGCGATCGGGGTGACCAGGCGGCCGGTGGTGTGCCCGGCGGTGTCGACTTCGACCTCGACGACGTCACCCGGAACCGCGACCGATGCGCCCGCCGGAGTGCCGGTGAGCACGACGTCTCCGGGTTCGAGGGTGATCAGCTGGGAGAGGTCCGCGATCAGCCGGCCGAAGCCGAACAGCATCCCGGCCGTCGTGTCCTCCTGGACGAGTTCGCCGTTGAGCCAGGTGCGCAACCGCAGCGCGGCCGGGTCGACGTCCGCGGCGGGCAGCACCGCCGGGCCGAGCGGGCAGAACCCGTCGCCGCCCTTCGACCGCAGGTTGCTGCCCTGGTCGGCGTAGCGCAGGTCGTGCACGCCGAAGTCGTTGGCGGCGGTGACCCCGGCGACGTGCGACCAGCCGGCTTCCGGGGTGACCCGGCGGGCCGTCTGGCCGATGACCAGCGCGATCTCCCCTTCGAAGCCCAGGAGTTCGGTTCCCGCCGGGCGTTCGAGGACGTCCCCGCTCGCGGCCACCGACGTCGGTGGCTTGAGGAAGTACGAGGGCTGCTGCGGGACCCGGCCGCGCTGCGCGGCCCGCGACCGGTAGTTGAGGTGCAGCGCGATGATCTTGCCCGGTCGCTCGAGGAACATATGTCAAATGATATACGATCTGCGGCGCAGGGAAAGCCCTTGACGTTCGGCCTCGTGTGAGCCGGCGCCGCGCCGGGTAGTCACCCTGGATGACGAGAACCCGCGTGTACCGCGACGGCGTCCTGCAGAAGGAGGACTTCCCCGTCGATGACGTCTCCGAGTTCCTGGCCGAACCGGGGACCGCGGTGTGGGTGGACCTCTGTGCGCCGACCGAGGCCGATCTGGCCGAGCTCGCCGGCGAACTCGGCCTGCACCGGCTCGCCGTGGAGGACGCCGTCTCCGACCATCAGCGGCCCAAGCTGGACCGCTACGAAGGGCACGCTTTCCTGTCGGCTTACGCCGTGCAGTTCGACGCGAGGACAGGACGCCTCACCACCGCCGAGTTCGGCGCGTTCGTCACGCCGCGGGCGCTGGTGACCGTGCGCAAGGACGAGGGCTTCGCCATCGAGCCGGTCGTGCACCGCTGGGACCAGTCTGGGGAACTGGCGAAGTCCGGCGTGGCCTTCCTGGTGCACGGCCTGCTCGACCACGTCGTCGACGGGCACTTCGAAGCCGTGCAGGCGCTCGACGACGAGGTCGAAGCCTTGGAAGACCTGGTCTTCGAAGAGCGTCCGGACTCCTCGGAACTGCAGCGCCGCTCGTTCCGGCTCCGCAAGAGCCTGACCGCGCTGCGCCGCGTGGTGCTGCCGATGCGGGAGGTGATCAGTTCCCTGATGCGGCCGGACCTGCGGCTGGCCGACGAGCTGACCCGCCCGTACTTCGAGGACGTCCACGACCACGCCCGTCAGGCCGCGGAGCAGACCGAGGCAATGCGGGAGCTGATCGCCACGGTCCGGGAGACGCAGCTGAACCTGCAGGGCAACCGGCTGAACCTGGTCATGAAGAAGGTCACCGGCTGGGCGGCCGTGATCGCGGTGCCCACGGCGGTGACCGGGTTCTACGGTCAGAACGTGCCGTACCCGGGCTACGGTGCGCCGAGCGGGTTCTGGGCTTCGACGGTCGCCGTGCTGGCGCTTTCGGTGGGCCTGTACGCATTGTTCAAACGCAAGGACTGGCTCTGAGCCGGACCCCGGCGATTCCACAGTGGAGTGTCCACATCGGATGCTGAAGCCGGGCATGGCGAAGCGCGGCGACGGCGCACGCGCGCACGCAACCGGACCCCGGGACGGCGTTCAGCCGAACGGGGCAATGTGGCCGGATGGCCTGGGAGAGAAGGAAAGGCTTTCGAGCACCGCCTGGGGAGCGCGCGTGGACACGGGCGCGGCTGGTTGCTCAACCGTTGCCGCCCACTCTAGTGCAGCTGCACTATGCTGAGCCACCCGGTGTGCAGACGGCGGGACGGCGCACGGTGCCGACAAGCGAAGAAACGGGTGACGGATGAGCGGGGCAATGGTCGACGGTGTGCGCCCGGGTGCGGACGCCTCGGGCGTGGGCGAGGCCGGGGAGCAGGAGCTGCGCCGGCTGCTGGCCGGCCTGACCGCCGTCCGCGACGGCGACTTCGGCATCCGGCTGCCGGGCGGGGCCGACGGCCTGCTCGGCGAGATCGCCACGGTGTTCAACGGCATGGCCGACCAGCTCTCGCTGTTCACCTCCGAGGTCACCCGCGTCGCGCGGGAGGTCGGCAGCGAGGGGCAGCTCGGCGGCCAGGCGAAGGTCCCCGGCGTGTCCGGCACGTGGAAGGACCTCACCGACTCGGTGAACGCCATGGCCGGCAACCTCACCACCCAGGTCCGTGACATCGCCCAGGTCGCGACCGCGGTCGCGAAGGGCGACCTGTCGCAGAAGATCGACGTCGACGCCCGCGGCGAAATCCTCGAGCTGAAGGACACCGTCAACACGATGGTGGATCAGCTGTCGTCGTTCGCGGACGAGGTCACCCGGGTGGCGCGCGAGGTGGGCAGCGAAGGCCGCCTCGGCGGCCAGGCCCAGGTGCCCGGCGTCGGCGGGGTGTGGCGCGACCTCACCGACTCGGTGAACTTCATGGCGGGCAACCTGACCGACCAGGTCCGCAACATCGCCCAGGTGACGACGGCGGTCGCCAAGGGCGACCTGTCCCAGAAGATCACCGTCGACGCCCGCGGCGAGATCCTCGAACTCAAGAACACGATCAACACGATGGTGGATCAGCTGTCGTCGTTCGCCGACGAAGTCACGAGAGTGGCCCGCGAAGTCGGCACCGAAGGGCGGCTGGGGGGCCAGGCCGACGTCAAGGGCGTCTCCGGCACCTGGCGGGACCTCACCGACTCGGTGAACTTCATGGCCGGGAACCTGACCGACCAGGTCCGCAACATCGCCCAGGTCGCCACCGCGGTGGCGAGCGGCGACCTCTCGCAGAAGATCAACGTCACCGCCCGCGGCGAGGTCCTGGAGCTCAAGGACACGCTGAACACGATGGTGGATCAGCTGTCCGCGTTCGCGGACGAGGTCACCCGGGTGGCGCGCGAGGTAGGCACGGAGGGCCGGCTGGGCGGCCAGGCGGATGTCAAGGGCGTCTCCGGCACCTGGAAGGACCTCACCGAGTCGGTCAACGTCATGGCCGACAACCTCACCGCGCAGGTCCGCTCGATCGCCCAGGTCACCACCGCGGTCGCCCGCGGCGACCTGTCGCAGAAGATCCGGGTCGACGCCCGCGGCGAGATCCTCGAACTGAAGGACACCATCAACACGATGGTGGATCAGCTGTCGGCGTTCGCGGACGAGGTCACCCGGGTGGCGCGTGAGGTCGGCACCGAGGGCAACCTCGGCGGCCAGGCCACCGTCCGCGGCGTGTCCGGGACCTGGAAGAACCTCACCGACAACGTCAACGTCATGGCGTCCAACCTGACCGGCCAGGTCCGCTCGATCGCGCAGGTCGCCACGGCCGTCGCGCGCGGCGACCTGTCGGGCAAGATCACCGTCGAGGCCAAGGGCGAGGTCGCGGCCCTGGCCGACGTCATCAACACGATGGTGGACACGCTGTCGGCGTTCGCGGACGAGGTCACCCGCGTGGCCCGCGAGGTCGGCACCGAGGGCATGCTGGGCGGCCAGGCGCGGGTGCCGAACGTCGCCGGCACCTGGAAGGACCTCACCGACAACGTCAACTCGATGGCGAACAACCTCACCGGCCAGGTCCGCAACATCGCCCAGGTGACCACCGCCGTCGCCCAGGGCGACCTGACCCGCAAGATCGACGTCGACGCCCGCGGCGAGATCCTCGAGCTCAAGACCACGATCAACACGATGGTCGACCAGCTCTCGGCGTTCGCGGCGGAGGTCACGCGTGTGGCGCGCGAGGTCGGCAGCGAGGGCCGCCTCGGCGGCCAGGCCGAAGTCGAAGGCGTGTCGGGCACCTGGAAGCGGCTGACGGAGAACGTCAACGAGCTGGCCGGGAACCTCACCCGGCAGGTGCGGGCGATCGCCGAGGTGACCAGCGCGGTCGCCGAGGGCGACCTGACCCGGTCGATCACCGTCGACGCCTCCGGCGAGGTCGCCGAGCTGAAGGACAACATCAACTCGATGGTGGAGTCGCTGCGCGAGACGACGCGGGCGAACCAGGAGCAGGACTGGCTGAAGTCGAACCTGGCCACCATCACCGGGCTGATGCAGGGCCGCCGGGACCTCGCCGTCGTCGCGGCCGCGGTGATGGACGAGCTGGTCCCGCTGGTCAACGCCCAGTACGGCGCGTTCTACCTGGCCGACGACAACGCCGAGGTCCCCGAACTGCGGCTGGTCGGCGCGTACGGCCACCCTGACGACGGAGACGGGCCGGCCGTGCGGTTCCGGGTCGGCCAGTCACTGGTCGGCCAGGCCGCCCGCAGCCGCCGCGCGATCGCCGTCGACGACGTCCCGCCCGGCTACGCCACCATCTCCTCCGGCCTCGGCAGCACCACCCCGGCCAGCCTGATCGTGCTGCCGATCGTGGTCGAGGACCAGGTCCTGGGCGTGCTCGAGCTGGCGTCGGTGCACGGCTTCACGCTGGTGCACCGGGCGTTCCTCGAGCTGCTGATGGAGCAGATCGGCGTCAACGTCAACAGCATCGTCGCCAACGCCCGCACCGACGAGCTGCTCGGCGAGTCGCAGCGGCTGACCGCGGAGCTGCAGGCCCGCTCGGAGGAACTCCAGGCGCGGCAGGAAGAACTCCAGTCGTCCAACGCCGAGCTGGAGGAGAAGGCGGCGCTGCTGGTCACGCAGAACCGCGACATCGAGACGAAGAACCTCGAGATCGAGCAGGCCCGCCAGGAGCTGGAGGCCCGCGCCCAGCAGCTGACGCTGGCGTCGAAGTACAAGTCGGAGTTCCTGGCCAACATGAGCCACGAGCTGCGCACCCCGCTCAACAGCCTGCTGATCCTCGCCCAGCTGCTCGCGCAGAACCCGACCCGCAACCTCACCGCGAAGCAGGTCGAGTACGCGGGCATCATCCACTCCGCCGGTTCCGACCTGCTGCAGCTGATCAACGACATCCTCGACCTGTCGAAGGTCGAGGCCGGGAAGATGGACGTCACCCCGGAGCAGGTGTCGCTGCGCCAGCTCATCGACTACGTCGAGGCGACGTTCCGGCCGATGACCTCGCAGCGCAACCTGGACTTCCGGATCACCGTCGCGCCCGGTTCGCCCACCGAGCTGCTGACCGACGACTCGCGGCTGCGGCAGGTGCTGCGCAACCTGCTGTCCAACGCCGTCAAGTTCACCGAGGTCGGCGGGATCGAGCTGCACATCGAGCCGGTGGACCCCGAGCGGCTGCCCCGGCCGCTGCGGGTGCACGGGCCCGCGGTCGCGTTCCGGGTCACCGACACCGGCATCGGGATCGCCGAGCACCAGCTCGAATCGATCTTCGGCGCGTTCCAGCAGGCCGACGGCACGACCAGCCGCAAGTACGGCGGCACCGGGCTCGGCCTGTCGATCAGCCGCGAGATCGCGCAGCTGCTCGGCGGGGTGATCACCGCCGAAAGCACCTTGGGCGAGGGCAGCACCTTCATCTTCGCACTGCCGGTCGCGCGCCCGGACTTCGCGACGCTGCCGGCGGGGGAGCACCCCGGCACCGCGGTCGCGACCACCGATCCCGGTGCCGCCGTCGCGGCGTCGGGGCCGCGGGCGTACCGGCGGCTGCTGGTCGTCGAGGAGCGCCAGCACGGGCTGCTGACGCTCGTCGCCGAGAGCGCGGCGGCGGACCTGTCCGACAGCCGGGACATCGGCCTGTCGCCCGCCGACGTCGAGGTGGTGACCGCGGTCGGCACGCAGGAGGCGGCCGCCGCGCTCGCCACCGACGCCTACCACTGCGTGGTGCTCGACCTGGACCTGCCGGACCGGACCGCGTTCGACTTCCTCGACGCGATGCAGGGTGACAGCGCGCTGCGGCTGGTCCCGGTGCTCGCGCACAACAGCCGCCGGCTCGACAGCGAACTCGAACAGCTGGTGCAGTCCCGCGCGGACGTCCCGTCCCTGGAGGTGCTGTCCGGGCTGGACGAGCTGCGCGAGCGGATCGCCCTGCACCTTTCGGCGGAGGAGCCCGGCGCGGTGCTGCCGCTGGTCCGCCCGGACGAGCCGGCCGCGCCGGTGCGCGCGGCCGACGTCGACACCACGCTGGCCGGCCGGACGGTGCTGATCGTCGACGACGACCCGCGCAACGTCTACGCGCTGACCGGGATCCTGGAGTTGCACGGCATGCACGTGCTGCACGCCGAGGACGGCCGCAAGGGCGTCGAGACGGTCGCGTCGCACGCGGGCATCGACCTGATCCTGATGGACGTGATGATGCCGGAGATGGACGGCTACACCGCGACCGCGAAGATCCGCGCGATGCCCGAGCACGCCCGGATCCCGATCGTCGCGGTGACGGCGAAGGCGATGCCGGGCGACCGGGAGAAGAGCCTCGCCTCGGGCGCGACCGACTACGTCACCAAACCGGTCGATGCGGACGACCTGATCGCCCGCATCAAGCGGCACGTGACGGCGTGATCGGCGACGAGCGGTTGCCCGCCGAAGACCGGAGCGTCCCCGTGCTGCCCGCGCCGGCCGAGGTGTCGGCCAACCTCGCCCGGCTCGCCGACACCGTCGCCCGGCTGCGCGGCGAGGTCGAGCACGCGCACGCCGTCGCCGACGGCCGCGGGCTGATCGAGCTGGCCAAGGGCGTCCTGATGGAACGGCTGCACTGCACGCCGTCGGACGCGGCGAAGCAGCTGGAGTCGCTCGCCGAGCGCTCCGGGATGACGCCGCTGGAGTTCGCCGCGGACGTCGTCGGCGAGGCGGCCGAGGACCGCATCACCGAGGTGACGCAGGAGTTCCTGGCCCGCGCGGACGACGAGGAGTCGGTCGCGGTGCGGCTGCGGACGGCCGAGAGCGGCGTGCTCGCGGCGGGGGACACCCAGCGCGTCGCGGAATCCATTTTGGAGCACGCGCTGCGCCCGCTCGGCGCGACCGCCGTCGCGGTGTGGCTCGCCGGGCCGGACGGGTCGCTGACGCTGGCCGGTTCGGCCGGGTTCTCCGCCGAGGAGGCGGCGCGCTGGTGCTACGTCCCGCCCGGCGTGGCGACGCCGGCCCGCCGCGCGCTGATCGAGCGCGACACCGTCTGGCTCCCCACGCTCGCGGGGGCCGGTCTGCCGTCGATCGGGCAGCACACGCTCTCCGGGGGCGGCCGGGTGACCGTCCCGACCGGCACCGGCGGGCGGATCATCGGCGTCGTCGAGATGTGCTGGCCGGAGCCGCTGCCCGCGGAACCGGACCGGCGGCGCCGTCAGCTGGAGGCCCTGGCCGAACTGTGCGCGCACACCCTCGACACCTGGGACGGCGTGGTCGCGCCGGTGGCCGCGGGCAGCTCCGGCGACTTCCTCGGCGAGCTGGTCGACTTCATCGACGGCCTGCACGACCCGGCCGTCCTGCTGTCGCCGTGCGTCGACGGCGGCAACCGGCTCAGCGACTTCCGGATCCACCACGCCAACGTCCGGTTCGCCGACCCGGGTGGGCGGCCGCGTAGCCGGATCGTCGGCACCCGGCTGCTGGAGGCGTACCCGCTCGCCGCCGAGGAAAGCGGCCTGCTCGACAAGATCCAGCGCGTCTACGCCACCGGAGAGCCGTTCCGGGCCGACAGCATGGCGATCACCACCCTGGTCGACCAGGTGCCGCTGACCGTGCTCGCCGACGTCAGCGTCACGCGCTTCGCCGGGAACGTGCTGCTGATCCTGCGCATCCAGGACGACGCGGCGAAGCTCGCCGTGCTGTTGCAGCACGCCCAGCGGCTCGGGCGCATCGGCGGCTTCGAGGAGAACGTCGTCACCGGGGCGATCACCTGGAACATCGAGCTGTTCGCGTTGTACGGCCTGCCGCCGAACGCGGCACCGCTGTCGCTGCACGACCTGGCCGTGCACGCGCACCCCGACGACGCCCCGGCGATCGGCCGGTTCCTGCGGGCGGTGCTGCACCACAAGCGCCCGTCGTCGACGGCGTTCCGGCTGCAGCGCTCCGACGGCGTCGCCCGGTACATCCGGGTGGTCGCCGAGCCGGTCGTCGACGGCCGCGGTGAACTGGTCGCGGTCCGCGGTGCCTACCAGGACGTTTCGTCGCAGCACTGGACCGAGGTGGCGCTGGCCGCGACGCGGGACAGGCTGGCCGAGACCGAACAGGAGTCGATCGAGCGCAACCGGCTCGCGCTGCAGCTGCAGCACGCGATCATGCCGCCGGCCAAGGGCCCGATCGACATGCCGGGCCTGCGCGCGGCGGTCCGCTACCGCCCGGCGGAGAAGGAGCACCTGGTCGGCGGCGACTGGTACGACGCGGTCGCGTTGCCGACGGGCGAGGTCCTGCTGTGCGTCGGCGACGTCGCGGGCCACGGCATCGACGCGGCGACGGGCATGGTGAGCCTCCGCAACGCCCTGCGCGGCCTCGCGGCGACCGGAGCCGGGCCGGCCCAGCTGCTCACGTGGCTGAACCTGGTGGCCTACCACCTGACCGACCACGTCACGGCGACCGCGGTGGCCGCCGTCTACGACCCGGCGAACCGGAAGCTGCGCTGGGCGCGGGCGGGGCACCTGCCCCCGATCGTCCGCCACCGCGACGGCACGGCGACGACGTTGCCCCTGATCCGCGGTTCCCTGCTCGGCGCGGTCCGCGACGTGGAATACGAGGAGGACGAGCTGCAGCTCGCCGAGGGCGACATCCTGCTGATCTACACCGACGGCCTGATCGAGCGCCGCGACCGCCCGGTCCAGGATTCGGTGTCCCGCCTGGTCACCCTGGTGGACGGCCACGACGGCGGCCTCGAGCACCAGCTCGACAGGCTGCTGACCTACAGCACGGCCGACACGGACGACGACACGTGCGTAGTCGGCATCGAGGTCACCACCTCCCCGGAAACTTCGTGAAGGCCACCTTGAGGAACTTGTAGTTCGTGAAGGTGGCCTTCACGAAGTTTGTCAGGGGTTGATGGCCAGGACGAGGAAGCCTGCCAGCAGGACCAGGTGCACGCCGCCCTGGAGGCGGGTTGCCCGGCCGGGGACCACCGTCAGGACGCTGACCACCACCGTCAGGGCCAGCAGAACGATCTGGGTCGAGCCCAGGCCGAGCAGGAGCCGGCCCGGCAGCCAGACCGACGCCAGCGCGATCGCCGGGATCGTCAGGCCGATGCTCGCGATCGCCGAGCCGTACGCCAGGTTGAGGCTGATCTGCATCCGGTCGCGCTGCGCCGCGCGGACCGCCGCCAGGGTCTCCGGCAGCAGGACCAGCAGCGCGATCACCACCCCGACGAACGACTGCGGGAACCCGGCGGCGCGCACCCCGGCCTCGATCGCCGGCGATTCCACCTTCGCCAGCCCGACCACCGCGACCAGCGCCACGAGCAGCAGGGCCAGGCTGCCCAGTGCCTCGCGGTTCGACGGCGGGTCGGCGTGGTCGTCCTCCTTGACCGCGCCGTCCGCCGCCACCGGGAGGAAGAAGTCGCGGTGCCGCTTCGTCTGCGTCAGCACGAACGTCCCGTACAGCGCCAGTGACGCGAGCGCGGCGAAGGTCAGCTGCGCGGTGGAGAACTCCGGGCCGGGCGTGCTGGAGGTGAACGCCGGCAGCACCAGGCTCAGCGTGGCCAGCGTCGCAACCGTCGCCAGCGCGGCGCCACTGCCCTCGGAGTTGAACAGCGTCGTGCCGTAGCGCCGGGCGCCGACGAGCAGTGAGATGCCGACGATGCCGTTGGTCGTGATCATCACGGCGGCGAACACCGTGTCCCGCGCGAGCGAGCCCGTCTCCGGGCCGCCGGACACCATCATCGTGACGATCAGCGCGACCTCGATGACGGTGACCGCGACCGCCAGCACCAGTGAGCCGAACGGTTCCCCGACGCGGTGGGCGACGACCTCCGCGTGGTGCACCGCGGCGAGCACGGTCGCCCCCAGGGCAACGGCGACGACGGCGACGAAGACCGGGCCGAGGTCGCGGCCCCAGGCGAGCGCCAGCACGAGCACGCCGAGCACCGGGGTGACGGAGGTCCAGGACAGCAGGAAGGATCTCAGCGCGGCGACCATGCCCGCCACCCTGTCACACCACGGGCGATGTCGCGGGCCCGTACGGCCCTTCTCACATCGTCCCTTGTGGACGGTCGAGGTCGAACGGGACCAGCCGTGGCGACGACGTGGCGGCGGAAGGTTTCGCTCAGGGGCGGGAGGTTCCGGCCCGCTGCCCAGGCGAGACCGATGTCGCGCGCAGCGTCCACATCGGTCAGTTCGAGGTGCGGTGCCGGGAACGCCGCCGGGTGCGGCAGCGGCACCACGGACACGCCGAGCCCGGCGGTGACGAGGCCGCGCAGCGTCTCCACCTCGTCGCCTTCGAACCCGATCCGCGGGGTGAACCCGGCCTCGGCGCACAGCTGCTCGGTCGTCGCGCGCAGCGTGTATCCCGGGCGCAGCAGGATGAACGTTTCGTCCGCGACGTCGGCGAGGCGCACCCGCCGGCGCCCGGCGAGCCGGTGGTGCGGGGGCACGGCCAGCCGCAGGGGCTCGACGAGCAGCCGGGACCAGTGCAATTGCGGGTGCCCGGGGTCGCCGCTGGTGACGACGACGTCCGCGGTGCCGTCGAGGAGCTCCGCCTCGAGCCCCTCCTCGCCGTGCTGCCGCAGTTCGAAGCGGGCGGCGGGGTGCTCGGCGAGGAAGCCGCGCAGGATGGCGGGGACGAGCCAGGTGCCGAACGTGTGCAGGAACGCCAGCGGGACGACCCCGCTGTCCGGTGCGACCAGCTCGCCGACTTCGCGCAGGCCCTGGTCGAGCCGGTCGAGCACGAGGTCGACGTGCCGCTTGAAGGCGTGCCCGGCCGGCGTCAGCCGCAGCACCCGCCCGGACCGGCGGAACAGCTCGGCGCCGGCGTCGTGCTCGAGGCGCCGGAGTGCTCGCGACAGCGCGGGCTGGGTGAGGTGCGCCCGAGCGGCCGTCTCGGTGACGGTGGCGCCGGCCGCGACCTCGCGGAAGAGCCGCAACGTCTGCACGTCCATGCCCCCAGTGTATGGATTTTCAGCCAATCAGGCATTGGACGCATCGATCATCCGAGGCCAAGGTGGAGGTATGGCTACCGTGGCAGAACAATTGGTCCGGATCCTGCGCGATGCCGGGGTCGAACGCATCTACGGCATCGTCGGGGACAGCCTGAACCCGATCGTCGACGCGGTCCGCCGCACCGACGGCATCGATTGGGTCCACGTCCGCCACGAAGAGACGGCCGCCTTCGCCGCCGCGGCCGAAGCGCAGGTCACCGGGAAGCTCGCCGTCTGCGCGGGCAGCTGCGGGCCGGGCAACCTGCACCTGATCAACGGCCTGTTCGACGCGCATCGGTCGGGCGCGCCGGTGCTGGCGATCGCGTCGCACATCCCGTCGAACCAGATCGGCACCGGCTTCTTCCAGGAAACGCACCCGGATCGGCTCTTCGCCGAATGCAGCCACTTCAGCGAGGTCGTAGCGGACGCGGCCCAGCTGCCGCGCCTGCTCCGGATCGCCACGCAGGCCGCCGTCGGCAAGGGCGGCGTCGCGGTGCTGACCATCCCCGGCGACCTCGCCGACCGCAAGGCCACCGGCCCGCTGACCCAACGCCTCCCGCTGGTGACGCCGTCGCCCGCGGTGCCTTCTCCGGAGACCGTCCGGGAACTCGCCGACCTGCTGAACTCCGGTGAGAAGGTGATGCTCTTCGCGGGCGCGGGTGTCCGCGGCTCGCACGACGAGGTGTTGGCGCTGGCGGACCGGCTCGCCGCGCCGGTCGGGCACTCGCTCGGCGGCAAGGAGTGGATCCAATACGACAACCCCTTCGACGTCGGCATGAGCGGCCTGCTCGGCTACGGCGCCTGCTACGACGCGATGCACGAGGCCGACCGGATCGTGCTGCTGGGTACGGACTTCCCGTACGACAACTTCCTCCCGCAGGCGCACACGATCCAGCTCGACCACGACGCCTCGCGCCTCGGCCGCCGCACGCCGCTGGACCTGGCCGTGCACGGCGACGTCAAGGAGACGCTGCGCGCGCTGCTGCCGCTGCTGCGCCCGCGCACCGACCGGGCGTTCCTCGACCGGATGCTGCGTGAGCACGTGCGGAAGCTGGAGACGGTCGTCGGCGCGTACACGACGAAGATCGAGCACCGCCGCCCGATCCACCCGGAGTACGTCGCTTCGCTGCTCGACGAAGTCGCCGCGGACGACGCGGTGTTCACCGTCGACACCGGCATGGGCAACGTCTGGGCCGCCCGCTACCTGACGCCGAACGGCCGCCGCCGCGTGCTGGGTTCGTTCCGGCACGGCAGCATGGCGAACGCGCTGCCGCACGCGATCGGCGCCCAGCTGGCCCAGCCGGGCCGCCAGGTGGTGTCGCTGTCGGGCGACGGCGGGCTCGCGATGCTGATGGGCGACCTGCTGACGCTGCCGGCGTACGACGTCCCGGTGAAGGTCGTGGTGTTCAACAACGCCACGCTGGGCATGGTGAAGCTGGAGATGCTGGTCGACGGCCTCCCGGACTTCGGCACCGACCACCCCCCGGTGAACTTCGCGGCGATCGCGGCGGCCTGCGACGTGTTCTCCGAGCGCGTCGAGGACCCGGACGACGTGCGCGGCGCGCTGGAGAAGGCGTTCGCCCACCCCGGCCCGGCCGTGGTCGAGGTGGTGACGGACCCGAACGCACTGTCGATCCCGCCCCGGATCACCGGCGAAATGGTGCGCGGGTTCGCGCTGGGGGCGACGAAGACGGTGCTCAACGGCGGCGTCGGCAAGATGATCGACCTGGCGCGGGCCAACCTGCGCAACACCCCACGGCCGTAGTCTCCGGTCCGGAAGCGGGTGCGGTCCATTGTGGACCGCACCCGCTTTTGGCGCGCCGGAGCCGCCGCCCCGGCTACGCACGGTGGTGATCGACCACTCGTTCGGCTGCTGGGGGAGGGGCGGGGTTGCCTCTTACCGTCGAGGGAGTGCTCGCCGTAGGCGTCGTGGGAGGTGTGACCGGCGTGCTCGTGGCCCTCCAGCGAACCGGCGCAGACCGGCCGCTTCGACCGGCGGCGGAGCATGTGGTGGCGTTGCTGCGATCGTGGGGCCCGGGCCCGCAGCACCTGCCGGGGCTGGCGCTCGCGGGCATCACGCTGCAAAGCCGGCTGGGTCCCCGGCTGGTGGACGCGCTGGTGTTCACCAGGTCCGGAGTGGTGGTGATCGCGGCTCACGAACCCGGCCCGGCGGAGTGGCCGGGCCCGGGCGACCGGACGGGAGCGGCGGTGGCGGCGGCACGGGGCGCGCTGGCCGGCCACGAAGGCGGCCGGCACGTGACGGGCCTGGTCGCGGTGGTCCCGCCGTCCCGGGGGAACGGGACGGGCGCGGGCGAGCAGGAGCTGCGGTTGAGCGAGTGGGCGGCGGTTGCGCAGACGGGCGAACCGGAGGTGGTCCCCGAAGCCGAGCTCGACCTGCTGGTGAACAGGGCAGGAGCCGAGCAGGCGCCGGCCGGCCGTGAGTTCGCCCCGTCGGCCCTCCGGTGGCCCGACCCGCATCCGGTACCCGGTGTTGCGGTCGTCCTCGCCGATCCGCGCGGCCTGCGGCGGATCATCGCCCAGCACAACCGGTGGCGGACCGTCTGGTCGGCCGATGATGTCCTCGACGCTTGCTACGCTCTCTCCCTCGCGCACCTCGCCCCGCCCCGGGCCGCGCTCATCGCCGAGGGGTTTCCGGCGCAGCTTCCGGTGCTCGACCGGCTGCCCGAACTGCCCGCCGTCATCCCCGTGCTCCCGGAACCGCCGCCGGTGGCCGAAGACGATCCCGTCCCGTGGACTCCGTCGGCGCGAGGGGCCGTCTTCCCGCGGCAGCGGCCGATCCGGCAGATCCCCTGGGCCCTGCTCTTCGTGCTCATCGTGCTCGTCACCGTGGGCGTCGTGGCCGCGGTCTTCGTCGCGCAGGTCTTTCACGGCTCTTGACCCGTTTGGATCGCGTCAACTACGCCATCTGCACCGTTTCCCGGACGCGTTCGCTGGGCACCTCCCGGTGGATGTGAAAGGGGTTCACGATGCCGCGCACCCAAGCGCTTGTCCTTCTCGCCGTCCTCGCGGGTTCGTCGCTGACCGGCTGCAAGCTCGCCGACGAACTGGCGTCCGGGGCCGGCCCCTCGACCCAGGCGCCCGGGACGGTCGCCGCGCCGCGGGTCGCGCCCGCGGAGGCGCGCAGCGAGCTCGCGGCGCTGAAGATCGCCGTGCGCGGCACCATGGACGGCTACAGCCGCGACGAGTTCCCGCACTGGGACAAGGTCGACGCGAACTGCGACGTCCGCGAGCAGGTCCTCAAGCGCGACGGCAAGGACGTCAAGACCGACGCGCAGTGCGCCGCGAAGTCCGGCACCTGGGTCAGCCCCTACGACGGCGAGACCTGGCACAAGGCGTCCGATGTGGACATCGACCACATGGTCCCGCTCGGGCAGGCCTGGATCAGCGGCGCGAAGAGCTGGACGCGGGAACGGCGTGAGCAGTTCGCGAACGACCTCGTCCGCCCGCAGCTGAGGGCGGTCACCGACAACGTCAACGAGCAGAAGAGCGACAAGGCCCCCGACGCGTGGAAGCCGCCGCTGGTGTCGTACTGGTGCGCCTACGCCACCGACTGGATCATCGTGAAGCGCAACTACGGCCTGACGATCACGGTGCCGGAGAAGACGGCACTGGAATCGATGTTGCAGCGCTGCTAGAACGAGCGGGCCGCGGCCACCGCCTGTTCGGCGTAGGACCGTCCGAACAGGACGGTGTGCACCAGCAGCGGGAACAGTTGGTGCAGCCCGATCCGGTCGCGCCAGCCGTCGGCCAGGGGTGTCGCCTCTTCGTAGGCGGCGACGACGCGGTCGAGGTGCGGGCAGCCGAACAGGTGCAGCATCGCCAGGTCCGTCTCGCGGTGCCCGCCGTGGGCGGCCGGGTCGATCAGCCACGCCTCGCGCCCGTCCCACAGGACGTTGCCGTTCCAGAGGTCGCCGTGCAGCCGCGCGGGCGGCTCGGCCGAAGCCGGGATGCGGGCGCACGCCCGCTCGAACAACGCCGCCTCGGCCGGGCCGAACGTCCCCGCGTCCACCGCCGGCCGGACGTAGGGCAGCACCCGGGCGGAGGCGTACCAGGACGCCCAGTCGTCCGCCGGGACGTTGGCCATCGGCGCCCGGCCGATCCACGCGTCGGAGGGTCCGTCCGGCGGCGGTGCGCCGAACGCCGGCGCGCCTGCGGCGTGCAATCCGGCCAGCCCGCGGCCGAAGCGCTCCGCCGCCGAGGCCGACGGTCGTCCGGCCGGGACGCGGTCGATGACCAGCCGGTCCCGGTCGTGGCTGCGGACGACCGGCACCGGCACCGTGCCCGCCGCGGCCAGCCAGCGCAGGCCTGCCACTTCGGCCGCCGTCGCGCCGGGAGCGTGGCCCCGCTTGACCACCACCTCGCGGCCGGCTCCGGACTCGGTCATGTTCCGCACGGTACCGGCGCGCTACGGTGGGCGCCGGAGAACAGGGGGACGACGGTGACGGTCCAGGTCCGGGAACTCGAACAGCTGCTCGGCAAGCTGGCGGAGGTCCAGCGCTCGGAGGCGCGCGACTACTCGTCGTTCAGCGTGCGCGGCAAGCGGTTCGGGTACTTCTGGCCGCGGACGCGGACCGTCGGCCTCAAGCAGACCGTGTCCGAGCAGCTGGCCCTGGTCTCGGAACGGCCGGACGTGTTCGAGGTGCAGTTCACCGCCGGCGGCTTCGGCTGGGTGGTCGTGTACCTCGACGGCATCGCCGCCGACGAACTCGCGGAGCTCCTCTACGAGGCCTGGCGGCTGTCGGCGCCGGAGGAGCTCGTCGCCGAGGTGCCCTTCACCAGGATCGCCCGCGCGTAGAGCAGGTCGAAACCCTGCCGCTGGGCGTTCTGCTGTGACTTCGACCCCGGTAGCGTGGTGACGATGGCGACGTCGCACCCCGCCGCGGTGGCCGCGGCGAGCCGGGTGCGCAGCAGGGCCGTCTGGACGCCGCGGCGGCGGTGGGCGGGCATGGTCGCGGCGCCGGCGAACTGCGCGATCCCGTCGGTGACCCGGAAGCTCGCGCCGCCGGCGAACTCGCCGTCCCGTTCCGCGGTGTACCGCCGGACCCCGGCCATGTCCCGCAGCGCGTTCACGATGATCTCCGGGGTGAAGTCTTCGTGCGAAGGCAGGCCTTCGGTATCGGTGACCATGGAGGCGCCGGCGATGGCGGCCAGCCAGGTTTCCAGCTCGTCCTCCCGGCACGGCCGGACCTCGCCGTCGGCGGCTTCCACCGGGCCGCCGAGGCGCCGGCCGAGCACGTTCTCGTACGACTCCAGCCGGTAGCCGCGCGCGGTCAGGAACGTCCCGACGGCGGGATCGGCCAGGTGGCACAGCTCGACCTGCACCGGCGCGCCCAGCTCGGCGAAGGCCGCTTCGACCTCGTCGAGGCCTTCGGGCACGCCGGCGAAGCCGAGGCCCGCGACCTTGTTGAACGGCGAGTCCGCCTCGGCGAAGGCGGCGACACCCCCGGCGAGCGGGCGGGTGAAGCCGAGCGCATCCCCGAGCCGCACGCGGGCGGCAGCACTGCACTCGACGACGAACCGTGCCTCCGCGCGTTCGATGCGCTCGGCCAGAGCTGTGTCGCAAAAGAGCCGTTCCCCGTCCACGTCCCCACAGTGGCGGACGTGGACGGGGAACTCCAACCGGTTTTCTCAGCCCTCCACGCGGTGCGAAGCCCAGAACGACGTCAGGTCGGTCGACCCGGCCGCCGCCTGTGCCGCGGCCTTGAACTCGGCCGTGGTCGACACGCCGTACCAGTGCGACTGGGCGTAGGACTTCAGCAGGTTCGCCATCGCCGTGTCGCCGATCAGCCGCCGCAGGTCGTGCAGGGTGCACTTGCCGTAGTTGTAGACCACCGTGGAGTACCGGGACGAATGCGCGTCCCAGTAGGCCATCGAGTTGGTCAGCTTCTCCGCGCTCGACTGCCACGTGATGCCGCAGCCGCTGCCGGTGATCCCGCGGTAGAGGTCGGTGGCGTAGTCGGTGAAGCTCTCGTCGAGCCACGGCGAGGTGTACTCGTCGTCGCCGACGATCCCGTAGAACCACTGGTGCGCCAGCTCGTGGGGGAGTGCCGTGGTCGAGACGAGGTCGAGCACGAAGCCCGGGTACTCCATGCCGCCGAACCAGAAGTTGTTGTCCAGCACCACGTCCACCTCACCGTACGGGTAGTCGCCGAAGCGGCCCGAGTGGACGTCGATGGAGTCGGCGGCCAGCGTCAGCATCTGGTTGGCACTGCTGGTGGAGATCCCGCTGACGGAGTAGACGTTGACCCGCACGCCCTTGCCGGACGTCGTGGCGATCTTCGCGAACGGCCCGGCGGCCCACGCGAAGTCGCGCACCTTGGCCGCCACCGCGTGCGTGGTGGTCGTGGTGCCGCTGGTCGTCTCGGTCGAGCTGCCGGTGGCCGGGGTCAGCAGCGATGTCGGGTGCACCAGCGTGACGTCGAAGTCGCTGATCACCGTGTAGAACGACTCGCCGTTGTTCGTGTACGGGTCGAGGTGCCAGCCCGCGCCGTCGCGGACGGCGAGCACCGGCAGGGCGTTG
Source organism: Amycolatopsis sp. lyj-109 (assembly GCF_046548995.1). NCBI lineage: Bacteria > Bacillati > Actinomycetota > Actinomycetes > Pseudonocardiales > Pseudonocardiaceae > Amycolatopsis > Amycolatopsis sp. lyj-109. The sequence continues at coordinate 25,058 of NZ_JAJPWR010000033.1, forward strand.
CCGATCATGTTGTACGCGCCGTCGTGGCCGAACCGGTCGGCGCCGCTGGGCACGACGATCTTCAGGTCGAAGCCGATGGTCGCCGACTGACCCTGTGCCAGGGGGGCGGGCAGCGTGATCTTCATGGCCGTGCAGTTCACGCTCAGCGCGGACGCCGTGCCGCCGGTGACGTTCGTGACCGTGATCGGCGTCGTCGGACAGGCGCCGTGGTAGTTGTCCCAGAGCCGCAGGTTCACCTCGGGCAGTGCGGTCGCCGAGCCGTTGGTGAAGCTGACGCTCTGGTGACCGGTCCACGTGTCGCCCGCGGTGTTCGACGTCAGGTTCACCGTGTACGCGGGGTTGATCGGCGTGCGCGTCGAGTCGGCGGGGGCGGCCGAGATCGTCCAGGTGAACGTGGCGCTGCCGCTGTTGCCGGCCGGGTCCTGCGCCGTCACGGTCACCGAGGACGTGCCCGCGGTGGTCGGCGTGCCGGTGATCTTGCCCGTGCTCGCGCCGATCGCGAGGCCCGCGGGCAGGCCGGTGGCGCTGTAGGTGAGCGCGTCGCCCTGCGGGTCACTCGCCTGGATCTGCAGCGACGCGGCTTGGCCGACGGCGCCGGTCTGGGCGCCGGGCGAGGTGACGACCGGCGACTGCGAGGTCCCGGCGGTGGTCAGCGCGAAGTCGTCGAGGACGAAGTTGGTGGCCAGGCTGGAATCCTCGGTTCCGGTGAGCTTCAGCGTCACGGTCTGGCCGAGGTAGCGGGAGACGTCCACGGTGCGCTGGACGTAGCCGGTGTTCTTGTCCAAGTTGGAGTAGCTGGCGAGAGTGTCGGAACCCGCCTGCACCACCAGCTTGTCGTACTTCGTGCTGGTGGTCGTCTCCTTGGTGTCGATGTGCTGCCACCACGAGAGCGTCGCCGACGCGCAGCCGGCGGGGAGTGTCAGGGATTGGGACAGGGTGTCGGTGTGCGTGCTGCCGGTGCCGTCCAGGCGGGCGAGCATCGTCCCGCCGTGCGCGGGTTGCGCCGTGGTGGCGGCGGTGATGACGCCGGTGGTCTGGGTCCACGGCGTGGTGCCGCTCTCGAACCCGCCGTTGCCGACGATCTGGTCACCGCACACCGCGGCGGCCTCGGCCGGCGTGGCGACGGCGACAGTGCCCAGCAGGCCGATGGCCACGCCGAGCACGGCAGGAAGCACCCTCGATCTCATGGAGGTCGTCCTTTCCCGGCTCCGCCCGTGGGAGCCAGGAGAAGCGTCCCCTTCGGTCCGGATGGGCGGAACCCGCCAAGAGTCGGGTTCCTGCTGCCCGGGCGCCCCTTTCGTCGTGTATGCGCGGCAACGTCCGGGTGTACGGATCTTGTACGGCTCCTTGCGAGCTTGGGTCCTTCCGACAGGAGGAAGTCATGGCCCCCAAGTTCAAGGCGCTCACCGTGGCCGTCGGTGCGCTGCTCGCGCTGGCCGGCAGCGGCGTCGCGCACGCCGCGTCGACACCGGTGACCGCCGAGGCCACCGGCATGGAAGCGATCTTCAACAACCCGCCCGAGAACGGCGACCGCGACCACTCCATCGAAACGCGGCTGGTCGAGCTGACCAACGGGACCCCGGCCGGTGCCGAGATCCACATCTCCCTCTTCAGCTGGACGCGGCCGGCGCTCGCCGAGGCGATCAAGGCGGCGCAGGCCCGTGGCGTCAAGGTGCGGATCGCCCTCGACGGTGCCGCCGACGACGACCCCGCCAACACCGCGATGCCGATCCTCAAGTCCGCCGGGCTCACCCAGCTGGTCTTCTGCGGCACCGGCGGTGACAACACCGGGTGCATCGCCCACGACGGCAGCCCGCACTCGATCAACCACGACAAGCTGTGGATGTTCTCCGAGACCGAGGGCAAGAAGGACGTCGTCGTCATCGGCTCGTACAACCTGACCACGGTGCAAGGCACCATGTTCAACAACGCCCTGCTCACCTACGGCGACGCCGACCTGTACGGCTTCTACCGCGGGCACGTGCAGAAGATGCTGGCGCAGAAGAAGAACAACAACTATTTCGACGACGCCGGCTACCACAAGACGCTGACCACGATGGTCACCAGCTACCTCTCGCCGCGCGCCGACGCCAAGGGCGGCGCCTCGGAGGAGTTCGCCACCGACACGTGGGCGCAGCTGCTGAAGTACATCACCAAGTACGAAGCGGGCTGCTCGCTCAACGTCGTGCAGGCCAACATCGCCGACTCGCGCACGCCGGTCGTCACCGAGCTGGTCCGCATCGCGAAGCTGGGCTGCAAGGTCCGGATCGTCTACGACGACATGGGTACCGCGGCGTTGGCCGCCCTCAAGGGCAAGGCGAACGTGACCCTCAAGAAGTTCAACACGACCGCGAACGACCGCGAGATCACCGTGCACTCGAAGTACATGCTCTACACGGGCAACTACAGCGAGAAGGCCGGCCGGGCGCTCGTGTTCACCGGCTCGCACAACATCTCCGGCGCGGCCCTTCGCGACAACGACGAAATCCTGATCAAGGTCGAGAACGCCGGGATCAGCGCGGCCTACCAGGACAACTTCAGCACCATCCTGGCCCGTGCCAAGTGCTCGGCGCCGGCCACCTGCTGAGCCAAGTTCGTGAAGGCCACCTTGAGGAACTTTATCTTCCTCAAGGTGGCCTTCACGAACTTTCGCCGTCCGGAACGCCGAGGGTGCGGGCGGCGCGGGTTTCGAGGGGCCGGTAGCCCGCCTGGGCGGCGAGTTTGATCGCGGCTTCGCCGTGGGTGCGCGCCTGTTCGGCGTCACCCTCGGCGAGGGCCGCTTCGGCGAGACCGGTCAACGCCGCGGCTTCGCACCACGTGAAGCTGGTTTCGCGGGCGATGTCCAGCGCGGCCGTCAAGTGCTGGACAGCTTCCGCCGGGCGGTCCAGCCGGAGGCAGGTCTCGCCGAGCGCGGCCAGCGCCGACGCCTCGGTGCCGCGGTCGCCGATGCGGCGGGTCAGCTCGACGGCGTCGGCCGCGTCGGTCAGGGCCCGGGTGGCGTCGCCCGCCCGGGCCTCCATGAGCGCGCGGCCGGACAGCGCCGCCGCTTCGCCGTACTGGTAGCCGAGTTCCCGGTTGGCGGTCAGGGCCCGCTCGTAGAACCCGGCCGCGACGGCGTTGCCGAGATCGCGGTGGACGTGCCCGAGGTCGACCAGCAGCACGGCCACGCTGAACCGCGCGCCGTCGCGTTCGGCGATGTCCAGGGCGCGGCCGAAGTGGCCGAGCGCGGCGTCGAAGTCGCCGACCTGGCCGCAGGCGAACCCGAGGTTGGCCAGCGCCATGGTGATGCCCGGCATGGCCGTCTCTTCGCACAGCCGCAACGCTTCCAGGCCGCACGCGATCGCCTCGTGCGCGTCGCCGAGGCGCTGGAGCACGGCGCTGAGGTTGTTGAGCGCCGCGGCGCGCCCGGCCGGCCAGTCCGCCGCCAGCCCGTCGGACAGGACCGTCGTCAGGTGGGCGCGGGCGTCGGCGTAGCGGCCGCTGTTGACGCCGGCGAGTGCGATGGACAGCCGCATCGCCGCCTGCGCCTGCCGGTCGCCGTCGGCCTGGGCGGCGGTCAGCGCCGTCGTGGCCGTGTCGATCCACTCCGTGTGGTGGCCGCGGTGGTGGAAGAACGCCCGCAGCGCGTCGGCCAGGTGCCACGCGTACTCGCGCGGGCCGTGCGCCGCCGCGTGTTCGACGGCGGCGGCGAGGTTCGGCCACTCCGTGTCCAGCCAGGCCAGCGCGTCTTCGGTGCCCTCGAACGCCGGTTCCGGTTCGGGCCGGGGGAGCCGGAGGAAGTGGGGGATCAGCAGGCGTCCCGCCGCGTCGGCCGTCGCCAGGTAGTGGTCGAACAGCCGCCGCCGGGCCGCGTCCCCGTCGGCGGCGGTGTCGTCGGCCGCGACCCGCCCGCCCGCGTAGCTGCGCAGCAGGTCGTGGAAGCGGTAGCGGCCGGGCAGGTGCCGTTCGACGAGGTTGGCCGCGGCGAGGGCCTTGAGCTGCTGGCCCGCGCGGCCGTCGGCGACCGCGGCGAGCCGCGCGGCGACGGGTGCGGTGAACGTCTGGCCCGGCACCAGCGCGAGCCGCCGGAACAGCAGGCGGTGCTCGGCGGGCAAAGCCCGGTACGACACGGAGAACGCCGTCGTGACGGCGCTTTCTTCGGCACCGTCGACGCTCAGCCCGGCGAGCGGGTCGCCGTCGGCGAGCTCCCGGGTCAGTTCGGCGATGCCCGACACCTCGCCGGCGCCGAGGTTCGCCGCGGCCAGCCGCAGGGCGAGGGGGAGGTGCCCGCACAGCCGGGCCAGCTCCGCCGCCGCGGCCGGCTCGGCGGCGACCGCGGGCGGCCCGAGCACGGTTTCCAGCAGCTGCCGGGAATCCTCGGCCGGCAGCACGGACAGCGGCACCGCCCGCGCACCGGTGCGGGCGATGAGGTCGCCGAGCCGCTGGCGGCTGGTGACCAGCACCGTGCCCGACGGCGGCAGCAGCGGCGTCACCTGGGCGCTGTCGCGGGCGTTGTCGAGCAGGACGAGCACCTGCCGGTCGGCCAGCAGCGAGCGCCAGAGCGCGGTGCGGCCGTCCGGGTCCGGCGGGATGGCGCGCGGCTCGGTGCCCAGCGCCCGCAACAGCTGCGCGGCCGCGACGGCCGGGGTGAGCGGCTCGTGGTCCGGGTCGAACCCGCGCAGGTCGAGGTAGAGCTGGCCGTCACCGAACCGGTCGCGGACGCGGTGCGCCCAGCGGACGGCGAGCGCGGTCTTGCCGACGCCGGCGGTGCCGGTGACCACGCGGATGTCCGCCCCGGGCCCGGGGTCCGCCGGTTCGTCGAGCCGGGCCAGCTCGGCCGCGCGGCCGGTGAAGCCGCGGACGTCGTGGGGCAGCTGGGCCGGGCGCACCGGTTCGGGCGGCGGCTCCGGGGCGGCGTCGAGCGCCGGGTCGGCGGCGAGGATCGCGGTTTCCAGCCGGGTCAGCTCCGGTGAGGGGTCGAGCCCGAGCTCGGTGCCGAGCCGGGCGCGCAGGCCGCGGAAGGCGGCGAGGGCGTCGTCGGTGCGACCCTCGCGGTGCAGGGCGAGCATGAGCTGGCCGACGAACCGCTGCCGGAGCGGGTGCGCGGCGACCAGCGTCGTCAGTTCGGCGAGCACGTCGCGGCCCCGGCCGAGCCGCAGCTGCGCGTCGATGCGGTCTTCGAGTGCGCTCCAGCGGGCTTCGTTCAGCCCGGCGAGGAGCAGCTCGGCGACTTCGCCGGACGCGGCGCCGGCGAGGGCGTCGCCCCGCCAGAGCGCGAGGGCCTCGTCGAACAGTTCGACGGCGGCCTCGTCGCGGGCTGCCCGGGCTCGGCGGGCCAGCGCGGTGAACCGGTGGGCGTCGATGGTGTCCGGGTCCGCGCGCAGGACGTACCCGTGCCCCTCGGTGACGAGTTCGGGGCCGCCGGCGGCGCGGAACACCGCACGCAGCCGCGAGACCAGCGCTTGGACGGTGTTGCGCGCGCTGGCCGGGGGATCGTCGGGCCAGAGCAGGTCGACGAGGTTGTCGAGGGCGACCGGACGGGGTGCATCGAGGAGCAGGACGGCGAGGACCAGGCGCTGCTTGCGGGAGCCGAGATCGACCGGGTCGCCGTCCGCCGTCGCCTCGACGGCGCCGAGGACGCGGAACTCCACCCGGCCACCTCCCCTCACGTTCACCCGATCGTGGCGTGCAAGCGTACTGCAAGCGTGGTGCAGGCCCGGTCCGCCATCCTGGCGGGGCTGCAGGACATGCTCCCGACGATGTCCACGGCCGGCTCGGCCGCCAGGAAACCGGCGGATTCGGCTGTCGTTGTTCCACGGGCGGCACGAGCTGGGGGTAGGACCACCACGGCGACCCCTCCACGGTCGCCGTGGTGGCCCTTTTTTCGATGTGCCCGTGCCGGTTCCTGCCCGGGGCAGCTTCGCCGACGGTGTCTTGAATGACTCATTCAGGGCGTCGGAGGTCCTGAATGAGTCATTCAAGACACTCGCGCGAGTGCGGCGTTCCGGTGGCGGCACGCCTCCCCCCGACGCAGAATGCGCGCATGCAGCCGACGGTCGTCCGGGTGGCGCGCCTGGCCGACCCGGCCGGGCCCGCCGACGGCGTCCGCGTGCTCGTGGAACGGCTCTGGCCCCGCGGCACGGCCCGGACGGCGGTGGTCCTCGACGGCTGGTACCGCGGCCTGGCCCCGTCCGACGAGCTTCGCACCTGGTACGGCCACGACCCGGAGCGGTTCGCGGAGTTCGCCGAGCGCTACCGAGCGGAACTGCGCGAGCCGGAGCGTGTGGCCGCGCTCGCGCGGTTGCGGGAGCTGGCCGGGGACGGCCCGGTGACCCTCCTGACGGCGAGCAGATCCCCGTCGATCAGCCAGGCTGCCGTGCTGGCGGCGGTGCTCGCCGGGGAGTGAGCCCGTGTCGTCCCCCTGAGTACGCGTGTCGTCCGTCCAGGTACGCGTGTCGTCCATCCCGAGGCCGGGCTCAGGAGCGCGTCGCGTTCGCCGTCGCCCGCACGGTCGCCGTGGCCGAGCCGAGCGTCTCGTGGCGGGCCGTCAGCACCAGCGTCCCCGGCGGTCCCGCGAACGGCCGCAGCCACACCGCGGCCGCACCGCCTGTCGCTCCGAAGTCCAGCACCGGATCGCCGACCAGCTCGCCCGGGCCGGTCAGCGTCAGCCGCACCTCTCCCGGCGTGCCCGCGCGCAGCGTCCCGAACCGGTCCACCGCCGCCACCACCACGCGGGTCGCGTCGCTCCCGTCCGCGCGCAGCTCCGGATCGTCGGGCACGCAGCTGAGCACGTCCGAACCCCGGTCCCCGCCGAACCGGCGGCTGACGACCAGCCGCCCGTCCGCGTAGCCGTCGATGCGCAGCTGCGGCCGCCGCCCCCTGGGCACCACCAGATCGGCCGCGAACGGCGGGTGACGCAGGTGCGGGAAGTCCGCGCGCCGGCTGCGGGCCTCGCCTGCCGGGCGGTCGTCGAGGAACAGCAGCAGGCGGTCGCAGTTGGACCAGATCGTCGCCCCTGGCCCGGGCCCGGACGGCCGCTCCGTGAAGTCCCAGGCGAAGCCGGGCTCCACGACCGCCCGCACCCGCGGGTCGCCCTGCGAGGCGTAGAAGGCCGCGGCCGGCTTGGGGATCCGGAAGATGTCCGACACCCCGGCGTACTTCGACCCGCCGACCGACCGCTGCCAGCCCGACGGGTAGTCGAACGCGCACCAGGCGAGCAGCCCGCAGTAGCGGTCGTCGGCGGCGGCCAGGTCGTGGGCCTTCGCGTGCAGTTCCGCCTGCTGCCGGACGCCCGGGACATCCGTGCGGCGGTACGCGTGGGGCCCCGCGAGCGTGCCGATCGTCTCCGTCACCAGGTACGGCACCCCCGGCCGCGGCGGGCGCAGCCGGAAGGGCGCGCCGCGGCGGGCGGTGTAGTCGTTGTAGGCCAGCACCTCGACGTCGCTGCCGGCGAACCGCCCGAGCGTGGTGCTGGCCAGCGCGCCGCTGGTCGGCCGGGACGGGTCGAGCCGCCGGGCGAGCCGGCCGGTCCGCTGGTACATCGCCGTCGTGCCGTTGGCCTCGTTCACCCGGGTGCCCCAGACGACGATGCTCGGGTGGTTGCGGTCGCGCACGACCATGCCTTCGACGTCGGCCAGGTTCCGCCGCTGCCAGGCGTCGTCCCCGACGTGGCCCCAGCCCGGGATCTCCTCCCACACGAGCAGGCCCAGCTCGTCGCAGGCGTCGAGGAACGCGCTCGATTGCGGGTAGTGCGAACAGCGGACCATGGTGCAGTTCAGTTCGCGACGCAGGATCTCGGCGTCGCGCCGCTGGACGCGATCCGGCAGCGCGCCTCCGGAGAACGGGTACCACTGGTGGCGGTTGAGGCCGAACAGCTTGAGCCGCCGCCCGTTGAGGAAGAAGCCGTCGGTGGTGAACCGCGCGTCGCGGAACCCGGTCCGCACCACCCGCTGGTCGAGGGCGCGCTTGCCGGACTCGACCGTCACCACGACCTCGCACAGGGCAGGATCCTCGACGTCCCAGAGCCGCACCCCGCCGAGCCCGCCGACGTCGAATTCGACGGTCGTGCCGCGCACCGCCGCGGCGCCGCGGCCGAGTTCGCGGCCGCCTTGCCGCACCGACGCGGTCACCTGGCCCGCGACGGGTGCGTCGAGCGTGCAGGTCAGGTGCAGCGATCGTTCGGGGGAGAGGACGTCGACGGGCCGCGCGAAGACGTCGGTCAGCCGGATCCGGGGCACCGCGCCGACCGTGGCCGGGCGGTAGATCCCGGCGGGCTGGTAGAAGTCGATCACCGACGGCCCGCCGCGCGGCAGATTGGGCGGGACGTCCAGCGCCCACCGCCCGTCGACGACCACGGCGAGCACGTTGTCGCCCGCGACGACGTCCGGCAGCGCCACCTCGAAGGGCAGGTAGCCGCCTTCGTGGGTGGCGACGAGCCGGCCGTTGAGGTGCACCTCGGCGTTGGTCATGACGCCGTCGAAGCGCGCGGTGTGGCGATCGGCGGCCGACGCGGTGAAGTGCTTGCGGTAGATCCACCGGTCCTGCCAGGACGCCGGATCCCACCCGGTCCACGAAAGCGGGGTGACGCAGTGGGGCAGTTGCACCGGCGAGAGGTCGATCTCGTCGAAGCCGAGCTCGGTGCAGCCGTCGTCGTACCGCCCGAAGAGCCAGAAATCGCCCAGCCGCACCGCATCCGGCCCGGGCGCGGCGTGCCCTGCCGACCCGGCGGCGACGCCGAGCAACGCGGCTCCACCGGCGGCCAGGAACCCGCGCCGGGACAGTCGCGGGTGCGGGTCGGCCATCGGTGACCTCCGTGCTCGGGCTCCACCGGGTTATCGCTTGTGGCCGGTTAGACGTCACAAACGATCAGCGGGTTGCTCAGCGCAGGGTCGAAGCGCGCACCACCAGCTCCGGGGTGAACACGACCTTCCGGTGTTCGTGGCCGGTTTCGGACACCTCCGCCAGCAGCAGCTCCACCGCCGTGCGGCCCAGGCGCCGACGCGGCTGGCGGACCGATGTCAGCGGGACCGCGGCCGCCGCGGCGAACTCGATGTCGTCGTAGCCCACGATCGCCAGGTCCTCCGGGACGCTCATGCGGAGGTTCGCGCACGTCTGCAGCAGGCCGAGGGCGACCAGGTCGTTCGCGCAGAACGCCGCGGTGGGGCGGACCGGCGCCGGCAGGCCGGCCAGGCGCTGGCCCGCGCCGCGACCGTCGGCCACCGTCAGCGCCGTCGTCGTCAGGTCGACCAGGTGGTCCGGGCCGAGCCCGGCCGCTTCCAGGGCGCGCAACGCGCCGAGGCGGCGGTCGCGGACCTGGCCGACCGTCGTGTGGTTGCCGATGAAGGCGATCCGCTCGTGGCCCTGCTCGACCAGGTGGCGGACGGCGATCTCGCCGCCGTGGACGTCGTCGACCGCGACCGAGCAGTGCGTGGTGCCTTCGGGTGTGCGGTCGACGACGACCACCGGGGTGCCGCGGCGCGCGATCTCGCCCAGCAGCGGGGCGTCCGGGTCGACCGGCGTGATGAGGACACCCTGGACGCGCTGCTGTTCGAGGCGCCCGAGGTAGGCCGCCTCCCGGGACGGCTGGTGCGCGCTGTTGCAGAGGAACAGCGACAGGTCGCCCGCGTCGGCGGCGTCTTCCATCCCGGCCGCGACGTCGGTGAAGAACGGGTTGCTGCCGTCGAGCATCACGTAGGCCAGCACCCGGCTGCGCCCGGCCCGCAGCTGGCGCGCGGATTCGTTGCGCACGAAGCGGAGTTCGGCCATCGCGGCCTCGACCCTGGCCCGGGTCGCCGGGCTGACCCGGTCGGGCCGGTTGAGCACGTTGGACACCGTGCCGAGCGAGACGCCGGCGGCCGCCGCGACCTCCTTCATGCCCGCAGCCCTCGGTTCGGCACCGGGTTCTCGGACGACCATCGAAACCCCCTCTTTGATGAGCGCTGTTGAAACGTAACATCAGTCGGAATGACCTGGTGAAGATGCCGTTTGGCCACGCCTTCGCCGATGCATTGACTTCTCGTTCCGCCGCATAGTAGCTTCACCGCACCAGATTTGTGAAACCTTTCAATCCGGAGGTCGCGATGACGCGGCAGGACCCCGCCGGGGCCCCTCTGCTGGAGGTGCGCGGCGTGACCAAGTCGTTCGGCGCGGTCGCGGCCGTCGCCGGCGTGAGCTTCGGGCTGCACGCCGGGGAGGCCCACGCGCTGGTCGGGGAGAACGGCGCCGGCAAGTCCACGATCGTCAAGATGCTGGCCGGGGTGCACAAGCCCGACGACGGCACGCTGCTGCTGGACGGCGAGCCGGTCGAGTTCGGCTCGCCCGCTGCCGCGAAGGCGGCCGGCATCGCGGTCATCTACCAGGAGCCCACGCTGTTCCCGGACCTGAGCGTCGCGGAGAACATCGTGATGGGCCGCCACCCGCGCAAGAGCCTCGGCCGGATCGACCGGGCGGCGATCCGCGCCGAGGCCGAGCGGCTCTTCGCCCGCCTCGGCGTCCGGATCGACCCCGCCCGGCCCGCCAGGGGGTTGTCCATCGCCGACCAGCAGATCGTCGAGATAGCCAAGGCGCTCAGCGCCGACGCCCGGGTGCTGGTGATGGACGAGCCGACCGCCGCACTCACCCAGATCGAGGTCGAGCGGCTGTTCACCGTCGCCCGGACGCTGCGCCAGGAAGGCGCCGCGATCATGTTCATCTCCCACCGCTTCGAAGAGATCACCGAGCTCTGCCAGCGCGTGACGATCATGCGCGACGGCAAGCACGTCTCCACCGACGCGCTCGAAGACGTCACCGTCGAGGAGATGGTGAAGCGCATGGTCGGCCGTGACCTCGACGCGCTGTTCCCCAAGCAGGACATCGAGCCCGGCGCGGTCGTGCTGGAGGTCGAGGGGCTCGCCCGGGAGGGCGTGTTCCGCGACATCTCCTTCTCCGTGCGCGCCGGGGAAATCGTCGCGTTCGCCGGACTGGTCGGCTCCGGCCGCTCGGAGGTCGTCCAGGCCGTCTTCGGCGTCGACGAGCGGGACGCCGGGACCGTCAAGGTGAGCGGCAAGAAGCTCAAGCCGCACTCCTCGCGGGCCGCGATGGCCGCCGGGATGGCTCTCGTGCCCGAGGACCGGCGCCAGCAGGGCCTGATCATGGACCTCTCGATCGAACGGAACGTGACGCTGCCGCGGTCGCGCGCGCTCTCGAAGCTCGGCTTCCTGACCGGCGCGAGCGAACGCCGGGAAGCGCGGCACTGGACCGAGCGCCTGCGCACCAAGTACCGCCGGCTCGGTGATCCCGTCGGCACGCTCTCCGGCGGGAACCAGCAGAAGGTCGTGCTGGCCAAGTGGCTGGCGATGGCACCGAAGGTGCTGATCGTGGACGAGCCGACGCGCGGCATCGACGTCGGCACGAAGGCCGAGGTCCACCGGCTGATGTCGTCGCTGGCCGCCGAGGGCGTCGCGATCGTCATGGTTTCGTCGGAACTGCCGGAGGTGCTGGGCATGGCCGACCGCGTGCTGGTGATGCGGGAGGGCCGGATCGTCGCCGAGCTCCCGCGCGCCGAGGCGACCGAGGACTCGGTCATGTTCGCCGCGATGGGGCAGGGGGCCGCCGCATGACCGCGACGAAGGAGGCCCGCGTGACCTCGCAGCCGACCGTCCACTCCGGACGCTCGTGGACCGCGAACGTGCTGAAGGCCCGCGAATCCGGCATCGTGCTCGCCCTGATCGTGCTGATCGCGTTCACCGCGACCCAGAACTCCCGGTTCCTGTCCGGGCAGAGCATCCGCGACATCCTGCTGGGGACCGCGATCCTGGCGGTGCTCGCCGTCGGGCAGGCGATCGTGATGATCACCCGCAACATCGACCTCTCGGTCGGTTCGGTGCTCGGGCTGTCGGCGTTCGCCGTGGGCACGCTGATGAAGGACAACCCGGGCCTGCCGGTGATCGCCGCCATCCTGGTCGGGCTCGCCGTCGGCGCGGCCTGCGGGCTGGTCAACGGCGCCCTGGTGCGCTTCGGCCAGGTGCCGGCGCTGGTCGTCACGCTCGGCACGCTCTACGCCTACCGTGGCGTCAGCTACTTCTGGGCGGGCGGCCAGCAGATCAACGCCGACAAGCTGCCGGCGTCCTTCCTCGACTTCGGCACCGCCTCGGTGCTCGGCGTGCCGTGGCTGGTCCTCATCGCGGTGCTGGTCCTGCTCGCCGCCGGGATCGTGCTGCGCAGCTACCGCGCCGGGCGCGAGCTGTACGCGATGGGGTCGAGTCCCCAGGCCGCGCAGCTGGCCGGGATCCGGGTCGGCCGCAACACCAGCGCGGCGTTCCTGGTCAGCGGCGCGCTCGCGGGGCTCGCCGGGGTGCTGTTCGCCGCCCGGTTCGGGACCGTGGACGCGGCCGCCGGGACCGGCTACGAGCTCAACGTCGTCGCCGCGGCCGTGGTCGGCGGGGTGGCGGTGTTCGGCGGCAGCGGCTCGGTCTGGGGCGCGGGCCTCGGCGCGCTGCTGCTGACCGTCATCGGCAGCGCGCTGGCCGTGCTCGACATCAACCAGTTCTGGCAGCAGGCGATCGTCGGCGCGCTGATCCTGCTGGCGATCGGCGCCGACCGGCTGGTCGCCGTGCGGGTCGCGAAGGCACTGAAGAAGAGGGATTCCCATGTCTGACCAGGGGAACCGGCTCGGCAGGTTGCTCAGCTGGGACGCCGCCGTCGTGCTCGTCACGGTGATCGTCCTGATCGTCGCCTCCGGTGCCGTCGACAACTTCGGCACCAGCCGCAACTTCACCTTCCTGCTGCTCGACCTGCTCCCGATCGCGCTGGTCGCGCTGCCGATGACGTTCATCATCGTCACCGGCGAAATCGACCTCTCGGTGGCGAGCACGCTCGGCCTGACGTCGGCGGTGATGGGCTCGCTGTGGGACGCCGGCCTGACGATCGAGGCGATCATCCCGCTCTGCATCGTGCTCGGCGGGATCCTCGGTGCCCTGAACGGCTTCTTCGTCACCGTGCTGAAACTGCCGTCCCTCGCGGTCACCATCGGCACTCTGGCGCTCTACCGCGGGCTCGCGTTCGTGGTGCTGGGTGACGGCGCGGTCGCCGACTTCCCCCGCGACTACACGACCTGGGTCACCGGCACGATCGGCGACGGCCCGATCCCGAACGTGCTGATCCCGCTGGTCGTCGTCGCGCTGATCTTCGGCGTCGTGCTGCACGCGACCCCGATCGGCCGCGGTGTCTTCGCCGCCGGCGCGGGGGAGCAGGCGGCCCGGTTCGCCGGCATCCGCACCGGACAGCTCAAGTTCTGGCTGTACGTCGTGAGCGGCGCGGTCGCCGGTCTCGCCGGGGTGCTGTGGACGCTGCGGTACTCCAGCGCCCGTGCCGACAACGGCTTCGGCATCGAACTGGCCGTCGTGGCCGCCGTGCTGCTCGGCGGCGTGTCCATCTTCGGCGGCAAGGGCACGCTGCCCGGCGTGCTCGCCGGGGTGGTCCTGCTGGCCTCGCTGCAGAACGCCCTGCGCCTGCAGGACGTCTCGAACGAGGCGCTCAACATCGTGACCGGCGTGCTCCTGATCGTGTCGGTCCTGCTCCCCAACATCGTGTCCTCGGCCCGAACGGCGCTCCGGCGCCGCCATCGAGCCGCCAGCGCGGTTTCCCCAGAAAGGTGACAAAGATGTCCCGACGGTTCCTCATCGGCGCAGTGTCGGCCGGGCTGGTGCTGGTCCTGGCCGCGTGCAGCGGCACGACCAAGAACGACAACGCCGGATCGGGCGCCCAGCAGTCCACCGCCGCGGCGAACCCGAACGCCGCGGCGAAGGAGGGCGTCAAGATGGCGTTCCTGCCCAAGCAGCTGAACAACCCCTACAGCGACATCGAGGTCAGCGGCGGCAAGGAGGCCCTCGGTGAGCTGAAGGGCGAGTACAAGCTGGTCGGGCCGAACGACGCCAGCGCGTCGTCGCAGGTCAGCTACATCAACACGCTGATCCAGCAGCAGCAGGACGTCATCGGCATCGCCGCGAACGACCCGAACGCGGTGTGCCCGTCGCTCAACCAGGCCCGCGGCGCCGGCATCAAGGTCGTCGCCTTCGACTCCGACGCCGCCAAGGACTGCCGCGACGTCTTCATCAACCAGGCCACCACCCAGGGCATCGGCGAGGCGCTGGCCAAGCAGGCCAAGGACCTCTCCGGCGGGTCCGGCGAGATCGCGGTCCTGTCCGCGACGCCGAACGCCACCAACCAGAACGCCTGGATCGAGGTGCTCAAGAAGGAACTGGCCAAGCCGGAGTACGCGAACATCAAGCTGGACAAGATCGCCTACGGCAACGACGACGACCAGAAGTCGTTCCAGGAGGCCCAGGGCCTGCTGCAGTCGTTCCCGAACCTCAAGGTGATCGTCTCGCCGACCACCGTGGGCATCGCGGCGGCCGCGCGGTACGTCAGCTCGTCGAGCTACAAGGGCAAGGTCGCGGTGACCGGGCTGGGCACGCCGAACCAGATGCGCGCCTTCGTCAAGGACGGCACGGTCAAGCAGTTCGCGCTGTGGAACCCGGCCGACATCGGCTACCTCGCCGCCTACGCCGGCGTCGCGCTCAAGTCCGGCCAGATCACCGGCAAGCAGGGTGAGAAGTTCAAGGCGGGCAAACTCGGCGACTACACGATCGGCGAGAACGGCGAGATCGTCCTCGGCCCGCCGACGACGTTCGACGCGAACAACATCGACAAGTTCAACTTCTGATTCTCCCGGCCGGGTCGCGACGGGCGGCCCGGCCGGGTTCCACCAAGGACGGACTGTGCCCCGATACTGCTTCTGCCTGCAGGTCAGACCCGACCGGACGGCCGAGTACGCCGAGCGTCACCGTGCCGTCTGGCCGGAGATGCGCCAAGCCCTGCACGACACCGGCTGGCGCAACTACTCGCTCTTCCTGCGCGAGGACGGCCTCCTGATCGGTTACGTCGAGGCCGACGACCTCGACGCCGCGCAGGCGGCGATGGCGAAAACCGAGGTCAACACCCGCTGGCAGGCGGAGATGGCGGAGTTCTTCACCGGCCTCGACTCCCGTGCGCCCGACGAGGGCTTCCAGCTCGTACCCGAGGTCTTCCACCTCGAACCCCCAACCGTCGCGGAAGGACAGTGATCGCCGTGGGCGACTTGACGGCCGTGAAGCAGGCCTTGCGGGCGCAGCGCATCGAGACGCCGTCGTGGGCGTACGCGAACTCGGGCACCCGGTTCAAGGTGTTCCCGCAACCGGGCGTGCCGCGCACGCCCGAGGAGAAGATCGC
The DNA here is from genome assembly GCF_046548995.1 of Amycolatopsis sp. lyj-109. Taxonomy (NCBI): domain Bacteria; kingdom Bacillati; phylum Actinomycetota; class Actinomycetes; order Pseudonocardiales; family Pseudonocardiaceae; genus Amycolatopsis; species Amycolatopsis sp. lyj-109. The sequence goes on from NZ_JAJPWR010000033.1 coordinate 40,283, forward strand.
CGACGCCGCGGTGGTGCACCGGTTGACCGGGGTGGCGCCGAGTGTGGCGTTGCACATCCCGTGGGACAAGGTCGGCGACTACGCCGCCCTGACCGCGTACGCGCGTGACCTCGGCGTCGAGATCGGTGCGATCAACACCAACGTCTTCCAGGACGAGGACTACAAGCTCGGTTCGGTGACCAACCCCGACGCCGGGATCCGCCGCAAGGCGACCGATCACCTCCTGGAAGCCATCGACATCATGGACGCGACGGGGTCGCGGGACCTGAAGCTGTGGTTCTCCGACGGGATCAACTACCCCGGCCAGGACGACATCCGCGACCGGCAGGACCGGCTGGCGGCGGCGCTGAAGGAAACGTACGACCGGCTCGGCCCGGACCAGCGGATGCTGCTGGAGTACAAGCTGTTCGAGCCCGCGTTCTACGCCACCGACGTCCCGGACTGGGGTACCTCCTACGCCCACTGCATCGAGCTGGGGGAGCGGGCCACGGTGTGCATCGACACCGGCCACCACGCCCCCGGGACGAACATCGAGTTCATCGTGGCGTTCCTGCTAAGGGCCGGGAAGCTCGGCGCGTTCGACTTCAACTCGCGGTTCTACGCCGACGACGACCTGATGGTCGGGGCGGCGGACCCGTTCCAGCTGTTCCGGATCATGTACGAGATCGTCCGCGCGGACGCCCTCGACCCGTCGTATGGGATCGCGTTCATGCTGGATCAGTGCCACAACATCGAGGCGAAGATCCCGGCGATCATCCGGTCGGTGATGAACGTCCAGGAAGCCACCGCGAAGGCCCTGCTGGTCGACCGGACCGCGTTGCGGGCCGCCCAGCAGGCGGGCAACGTGCTGGAGTCGAACGCCGTGCTGATGGACGCCTACAACACCGACGTCCGGCCGCTGCTGGCCGAGCTGCGCACGGAGACCGGGCTCGACCCGGACCCGATCGCGGCGTATCACCGCAGCGGGTACCAGGAGAAGATCGTGGCCGAGCGCGCCGGCGGCACGCAGGCCGGATGGGGAGCATGACGATGACCGTGCCGGAGCAGCTCATCGCGCGCAGCAACGCGCTCGGGGCCGACCCGCGCAACACCAACTACGCCGGCGGCAACACCTCCGCCAAGGGCGACGTCACCGACCCGGTGACCGGCGCGCCGACAGAGGTGCTGTGGGTCAAGGGTTCCGGCGGCGACCTCGGGACGCTGACCGGGGCCGGGCTGGCAGTGCTGCGGCTCGACCGGCTGCGCGCCCTGGTCGACGTCTACCCGGGTGTGGAGCGCGAGGACGAGATGGTGGCCGCGTTCGACTACTGCCTGCACGGGCGGGGCGGGGCGGCGCCGTCGATCGACACCGCCATGCACGGCCTCGTCGAGGCCGCGCACGTCGATCACCTGCACCCGGACTCGGGGATCGCGCTGGCCACGGCGGCCGACGGCCCGGCACTGACCAAGGAGTGCTTCGGCGACCGGGTCGCGTGGGTGGACTGGCGGCGGCCCGGGTTCCAGCTGGGCCTGGACATCGCCGCGGTGAAGGCGGCGAACCCGCAGGCCATCGGCGTGATCCTCGGCGGCCACGGCATCACCGCGTGGGGTGCGACCTCCGAGGAGTGCGAGCGGAACTCCCTCGACATCATCCGGACCGCCGAGGAGTTCATCGCTTCCCGGGGCGCTCCGGAGCCGTTCGGGCCGGTCGTTCCCGGCTTCGAAGCCCTCCCCACGGAGGAACGGCACGCGCGGGCGGCGGCTTTGGCGCCGGTGATCCGCGGCCTGGCCTCGACCGACCAGCGCCAGATCGGGCACTACACCGACAGCGAGGTCGTGCTGGAGTTCCTCTCGCGGGAGAAGCTGCAGCCGCTGGCCGCGCTGGGGACGTCGTGCCCGGATCACTTCCTGCGCACCAAGGTCCGGCCGCTGGTCGTCGACCTGCCCGCGACGGCCCCGGTCGACGAAATCCTGGCGCGGCTCAAGGAACTGCATACCGAATACCGTGCGGAGTATGCCGCCTACTACGACCGGCATGCGACTCCGGACTCGCCCGCGATGCGGGGCGCCGACCCGGCGATCGTGCTCGTCCCCGGCGTCGGGATGTTCTCCTTCGGCAAGGACAAGCAGACCGCGCGGGTGGCGGGCGAGTTCTACGTCAACGCCATCAACGTCATGCGCGGCGCCGAATCCGTCTCGACCTACGCGCCGATTCCGGAGAGCGAAAAGTTCCGGATCGAATACTGGGCCCTGGAAGAGGCCAAGCTGCAGCGGATGCCGAAGCCCAAGCCCCTGGCCGGGCGGATCGCCCTGGTCACGGGCGCGGGTTCGGGCATCGGCAAGGCCATCGCCCAGCGGCTCGCGGCCGAGGGTGCGTGCGTGACGATCGCCGACCTCAACGGCGACGCGGCCGCGGAGGTCGCGGCGGAGATCGGCGGCACGGCCGTCACCGCCGATGTCACCGACGCCGCGGCGGTGCAGGCGGCGGTCGACGCCACCGTGCTCGCCTTCGGCGGGATCGACCTGGTCGTCAACAACGCCGGGCTGTCCATCTCGAAGCCGCTGCTGGAAACCACCGAACGCGACTGGGACCTCCAGCACGACGTGATGGCCAAGGGCTCGTTCCTGGTCGCCCGCGCGGCCGCGAAGGCGATGATCGATCAGGGCATCGGCGGCGACATCGTCTACATCTCGTCCAAGAACTCCGTGTTCGCGGGCCCGAACAACGTCGCCTACGGCGCCGCGAAGGCCGACCAGGCCCACCAGGTCCGGCTGCTGGCCGCCGAACTCGGCGCACACGGCATCCGCGTCAACGGCGTCAACCCCGACGGCGTCGTCCAGGGCTCCGGCATCTTCGCCGGCGGCTGGGGTGCCCAGCGGGCCGCGGTCTACGGCGTCGAGGAGGAAAAGCTCGGCGAGTTCTACGCCCAGCGCACCATCCTCAAGCGCGAAGTCCTGCCCGAGCACGTCGCCGCCGCGGTGTTCGCGCTGACCGGCGGCGAGCTCACCCACACCACCGGCCTGCACGTGCCGGTGGACGCCGGGGTGGCCGCCGCGTTCCTTCGGTAGGAGATCCGATGACACTCGACCGCATCACCCCGCGCCGCACCCGTGTCGGCCTCGTCTCCGGCGGGCTCGGCGCGTACTGGCCGCAGTTCCCGGCGCTGCTGCCCCAGCTGCAGGCCTCGGCCCGGCGCGTCACCGAGCGGCTGTCCACCATGGACTGCGAGGTGATCGACGCCGGCTTCGTCTCGGACGCGCAGGAAGGCGCGGCCGCGGCGGAAAAACTGCGGGTGGCCGGGTGCGACCTGATCGTCGGCTTCCTCACGACGTACCTGACGTCCAGCATGCTGGCACCGGTCGCGCAGCGCTCGGGCGCGCCGGTGCTGCTGCTGAACCTGCAGCCCACCGAGGCGATGGACCACGAGTCCTTCGACACCGGTGCGTGGCTGGCCTACTGCGGCGCCTGCCCGCTGCCGGAGATGGCCAACGCGTTCCGGCGCCTCGGCGTCGAGTTCCGCTCGGTGTCCGGGTACCTGGAGGATCCGCGGGCGTGGACGCGGATCGAACGGTGGATCAAGGCCGCGGGCGTCCGGGCGGCGCTGCGGAACGGCCGCCACGGCCTGCTCGGGCACCTCTACCCGGGCATGATGGACGTCTCCACCGACCCGACGCTGGTATCGGCCCAGCTCGGCGGGCACGTCGAGATCCTGGAGGTCGACGACCTGCGAGTGCGGGTGGAGAAGGTCACCGACGACGAGACTGCCGAGCGGGTCGCGCTCGCCCGCGAAGTGTTCACTGTGGACGAGTCCGTTGTGGACGAAGACTTCGCCTGGGGCGCCCGGGTTTCGGTGGCCCTCGACCGGCTCGTCGACGACTTCTCGCTCGACTCGCTGGCCTACTACCACCGCGGCCTCGACGGCGAGACGCACGAACGCGTCGGCGCCGGGTTCATCCTCGGCGCGTCCCTGCTCACCGCACGCGGCATCCCGGCGGTCGGCGAGTACGAGCTGCGGACGTCACTGGCGATGCTGGTCATGGACCGCCTCGGCGCCGGCGGCTCCTTCACCGAGCTACAGGCGCTGAACTTCCGCGACGGCGTGGTCGAGATGGGCCACGACGGCCCGGCCCACCTGGGGATCAGCGCCCGCAAGCCGCTGCTGCGCGGCCTCGGCGTCTACCACGGTAAGCGCGGCTGGGGCGTGTCGGTGGAGTTCGACGTCAAGCACGGGCCGGTGACGCTGTGCGGGCTCGGCCAGCGCCGCGACGGCACGTTCACGCTGATCGCGTCCGAAGGCACGGTGGTGCCCGGGCCGCTGCTGCGGATCGGCAACACGACCTCCCGCGTCGACTTCGGCTGCGACCCGGGGGAGTGGACCGACGCCTGGTCCGCCGGCGGCATCGCGCACCACTGGGCGCTCGGCACCGGCCACCGCGTCGCCGAGCTGACCGCCGTTGCCGACCTGCTCGGCCTGGAGCTGACGGTGGTCCGTCCGTGAAGCGAGTGGCGGCCGTCGACCTCGGCGCGTCCAGCGGCCGGGTGATGGCCGGAACGGTCGGGCCGTCCCGGCTGACCGTCGAGGAGGTGCGGCGCTTCCCGAACGGCGGCGTCCGCGCGGGACCGGCGCTGTACTGGGACATCCTGGGCCTGTACCGCGAAACGCTGGCCGGGATCCGCGAAGCCGGGCGCCTGGACGGCGTCGGCATCGACTCCTGGGCCGTCGACTACGGGCTCCTGGACGATCGCGGCGCGCTGCTCGGCAACCCGGTCTGCTACCGCGACTCGCGCACCGACGGCGTGGCGGCGAAGGTCGCCGCTTCAATCTCCGCGCGCGAGCTCTACGACGTGACCGGGCTGCAGCAGCTGCCGTTCAACACGCTGTACCAGCTGGTTTCCGAAGGCGACCGGCTCGACGCGGCGTCGGCGATGCTGCTCATCCCGGACCTGCTGAACTACTGGCTCACGGGATCGATCGGTGCGGAGCGGACGAACGCGTCGACCACGCAGCTCTACGACGTCCGCGCGCGGACCTGGGCCACTGCGCTCGCCACGCGGGTCGGCATCCCACCGCGGCTGCTGCCGCCGCTGCGCGACCCTGGCACGGTGGTAGGCACGGCGGACGAGCTGTCGGGCTTGCCGGTGGTGGCGGTGGGATCGCACGACACGGCCTCGGCGGTGGTCGCGGTCCCGGCGTCCCCGGGCACGAACTTCGCCTACATCTCGTCGGGCACCTGGTCCCTGGCCGGTCTGGAGCTGCCGGCACCGGAGCTGAGCGACGAGGCACTGGCGGCGAACTTCACGAACGAGGGCGGCGTCGACGGCACCATCCGCTTCCTGCGCAACGTGATGGGCCTGTGGGTGCTGTCGGAAACGCTGCGCACGTGGTCGTGCCCGGAAGACCTGCCGACGTTGCTGGCGGCCGCGGCTGAGTCGCCCGCGCTGGCCGCGGTGGTGGACATCGACGCCCCGGTGTTCCTCCCCCCGGGCGACATGCCTGCCCGGCTCGAGTCGGCTTGCCGAGCGACGGGCCAGCGTCCGCCGCAGGGCCGGGCGGCGGTGGTCCGGTGCATCGTGGACAGCCTGGCCCTGGCCCACCGTCGCACGATCCACGCCGCGGCTCGGTTGACGGGCCGCGCGGTCGACGTGATCCACCTGGTGGGCGGCGGAGCCCGCAACGAGCTGCTGTGCCAGTCGACGGCGGACGCGTGCGGCGTCCCGGTCCTGGCGGGCCCGGTCGAGGCGGCGGCGCTGGGGAACGTGCTGGTCCAGGCCCGGGCGCTGGGCGAGGACCTGCCGGACTTGGCGGCGATGCGCGCGTTGGTGCGGGAGACGCAGGAGATCCGGCGCTACGAGCCGTCGGGAACCGCGGACTGGGCGGCGGCGGAGGCCCGGCTGACGTCTGCCGTGGCCGGCGGTCGTGAGTGGTAATGAGGGTTAGAGCCGACGGTCACTTGACTACCTACGGCGCGGGGGCGTCTGCGCCGGCCGGGAACGCACCCAGGCAGGCCCCCGGCGGCCAACTCACCCGCAGGAACGGCCAACTCACCCACACCGCCGGCGAGTTGGCCGTTCCGGTGCGTGAATTGGCCGTTCCGGGCGGTGAGTTGGCCCTACTGACAACGTGGGCCGGCAAGAGACCGATCGCCAGAACCCTCATTACCACTCACGACAAGCCGCGGCAGACCGCCGGACCGGCGGCCAGGATGGGGCCTGGCAGGCGTGACCGGCCGCTGATCTGTCCGGGACAAGTTCCGCTCAGTGGTCTGGACATCAGCCGTATCGCTGTGCTCAGATTTCCAACGTTGTAACGCCGCCGAGTCCCCTTCACCGGAACGGAGTTCCGCCGTGCGGACCAGAACAGCGAGAACGATCCGGCGGGCCTGCGTGCTCGCCGTCGCCGGGAGCGCCGTCGCCGCGGTGACCGTCGCGACGCCCGCCGTGGCCGGGCCCGCGCGCCAGACCGTCACCGCCGGGAACGCCCGGTTCCAGGTGCTTTCCCCGACCCTGATCCGCACCGAATACGCGGGCGACGGCCGCTTCACCGACGCCGCCACCTTCAACGCCGTCGGCCGCGGCGCGTTCACGCCGACGCCGTACACCAGCACCGTGTCCGGCGGCGTCCTCACCATCCGGACGAGCGCGACGACGCTGACCTACCGGCTGAACTCCGGCCCGTTCGACGGGGGCAACCTCGAGCTCCGCACGAGCGCGGGCGCCACCCCGGTGCTCGCGGCCCCCTGGCGCCACCTGACCTGCGCGGCCGGCGCCCGGTGCGAGGCCGAAGACCTCACGACCGACGGGCTCGGCGTCGCCACCGACCACGCCGGCTACACGGGCGAAGGCTTCCTCGCCGGCTTCGAGAGCACCGGCAACTCGGTGACGGCGGACGTCCTCGCGCCCACCGCGGGGACGTACTCGCTGACCGCGCGCTACGCCAACGGCCAGGGCGGCGACGGCCAGCACGTCCCGCGCACGCTCAGTGTCAGCGTCGACGGCGGCGCGGTGCAGAAACTCACCCTGCCGGTGACGGCCGACTGGAACGCCTGGGCCCTGGCCTCGGCCCCGGTCACCCTCGGCGCCGGTCACCACAGCGTCCGCCTCGAACGGACCGCCGCCGATTCCGGCAACGTCAACCTCGACGGACTGGCGGTCCTGACCGCCGGGGCGCCGTTCCCGCCGGCGTCGGCGCGGGCGTTCACCGGCTGCCCGGCCGGGGTGAGCTGCGAGGCCGAAGCCGGGCTGCGCTCGGGGTCCGCCGTCGTGGCGACCGACCACACCGGGTACGCCGGGCGCGGGTTCGTCGCCGAACTCAACCGCGGCTCGACGCTGACCCACCGCGTCGCCGACGTCGCGGCCGACGGCACGTACCTGCTGCACGTCCGCTACGCCAACGGCACCGGCGGCGACGGCCGGCACGAAATGCGCACTGCCGCTGTCACCGCGAACGGCGTCACCCGCACGCTGACCCTGCCGATCACCGACGGCTGGGACGCCTGGAAGAGCGCGTCCGTGCCGGTGAACCTCAAGGCGGGCACGAACGACGTCGTCCTCGGCTGTCCCGAGGACACCAGCTGCCACGTCAACGTCGACACCGTCGCCGTCACCCCGGCCGGGGGCACGGCGCCGCCGCCGCACCTCGCGCTCGGCGGCTACCGGCGCGGGCTCGACGGCGTCAACGGCGACAACGGCGCGCCGTCGACCACCGAAGGCCTCCTGCACCAGGACGGCTGGTACCTGCTCGACGACACCTCCTCCGCGCTGTACGACACGCGGACCCGCGCGGTGACGCCGCGGCCGTCCCACGGCGGGAGCCCTTACCAGGACGGCTATCTCTTCGCCTTCGGCCACGACTACAAGGCCGGGCTGCGCGATCTGGCGACCCTGACCGGGCCGCCGCAGCTGCTGCCGCGCTGGGCCTACGGCGTCTGGTACTCCGAGTACATCGACCGCACCGCGGCCGACTACCGCGACACGATCCTGCCCCGGTTCCGCAGCGAAGGGGTCCCGCTGGACGTCCTGGTGACCGACACCGACTTCAAGGCGCCGGACACGTGGAACGGCTGGCAGTTCGACACCGCGAAGTTCCCCGACCCGGCCGGCTTCTTCGCCTGGTCGAAGGCGCAGGGCCTGCACAACAACCTCAACATCCACCCCAGCATCATGGGTTCGGACCCGCAGTTCGCCCGCGCCCAGGCGACGGCGAAGGGCAAGCTGACCAAGTCGAACTGCGGGACCGACTGTTACGTCTTCGACTGGGGCGACCCCGACCAGCTCAAGGCCTACCTCGACCTGCACGCCGGGATGATGCGGCAGGGCAACGACTTCTGGTGGCTCGACTGGTGCTGCGACGCCTCGCGTTCGAGCCTGCCCGGCGTCACCCCGGACGCGTGGATCAACCAGCAGTACGCCGACCTCGCGGCGCCCGCGACCGGCCGCGGGTTCGTCATCTCGCGGGCGTACGGGTCGCTGCAGGCGGGCGGCTACGGCGGCCCGACCGGGCTGGCGACGGGCCCGTGGGCGGACAAACGCAGCACGCTGCACTTCACCGGTGACACGTCCTCGACGTGGGGGACGCTGCGGATGGAGGTCGGCATCACGCCGGCGGAGTCGGCGGCGACCGGCATGTCGGCGATCAGCCACGACATCGGCGGCCACAACGACACGACCGGCCTGCGCGGCAGCGAGACGTACACCTCCGGCGGCCAGCAGCGCCAGACGGTCAAGCTGCCGGACGACCTGTACGCGCGGTGGGTGCAGCTGGGCACGTTCCAGCCGATCGACCGCCTGCACAGCAACCACAGCGACCGGCTGCCCTGGCAGTACGGCGACGCGGCGAAGGCGTCGGCGACGAAGTTCCTGAACCTGCGCGAAAACCTGGTTCCGTACACCTACACGCTGGCCCAGGAAGCGGCGGCGACGGGCGTTCCGGTGGTGCGCCCGACGTACCTGGAGTACCCGGAGGAGCCCGGCGCGTACGCGGCGGCCCAGAGCGAGTACTTCTACGGGCCGGACATGCTGGTGGCGCCGGTGACGTCCCCGGGCTCCTCGGCGACGACGTCGGTGTGGTTCCCGCCGGGGCAGTGGACGGACTACTTCACCGGCAAGACCTACGCGGGCGGGACGACCCAGCAGGTGACGTCCGATCTGGGGACGATGCCGGTGTTCCTCCGCGCGGGCGGCATCGCCGTCACGCGCACGGCCGACGTCACCAACGACGTCCAGAACCCGCTGAACCGGGTGACGGTGACGGTGGCGCCGGGTCGCTCGGGGACGTTCTCGCTGTACGAGGACGACGGTGTGTCGTCGTCGCGATCGTCTTCGACGAAGATCACCTACAGCGAGCGCGTCGGAGCGCACACGGTGACGGTGGCGCCGGCGCAGGGCTCGTACCGGGTGGCGCCGCGCGAGTGGACGGTGAAGTTCCTCGGCGTGCCGGCGGCGCCGAGCCGGGTGAAGGTCGGCAGCGGCTGGGCGCCGTCGAAGGCGTGGAAGTGGGACGCGGCGACGCAGACGCTGACCGTGACGGCGCCGGCCCACCCGGGACGCTCCCCGCTGACGGTCACGTACTGAGCCTCCGGCGGGCGGAGCCGGAAATGCCGTCGAGGCCACGGATCGCCGTGGCCTCGACGGCCCTCATGCGAACCGCGCTGTGGTCAGGGCACGAGTCGCCGCGCGGTCACCGAGCAGATCGGTGTTGTCGGCGAACTGGTCGATGGCGCCGGTGAGCGGAAGATCGCGCAGTCCGGCGTCACCGATGCCGGCGACGAGCGCCTGGCCGAACCGTTCGGCGTGCAGGACCCGGAACGGCCGGTCGTGGTAGGGGCGGGTGCCGGGGTCGAGCGGTTCGGTGAGCCCGAGCCGGTTGTGGAGCCCGGCGACGGCCGAGTACGCAGCGGCGAGGTGATCTTCCCGCGCACGCCACGTGGTGGCGGCGAGCACGCCAGTCAGTACCGGAATGACCGTCGCCGCGAACGGCAGCCGGGCGAAAGCGCTGCCGAGCCACTTGCCGTAGGGCGGATAGCGGCGGTGCATCAGCAGGCTCAGCCGCATGAGGTCGCGGACCAGTCGCGCGGCGACGACGGCCGAGCCGAGTTCGTCGCCGACTTCTCCGCATCGTCCGACGAACGCCTCTTCCTGGGAGATCCGCTGCCACTGGCAGGCCAGGACGTAGCGCCAGACCGGCTCCGGGTACCAGGTGAGCCGCGAACGGACGGCGGTGAGCTCACCCGCCGGGTCGTGGAAAACCGCGCCCGCGGTGATCTCGGCCAGGGTCTGGGTCGGGGTGGCGAGCCAGTCTCGGGTGGTCGTGCCTTCGCGCGGATCGAATCCCAGGTGACACCTGAGCCACGTGTCGAGCGTGGTCACGTCGACGCGGTGGAAGACCGGCCCATCGGTGGCCTCCATGTGGCGTATGTGCTCGTTCCCGGTGGGGGCGAAGTGCGTGGGGTAGCCGTGGAACGTCTTGGGAAGCTTCAGGCTCAGCGCTTTGACGAGGTCCAGGGCGTGCCGGGCAGCATCGTGGCCGCGCAGGAACACCTGCAGGCGCGGCCCCCATTCGTGATCGGCGGATCGGGCGGTGTCGAAGCCGAGGACCTCCGAGCCGGTGCCGATCCGTGCGGCCGTGTGGGGCAGGTCCCCGATGATCGGCCGCACGGCCTCTTCGTAGAAGCGGCGCGACAGTTCCAGCCCGGGGATGAACAAGGAGGCCATGAGCGGCATGGTGCCGCGCCGGGGGCGAGGCCCGCGACCGGATATCGCGGCGGCGGAGGTGTCGGCCGGTCACCGGATGGTCCTCGTGCGCCGCGGCCGGTTCCGCCGGGGCGTCCGCGGCGTGGTCGCGGACGCCGACCCGACAGCGGCCTACCTCGTCGCGCCGGGCGACGAAGAGCGCTTCGCGCACCCGGCGGGCGGAGACGTCTGCACGTCGGTGCAGTTCGGCGAGCGGTTGTGGCGCCGCCTCACGGGAGAGCAGGTGGTGGCATCGACGGTGTACGTCGACAGCGCACTCGAGCTCGCCCACCGGCGCGTGACGGCCTCGGCGGCCGATCCGGACTACGCGCTGGCGGAAGAGCTGCTGGTCCTGGTGGGTGGTGCGATCACCCAGTCGGCGCGGCCCCGGTCACCGGCGGGGCACGCGGACGACCGCGCGCTGGTGGCGCGGGCGAGAGAGGCGATCGTGGCCGGCGATCCGGTGGCGGCCGGGCTGTTCCCGCCGGCGGAGTCGCTGGGGGTGTCGCCGTACCGGTTGAGTCGCGCGTTTCCGCGGGAGGTCGGTGTTTCGCTGACGCGGTACCGCAACCGGGTCCGGGTCGGCCGCGCTCTCGAACGGCTGGAGGCGGGGGAGCGGGCGCTGGCGGTCCTGGCAGCCGAGCTGGGGTTCGCGGATCAGGCTCATCTGACCCGGACGCTGCGGGAGCACGCCGGAGCGCCGCCGGGGTGGTGCGCCGGCTACTGGCACGCTGAGCGGCGGGACGGTCGGCGAAGGCGCGCGAATCGCGTGGCCAGGCGGGTTGTGAGCGTCCGCGCCGGAAGAAGAGAAGGGGCGGCGCGGCGGCCGGGGTTAGGCGCGTGGCCACCCCCAGCGGCCACGTGAGTCACCCGCGGGCCGCTGCGCCACCCCGGGCCGGTGTCACGTTTCCGAAACACCGGATAGGGGTATCGTAGTCTTTCCGGCACAGGCTGTGTCAAGTTTTCGGAACAGCTACGCTGTCGGTTGTCACGTTTCATGTCTGCAGGCGGTGTGTGGTGAGCGAAGAGCGCAGTTTCGCCGAACGGCTGGCGCACCTGATCGCGACCGTGCACCCGCCGGATCGCAAGCCGTACTCCTACCGGGAGATCGCGCACGGCGTCGCCGAACAGACCGGCGTCACGATGTCGGCCACCCATGTCCAGCAGCTCGCCGTCGGCGCGCGCAAGGACCCGAAGCGCTCGCACATCCAGGCGCTCGCCCAGTTCTTCGGCGTGCCGGTGACGTACTTCTTCGACGACGAGGTCGCCGGCCAGGTCGACCGGCAGGTCGAAGATGTCGTCGCGTGGCGCGACAGCGAGGCGCGGAACCTGGCGCAACGAGCCATGCGGCTCTCGCCGCGCGACCGCGAAACCGTCACGGCACTGCTCGATCAGCTCGGCAGCTACGACGACACCCGGCGCCGCACCGGCCGGCGGCGGAAGCCGGAGTGACCGCGTTCGGCTCGGCTACGATGACCTCGTCCGTGTTCGCGCCCCGGTGCACCCGGCTGGCGCGCGGTCAGCAGGGAGGACCCATCGACGAGCGCGGCCTGCCGGCCCTCCGCGACCGGGCACGCGAGCGCGTGCGGACGGTGCTCGCCGCCGTCCCGCTGCCGCGGCCGTGGTCGATGAACGCCTGGGTCGACGGCCTCGAGGCGTGGCGCGAGCGCGAGATCGACCTCCTGCCGATCGCCTACCGGCCCGGTCAGCCGTCCGGGGCGTGGCAGGCCCGCCCGGACTACGACCTCATCGCCTACACCGAGCACACGTCGGCGCTGCACCAGGACCACATCATCGCCCACGAGCTGGCCCACCTGCTGTGCGCGCACACCGGGACCTGCCTGATGTCGGACGCCGAGGCCGCCGAGCTCGCCCCGGACCTGGCGCCGCGGGCGTTGTCGCACCTGCTGACCCGCGTCACGACCGGGACCGACGAGTACGAAGCCGAGCTGATCGCCGTCCTGCTGATGAGCGCGGCGACGAGCGAGCCACCCGCCGTTCAGCCGGGCGCGTCCGGCCGAGCGGCGGACCAGGCTAGGCGGCTGGCCGCACTCCTGGGATAGTCGCGTCCCGTGATCGACATACTTTTCGTCGGAGTCGGGCTCTTCGCCCTGTTCGCCGGAATCTGGCGCGCGGCCCGGGCGCGGCGCACCGGCGCGGGTGCGGGCCTGGCCGTCTCGCTCATCGCGCTGGGCGCGGCGTTCTGCTTCCTGTCCAACCGGGCGCAGCAGGTCGAGAGCGAGATCTACCCGAGCCTCGGCCGCCTGCTGTCGAACCTGGCGACGATGGTCGCCGCGTACGGCATCGGCCTGACGGTCGCGGAAATCAGCGGTACCCGCGACCGCGGCCGCCGCACCCGGCTGGTCGCGCTCGGCGTGGCGCTGACGGTGCTGGTGGTGACGTTCTTCAGCACGTCGGACCTGCCGCGCGGCATCGGCGTGTTCGACGAGCTGTACCGCACGCACCCGACGCTGGTGGTTTACGTCTTCACCTACACGATGTACCTGGGCTTCGCGGTGCTCGACATCGGGTTCATGGCGGCGGTGACGATCCGGGCGAGCGGGGGAGCGCTGCGGGTGGGGCTCGTGCTGTTGCTGCTGGCGTCGGCGTTCGCGGTCGCCTACCTGGCCGGGAAGGTGGTCGGGACCATCCACGCCCTGCAGGCCGACCACCTGGTGAAGGCGTTGTGCCGCGGGCCGTTCTCGACGTTGCCGTGCACCCTCGACGTCGGCTTCCCGGCGGTGTCGGTGCTGCTGATCGTCCTGGGCCTGACGATCCCGGCGGTCCCGGGCTTGGCGGCAGCGCGCCGCGACGCCCGGACGCTCCGCCTGCTCCGGCCCCTGCGCACCCACCTGACGCGGCGGTTCCCGGAAATCACCCGCATCGACCCCGCGGGTCCCTCCCGCCGCGAGCGCCTGCTGACGGCGATGAGCGAAACCAACGACGGCTTGATCCTCGCGGGCGTGACCCCGGACCTCCCACCCGCGACGGCGGCGAGGCTGGTGCGCGACCTCCCGGACGAGCTGTCCGAGACGGAGCCGCCCACCGCGGCTGCGGAACCGTTCGCCGCGGACGTGGCCCGGCTGCGCGCAATCGCCCGCGCGTACCGGAACTTGGAGGGGACGACGGCCTCCGGGACCGGCGGTCCGTAACCGGCCGCAACGGCGGCGGATCAAGCGCCGAACGGTGCCTTCAGCCGCGGCTCCCAGCCGTGGCCCGTGAGCGCCACCAGTTGCAGCGTCTCCGCGCGATCGGCCAGCGGCAGCAACGGTCGCACTTCCTCGGCGACCCGCTCGAGCGCCTCTGCCGGACCGCCCATCGCGACCGTCAGGTGCGCGGCCGGGCGCGGACCGAACCGCCCCCCGTACGGCAGTACTTCCGGCCACCGCGCACAGACCGCGTCGGCAACCGCCTGAAGAGCCGGAGCGGCAAGGGCCACGAAACGCGGTGTTACAACCAAGTCCGTCAGCTGCACGTCCGCCGGAGGGGAAACGGCGGCAGCCAGGGAGCGGACCTCCGCCAGGACCTCGTCGGTCAGCGACGCGTCCGGCAGGAACGGGTACAGCACCGTCACATGGGCGGGCAGCCCCGGGCGGACCAGAGCGGGGTCGACCCGCCGAGCGGCGGTCAGCGCCGGCTCGGCAGCGGGCAGCAGGATCACCAGCGCGGTGGTTCCGGGCGAGGGCACCCCCGCATCATGGCAGTCAGGCGGCGGCGGCCTGCGGGAACCGTCCCGAGCGGGCCAGCGCAAGGCTCCGCAGGCACAGCTCCACCAGTTCCCGGTTGGCCCGGCTGTGCGGAACCGACCCGCACAGTTCGCACCGGATGGTCACCTCGCCGGCCAGTTCGTCGACCGCGACCAGTGCCTGGTGGTCGCAGCGACGGCACCAGCGGTACCCGATCGCCGGGTTCGTGTGCACCGGTGACGCCACGCAGTCGTGGAGCCAGCGGCGGTGCGTCCGGCACGTCACGCGGTCGGTCGGATCCAAGCTGCCGGCGTCCTCGACGCGGTCCTCCTGCGCCAAGGTCGCCGCCAGCAGCGGGTGTCGTGGTGCTGCCGGCCGGTCTTCCAGACTCGGCGTGGCCCACGCGTGGTGGTCACCGCATCGGCACTTCTCGGTCATGTCGCCCCCAGTGGTCGGGCTGTTCGTTGCTTCGAGTGTGAGCGCGGCAACAGAACGTGGACAACCGGAAAAACGCGCACTTTCGACCGGCGGCACGTCACCCGCGGTAGGCGGACAAGCGGACTTCGGCGCGCGGGTATGCGAACATATGTTCTATGAGCGACGAGGGTCCCATCCTGCACGCCGACCTCGACTCGTTCTACGCCTCGGTCGAACAGCGCGACGATCCGGCGCTCAAGGGACGGCCGGTGATCGTCGGCGGCGGGGTCGTGCTCGCCGCGAGTTACGAGGCCAAGGCCTATGGCGTGCGCACCGCGATGGGTGGCGCGCAGGCCCGCCGGCTGTGCCCGCACGCGGTCGTCGTGCGCCCGCGGATGTCGGCGTACCTGGCCGCCAGCCGGGCGGTGTTCGAGGTTTTCCACGACACCACCCCGTGGGTCGAAGGCATCTCGATCGACGAGGCGTTCCTCGACGTCGGAGGGTTGGCCAGGATCGGCGGGCGGCCGAGCCACATCGCCGAACGGCTGCGCGCGGCCGTCGCCGAGCGGGCCGGGCTGCCGATCACCGTCGGGGTGGCGCGGACCAAGTTCCTCGCCAAGGTCGCCAGCCGCGTCGCCAAGCCCGACGGCCTGCTCGTCGTCCCGCACGACGGCGAGCTCGAGTTCCTCCACCCGCTGCCGGTTTCGGCGCTCTGGGGCGTCGGCAAGGTCACCGCCGAGAAGCTGCGGGTGCGCGGGATCACGACCGTCGGCCAGCTGGCCGCGTCCGAGCACGTCGACCTCGTCGGCCTGCTCGGCCGGGCCGCCGGGGCGCACCTGCACCACCTGGCGCACAACGAAGACCCGCGCCGCGTCGAGATCGGCACCCGGCGGCGCTCGATCGGCGCCCAGCGGGCCCTCGGGCGCGGCAGGCGGACCCCGGCCGAGCTCGACGTCGTGCTGGTGGCGCTGGTCGACCGGATCGCCCGCCGGTTGCGCGCCGCCCGCCGCGTCTGCCGGACCGTGACGATCCGCCTGCGCTTCGCCGACTTCTCCCGCGTCACCCGCTCGCACACGCTGACCGACCCGACCGCCGGCACCGGCGTGCTGCTCGACGCGGCGCGGGAGCTGCTCGTCGCCGCGCTGCCGCTGATCGCCGACCGCGGGATCACGCTGCTGGGCGCGGCGCTGTCGAATCTGGCCGACGACAACCCGTTCCAGCCGGCCCTGCCGTTCGAGCGGCAGCGGGCGACCGAGCTCGACACCGCCCTGGACGCGGTGCGGGACCGGTTCGGGAAGGCCGCGGTCACCCGCGCGGTGCTGCTCGGCCGTCCGGACGATCTCGAAATGCCGATGCTGCCCGACTGAGCGGAAACCGGGCCGGCGCGCGTCCGCAATGCGGAGGCAATCGCCGTTCGCGTCAGTGCATGGTGACACCGAGCCAGCTTGCGAACACGGGGTGAAACGGGTCCAGTCCACTCTGGACGCGCCGTTCCCGGAGCGGTTCGGCTGCGAAGCCGACCGGGGTGGCGACGCCGCGGCAGGCCGGTAGTTCCCGTTTGGCGACGCGGGTCACCGGGTGGTCGGCCTCGAACCGCCGGAATCGTCGCGAAGGGTCCGATCCGCGAACGAATCAAGCCCGGCGCCGAGAATCGCATACTGGTCTATACCGGAATTGCCACGCATCGGGCGCGCTTCGGTGAACCGGCTCCGGCGCGTCGCTTCGGTGCGGGCGCCGGCCAGGATCGGGTGGGTATCGTGGAGCCGGTGGCAGGCCAGGGTTCCCGACGCAGTCACCGAGCGGGCGCGCCGCAAGCGTGTCGAAGAAGGGGGGCGGCGCGGTGTCGAGGAGCAAATGTGCCGCTCGCGCGGCGGCGGCTGCGAAGGCGATCTGGCTGATGCGGGGAGCATTGGCGGGAAACCGGCCAAGTTTCATGCCGTGACGGTACCGATTCGATTTCGAACATATCACGAAATTCAATTAGGTACAAGACGACGAGCATTTCGGCTCCGTTGCAGCCACTCTGGACGCGGGCGACCCACTCGTCCGAGCGGCCATTGTGGACGCTTCAGGGTGTCGCGCGTGCCGGGCATGATTCGACACGTTAGGGTCTGTCCGACCGTGTTCTGGAGAAGATGAGGAACGACGAATCATGGCGCAACGGGTTCAGGTCCAGATGGTGGACGACCTCGACGGCAGCGAGGCTTCGCAGACCGTCCCCTTCAGTCTCGACGGGGTGACGTACGAGATCGACCTGTCCGAGGAGAACGCCTCCGTGCTGCGGGACGAGCTGGCTCGGTACGTCGCCGCCGCGCGACGCATCGGCGGCCGCAAGGTCCGCCTCGCGACCGGCCAGTCGCTGGGCGGCCCGGCCGCCTCGGGCACCGACCGCGAGCGCAACCGGCAGATCCGCGAATGGGCCCAGGCGAACGGCTACGACGTCGCCGAGCGCGGCCGGCTCTCGAGCGAGATCATCGCCGGCTTCGAGGCCGACCAGGCCGCGGCGGCCGAGCCGGTCGACGCCAAGCCGGCGCGCAAGCGAGCGACCCGCAAGAAGTCTTGAAAGCTGTGCTCGGGCCGGCTGGGCGGCGCCGGGTGGCGCCGCTCGGCTGGACGGTCGCCGCTTGAGCGTTTCCAGGTGGCGTTCGGTGTTCCCATCGTGCCTCACCGTCACGCGTCCGGTTCGATGTGGACGGCGGCCCTGGTTCAGGCGCGGCCAAACGGGCACCACACCGCCTGTCGGGCGGCGAAAGCTTGTCGGAGAGCGGCTCCGGTGGCCAGACTGTCAGTGCTCCTCGCGGCCGGTACCGCGGCGGAGCACCGGTCCGGTGGTCGCCTCCTCCCTCGATGGCCACCGGGCCGCCTCCTTTCTCGGCGCCGGAGCCACCTCGCTTGGCTGCCGCCCCGCCCCGCCCCGCCCCGCCCCGCCCCGCTTGGCCCCGCTTGGCCCCGCTTGGCCCCGCTTGGCCCCGCTTGGCTGCCTCCTTCCTTGGCGCCGCCCGGCCCGGCCCGGCCGCTCGGGCTCCGGCAGTAGCTGAACCCTTCGCGTGTGAGAGCCGCTTCGCTCGGCCATCCGGGCAGCGCCCGCACCTCCCGGTGGACATCCGCGCCCGTTGAGCGCACACTCGGACTACTCCATACTGCATACAATCTTCAGTTCGCTGGAGCCGGGAGGTGCCGTGATGGCCGAGGTGCGCGAGCTCCGGGACGTCTACGGACGGCGGTACCGCGTCGGCGAGTCCGACCGGGACCTGCTCGGCCGGCCGCGGACGTGGGTCACCTGGCTCACCGCGGCGGCCATGCTCGCCGCCGGGGTGCAGCAGTACGGCTTCGGCGCGATCGTGCCGTCGCTGAGCCGGCTGCCCGGCTGGACGTTCGGCGGGATCGTCCTCTCCCTCGCCGTGTGGGCCATCTGCCAGGCCGGGGTCGCGTTCCCGGTGGCGTGGCTGCGCGAACGCGGCCTGCTCCCCGCACCCGTGGCGATGGCCGCCGGCGCGGTTCTGTGCGCCGGAGGGCTCGTGACGCTCGGCCACGCGACCGGCCTGCCGGCCGTCTTCCTCGGCTACTCCGTGCTCGGCGGGCTCGGCACCGGCCTGGTGTACGCCACCTGCGTCGGCGCGGTGCTCGCCTGGTTCCCGGACGGCACCGGCCCCCGCGCCGGCATCGTGAGCGGGGCCTTCGCCTTCGGCAGCGTTCCCTTCGTCGTGCTCGCCGCCGGCCTGCCGGCCGCGCGTCCGGTCCTGCTGGACGTCACCGCCGCGATCGTGCTCGCCGTCATCGGCGGGTGCGCGGCGCTGCTGCGGTACCCGCCGCGGAACTGGTGGCCCGCCACGCCCGAACCGCGGGCCTGGGCGCTGGACCGGGCGCACAACCGGCGTCCGGCGGTCCGGCACTACCGGCCGGCGGAACTGTTCCGGTGCGGGACGACGCTTTCGCTGTACCTCGTGGTGGTGCTCGCGGCCGCTGTGCTGTTGTTCGACCTGGCCTACCTGGCGACGTTCACCGCCGCGCGCAGCGGGCCCGGCCTGGCCGCGGCCGCGCTGGCGCTGCTCGCCGCGGCCACCGGCGGCGGACGGGTCCTCGTCGGACGGCTCGCCGACCGGCTCGGCCGTCGCCGGATCCTGCGCTTCGCCCTGCTCGCGGGCGGCGTCGCCCAGTTCGTGCTGTTCCACTCCGGCGAACACCGGCACGCCGTCGGCCTCCTGCTGGGCGTCGCGCTGGCCGGTCTCGGCAACGGCTGCTGCTACACGCTGCTCGTCGGCCTGGTGCGCGAGTACTTCGGCGAGGAGTCGGCGGCGCAGAACTTCGGGATCCTCTACAGCGCCAAGGCCGCCGGGGCCGTGGTGGGAATCGGCCTGGCCACGCTCGTCGTGACGGCGCACGGGTTCGGCGGCGCGTTCACCGCGGCCGGCGTGCTGAGCCTGGCCGGGGCGGTGCTGTCCGGGCGGCTGACCCAGCCGGGCCGGCCCAAGTCGCTGCTGCCGGTGGCGTGACGTGGGGCGGATGACGAGCAGGCGGCGGGTGCTGCGCGTCCACAACGGCGGGCACACCACCCGGCCGGACACGCTGACCGTCGAGGAACCCCTGGAAATCCGGGTCGCCGGCAAGCCGCTGACGATCACCATGCGGACGCCCGGCGACGACTTCGACCTCGCCGCCGGGTTCCTGGTCGGCGAGGGCGTGGTCCGCGCGGCGGCCGACATCCGGTCGATCCGCTACTGCGCCGGCGCGACGGCGGACGGCGGCAACACCTACAACGTCCTCGACGTCGTGCTCGCCGACGGCGTCGCGCCGCCGGACGCCTCGGTGGAACGCAACTTCTACACGACGTCGTCGTGCGGACTGTGCGGCAAGGCGAGCCTGGACGCCGTGCGCACGACGGTGACCTGGCCGGTCGGCGACGACCCCCTGGTCACCGACCCGGCGACCCTGACCGCGCTGCCGGACGAACTCCGGGCGGCCCAGCGGGTCTTCGACCGCACCGGCGGCCTGCACGCAGCGGGGCTGTTCGACGCCGACGGGAAGCTGCGGTGCCTGCGCGAGGACGTCGGGCGGCACAACGCGGTGGACAAGGTCATCGGCCGGTCGACCCGGGACGGCGAGCTGCCGCTGTCCGGGACGGCGCTGATGGTGAGCGGGCGGGCGTCGTTCGAGCTGGTGCAGAAGGCGGCGATGGCCGGGATCCCGTTGCTGGCCGCGGTGTCGGCGCCGTCGTCGCTGGCGGTGGACCTGGCTGCCGAGCTGGGCCTGACGCTGGTCGGCTTCCTGCGCGGGACGTCGATGAACGTCTACACGCGACCGGACCGCCTCGGGCTTCAGCCGAGCTGAGCGAGGACGGCGGCCACGGCGGCCCCGGCACCGGCGCGGTGCACGGCGGCGAGCTGCCAAGGGACGGGCCGCGCGAACCGCCGCACGGTCAGCTCCGGAAACCGCCCGGCGGCGGAGGTGGGAAGGACGCAGCCGGCGAACCCGGCCCGCACGAGCCCGGCGGCGACGGCGAGATCATCGACCTCCAGCGAGATCCGGCGGTGGGGGAAGGCGCGGTCGACGGCCTCGCGGATCGCCCAGCCCGGCGGGAAGTCGACGAGCGGGAGGTCAGCGAGGGCGGCGAGGTCGGCAGGGGCGGCGGGGGCGGCGGGGGCGGAGCGCGAGCCGCCGTGCGCGGTGGCGAGAACGAGTTCTTCGGCGGGGAGGAGGGTGGTGCTGAGCGCGGTCGGATCGCCGGCTGTGGCGGGAAGACGGGGCGCGTTGGGAGCGGCCGGATCGCCGGGCGGTGCGGCGGGGAGGAGGGTGGCGCTGTTGCGCGTGGCCGGATCGCCCGAGGCGGCGGCGGGAAGGAGGATGGCGTGAGGCGTGGCCGGATCGCCGGGTGTGGCGGCGGGAAGGAGCGTGGCGCTGGGCGCGCTCGGATCATCGGGTGCGGTGGCGTGGATACCGGCGAGGTCCGCTGGCTTTGCCGGTGTGCCGCCGGAATCTGCAGGCACACCGGCCGCCGCCGCGAGCACCACGTCCACAGTGGACTCCGTCAGCCCGCACCGCACCTCCTCCGGCCGCAGCTGGCGGATCTCCAGGACCAAGCCCGGGTGCGCGTGCCGCAACCGGGCCAGCACCCGGTGCAGGTCCGCCAGCAAGCCCGGGCACACCCCGAGCCGGACCCGGCCGCTCAGCGGGGACACCGCCGCCCGGGCGCGCTCGGCCGCCTCCAGGGCCGCCCGTGCCGCCGGGACGAACGCTTCGCCCGCCGGCGTCAGGACCACCCGGTGCGTCGTGCGGTGGAACAGCGGTGTGCCCAGGTCCCGCTCTAGCGCCCGCACCACCGTGGACACCGTCGACTGGACCGTCCGCAGGCGCTGGGCGGCCGCCGTGAACCCACCCTCCTCGGCGACCGCCACCACCACGGCCAGCTGGCGCAGCTCCATCAGCCCAGCAGCTCGCGGGCCAGCGCCGCCGTCTCGCTCGGCGTGCGGCCGACCCGGATTCCCGCGGCCTCCAGTGCTTCCTTCTTCGCCACGGCCGTTCCCGCCGAGCCCGACACGATCGCGCCCGCGTGGCCCATCGTCTTGCCCTCCGGGGCCGTGAAGCCCGCCACGTACCCGACGACCGGCTTCGACACGGTGGCGCGCACGAACTCCGCCGCCCGTTCCTCCGCGTCGCCGCCGATCTCGCCGATCAGCACGATCAGGTCGGTCTCCGGGTCCTTTTCGAACGCCTCGACCGCGTCGATGTGCGTCGTCCCGATGATCGGGTCGCCGCCGATGCCTACGCACGTCGAGAACCCGATGTCCCGCAGCTCGTGCATGAGCTGATACGTCAGCGTGCCGGATTTCGACACCAGCCCGATCCGGCCCGGGCCGGTGATGTCCGCCGGGATGATGCCCGCGTTCGACCGGCCGGGCGAAATGATGCCCGGGCAGTTCGGGCCGATGATCCGGGTCCGCCCACCCGCCGCGACGGCGTGCGCCCAGAGCCGCGCGCTGTCGTGCACCGGGACGCCTTCGGTGATCACCACCGCGAGCCCGATGCCGGCGTCCACCGCCTCGATCACGGCGTCGGCGACGAACGGCGGCGGCACGAACAACACGCAGACGTCCGCCCCGGTCGCCGCCATCGAGTCCGCGACGCTGCCGAACACCGGCAACGACGCGTCCCCGATGTCCACGTGCTGCCCGGCCTTGCGGGGGTTGACCCCGCCGACGACGTTCGTCCCGGCGGCCAGCATCCGCCGTGTGTGCTTCGCGCCTTCGGAACCGGTGATGCCGGAGACGACGATCCGGCTGTTCTCGTCCAAGAAGATGGCCATGGTTCAGACCTCCGCGATCGCGCGCTTCGCCGCCTCGCGGGCGGCGTCGTCCATGGTGGCCACCACGGTGACCAGGGGATGGGCGGCTTCGGCGAGGATCCGCCTGCCTTCGGCGACGTTGTTGCCGTCGAGCCGGACGACCAGGGGCTTGGTCGCGCGCGAGCCGAGGATCTCCAACGACCGCACGATCCCGGTCGCTACCGCGTCGCACGCGGTGATGCCGCCGAAGACGTTGACGAACACACTGCGCACCTGCGGGTCGCCGAGGATGACGGTCAGCCCGTCGACCATCACCTGCGCCGACGCCCCGCCGCCGATGTCGAGGAAGTTCGCCGGCCCGCGCGCGCCCGCCTCGGCCGCGGCCGCCGCCACGACGTCCAAAGTGGACATGACGAGGCCGGCGCCGTTGCCGATCACGCCGATGTCGCCGTCCAGCTTGACGTAGTTGAGATCCAGCGAACGGGCCGCGCGCTCCAGCGGGTCACCGTCCGAAGTGCTGTCGACCGCAGCCGAGCGGCGGAAGGACGCGTTGTCGTCCAGTGTGATCTTGCCGTCCAGCGCGACGATCCCGGTGGCCGTCCGGGCCAGTGGGTTGACCTCGACGAGCGTGCAGTCCTCGGCGACGAACACGTCCCACAGCTTTTCGACGACCCCGGCCACTTCGGCGCGGACGTCGGCGGGGAACGCGGCCGCGACCGCCGTCGCGTCGACTCCGTCCAGCGGATCCACCGGCACGCGGACCAGGGCGTCCGGCCGGGTAGCGGCGACTTCCTCGATCTCCATCCCGCCTTCCGCCGACGCCATCGCGAGGAACGTCCGCCCGGCGCGGTCGAGCAGGAAGGAGAGGTAGTACTCGTCCGCGATCTCGCTCGCTTCGGTCACCAGCACGCGGTGCACGGTGTGGCCCTTGATGTCCATGCCGAGGATGTCGTCGGCGGCCTGCTCGGCGTCGTCGGCTGTATGCACCACGCGGACACCACCCGCCTTCCCACGCCCGCCGGTCTTCACCTGCGCCTTGACCACCACCGGTCCACCGAGAACAGCAGCCGCCGAACGGGCTTCGGCGGGATCGGCGGCGACCCGGCCGCGGGGGACGGGTACGCCGTGCTTCTCGAAGAGATCGCGGGCTTCGTGTTCGAAGAGGTCCATGCGGGAGCGTCCTTTCCACGACGGGGCAGGGCGAGGAAATCCGCCGCGTCCGGGCGCGGGGCGATGGTCCGCGGGGGCCGGATTCGAGTCCGGAAAAACCCTGCGGATGGCCCTGGACACAGCCAGCTAGAAGAGTGACTATATGCCTACCCCATACGGTATGCAATCTACAGTCTCCCGCGAAGAGGCCGCTGACCTCGGAACTCAGCTGATGAAAGAAGAGGCGACCCACACCGCCGGACAAGAGAGATCCGGTGGCGGACCAGAGGAGTTGAGCCATGGCGCTGACCACGACCGGCACCACCGCGGGGGAGAGTTCCGCGGCGACGAACGGCGCCGAGCCCGCGCCTGCCACGGAGATATCTGGCGGCCACCTGGTGGCGAAGGCGCTGAAGGCCGAAGGGGTCGACACGATCTTCACCCTGTGCGGCGGCCACATCATCGACATCTACGACGGCTGCGTCGACGAAGGCATCGAGGTCATCGACGTCCGGCACGAACAGGTCGCGGCGCACGCGGCCGACGGCTACGCGCGGATCACCGGCAAGCCCGGCTGCGCGGTGGTCACCGCCGGGCCGGGCACCACCGACGCCGTCACCGGCGTCGCGAACGCGTTGCGCGCCGAGAGCCCGATGCTGCTGATCGGCGGCCAGGGTGCGCTGACCCAGCACAAGATGGGGTCCCTGCAGGACCTCCCGCACGTGGACATGATGACGCCGATCACCAAGTTCGCCGCCACCGTCCCGCACACCGCTCGCGTCGCCGACCTCGTGAGCATGGCCTTCCGCGAGGCCTACGCCGGCGCGCCCGGGCCGTCCTTCCTGGAGATCCCGCGTGACGTCCTCGACGCGCGCGTACCGCTGGACAAGGCCCGGATCCCCGAAGCCGGCCGCTACCGGGCGTCCACGAGGAACGCGGGCGATCCCGCCGACATCGAGAAGCTCGCCGACCTGCTGGTGCACGCCAAGAAACCGGCCATCCTGCTCGGCAGCCAGGTCTGGACCACCCGGGCGACCGGCCCGGCGACCGAGCTCGTGCGGACGCTCAATATCCCGGCGTACATGAACGGCGCCGGCCGCGGCACGCTGCCGCCGGGCGACCCGCACCACTTCCAGCTCTCCCGCCGGTACGCCTTCGACAACGCCGACGTCATCGTCATCGTCGGCACCCCCTTCGACTTCCGGATGGGCTACGGCAAGCGGCTGTCGAAGGACGCCACCGTCGTCCAGATCGACCTCGACTACCGCACGGTCGGCAAGAACCGCGACGTCGACCTCGGCATCGTCGGCGACGCCGGCCAGGTCCTCGCCGCCGTCGCCGAGGCCGCCTCCGGCCGCACTGACAACGGTGCCGTCGGCCGCAAGACCTGGCTCGAAGAACTCCAGGCCGTGGAGGAGAAGGCCAAGCGGAAGCGGCTGCCGCTGCAGCACTCCGACGCGCGCCCGATCCACCCGTACCGGCTGGTCCACGAGATCAACGAGTTCCTCACCGAGGACTCCATCTACATCGGCGACGGCGGCGACATCGTCACCTTCTCCGGCCAGGTCGTGCAGCCGAAGTCGCCCGGCCACTGGATGGACCCCGGTCCGCTCGGGACACTCGGCGTCGGCATCCCGTTCGTCCTGGCCGCCAAGCACGCGCGCCCGGACAAGGAAGTCGTCGCGCTGTTCGGCGACGGCGCCTTCAGCCTGACCGGCTGGGACTTCGAGACGCTCGTGCGGTTCGACCTGCCGTTCGTCGGGATCGTCGGCAACAACTCCTCGATGAACCAGATCCGCTACGGCCAGGCCGCGAAGTACGGCCTGCCGCGCGAGCGCGTCGGCAACACCCTCGGCGACGTCCGCTACGACGAGTTCGCGCGGATGCTCGGCGGCCACGGCGAGGAGGTCCGCGACCCGGCCGACATCGGGCCGGCGCTGCTGCGGGCGCGGGAGTCCGGCAAGCCGTCGCTGATCAACGTCTGGGTCGATCCCGACGTGTACGCACCCGGAACCATGAACCAGACCATGTACAAGTGAGCGGAGGCCAAGGCATGGGCAAGGCACTGGAGGGCGTCCGCGTCCTCGACATGACCCACGTGCAATCCGGTCCGTCGTCGACGCAGCTGCTCGCCTGGCTCGGCGCGGACGTGATCAAGCTCGAAACCCCCGGCCGCGGCGACATCACCCGCGGGCAGCTGCGCGACCTGCCCGGCGTCGACAGCCTCTACTTCACGATGCTGAACGCCAACAAGCGCAGCATCACGCTCAACATGAAGAGTACCGAGGGCAAGGAAGTCTTCGAGAAGCTCGTGTCCGGAGTGGACGTCCTGGTGGAGAACTTCGGCCCGGGCGTGGTCGACCGGTTCGGCTATCCCTGGGAGAAGCTGGCCGCGCTCAACCCGCGGCTGGTCTACGCCTCCATCAAGGGGTTCGGACCAGGCCGCTACGCCGACTTCAAGGCCTACGAGGTGGTCGCGCAGGCCATGGGCGGCGCGATGAGCACCACCGGCTTCGAGGACGGGCCGCCGACCGCGACCGGCGCGCAGATCGGCGACTCCGGCACCGGCATCCACCTGGTGGCCGCCATCCTCGCCGCGCTGTACCAGCGGACCTCCACCGGCCGCGGCCAGCGCGTCCAGGTCGCCATGCAGGACGCCGTGCTCAACCTGTGCCGCGTCAAGCTGCGCGACCAGCAGCGGCTGGCCCACGGTCCGCTGGGGGAGTACCCGAACGACCAGTTCGGCGACGAGGTCCCGCGCTCGGGCAACGCCTCCGGCGGCGGCCAGCCGGGCTGGGCGGTGAAGTGTGCGCCCGGCGGGCCGAACGACTACATCTACGTGATCGTCCAGCCACCCGGCTGGGCACCGCTCGCACGGCTGATCGGCAAGGCGGAACTGGCCGACGACCCGGCGTGGGCCACCCCCGAGGTCCGGCTGTCCAAACTGGACAAGATGTTCGCGCTGGTCGAGGAGTGGACCGAGAAGCACACCAAGTGGGAAGTGATGGAACGGCTGAACGCCTGCACCATCCCGTGCGGCCCGATCCTGTCCACCAAGGAGCTGATCGAGGACGAGACCCTGGCCGAGCTCGGCTCGGTCGTCGAGGTCCCGCACCCCGAGCGCGGCAGCTTCAAGACCGTCGGGTGCCCGCTCAAGCTGTCCGACTCGCCGGTCGAGATCGAACGGTCTCCGCTGCTCGGCGAGCACAACGACGAAGTACTGACCGAACTCGGGTACAGCGAAGCGGAGCTCGACAAGTTCCGTGCGGCGGGGGTGATCTGACGTGGCGGATCGCGCGGCGGTCGAGAAGATCCTGGAGCAGGCGGCGGCCGAAGGCCGATCGTCGCTGACCGCGCCCGAGGGGCGTGCGGTCTGCGAGGCATACGGTATCCCGACGCCGGCCGAGCGGCTGGCCACGACGGCGGGCGAAGCCGTGGCCCACGCCGAAGCCATCGGGCTGCCGGTGGTGCTCAAGATCGTCTCGCCGGACATCCTGCACAAGACCGAGGCCGGCGGCGTCCTCGTCGGCCTGCAAGACGTGGATGCAGTATCCGCGGGATTCGCGCAGATTGTAGGCAATGTCCAGGCCTACAACGCCGACGCACGGATCCTCGGCGTCCAGGTGCAGCAGATGCTGACCGAAGGCCAGGAGGTGATCATCGGCTCGGTCACCGACCCGACGTTCGGCAAGATCGTCGCTTTCGGCCTCGGCGGTGTCCTCGTGGAGGTCCTCAAGGACATCACCTTCCGGCTGGCGCCGACGAGCACCGAAGAGGCGTTGTCGATGGTCGACGGTATCCAGGCGGCGGAAATCCTGCGCGGCGTCCGGGGATCGGATCCTGTCGACCGGGCCGCCCTGGCCGCCGTGATCACCGGTCTCGGCGAGCTGGTCACCGACTTCCCGCAGCTGTCCGAAGTGGACCTCAACCCGGTGCTCGCGACGGCGACCGGGGCCACCGCGGTCGACGTCCGGATCCTGGTCGATCCCGAAGCGGCAGTGGAACCGCAACGGTTCACGCAGGAGGAGATCCTCGCCTCCATGAACCGGATCATGAAACCGGCCGCGGTCGCGGTGATCGGGGCGTCGGCCGAAGCCGGGAAGATCGGCAACTCGGTGATGAAGAACCTGGTCGACGGTGGTTACGCGGGGGAGATCCACCCGATCAACCCCAAGGCCGCGGAGATCCTCGACCGCAAGGCCTACCCGAGCATCGCCGACGTCCCGGGCGACGTCGACGTCGCGGTGTTCGCCATCCCGGCGAAGTTCGTCCCCGCGGCGCTCGAGGAAGCCGGCCGGAAGGGCGTGGCCGGCGCGATCCTCATCCCGTCCGGCTTCGGCGAGACCGGCAACATCACACTGCAGGACGAGGTCGTCGCGATCGCCCGCAAGCACGGCGTCCGCGTCCTCGGCCCCAACATCTACGGCTACTACTACACGCCCGAAAACCTGTCGGCGACATTCTGCACACCGTATGACGTCAAGGGCGGCGTGGCCCTGTCGTCGCAGAGCGGCGGCATCGGGATGGCGATCCTCGGCTTCAGCCGTTCGGCGAAGATGGGCGTCTCGTCGATCGTCGGTGTCGGCAACAAGGCCGACATCGACGAGGACGACCTGCTCACCTTCTTCGAACAGGACGACAACACCGAGCTCATCGCCATGCACCTCGAAGACCTGAAGGACGGGCGGGCGTTCGCGGAGACGGCGAAGCGGGTCTCGCGGCACAAGCCGGTCGTCGTGCTCAAGGCCGGCCGGACGTCGCAGGGTGCCAAGGCCGCGAGCTCGCACACCGGCGCGCTCGCCGGCAACGACAAGGTCTACGACGACATCCTCCGCCAGAGCGGCGTGATCCGGGCGCCCGGGCTGAACGACATGCTCGAATACGCCCGCGGCATCCCGCTGCTGCCGGCGCCGAAGGGCGAGAACGTCGTCATCATCACCGGGGCCGGCGGGTCCGGCGTGCTGCTCTCGGACGCCTGCGTCGACAACGGGCTGGACCTGATGGAGATCCCGCCGGATCTCGACACGGCGTTCCGGAAGTTCATCCCGCCGTTCGGCGCGGCCGGCAACCCGGTCGACATCACCGGCGGCGAACCGCCCTCGACCTACCGCAACACGATCGCGCTGGGCCTCGAGGACGACCGCATCCACGCCCTGATCCTGGGCTATTGGCACACCATCGTCACCCCGCCGATGGTGTTCGCGGAACTGGTGTCCGAGGTGGTCGCGGAGTACCGCGCGAAGGGTATCCACAAGCCCGTCGTCGCGTCGCTGTCCGGGGACGTCGAAGTCGAAGACGCCAGCGACTACCTCTACGAACACGGCATCGTCGCATACCCCTACACGACCGAGAAGCCCGTGGCCGTGCTCGGCGCGAAGTACCGCTGGGCACGGGCCGCGGGCCTGCTCTGACCGTCTCCACAGGGGCTGGCCCACTCACCAGGAAAGGACGAAGATCCCACCGCACGACGGCAACAGAGGGACATGAGTCAACGGTGACGAAAGAGAACTCTTATGACCGCAGCCACGTACCAGGAGATCACTGACAAGAACGGAAGAATCTACCGGGTCGGCGAGTCCGACCGGGACATCATGGGCAGGCCACGGTGGATGATGGTCGTCCTGCCCTGGGTGGCGATGATGGCCATCAGCTCGTCGGAATACGCGTTCACTTCGGCCGAGGACACGTTGTCCTCGGCGCACGGCTGGCACGGCGCGCACATCTTCTGGCTGCTGGCGGTCTGGGTGTTCTTCCAGGCCGCGGTCGCGTTCCCCGCGGGCAAGATGCGCGAGAGCGGCCGGCTGTCCGCCCGGTCGGCGATGTTCCTCGGCGCCGTGGGCACCGTGCTCGGCTACCTGGCGCTGGCCTACGCGCCCACCGTCTTCTGGGCCTACCTGGGCTTCGGCCTCTTCGGTGGTGGCGGCGCCGGGTTCGTCTACGCGACCTGCATCAACATGGTCGGCAAGTGGTACCCGGAGCGCAAGGGCGGGAAGACCGGCTTCGTCAACGGCGGGTTCGCCTACGGCTCGGTCCCGTTCATCTTCATCTTCACGAACTACCTGGACCTGGGCAACTACGGCACCATCCTGCCCGCGGTCGGTCTCTTCCTGGCCGCGGCCGTCGCGGTCAGCGGGTTCTTCTTCCGCGACCCGCCGAAGAACTGGTGGCCGGCGCACGTCGACCCGCTGAAGGTGCCGGACGACCCGCGCGTGCGCCGGTCGCTGGCGAAGAACCCGCCCGCGGTCAAGCAGTTCACCCCGCGGGAGGCGCTCCGGACCGGGATGCTGCCGCTGATGTGGATCTGCCTGCTGTGCACGGCCGGCGTCAACATCTTCGGCATCTCCGCGCAGGTCCCGTTCGGCAAGGAAATGGGCTTCGCGGGCGGGATCGTCGCGCTGGCGATGAGCCTCAAGGCGGTCATCAACGGCGCCGGGCGCGGGGTGATCGGCTGGATCTCCGACCGCTACGGGCGGCGGCAGACGCTGCTGCTGGTCTGCGTGGTGCTGGGGCTGGCCCAGGTCGCGGTGTACCTGTCCGGCTCGATCGGCAGCATGCCGCTGTTCCTGCTCGCGTCGATGGTCTCCGGGTTCGGCGGCGGGGCGATCTTCCCGCTGTTCGCCGCGCTGACCGCCGACTACTTCGGCGAGAACAACAACGCCAGCAACTACGGCCTCGTCTACAGCTCGAAGCTCGTCTCCGGGATCGTGGGCGCCGGCCTCGGGAAGCTGGTCATCGACGGGTGGGGCTACGGCCCGGCCTTCTACCTGGCCGCCGGGACGAGCCTGCTCGCCGCCGGCCTCGCCCTGTTCCTGCGCCAGCCGGGCCGCACGCCCGGCGGAATGCGTCACGGGCTCGCCGAAACCGAGCTCGTCGCGCGACCCGCCACCGGCTGACGTCCGGCACGGCAGTAGCGGAAACAAGCCGGCGACGAAAGAGAATTCTCATGACCACAGCTCAGTACCAGGAGATAACCGACGAGAACGGACGGGTGTACCGGGTCGGCGAGACCCCGCACGACATCATGGGGCGCTCGCGCGGCTGGATGGTGTGGCTGCCCTGGATCGCCATGATGGCGGTCAGCGTGTTCGAGTACGGCTGGGGCGCCGTCGAAGGCACCCTGGAGGAGAAGTACGGCTGGACGCTGTCGGACGCGTTCTGGCTGGCCAGTATCTGGGCGGTGTTCCAGGCCGCGGTGGCGTTCCCGGCCGGGCGCCTGCGGGAGAAGAACATCGTGTCGGCGAGGACGGCCATGCTCGCCGGTGCGGTGTGCAGCGCGATCGGCTACTTCACCATTTCGCACAGCGGCAACCTCGTGCTGGCGTTCGCCGGCTACTCGGTGCTCGGCGGCATCGGCGCCGGGCTGGTCTACGCGACCTGCGTCAACATGGTCGGCAAGTGGTACCCCGAGAAGCGGGGAGCACGGACCGGGTTCGTCAACGGCGGCTTCGCCTACGGCGCCGTCCCGTTCATCTACGTGTTCGCCGCCTTCCTCACCCCGGCCAACTACTCGGTGATCCTCGACGTCATGGGCGTGTACATGCTCATCGCCGTCGGGATCTGCGGGTTCCTGTTCAAGGACCCGCCGAAGAGCTGGTGGCCGGCGGACGTCGACCCGCTCGGCTGGGTCCGTGACCGGCAGTCCAAGACCGGGGGACCGGCCAAGAACCCGCCCGCCGTGAAGCAGTTCTCGCCGTTGGAAGCCGTCCGGACCGGGATGCTGCCGCTGATGTGGGTGTGCCTGGTCATCATCGGCGGGGTGTCGCTGTTCGGCATCAACTTCCAGGTGCCGTTCGCGAAGGTGAGCCATTTCGGCGCGTTCGTCGCGGCCTCTTCGGCCGGCGTGCTGGCCATCGTGAACGGCACCGGCCGCGCGGTCGTCGGCTGGGCGTCGGACAAGCTCGGACGGCGGCAGACGCTCACCGTCGTGCTGGTGATCGCGGCCGTCGCGCAGTTCGGCGTGCTGTACGCCGGGAACACGCACAACCTGGTGCTGTTCATGGTGTTCGCGTTCCTGACCGGGTTCGGCGGCGGCGCGTTCTACCCGCTGTTCGCGGCACTGGTGCCGGACTACTTCGGCGAGAACAACAACGCGTCGAACTACGGGCTGGTCTACAGCGCGAAACTGGTCGGTGGCGTCGGCGGCGGCGGCCTCGCCGCGGGTGTCATCAGCGTGTGGGGTTACACGGGCGCGTACCTCCTCGCCGGGTGCATCGCGCTCCTGTCGGCGGTGCTGACGCTGTTCCTGCGCCAGCCCGGCCGGAAGCGCCACCAGCTCGCCGAAACCGAGCTGGTGGCGCGACGGCCGTCGGCCTCGGCCGGCGGCTGATCCGGTTCGCTCCCCGGTCCTGCCGAAATCAGGATCGGGGAGCCTCCGGACGTTCGTGGTAGGCCTGGCGGGTCCGTTCGGTGTGCTTGCCCATGATCTGTTCCGCCGCCTCGACGTCCCCGTCGGAGATCGCGTGGATCAGCTCGTCGTGCTCGTTCCACGCGTCCCGCCCGCGAGGCCGGGCGATCGGCGTGTAGTACCAGCGGACCCGGCGGTCGACCAGGCCGATCAGCTCGGCCAGGACCTTGTTGCCGGACAGTTCGGTGACGAACGCGTGGAGCGCGGCGTTGGCCGCCACCAGGCCTTCGGTGTCCTCCGCGTGGAGGGCGTCGACGCCGGCTTGCTGCAGTTCCCACAGGCGCCGGACGTCCGCCGGGGTCGCGTTGCCGGCGGCGAGCTTCGCCGAGTGCGTCTCCAGCACGCTGCGGACGCTCAGCAGCTGGTCGGCCTCCTCGTCGGTCGGCAGGTGCACGAACGCGCCCTGTGCCGGGCGGAGGTCGACCCAGCCTTCGCTCTGCAGCCGCTGCAGCGCTTCCCGGACCGGCTGCCGGCTCACGCCGAGGTATTCGGCGAGGTCGGCCTCGACCAGGTGCTGCCCGGGTTCGAGGGTGCGGTTGATGATCAGTTCGGCGAGCGCGTCGTAGACGACCTGGCGCAGCGGCGCGGGCCGTTCGACGCGCTTGGCCGCGGTCGAGCTGAGCGAGCCCTTGGCCGTGCGGCGGCCGGTCGGGCCGCGGTCGGGCAGCGGGGAAGCGGGCTGGCTCACGGGACACCTCGAGTCGGGGAGGAAGGCGCTGATCTGCCACCAGGATACAGGTTTTGGTATGCAAAATCCCAGAACTCACCCCGCCGGGGTCGTTTTGAGCCGATGTGGATCAGTGGCAGCCAGGAGAGGTGACCCACTGTGTCTGATTTGTCGCTCTTCGCTGGGCCTCCTGGGGGTCGCGGCGCGAGGACTGGTTTCCATGAGGGATCCAGGATACTGTATGCAATACCGTCGGACCTTGGAGGCGCTTCATGAAGGTGGCTGTTCTCGGGGCCGGGGCGATCGGCGCCTACGTCGGCGCCGCGCTGCACCGCGGCGGGACCGAGGTGCACCTGATCGCCCGCCGGGCCCACCTCGCGGCGATGCGTGAGCACGGCGTCCGCGTGCTCAGCCCGCGCGGTGACTTCACCGCCCACCCGCACGTCACGGACGACCCCGCCGAGGTGGGCGAGGTCGACTTCGTGTTCCTCGGCCTCAAGGCCAACTCCTACGCCTCGTGCGGCGAGCTCCTCGCTCCGCTGCTCGGCCCGGAGACCGCGATCGTGGCCGCGCAGAACGGCATCCCGTGGTGGTACCTCCACGGTCTGCACGGGCATCCGCTGGAAGGACGGCGGGTCGAGACCGTCGACCCCGGTGGCTCGGTGACCGCGGTGCTCGAGCTGCGGCGGGCCATCGGCTGCGTCGTCTACTGCTCGACCGTCATCGAGGAGCCGGGCGTCGTCCGGCACCTGGAGGGCACCCGGTTCTCCCTCGGCGAGCCCGGCGGCGAGCTCTCCGCGCGCTGCAAGGTGCTCAGCGCGGCGATGATCGCCGGCGGGCTCAAGGCGCCGGTCGAGGCCGACCTGCGCAACGACATCTGGATCAAGCTGATGGGCAACGTCGCGTTCAACCCGCTCTCGGCGCTGACCCGGGCGACCATGGCCCAGATGTGCGAGCACGACGACACCCGCGAGCTCGTCGCCACCATGATGACCGAGGCACTGGCCATCGCCCGCGCGACCGGCGCCGACCCGCAGATCTCCGTCGAGAAGCGCATCGACGGCGCCTGGC
The DNA here is from genome assembly GCF_046548995.1 of Amycolatopsis sp. lyj-109. NCBI lineage: Bacteria > Bacillati > Actinomycetota > Actinomycetes > Pseudonocardiales > Pseudonocardiaceae > Amycolatopsis > Amycolatopsis sp. lyj-109. The sequence continues at coordinate 73,664 of NZ_JAJPWR010000033.1, forward strand.
GCGTCGGCCACCACAAGACGTCGATGCTGCAGGACCTGGAAGCGGGCAAGCCTCTGGAAATCGACGCGATCATCGGCGCGGTCGTCGAGCTGGCCGGCCTGACCGGCGTGCCCGCGCCCGCCCTGCGGTACGTCCACGCCGCCATTTCCCTGCTCGACCACACCAGCAAAGTCCCCGTCGGGTCGCACTGACCGGAGGTCCCCGTGAAGCGCAGGAACACCGAGCCGTACGTCCGGCTCACCCAGCCCCTGGTGCGCGATTCCGGCGTGCTGCGGCCGGCGACCTGGGAGGAAGCCCTCGACCGGGCCGCCGCCGGGATCCGCCGCACCCTGGACGGCAAGGGGCCCGAGGCGTTCGGGATGTTCTCGTGCGCCCGCGCCACCAACGAGATGAACTTCGTCGCCCAGAAGTTCACCCGCGCGGTGATCGGCACGAACAACGTCGACTCGTGCAACCGCACCTGCCACGCGCCCAGCGTCGCCGGACTGGCCCGCGTGTTCGGCAGTGGCGGCGGCACGTCGTCCTACCAGGAGATCGAGGACGCCGACGTCATCGTGATCTGGGGCGGCAACCCGCGCGAGGCGCACCCGATCTTCTTCCACCACGTGCTCAAGGCCGTCCACAAGGGAGCGAAGCTCTTCGTCGTCGACCCGCGGCAGACCAGCACGGCGAGCTGGGCGCACCGGCAGTTGCAGCTCGAGGTCGGCACCGACATCCCGCTCGCCCACGCCATCGCCCGGGAAATCATCCACTCCGGACTCGCGAACACGACGTTCATCGAGCGTGCCACCGAGGGGTTCGCCGAGTTCGCCGCATCGGTCGAGCCGTGGACCTTGGAGGTCGCGGAGAAGACCACCGGCGTCCCGGCCGAGCAGATCCGCGAACTGGCCCACGCGTTCGCCCGCGCCGACCGCGGGCAGCTGTCGTGGACCCTCGGCATCACCGAGCACCACAACGGCACCGACAACGTGCTGTCCCTGATCAACCTGGCGCTGCTGGCCGGGCAGGTCGGCCGCTACGGCGCCGGGCTGAACCCCCTGCGTGGGCAGAACAACGTCCAGGGCGGCGGCGACATGGGCGCCATCCCGGACCGGCTCCCGGGCTTCCAGGACGTCCTCGACGCCGAGGTCCGGGCCAAGTTCGACACCGCGTGGGGCTCGTCGATCCCGCCGCGCAAGGGCCTGAACCTCACCCAGATGCTCGACGCGATGGAACGCGGCGATCTGACCTGCGTGTACATCATCGGCGAGAACCCGGTGCAGTCCGAAGCGGACTGCGAGCACACGATCAAGCGGCTGGCCAACATCGACCACCTGGTCGTTCAGGACATCTTCCTGACCAAGACCGCGCAGCTGGCCGACGTCGTCCTGCCCGCGTCGGCGGCCTGGTGCGAGAGCGACGGCACCTTCACCAACTCCGAACGGCGGGTCCAGCGCGTCCGCAAGGCCCTCGAACCGCCGGAAGGCGCACGCGACGACATCGAACTGCTGGCGGAACTGGCTCGCCGGCTCGGGCACGACTGGCAGTGCACCGGCGGCGAAGAGGTCTGGGACGAGCTGCGGTCGCTGTCGCCGATGCACGCCGGGATGTCCTACGCGCGCCTGGAAGAGCTCGGCGGCATCCAATGGCCGTGCTACTCCGAAGACACCCTGGAGCCGACGTTCCTGCACGCCCGGCTGTGGGCCGAGGACCCGGCCGAGCGTGGCCGGCCGGCGCCGTTCACGGTGCTCGAACACAGCCCGCCGGTCGATCTGCTCACCGAGGAGTTCCCGATCCGGCTCACCACCGGGCGACGGCTGGACTCCTACAACACCGGCGTCCAGTCCGGCGGGTTCCCGTCCCCGCTGCGGCAGGGGGAGACCCTCGACCTCTGCCCGGAGGACGCGCGCGTGCTCGGCGTCGAACCCGACGAGCTGGTCCGGATCTCGTCGCGGCGCGGGGCGATCGTGGCACCGGTCCGGCTGGACAAGGGACTGAAGCCCGGGCTGGCGTTCATGACCTTCCACTTCCCGGACGAGGTCGACGTCAACGTCATCACCATCGAAGCCACCTGCCCGATCGCCGGGACGGCCGAGTACAAGGCGGCGGCGATCCGCGTCGACAAGCTCCCGGTGGAGGTCTGAAGTGGACCTCAAGCTGCTGGACGCCATCGCGTCGCCCGAAGAACGGGAGGCGGTCGCCGGGTTCGCGGGCGGCGGCCGTGACCGGCTGCTGCCCGCGCTGCACGCGGTCAACGACCGGGTCGGCTGGATCAGCCAGGGCGCGCTCAACCTCATCTGCGAGACGCTGCACGTGCCGCCGGCCGACGCGTACGGCGTGGCGAGCTTCTACTCGCTGTTCGCGCTGGAGGAACGTCCGGGACGGGTGGTGCACGTGTGCACCGACCTGGCCTGCCGGATCACCGGCGCGGACACCGTGTGCGATGTCCTCACCGAGCACGTCGGCGCCGCGGGGAAGGCACGCGGCGGGGTCACGTGGCAGCGCAGCCCGTGCCTCGGCGTCTGCGAACGGGCCCCCGCGGCGCTGACGTTCCAGGCCGGCGACCCGGCGACGACCGAGCTGATCGCCCCGGCGACCGGCGCGTCGGCCGTCCTCGCCGCCGGGCGAAAACCCGCGGGCGAGGGGGCGCCGCCTGTCATCCACCAGCGGGAGGGGCTGCGGCTGGTGCGCCGGGTCGGCGTCGTCGATCCGGCCAGTTTGGACGACTACCGCGCGTCCGGCGGCTACGCGGCGCTGCGCAATGCCGTGCGGATGGGCCAGGCCGCGGTGATCCGCGAGGTCACCGACGCCGGCCTTCTCGGCCGCGGCGGAGCGGCGTTCCCGACCGGACGCAAGTGGGCGGCCACCGCCGCCCAGCCCGCCGGGCCGCACTACCTCGTGTGCAACGCCGACGAGAGCGAGCCCGGCACGTTCAAGGACCGGGTGCTCCTCGAAGGCGACCCGTTCGCGCTGGTGGAGTCCATGACGATCGTGGCGTACGCGATCGGCGCGACCCGGGGGTTCGTCTACCTGCGCGGCGAGTACCCGCGGGCGTTGCGGCTGCTGCGGAACGCCCTCGAGGTGTGCCGCGAGCGCGGGTTCCTCGGCGCGGACATCATGGGCCACGAAGGGTTCTCCTTCGACATCGAGATCCGGCGCGGCGCGGGCGCGTACATCTGCGGCGAGGAGACCGCGATCTTCAACTCGATCGAGGGCTTCCGCGGCGAACCCCGGACAAAGCCGCCGTTCCCGGTCGAGCAGGGGCTGTTCGGCAAGCCGACCGTGGTGAACAACGTCGAGACGCTGGTCAACGTGCCGCTGATCCTCACCGAAGGTGCGGCCGCGTACCGGGCGATCGGCACCGAGGCATCGGCCGGGCCGAAGTTGTTCTGCCTGTCGGGCAATGTTGAACGACCAGGTGTCTACGAGGTGCCGTTCGGAACTTCCTTGCGCGATCTGCTGGCTCTGGCCGGGGGAGTACCCGAGGGCCGCTCGCTCCGCGCGATCCTGCTGGGCGGCGCGGCCGGCGGGTTCGTCCGGCCGGACGAGCTGGACCTGCCACTCACGTTCGAGGACGCGCGGGCGGCGAAGACGACGCTCGGCTCGGGCGTCGTCCTGGTCCTCGACGACCGCGCCGACCTCGGCGGGTTCCTGCTCCGGATCGCGGAGTTCTTCCGCGACGAGTCGTGCGGCCAGTGCGTCCCGTGCCGGATCGGGACGGTGCGGCAGGAGGAGGCGATCCGGCGCGTCCTGGCGTCCGGTACGGAGGAACGGCCGTTACTGCGCGAGGTGGGCGGGGTCATGCGGGACTCGTCGATCTGCGGGCTCGGCCAGACCGCGTGGAACGCCATCGAGTCCGCCATCGACCGGCTGGGAGCCCTGAAATGACCAGCGACGACGCACGTTTCTCCGTGGAGGAGCCATGACCACAGTGGACATCGGGATCCCCAAACGGCTGGTCGAGTTCACTGTGGACGGTGAGACAGTCCGAGTCCCGGAAGGTTCGACGATCCTGGACGCGTGTACCACGGCGGGCAAGGACATCCCGACGCTCTGCTACGGCGACACCCTCGAACCGGCCAACGCCTGCCGGGTCTGCATGGTGGAGGTCGAAGGCTCGCGGACGCTCGTGCCGTCGTGCTCGCGCAAGGCCGATCCGGGCATGGTGGTACACACCGATTCGGAGCGCACGCGCACGAGCCGCAAGGTGGTCCTCGAACTCCTGGCCTCGGCGACGGATCTGTCGACGACGCCGGGCGTCGCGGAGTGGATCGCGGAGACCGGCGCGGACCCGGACCGCTTCGGCCCGGACGCGGCGACGGTGGCCCAACCGGCCCTGGTGGACAACGAGCTGTACGTCCGGGACTACGGGAAGTGCATCCTCTGCTACAAGTGCGTCGACGCGTGCGGCGAGCAGTGGCAGAACTCGTTCGCCATCAGCGTCGCCGGTCGCGGCTTCGACGCCCGGATCTCGACGGAGTTCTCGAACCCGCTGCCGGAGAGCGCGTGCGTGTACTGCGGCAACTGCGTCGAGGTGTGCCCGACGGGCGCGCTGAGTTTCAAGCGTGAGTACGACAAGCGCGAAGACGGCACCTGGGACGAGTCGCGGCAGAAACAGACCACGACCGTCTGCACGTTCTGCGGCGTCGGCTGCAACCTCACCCTGCACGTTCAGGACAACGAGATCGTGAAGGTGACCTCACCGCACGAAAGCTCGGTGACGCACGGGAACCTGTGCATCAAGGGCCGGTTCGGCTGGCAGCACGTCCAGAACCGTTAGGACCAAGCCGAAATCACGCGGCCGAGGTTGACGAGCACGGTCGAGTCCGTCTCCACTGCCTTGCGGCGGCGCAGCGCCGGGAGCAGGGAACGTTCGTCCCGGCGGTCGGCGGTCTGCACGGCCTGGACCCGGACGTAAGGATCCTCGTCGTCCAGCGCCGGCTCCAGCAGGGCCGTCGCCTCGCCGCCGGCTTCGATGAGGTGCCAGACGGCGGACCGGCGGGTGTGCGGATCGGGCCGGGCGAGCAGGGGCGCCAGGTCCGCGACGAGGAGCTCCCCGGACGCGGTCAAGGCCCGCATCGTCTGCCAGGCCACCTCGGGGTCGAGGTCGGGAGTGCCGAGCGCGGCGAGGGTGCGGATCGCCTCGGCCCGCACGGTGGGTTCGGGGTCGGTCAGGGCGGTGCGGGCGGCCGGGGCCGCCGCGGCCTTCGCCATCCGGGCGGCCGCGAGCGCCGCGGCACGCACCCGGGCATCCGGGTCGGCGGCCGCGGCGGCGAACGCCGCGGCCGCCGCGCGGCCGGTCGACGGCAAGTGGGACACCGAATACGCGGCCTTGGCCCGCCGGCGCGGATCCGGGTCCCCGGTGAGCTCGGGCCCGCGCCACCGTCGCCGACTTCGAGCAGGAACGTCCGGTAGGTCTCGGGCAGCCGGATGTCGTGCGCCGCCTCGAACGCCGACACCTCGTGCTCCGGCAAGGGCGGGTTCAGCCGGTAGCGGTGGCGTTCGGCACCGAACGCGCCGAGCAGCCGCGCGTCGGCGGCCGCCCGCTCGAGCTTCTCGGCGATCCGGGCGCGTTCTCCGGTCATGGTCTTCCCCCCGGCGGTTCGGTGCCGGCGTAGCGAGCAGGTGCCGGGGTGAGCGTTGACCGCGACGCAGCTCAGCAGTTATTCTCGATATGCGAAAGAAAAATTCCGTATAGCGAAATTCGAGGTCGCGATGCCTGAAGAGGGGCACTCCCTGCCGTACGTCGCCAACCTGTCGATCCTGTTCAAGGAGGTCCCGCTCCTCGAGCGCGCCGCCGCCGCGCGGGACGCCGGGTTCACCGACGTCGAGTACTGGTGGCCGTTCGACACCGCCGTTCCGGCGCGCGGCGAGGTGGACGCCTTCGTGAAGAGCCTCGACGGGGTCCGGCTGCGCGGGCTGAACTTCTACGCCGGCGACATGGCGGCGGGGGAGCGGGGCCTGGTGAGCTGGCTCGGCCGGGAGACCGAGTTCGCCGACAGCCTCGTCGTCGCGCTCGGCATCGCCGAACGCACCGGTTGCCGCAGCTTCAACGCGCTCTACGGCAACCGGCTCGACGGCGAAGATCCGGCCAAGCAGGACGACCTGGCCCGGGTGCACCTGGACCAGGCCGCCGACGCCGCCGCACGGATCGGCGCGCAGCTGGTCCTCGAACCGCTCTCCGGCGCGGACCGCTATCCGCTCAAGACCGCCGCGGACGCCGTGGCCGTGCTCGACGACCTCGGGCGCGGCAACGTGCGGCTGCTGGCCGACCTGTACCACCTGGCAGTCAACGGAGACGACCTGGACGCGCTCGCGACGCGGCACATCGCCCGGATCGGGCATGTGCAGATCGCCGACGCGCCCGGCCGCCACCAGCCCGGCACCGGTGAGCTCGACCTCGACGGGCACCTCGCGAAGCTGCAGCACGCCGGCTACGCGGGGTTCGTCGGGATCGAGTACGTCCCGGAACCCGACACCGTCACGTCGCTGGCCTGGCTGCCGAAAACCCGAAGGGGACAAGCATGAAACTGGGATTCATCGGACTGGGCGTGATGGGCGCCCCGATGGCCGCGCACCTGGTCGCGGCCGGTCACGACGTCAACGGCTACGACGTCACCCCCGCCGCGGGGGAGAAGCTCGCCGCGGCCGGCGGGCGCGCGGCCACGGACGTCGCCGACGCGGTGGCCGGGGCGGACGTCGTGATCACGATGCTGCCGAACCACCCGCACGTCGAGGCGGTGGTGCTGGCCGACGGCGGGGTCCTGGACACCGCCGAGCCCGGCACGCTCCTGATCGACATGAGCACCATCCGGCCCGAGACGTCGATCGCGATCGCCGAAGCCGCGCGGGACAAGCAGATCCGGGTCCTCGACGCCCCCGTCTCGGGCGGGCAGGCCGGGGCCGAGCAGGCGGAACTGTCCATCATGGTCGGTGGTCACGAAGAGGACTTCGCTGCGGCCAAGCCGGTCCTGGACGTCGTCGGCAAGACGATCGTGCACGTCGGCCCGCACGGCGCCGGCCAGGTCGTCAAGGCGGCCAACCAGCTCGTCGTGGGCGGGATCTACGGCCTCGTCGCGGAGGCGATCGTGCTGCTCGAAGCGTCCGGTGTGGACGCTGCCACGGGCCTCGACGTGCTCGCCGGTGGGCTCGCCGGCAGCCGCATCCTCGAACTCAAGCGCCGGTCCATGGTGGACCGCGAGTTCGCCCCCGGCTTCCGGATCGACCTGCACCACAAGGACATGGGGATCGCGCTGGCCGCCGCCCGTCAAGCCGGCGTCGCGCTCCCGCTCACCGGGCTGGTCGCCCAGCTCGTCGCCGCCGGCCGCGCCATGGGCTACGGCTCCCTGGACCACTCGGCCTTGCTGAAGGTCGTCGAACAGTTGTCGGGCCGCGTCCCGGCGGAGGTGTGACATGCCCAGAATCCCCGCGATGCAGGCAGTCGTCGACGTCCTGGAAAGCGAGGGCGTCGACACCGTCTTCGGCTGCCCCGGCGCTGCCATCCTCCCGCTGTATAACGCCCTACAAGGCCGAGCGATCGAGCATCTGATCGTCCGTCACGAAGAGGGCGCCACGCACATGGCCGACGGCTGGGCGAGGACGAACGGCAACGTCGGCGTCGCCATCGGCACGTCCGGGCCGGCCGGGACGAACATGATCACCGGGCTCTACACCGCGCACGCGGACTCCATCCCGATGATCTGCATCACCGGCCAGGCGGCGACCACCAAGCTGCACCAGGAGGCGTTCCAGGCCGTCGACATCGTCGAGATCGCCAAGCCGGTGACGAAGTGGGCGGTGCAGGTCAAGGAGGCCGCGCAGCTGCCGTGGATCTTCCGCGAGGCGTTCCGGATCGCCCGTTCGGGCCGGCCGGGCCCGGTGCTCATCGACCTGCCGATCGACGTCCAGAGGCAGGACATCGAGTGGGACTCCTCGATCGACTCGCCGCTGCCGGTGACCCGGGTGACCCCGGCACCCGCGCGGGTGGAGCGGGCGCTCGACCTGCTCCTGGCGGCCGAGCGCCCGCTGATCCTGGCCGGCGGCGGGGTCGTCCTCGGGGAGGCGAGCGAGCAGCTGCGGGCCGCCGCCGAGCGGCTCGACGTCCCGGTGCAGGTGACGCTGATGGGCAAGGGCAGCTTCCCGGAGGACCACGAGCTGTTCGCCGGGATGGCCGGCATCCAGACGTCCCAGCGCTGGGCGAACGCGGCCTTCCTGGAGGCCGACCTCGTGCTCGCGCTGGGCGCCCGGTTCGGCGACCGGCACACCGGCGAGCTGTCGGTCTACCGCGGCGACCGGAAGTTCATCCACGTCGACATCGAACCCACCCAGCTGGGCAAGGTGTTCGGCCCCGATCTCGGGATCGTCTCGGACACGGGGGAGTTCCTCGACGCGCTGCTGGCGGCGCTGAACCAGCGGGAAACGAAGCCGCGGCGCGAGTGGGTCTCCCGGATCGGCGAGCTGAAGGAGGCACTGCCCCGGCGTGACGACTTCGACAGCCTGCCGATCAAGGCGCCGCGGGTGTTCAAGGAGATCAACGAAACCTTCGGTGCGGACACCTACTTCGTCACCGCGATCGGGCTGTACCAGATCTGGTCGGGCCAGTTCCAGCAGGCGCACAAGCCGCGCCACTACCAGGTGTGCGGCCAGGCCGGCCCGCTCGGCTGGGAGATCCCGGCCGCGATCGGGGTCAAGAAAGCGCGGCCGGAGGCGGAGGTCGTCGGCGTGGTCGGCGACTACTCGTTCCAGTTCCTCGTCGAGGAGCTGGCGGTCGCCGCCCAGTACGACGTCGGGTTCGTGCTGATCATGCTGAACAACGAGTACCTCGGGCTCATCCGGCAGGCCGAGACCGGCTACGAAATGAACTTCGAGGTCGACATCCACTACGACACGATCGGCACGGACAACGTGAAGATCATGGAGGCCTACGGCTGTTCGGGCACCCGCGTGCGCGAGCCGGGGGAGATCCGGACGTCCCTCGAATGGGCGCGCAAGGAAGCCGAGCGCACCAGCCGCCCGGTCCTGGTGGAGATCATGATCGAGCGCGAGGGCAACGCCGCCATGGGCGCCGCCCTCGACGCCGTCCGCGAGTTCGAGCCCGCCGGCTGAGCTCGGCTCAGGCCAGGATCGCGAGCAGCTGGTCGCTGGAGCGATCGGCCAGGTCGACCGGCGCGTCGATCGAGGGCGCGCCGGCCACGAAGCCGGGGCCACGCACGACGTCGTTCGCGACGGCCTTGTAGAAGTTCTGGCGCTGGGCGGCGAACTTGGCGGCCCGGGCCAGGTCGGCCTGGCAGGCGATCGCGCGGATGGCGGCGGCGAACAGGCAGGAGACCGGCAGCCCCGGCTCCTGGAACTCCAGCGGGGTGAGGGCGGTGGCCGAGGCGGCCGTTTCGATCCGATTGATCATGGGGTGGCTCCTGAACGCGGAAAGGGGACCTGACACCCGACGGTAACCGGGCATCGGCCGGTCCTGTCCCAGGTTCCGTCTTCCCCGCAGGACCCCTCCGGAATATGCGGTGCCACGGCCGCCGTGCGAGGCCCCCGACCTCGCACGGCGGCTTCGGCGCGCCCGCGGGACGGCCGTTGGAGGAAAGTACAAACGCGGGCCCGAAATTCACCCGTCTTTCAGGGGTTTTGCCGTGGTCGGAGTCACGTGTGAGCGTGTGTACTTCTTGCCGAAGCAGCCCCGAAAGGACGTCCACAGTGGAATTCCTCCGACCCGCCTCGCTGGCCGACGCGCTCGCCGCGAAGGCCGCGAACCCCGGCGCGGTCCCGATCGCCGGCGGCACGGACGTGATGGTCGAGCTCAACTGCGCTGATGCGCTCTCGGCGGTAACGAGTGCCTCGAGCGGTGACCACCGCCGTCCCGAGTCGCTCCTCGACCTCGGGCGCGTGCCCGAGCTCCACGAGCACGGCACGGACGGCGGCCGGATCCGGATCGGCGCGGCGGTGCCGTACAGCCGGATCATCACCGAGCTCGGGACGCAGCTGCCCGGGCTGGCGATGGCCGCGCGGACCGTCGGGTCCCCGCAGATCCGCAACCGCGGTTCGGTGGGTGGCAACCTCGGTGCGGCGTCTCCCGCGGGCGACTCGCACCCCGCGCTTCTGGCGGCCGACGCGGAGGTCGAGATCGCTTCGGTCCGCGGGACGCGGATCGTGGCGGCGAAGGATTTCTACGTCGGGGTGAAGAAGAACGTCCTGGCGCCGGACGAGCTGATCACCGGCGTCCTGCTCGCGCCGGCCTCCGGGCCGCAGCAGTTCAGCAAGATCGGCACCCGCAACGCGATGGTCATCGCCGTGGCCGCCTTCGGGCTCGCCCTGCACCCCTCGCAGAGGCGGGTCGGCACCGGCGTCGGCTCGGCCGCGCCCACCCCGCGGCGGGCGTTCGACGCCGAGGAGTTCCTGGCCGCCGAGCTGGACTGGGACTCGCCGAAACCGATCACCGACTCGGTGAAGCGCCGGTTCGGTGACCTGGTTGCCGCGGCCGCGTCGCCCATCGACGACGTCCGGGGGAGCGCGGCGTACCGGCGGCACGCGCTGGGTGTCATGGCGAGAAGGACGCTGACCTGGGCCTGGACCGAATACTGCGGAGGGAGCGCGAAGTGCGCGTGAACGTCACCGTCAACGGCGAACCCCGCCGGGCGGACAACGTCCGGGAAGGCGAAAGCCTGCTTTACGTCCTGCGTGAGCGGCTCGGCCTCCCCGGCTCGAAGAACGCCTGCGAACAGGGCGAATGCGGTTCGTGCACGGTCTACCTCGACGGCGTCCCGGCGTGTGCGTGCCTGGTCGCGGCCGGTCAGGCCGAAGGCCGCGAAGTCGTCACGGTCGAAGGCCTGGCCGACGGGGAAGTCCTCGACCCGGTGCAGGAAGCGTTCGTCGAGCGCGGCGCCGTCCAGTGCGGGTTCTGCACGCCCGGCCTGCTGGTCGCCGCGCACGACCTGATCGAACGCACCCCCGATCCCAGCGACGTCGAGATCCGCGAGGCCCTCGCCGGCAACCTCTGCCGCTGCACGGGCTACGAGAAGATCCTCGACGCCGTCCGGGACGCCGCCGCGCGGAAGGCCGTCCGATGAGCGCGCCGGCCCGTTCCCCGCAGGAGCTGCACGACACGATCGCCGGCGGCATCGGCGAGAGCCCGCTGCGCCCGGACGGCACGCTCAAGGTGCGCGGCGAGTTCGCCTACTCCTCGGACCTGTGGCACGAGGACATGTTGTGGGGCGCCACCCTCCGCAGCCCGCACCCGTACGCCCGGATCGTCCGCCTCGACGTCTCCCGCGCGCTGGCCCGGCCGGGCGTGCACGCGGTGCTGACGCACGAGGACGTCCCCGGCGAGAACGTCTACGGTCTCAAGTTCCAGGACACCCCGGCGCTGGCCGAAGGTGTGGTCCGCTACCAGGGTGAACCGGTCGCCATCCTGGCCGCCGGCGACCCGGAGATCGCGCGGCAGGCGCTCAAGGAGATCGTCGTCGAGTACGACGTCCTCGAGCCGATCACCGACCCCGAGCGGGCCGCGCACGACGACACCCTGCCGAAGCTGCACCCGGGCGGGAACCTGGTCCGCCACCAGCGGATCGTCAAGGGCGATCCGGCCGCCACCGCGGACGTCGTCGTAGCGGGTGTCTACGAGATCGGCATGCAGGACCAGGCGTTCCTCGGTCCCGAGTCGGGCCTCGCGGTCCCGGCCGAGGACGGCGGCGTCGACCTCTACCTGGCGACGCAGTGGCTGCACGTCGACCAGCGGCAGACGGCGAAGGCCCTCGGCCTGCCTTTGGAGAAGGTGCGGCTGACGCTGTCCGGGGTCGGCGGCGCGTTCGGCGGCCGCGAGGACCTGTCCATGCAGATCCACTCGTGCATGCTCGCGCTGCGCACCGGCCGCCCGGTGAAGATGAGCTACAACCGCCTGGAATCTTTCTTCGGGCACGTCCACCGGCACCCGGCGAAGATGTACTACGAGCACGGCGCCACTCGCGACGGGAAGCTCGTCTACGTCCGGGCGAAGCTGTACTTCGACGGCGGCGCATACGCGTCCAAGACGCCGGTCGTGGTCGGCAACGGCACCACGTTGAGCGTCGGCCCCTACGACGTCCCGAACGCGCACATCGAAGGCTGGGGCGTCTACACCAACAACCCGACCTGCGGCGCGATGCGCGGCCTCGGCGCGGTGCAGCCGACGTACGCCTACGAGTCCCAGATGGACAAACTCGCCGCCGCGCTGGCCATGGACCCCGCCGAACTGCGGATCCGCAACGCGCTGAGCGAAGGGTCCACTGTGGTCACCGGCCAGGTGGTCGACTTCCCGGCGCCGGTGGCCGAACTGGTGCAGCGGGTCCGCGACCTGCCGCTCCCGCCCGAGCCCACCGGCGACCGCGACATCCGCGAGCTGCCCGGCGGCGCGTCCAACACCACCCACGGCGAGGGGGTCGTGCGCGGGGTCGGCTACGGCGTGACGATCAAGAACATCTCCTACGCCGAAGGCCTCGACGACTACTCGACCGCCCGCGTCCGCCTGGAGGTGCTCGGCGGGGAGCCGGTGGCCATGGTGCACACCGCCGCCGCGGAGGTCGGGCAGGGCCTGGTGACGCTGCAGCAGCAGATCGCCCGCACCGAGCTGGGCGTGACGCGGGTGAGCGTGCACCCGGCCGACACGAGCGTCGGCGACGCCGGCTCCAGTTCGGCGTCGCGGCAGACCTACGTCACCGGTGGGGCGGTCCGCAACGCCTGCCGTGCGGTCGCCGAGGCGGTCTGCACCCGGCTCGGCGTCTCCGCCGAGGGCATCACCTTCGCCGGGGGCAAGGTGGTCGCGGCCGACGGCGAAGTCGTCGCCGTCCTGGCCGAGCTGCTCGGCGACACGGCGATCGAGGAGACCCGCGAGTTCCACCACCGCCCGACCCACCCCCTGGACCCGGAGACCGGCCAGGGCGACGCCCACGTCCAGTACGGCTTCTCCGCTCACCGCGCGGTGGTCGACGTCGACCTCGACCTCGGCCTGGTCAAGGTGGTGCAGCTCGACTGCGCCCAGGACGTCGGCAAGGCGATGAACCCCGACGCCGTCGTCGCCCAGATCCAGGGCGGCTCGGCACAGGGCCTCGGCCTTGCCGTTATGGAGGAGATCCTGGTCGAGGGCGGCAAGGTGCGGAACCCGTCGTTCACCGACTACCTCATCCCGACCATCCTCGACATGCCGCCGATGCGCGTCGAGGTCCTCGAACGCCCCGACCCGCACGCGCCCTACGGCGTCCGCGGCGTCGGCGAGCCGCCCACGATCTCCGCCACGCCGGCGATCGCCAACGCCATCCGCGCGGCCACCGGCCTCGAGCTGCCGCGCGTCCCGATCCGCCCCGAGCACATCACCGGAGTCTGAGATGACCACGTCCCTTTCCGTCGAGCAGGGTTGGCTCGACGAAGCCGTCCGGATCGCCACGCGCAACGTCGAGAACGGCGGCGGCCCGTTCGGCGCGCTGATCGTGAAGGACGGCGGGGTCGTTTCGACCGGCGTCAACCGCGTCACGGCGAACCTGGACCCGACCGCGCACGCGGAGGTGGTCGCGATCCGCACGGCCTGCCAGGAGCTGGGCACCTTCAAGCTGGACGGCTGCGTGCTCGTGTCGAGCTGCGAGCCGTGCCCGATGTGCCTGTCCTCGGCGTTGTGGGCTCGCGTCGACCGGATCTTGTACACCGCCGACCGCAACGACGCGGCCAAGGCAGGTTTCGACGACCGCGCCTTCTACGAACTCTTCGACCGTCCGCGCAACACGTGGACGGTTCCCGTCACGCGACTGTCCGCAACGGACGGATTCGCGCCCTTCGCGGCCTGGCTCGACAAAAGCGACCGCACCGACTACTGACCCGGGGCACTTTCACGTGAAAGTGACCTGGAGTGGCCACTCCGGGGCACTTTCACGTGAAAGTGCCCGGGTCTGAATCCCTCCGGCAAGGGCAGGACGCATGACGCAGACCGAGATCGACGTCCCTGTAGCAGAAGAAACACCCGTACAATGCCGTTCGCTGCTCGACAAGCTCTTCGAATTGCGCGCCCGGCAGACCACGATCGGCCGCGAAGTCCGCGGCGGCCTCACCACGTTCGTCGCGATGGCCTACATCGTGCTGCTCAACCCGCTGATCCTCGGCGCCTCCGCCGACATCACCGGCGCCCGGCTGTCCGCCGCGCAGGTGACCACGGCGACCGCGCTGGCCGCCGCCGTGATGACCGTCCTGATGGGACTCGTCGGCAACGCGCCCCTCGCGCTGGCCGCGGGCCTCGGCATCAACGGCATCGTCGCCTTCCAGATGGCGCCGTCGATGACCTGGGCCCAGGCGTTCGGCCTGGTCGTGCTCGAAGGCGTCTGCATCGTGCTGATGGCCGTCAGCGGCGTGCGCGAACGGATCATGAACGCCATCCCGCGCCCGCTCAAGACGGCCATCACCGTCGGGATCGGGCTCTACATCGCGCTCGTCGGCCTGGTCAGCGCCGGGTTCGTGACCCGGATGCCGGACTCGGCGCAGACCACGGTCCCGGTACGCCTCGGGGCGGGCGGGCACCTGCACGGCTGGCCGATCGTCGTGTTCTGCTTCGGTCTGCTGCTGATGATCGTGCTGGTGGCCCGCAAGGTCCCGGGCGCGGTGCTGATCAGTATCGGGACGGCCACCGCGTTCGCCGTCGTGCTGCACCAGGGGTTCGGCGTCGGCGGCTGGGGCCTCACGACTCCGGCCCTGCCCGACCACGTCGTCGCCGCCCCCGACTTCGGGCTCTTCGGCCACATCGACCTCTTCGGCGGCTTCGCCTCGGCGGGCGCGCTGGCCGCCACGGTTTTCCTGTTCACGCTGGTGCTGTCCGGCTTCTTCGACGCCATGGGCACGATCACCAGCGTCTCCGACGAAGCCGGCCTGTCGAAGAACGGCAAGGTCCCCCGGATGGGCCGGATTCTGCTGGTCGACGGCGCGGGCGCGATCGCGGGCGGCGTCACCGGCTCGTCGCCGAACACGGTGTTCCTGGAATCGGCGGCCGGCGTCGGCGAGGGTGCGCGGACGGGGCTGGCCAGTGTCGTCACCGGGCTGCTGTTCGCCGGGACGCTGCTGTTCACGCCGCTGGCCGGGGTCGTCCCGGCCCAGGCCGCGGCGCCCGCGCTGGTCGTCATCGGCGGGATGATGGTCGCGCAGTGCCGGACCATCCCGTGGCACGACCCGGACTACACGATCCCGGTGTTCTTGACGGCCGCGCTGATCCCGTTCACCTACTCGATCACCAACGGCGTCGGTGCCGGCCTGATCGCGTTCGTGCTGATCAAGATCGGCCGCGGCAAGTGGCGCGAGGCCGGCTGGCTGTTGTCCCTGCTGGCCCTGGTGTTCGCGGTGTACTTCGCCATCGACGGTGTCGAAGCCCTCTTCCGGTAAGGAGATCCCGGTGGCCCTGATGTTCTTCAACGGCGGCGCCATGCGCGGCGAGCCGCTGCACCACCTCCTGGCAGGTTCGCCGTTCGTGGACACCGCGCGGACGGCGGCGAAGTACCGGTTCTACGCCGTCGGCGACCAGTGCCCGGCGCTGTACCCGGTGTCGCACGGCGGCGCTCCGGTGACCGGCGAGGTCTACGACGTTTCGCTGGACGACCTGCGGGACAAGGTGCTGCCGTCCGAGCCGCACGAGCTGGAGCTGGGTGTGGTCGAGCTCGCGGACGGCAGTTCGGCGTTCGCCATGCTGCTGCGACGGCCCTACACCTCGCACGTCGCCCTGCGGGACATCACCGAAATCGGCGACTGGCGGGCCTTCAAGGCCGGCGCGTGAAGGTCCTGGTCGCCCCGGACAAGTTCAAGGGGTCGCTGACCGCGGCCGAGGTGGCGTCGGCGCTGGCTTCGGGGCTCGCCGACGTCCATCCCGCGGCGGTGGTGACGACCCTGCCGGTGGCCGACGGCGGCGAGGGTACGGTCGACGCCGCCGTCGCCGCCGGGTACGAGCGCGTGGCGGTCCCGGCCCGCGGGCCGACGGGGGCGCCGGTGACGGCGTCCTACGCGGTCCGCGGGGACACGGCGGTCGTCGAGCTGGCCGAGGCGTCCGGGCTGCACCGGCTACCGGGCGCGCCGGAGCCGCTCACCGCGACCAGCGCGGGAACCGGCGACGTCATCGCCGCGGCCGTGCGGGCCGGGTGCCGCCGGATCGTGCTCGGCGTCGGCGGCAGCGCCTGCACCGACGGCGGGGCCGGCATGCTGACCGCGCTGGGTGCCCGGCTCTTGGACGACGCCGGGCGTGAACTGTCCCTCGGCGGTGCGGCGCTGTCCCGGCTCGCCGCACTGGACCTGTCGAACCTGGCCGAAGTGGACATCGAGCTGGCGAGCGACGTGGACAATCCGCTGTACGGGTCGCGTGGGACCGCGGCCGTCTACGGTCCGCAGAAGGGCGCATCGCCCGAGGACGTCGAGACGCTGGATGCCGCGTTGCGGCACTGGGCGTCGATCGCCGGCCCGGAGTTCGCGGCCCGGCCGGGCGCCGGGGCGGCCGGGGGCGTGGGCTTCGCGGCGATGGCCGTGCTGGGTGCCCGCACGCGACCCGGCATCGAGCTGCTGCTCGACCTGCTCGGGTTCGAGGCGGCCCTGGCCGGGGCCTCGCTGGTGGTCACCGGCGAGGGCTCGCTCGACGAGCAGACGTTGTCCGGCAAGGCCCCGGCCGGGGTGGCCCGGGCCGCGGCGGCGCGGGGCATCCCGTGCGTCGCGGTGTCCGGACGCTGCCGGCTGTCGTCGGCGCGGCTGGCGGACGCGGGCATCGCGGCCGCGTACGCGTTGACCGACCTGGAACCGGACCCGGCGCGGTGCATGGCCGAGGCGGCGCCGCTCCTGCGCCGGCTCGCCCGTCGCGTCGCGGAGGCCCACCTCGGCGGCTGAACGGGTGCTATCCCGGTCTTGTTAGCATTGGAACCATGGCGACGAAGACGGCGGTGGACACCCGGGTCCGCATCCTCGAAGCGGCGGCCGCGCTGCTCGTGGCGGAGGGGCGGGACGGCCTCTCGACCCGCGCGGTCAGCGCGGCGGCGAGTGTCCAGCCGCCGGCGCTGTACCGGCTTTTCGGCGACAAGGACGGCCTCCTCGACGCGGTCGCCGCGTACGGCTTCGACGAGTACCTCAAGAGCAAGCGCGAGCTGGGCTCGACGGGCGACCCGGTCGAGGACCTCCGCCGCGGCTGGGACCTGCACATCGAGTTCGGCCTGTCCCGCCCGGAGTTCTACGTGCTCATGTACGGCGACGCCCGCCCGGGCCGCACCTCGCCGGCCGCACGGGAGGCGGAAGGGATGCTGCACGCGATCGTCGAGCGCGTCGCGGCGGCGGGCCGGCTCCGGGTGAGCGTCGAGCGCGCGGCTCGCCTGACGCACGCGGCCGGGATGGGCGTCGTCCTGACGCAGATCGCCACACCGGAGGACCAGCGCGACCCGGAACTGTCGGCGACCGCACGGGAGACCGTGCTGGCCCGCATCCTGACGGGCACCACGGAACCGGCGGGATCGGACCTGCCGGAACGCGCGATCGCGCTACGGGCCACCCTCGACGGCGCAACCGCCCTCACCGGCGCGGAACGCGTTCTGATGGCCGAGTGGCTGGACCGCATCGCCGACGCGTAGGGACAACCCCTCCTGGATCGATAAAGCCCGATCGGACATTGCGTGTCACCCGCCGACGGCTCAATATGTTGCGGCCCACAACATATTGACGACAACGCCGTCGGAGGACCCCGATGATCAGGTGGAGAGCAGTCCTGGCCTGCGCCGGAACAGCGATACTGCTCGCCGGAGCACTACCCGGTACAGCACTGGCCAGCGGAACCGCAACGGACTGCTGCGGAGGCGGAGCCTCGTGGGCCACCGGCAACAAGTCCGCCCTCGGCACGTCCACGACGACCGCAAGCCCGGTCTGGTTCACCGTCGCCAACGGCGTCACGTCCGAGGTCTTCTACCCGCGCGCCGACGTGGCCAACATGCAGGACATGCAGTTCGTCGTCACCGACGGCTCCAGCTTCGTCGACCTGGAACGCGACGCCACGAACCACGTCGTGTCCATGCCGGACGAGAAGGCGCTCCAGTACACGGTCACCAACACGGCCAAGAGCGGGAAGTACCGGATCACCACGAACTACGTCACCGACCCGGCCCGCGCGACGCTGGTCACGAACACCAGGTTCCAGTCGCTCGACGGCGGCACCTACCGCCTGTACCTCTTGGCCAACCCGTCGATGGCGGGCGGCGGAGCCGACGACAACGCCTGGTGGGACTCTTCCGGCGCCCTGATGGCGAGCGGCACCGAGACGCTGTTCGGCGGAACGGCCACGACGGTCGTCTCCGCGCTGCGCGTCTCGACCGGTTTCACCGCGCACGACAACGGCTACAGCGGCGCGGCCAGCGACTGCCTGGTCGACCTGCGCGCCGACAAGGCCCTGAACAACCAGTTCGACGCCATCTCCGGCACCGGCAACGTCGTCCAGTGCGGCCAGATCCCGGTCGGCACGGACACGACGTTCACCGCCGCGCTCGGCTACGGCGGCACCGCGGCCGCCGCGTCCTCGGCCGCGAGCGCGTCGCTGAGCAGCGGCTTCGCGGCCGTCTCGACGTCCTACCGCAGCGGCTGGAACTCCTACGTGGGGAGCCTGAAACCCGCTCCGGCGAGCGTTTCCGGTGACACGCAACGACGGCGCACCTACTACGTCGCGGCGATGGCGCTGAAGACGGCCGAAGACAAGCAGCACCCGGGCGCGAGCGTCGCGGGCCTGGCCACCCCGTGGGGTGACTTCACCGACGGCGGCCACCTCAACGACGGCTACCACCGCGTCTGGGGCCGAGACCTCTACCAGCAGGCGACCGGTCTGCTGGCCGCGGGCGACAGCGCGCAGGCCAAGCGGATGGCCCAGTTCCTCTGGAACTCGCAGTGGATCGGCAGCCCCACCGCCGGTGACGGCATGACCTATCCGGCGGGGTCCTTCCCGCGCTACAGCCCGGTTTCCGGCGTCGCGGGCGCGAGCGCCCAGCAGCTCGGCTGCTGCGAACAGCTCGATCAGGACGCCGATGCGATCCTGCTGGCCTGGCTGACCGGTCTCACCGACGCGTCGACCTACGCCAAGGTCAAGACGACCGCGAACCACATCGTCGCCACCGGCCCGGACACCACCGAGCGGTGGGAGGAGCAGTACGGCAAGTCGCCGTCGTCGGTGGCGGCGGAGATCGCCGGGCTGATCGCGGCCGGGGCCATCGCGCGGGCGAACGGCGACACCGCGAGCGCGTCGTCGTGGGAGTCCACTGCGGACTCCTGGCGCAACTCCCTGGCCGGCTGGACGGTGACGACGTCCGGTTACTGGGGCGGCCACACCTATTACGAGCGTCTCGACCGGGGCGGCAACCCCGACGACACCGCGACGATCTGCTTCGACGAAGGCTGCTTCTACGAGCACGACGTCACCGACTTCGGCTTCCTCGACCTGGTGCGGCTCGGCATCCGCCCGGCCGGCGACGCGACGATCGCGAACTCGGTGGCGCCGACGGCCGCCGCCTCGGACGGCAACTCGGCGGTCCAGGTGACGCTCCCCAACGGCGACGTCTACTTCCACCGCTACCCGCACGACAACTACGGCGAGAGCACGGCGAACTGCAGCGGCTGGCCGGCCGGTGGCGCGCAGCGGTTCGGGCGGCTGTGGCCGGTGCTGTCGGGGGAGCGCGGGCAGTACGAGCTCGCCAACGGCCGCTCGGCGGCGGTGTACCTGAAGTCGATGGCGGACTCGGTCAACGACGGGTACTTCGTACCCGAGCAGGTCTGGGACCGTGCGGACGTCGGCTGCTTCGGCCTCGGCCGCCCGACCGGCAGCGCGGGCCCGCTGATGTGGGCCGAGGGCCAGTACCTGCGGCTGGCGCAGAGCATGGACGCGGGCCACAACCTCGACACGCCGTCGATCGTAAAGTCCCGCTACGGCACCTGAGCCGGACGACACGCCCCCACGCCGTGTCGTCCCTCCGATCACGCGTGTCGTCCTTTCAAACACGCGTGTCGTCCCTTCCGTCACCGCACCAGGCGGACGGTCTTCGCTGCAGGAGCGAAGGTCGCCGTCTGGCCGCGGGTGAGGGCGACCGTGTCGGCTTCGAGGCCGTCACCGAACGCGACCAGACGGTCGGATTCGACCTCGACCGTCAGCGGCGCCCGCGTCAGTTCACCCTCGGTGCAGGCGGTCCCGGTCGACGGCGACGGCCACGCCTCCCGCACGAACCAGACCAGCCGCGCCTCGCCGGGGGCCGGCAGGGGCAGCCCGCTGCCTCGTTCCCGCCACACCGATCCGCACCAGCCGGTCGCCCCGGTGCCCGTCCCGACCAGGATTCCCGACGACGCCTGGCGTTCCGCCCGCCCGCCACCGACCCCCAGCCGGTAGCGGGCCGTCTGGTGCCCGGCGTGCCCGAAGTAGATCTCGTTCAGGGCGAGCAGCCGCTGGCCGTCGTCCGCGATGAGCTCGGCCATCGTCCGGTGCTCGACGTCGGTCGTGGACCGGACGAGATCGGCGACGGCCTCGACCGGGTGCTTGACCAGGACGCCGGGCTCGCCCGGCGCGACCCCGATCACCGGCTGGCCGTCGAGGTACTTGGCCACGTTCGCGATCAGGCCGTCCTGCCCGACGACGACCACGACGTCCTCCGGGGTGAAGAGGAACCGGTCGAGATCCGCGCGTTCGACCTCGCCGCGGCGCCAGTCCAGCGGGATGGCGGCACCGGCCGCGGCGAGCGCGGCGCGCAGGGCCGCGTCCGCGGCCGACACCTCGGCGAGGTCCCGGCCGCGGGTGCGCAGGAAGAACTCGGCCTGGCCGCGGGTGCCGTGCCGGGCGACGAGCTCGGCCAGCTCGGTGCGGCGGTGGACGAGCACGACCCGCGGGGCGAGGCTCACGAGCGGACGCCGAGCTTCGTCAGCAGCGGCGTGAGCAGGTCCGGGGTCAGCACCAGGCTGTCGATCCGCGGCAGGTTCCCCGCCAGTTCCTTCAGCGCCAGCCCGGTCAGCACGCCCTCGGGCAGGTCGCGGTACGCCGCCAGCCGGGCCGCCTCACCCGCCGCTTCGGCTTCGCCGAGGGCGCGCTTGCCCTCGGCCTTGACCAGCGTGAGCCGCTCTTCGCGCGAAGCCTGCGCCTCCGTCTCGATGTGGTTCGCCGCCGCGGCTTCTTCGGCCTGGCGGCGGGCGTTCGCCCCGCGCTGGACGAGCAGCTGCTCCTCGCGGCGGGCCAGCTCGATCTGGTTCTGCAGCTCGTTTTCGCTGATCGCGCGTTCGCGTTCGACGGCGAGCGCGCGCCGCTCGAAGGTCGCGCGGTCGGCCTCCTGCTGCACCTTCTCCCGCGCGGTCGTCTGGAGCGCCTTCTCGACGTCGGGCTCGGCCCGGATCGCGACGACGCGGACGTCGATCACGGCCGAGCCGGTCTGCGCGAGCCGGGTGTCCTCTTCGGCCAGGCCGGCGCGGATGCGGTCCCGGACCGCGCTCACGCCGTCGGCCAGCGCGGTCGCCAGGTCGATGCGGGTCAGCACCTCCACGGCGTACTGCTGGACGTTCTCGGTGAGCAGCCCGCTGATCTGCGCCAGGGGGTCGCTTCTCCAACGGCCGGTGTCCGGGTCGATGGAGAAGTCGATGCGCTGCGCGGCCAGCGCCGGGTCCTCGATCCGGAAGCTGAGCGCGAGCTGGACGGTGACGTCCTGGAAGTCGGCCGTGCGGGCGTGGAACAGCAGCGGCAGCTCGCGGTCGTCGACCGGGACCTCCGAGACGACCGCCGTCAGCGGCCGGTACCAGAAGGACAAGCCGACGCCGTCGTGCGCGAGCTTGCCGCGGCGGTAGTGGCGGATGTGCACGGTGGGGGCACCGCGCAGGTGCCGGAACCCGAACCGGCGGTCGATGTCGGCCATGGAGCCTCCTCTTATCGTCGTGGTGACGATATGGGGTCGACTGGCTAATCGTCAAGATGACGATTAGGGTGGTGGCATGGGTCACCCGCCGTTCGCCGTCACCGTGGACCTCGTCGTGCTCACCCTGACCGGAGACGAGCTGTGCGCGCTGCTGGTGCGCCGGGGAGTGCCGCCGTACGAGGGGGAGTGGGCGCTGCCGGGCGGCTTCGTCCGGCAGGACGAGGACCTGGCGGACGCGGCGCGCCGCGAGCTGGCGGAGGAGACGGGGCTGGCGCCCGGGACCGTCCACATCGAACAGCTCGCGGGCTACGGCGCGCCGGGCCGGGACCCGCGGATGCGGGTGGTGACGGTGGCGTACCTGGCGCTGGCCCCGGACCTGCCGGTGCCGCGCGCGGGCACGGACGCGGCGGAGGCGCGCTGGGCACCGGTGCGGTCGCTGCGGGCGGAGCGCCTGGCGTTCGACCACGACCGCATTCTGGCCGACGGCGTGGAGCGTGCGCGCGCGAAACTGGAGTATTCCCCGCTGGCGACGGCCTTCTGCGCGCCGGAGTTCACGGTCGCGGAGCTGCGGAGGGTGTACGAGCTGGTGTGGGACACGCGGTTGGACCCACGCAACTTCCACCGCAAGGTGACGGGAGCGGAGGGGCTGCTGGCGCCGACCGGCGGGACGACCACCCGCGACGGTGGCCGTCCGGCCCGGCTGTACCGGCGGGGCGAGGCGGAAGTGCTGTACCCGCCGATGCTGCGAAGCTGACCCGGGCTTCGCTCACCAAGCCCGGCGAGGTTGCCGCGGTCCATGCGCCCCAATGTGGCCTTCGGTGCGTCTGACGCACCCAAGGCGGCCTTCGGTGCGTCAGACGCAACCAAGGCCGCCTTGGGGCGCTTGAGCCGGGCGGTGCCGGGCCACTAGGGCCCGCGCGCGGGCCCTAGTGGCCCGGCACCGCCCGGAACCACAGCGTGAACTCGGTCTTCTGCGGCACCAGCCGGTACCGCGGCAGCACCCCCGGCCCGCACGACGCCGTCCCCAGCCCTTGCTGGGCCACGTCCAGCGTCAGGTGCACCACGTCGTCCGGCACCAGATCATCGGTGTGCTGTGCCTCCTCCAGGGCCGCCGCGGTCCAGCGGCGGGCCGTGAAGTCGAAGGCCGGGTCGCCGTCCACGCGGATGCCCGTCCCGTCCGGGGCCGTCAGCCGGGCCCAGCGGACCGCCGTGCGGTTGCCGTTCTCCTGCGGGTACACGTACGGCGTCTGGAGACCGTCGACGCTGCTGGAAAACCGGCCGATCCGCGCCGCCTGGCGGCTGTCCGGGTACGCCTCGCCCGGGCCGCCGCCGAACCACTCGGCCGAACCCAGCGCGCCCGGGATCGCCATCGCCAGCCCGAGGCGGGGGAGCGTGCCGGGGAACTCGCCGTCCGGGGTCACCTCGACCCGCAGCCGGAGGCGGTCGCCGAACGCCGTCCACGTGTAGTCCGCGAACAGCCCGAACGGCAGCGCCGGCGGGGCGACCCGCGTGCGCACCACCAGTTCTTCGCCGTCGGCGTCGATCGTGATCACCCGGTGCTGCATCCGGTGCAGCCCGGCCTCGCGCCACTGGTCGGCGGCCGGGCGCCCCGCGAACTCGCCCCGGTCGTTGTCGGTCGTCGCGCGCCAGACGTCGAGCCGCGGGCCGTGCACCGCGTGCCCGCCGAAGGCCGAGAGGATGCCCGTCGCCGGGTCGAACTCGCCGGCGCCCAGCACCAGCCGTCCGCCGGTGCGGAACACCGGCCCGCGGGGCGGCAGCGGCGTCGCGACCGGTGCCGCCGACACCGCCAGCTGACCCCAGCCGACGACGTGCCCGGCCGGCGCCCACGCCGTCGCCGAGGTCAGCGACGCGGACACGGTCAGCCACGACTCCCCGCCCGTCGCGGGCAGGCCGGGCACCGGGACCACGGCGCTCTGTCCGGAGTGGATGGTGGGCACGTCGAGAACGCCTTCGGCGACCGGGATTCCTTCCTCTTCCAGCGTCCAGGTGAACGTCAGGTGCCCGGTGCCGACGAAGTCGTAGTGGTTGCTCACCCGGATCCCGGACGCGTCCGCGTCGATCCGGACCGGCTCGATCACCTTGGCGAACTCGATCAGCCCCGGCGACGGCGTCCGGTCGGGGAAGACCAGGCCGTCGATGACGAAGTTGCCGTCGTGGATCGGCTCGCCGAAGTCGCCGCCGTAGGCGAAGTGCCCGCCGGCGGCGAGGCCGTGGTCGATCCACTCCCAGAGGAACCCGCCCTGGCAGTTCGGGTACCGCTCGAACAGCTCGCGGTACTCCAGCAGGCCACCCGGGCCGTTGCCCATCGCGTGCCCGTATTCGCACTGCAGGAACGGCAGGTCCCGGCGACGCGCGTTGTCGTCGTCCCGGCGGCCGATCCGCTCGACGTCCTCGTGCGTGGCGTACATCCGGCTGTGCACGTCCACGTAGGCGCAGTCGTGATCGCCTTCGTAGTGCACCGGCCGCGTCGGGTCGCGGTGACGCACCCAGTCCGCCATCCGCGCGAGGTTCTCGCCGGTGTGGCTTTCGTTGCCCAGCGACCAGAGGATCACGCTGGGCCGGTTCTTGTCCCGCTCGACCGTGCGCCGCATCCGGTCGAGGTACGCCTCGGCCCACCTCGGCTCACCGCTCGGGTTGCCGGCCCAGCCCAGCGGCTCGAAACCGTGGGTCTCCAGGTCGCACTCGTCGATCACCCACAGGCCGAACGCGTCGCACAGCTCGAGGAACGCGGGGTCGGGCGGGTAGTGGCTGGTCCGGACGGCGTTGACGTTGTGCCGTTTCATCAGCAGCACGTCGGCCAGCGCCGTCTCCGGCGAGACCACGCGCCCGGTGCGCGGGTCGTGCTCGTGGCGGTTGACCCCGCGCAGCATCAGCGGACGGCCGTTGACCTTGAGCTGCCCGTCCTCGATCGTCACGGTCCGGAAGCCGATCCGCACCGGCACCCGCTCGGCCGCGGTCGCCAGCGTGCCGTCGTACAGCCGCGGGGTCTCGGCGCTCCACGGTTCGACCGGCAGCTCCAGCGCCTCCCCGGCCGGGTGTCCGGTGACGCCCAGCTCGGGGATGTCCAGCAGGACGTCCGGGCCGGTCTCGACGCGGACCGTCCCCAGGCCGGTGCGGTGGTCGTAGTCCGCGCGGACCCAGTAGTCGCCGATGCCGCCGTCCGGGCGGGCGAGCAGGGTGACGGCGCGGAAGATGCCCGACAGCCACCACATGTCCTGGTCTTCGAGGTAGCTGCCGGCCGACCACTGGTGCACGCGCACCACGAGGACGTTCCCGGCCGGCCGCAGCAGCGGCCCGACCTCGAACTCCGAGGGCAGCCTGCTGCCCTGCGTGACGCCGAGTTCGGTGCCGTTGAGCCAGATCCGGCCGCAGGAGTCGATGCCGTCGAAGCGCAGCACCGCGGACCCGGCGGGCCAGTCCGCGGGCAGGTCGAACCGCAGCCGGTGGTCGCCGGTGGGGTTGTCCGACGGCACGTGCGGCGGGTCGACCGGGAACGGGTAGGGCACGTTCGTGTACGCCGGGCGCCCGTGGCCCTGCAGCTGCCACAGCGACGGCACCGGCAGCTCGTCCCACGCCGAGTCGTCGAAGTCCTCGGCTTCGACCCCCGCGGGCGCGGCCGCGAGACCCGGCGACAGCCGGAACCGCCAGGTGCCGTTCAGCGACAGCGACGGCGCGTCGGAGGTGAAGGCCGCGCGCGGCGGAAGCGAACCGCGGCCGGGGCCGGGGTCTTCGAGGTACGACATGGGGTCCTTTCCGCGTTCGGCAGGCGCCCGAGAACGTTCCCGTGAACGTTCACGGACCGCTCCGCAGTGTGCTGCGCGGCGGGACCGGGTGTCAAGGGATCAGGCGGATTCGCGCAGGTGGAGACGGGCGCGGACGACCAGTTCGGCGGGTTCGAGGGGCGCCGCGCCGGTGACCAGGCGGGCCGCCTGCTCGACGGCCAGCGCACCGACCGCGCGGGTGTCGATCGCGACGCTCGAGAGCTCGGGCTCGACCAGGGTGCCGAGGGCGAGCCCGTCGAACCCGATCACCGCGAGGTCGGCGGGCACGCGCAGGCCGAAGCGACGGGCCTCGCGCAGGGCGCCGATGGCCATCACGTCGTTGAAGGCGAACAGCGCGGTGACGTCGGGGTGGGCGGCGAGCAGGGCGGCCAGCGCGGCGCCGCCCCCGTCGACGGTCTGCGCGCCGGTGGCGATCCAGCCGGGGGCCACGGAGACGCCGCACTCGGCGGCGGCCCGCAGGAACCACCGGCGGCGGACGCTCGGGGCGGGGTTCCCGTCGAGCATGGCGATCCGCCGGTGCCCGCACGAGACGAGGTGGGCGACGGCCTCGTGGACGCCGTCTTCGCCGTCGATCCCGATCCCGCTGAACCGCGGGGTACACGGCTCGCGGCCGATCAGGACGACCGGGATGCCCGCGGTGAGGCGGTCGAGGTCCTCGTCGGACCGGCCGAAGTAGCCGGTGACCGCGTCGACCTGGGTGCCGATCACCTGCAGCGTGGCGAGTTCCTGGTCGGGGTCGTCGGCGGTGTCGTGGACGACGACGTGCCAGCCGCGGGCCCGGGCCGCCTCCAGCGCGCCGGAGGCGACCTCGGTGAAGAAGGGGTTGAGCAGGTCCGGCACGACGAGGCCGATCGTGGTCGTGTCCGGCCGGACCAGCCCGCGGGCGAACCGGCTGGGCCGGTACCCGAGCTCGCGGGCGGCGTCGAGGACGCGCTGCTTGGTCGAGCCGCCGATCTCGCCCTTGTCGTTCAGCGCGCGGGAGACGGTCTGCCGGGAGACCCCGGCCGAGCGGGCGACGTCGTGGATCGTCACCCGCCGGGGTTCCGTGCTGCTCGAGGACACGCGTCGAGTATGCCCGCCGGCGACCGGCGGACCCGGTCCGGCGTCGCGAATGACTCATTCGGGACGCCGGACCCGGATCCACCGGTGAATGTGCTGGCCGGGGGTATGTCGTAAACGGGCAGATGCCCTCTGACCTGGGATGATTGTTCTTGTCTAGGGAACAAACAGACCTTAAGTGAGAGGGCATCTGCTGGAT